>NZ_JBIUAW010000005.1:0-329619 GCF_044593195.1 Streptomyces sp. NPDC052396
AACGTGCCTTAACACCCCCCAGATATCGTGCAGGCAAGTAGAGATCCACCCTACTTGCCTCACATACCTGAAGGGAATCACTCACCCTAGATAACCACCGTTCCGACCGCGTACTCGGCCGTCGACATGCCCCGCTGTCCGGCGCACCGCAGCGCGACCAGGCGCCGCCCCCACCACCGCATGACCATTTCCGTCTCCCTTCCGGATGTCCCGGCTTCCCGGGTTCTCTTGATGTCGTTCTCGTGATCTCGCGTCATGGCATCCGCCCCGCGACCGCGCCTCGGCCACCGGGCGGAACCGCTTCTCGGGCTTCACAGGCTTCACGGACGCAGCCCGCCGGCCAGCCCGATCACCATGGGCACCACCCCGACCGTCAGGAAGGCCGGGAGGAAGCACAGCCCCAGCGGGGCCGTGGCCAGCACGCCGGCTCGCCGGGCCCGTATGCCCGCCGCCCGGGCCTGTGCGGACCGCAGGCGTCCGGCCAGCCGGGACATGGGCTCCACCGCGGGAACCCCGGTCTCATGTGCCCGTTCCAGGCACAGGGCCAGCCCCCGCGCGCCGGGCAGCTCCGCCAGCCGCCCCCAGGCGGTGGCGGGCTCGCCGCCCAGACGCAGCTCCGCCGCGGCCTGAGCCAGTCGCTCCCCCACCGGGCCGCCCAGCGATCCCCCGGCCTCCTCAGCGGCCGCGCAGGGCGCGGCTCCGGCGGCCAGACAGGCCGCCAGGAGGTCGGCGGCCAGCGGAAGCTGGTCCAGGACCCGCCGTGCGTCCCTCGCTGCCACACGGGCAGCCGGGCGTGCCCGGCGCCGGCGCCACACGGCCCATCCGGCGGCAGCCGCCGCCACAGCCCCCAGAGCACCGCCGAGGACGGCGAAGACGAGGACTCCCGTGCCGGCCGCTTCCACAGCGCCCGGTGCGGCGGCACCCCGCCGGGCCCACTCGCCCAGCCGGCCTGCCGGTGTGGCCGCCGTAGGGCGCCCGAACAGCCGCATCGCCCGGCGGCCGGCCGATCCACGCAGGCGGGCCCCGTGCAATCCGGCCACCGCGCAGGCAGCCGCGACCGTCAGCCCAACGGCGAGGGCCAGGTCCGAGGCGTACTTCCCGCTCATCTCGTGCGCCTCTCTCCGGACGTGCCCGCCGCCTGGACGATCCGCCGTGTCCAGAGGACGCCGGCGCACTCCAGCAGCCCGCCGAGAGCCAGGCAGCCGAGCCCAGCGGGGGTGTGCAGCAGCACCCGCAGCGGATCCGCCCCCAGCGCGCTGCCCATGAGGAGGGCCAGAGCGGGCAGCAGGGCCAGCATCACCGCGGTGGATCTGGTTCCGGCCAACTGGGCGGCCAGCTCCTCCCGTTGATCGCGCTCGGCGCTGAGGGCCGCACCGACGCGCTCCAGCCCGGCTGCCAGCCCCGCACCTCCCTCGACCGCCACCTGCCAGCAGGCGGCCATGGCGTTCAGTCCTTCGGCACCCGGCTCTCCGGCCGCCCTCCGCAGGGCCGCCGGCACCTCGCCGCCAAACCTGGCCGCCGCCGACACCGCGGGCCAGGCCGGGCCGAGCTCCACCGGGCAGACCGCGGCCATCACCTCGCCGGGCTGCCGCCCCGCCCGCAGATCGCCCGCCAGCGTTCCGCACAGCTCGATCACGGCGGCCTCCCGGCCCTCCCGCTCCCGCTGCCGCCGCCGGGCGGCCAGCCACCGGCGCACCAGCGGCAAGGCCGCCAGCGCGCCGAGAAGCGGCAGAGGAGACTCACCCAGCAGAGAGAAGGCGCCACCCACCGGCAGACAGAGCAACTCCCGCCGTTGAGCGGCGATTTGCCACAGCCGGTCCAGCGTTTCCTCGCCCCTCCGCCATGGGGAGGTGCCGGCCATGGGCAGGGATCCGCCCCCGGCGAGGAGCATCCGCAACCGTCGCAACTCCTGCCCCTGGCGGGCCGAGAGCCACACCGCCATGGCCGCACACAGCAGTGCCCCGCACACCAGAAGCGCCTGCGATACATCGGCCGCCGCTCTCATCGCGCACCCCCGGCCCGCCCGCACAGCGCCGCCAGCCGGGCCCAACCTGCCGCCCTGTCAAAGCCCTTGGGGCCCCGGACGGCGGCGGGCACGGTGGTGACCAGGCCGGTCCGGTCGCGCGCCAGCACATGCACCTCTGCGATGCGCCGCCGGCCGCTGCGGTCCCGCACCAGATGGATCACCACGGACAACGCGGCCGCCAACTGGCTGTGCAGCGCCGCCCGGTCTAGCCCGGCGGTGGACCCCAGGGCCTCCAGCCGCGCCGGCACATCCGCCGCGGCATTCGCATGGACCGTCCCACAGCCGCCCTCATGGCCAGTATTGAGCGCTGCCAGCAGGTCCGTGACCTCGGGGCCGCGCACCTCCCCGACGACCAGCCGGTCCGGCCGCATCCGCAGCGCCTGACGCACCAGGTCCCGCAGAGTCACCAGGCCGGTGCCCTCCTGATTGGCCGGCCTGGTCTCCAGCCGCACCACATGGGGGTGGTCCGGGCGCAGTTCGGCCGAATCCTCGGCAAGCACGATCCGCTCGTCCGGCGCCACCAGCCCCAACAGGCTCGACAACAGCGTGGTCTTGCCCGAGCCGGTCCCACCACTGATCACAAAGGAGAGCCGGGCGTCCAGCACCGCACGCAGCAGCCACTGGCCGCCGGGCGGCACCGTGCCCGCCGCGACGAGTTCGTCCAGGGAGAACGCCCTGGGCCGCACCACCCGCAGTGACAGACAGGCCGAGCCGACCGCCACCGGGGGAAGCACCGCGTGCAGCCGGGTGCCGTCGGGCAGCCGGGCGTCCACCCAGGGCCGGGCATCGTCCAGCCGGCGTCCGGCGATCGCCGCCAGCCGCTGGGCGAGCCGGCGGACCGCCGCGGCGTCGGCGAACCGCACCTCCGAACGCTCCAGCCCCGTGCCGCGGTCCACCCATACCTGGTCGGGCGCGGTGACCAGGACGTCGGTCACCTCCGGTTCGGCGAGCAGCGGCTCCAGCGGCCCGGCCCCGACCAGCTCGGACCTCAACCGGGCCACGATGCCCAGCACTTCGGCGTCTCCGAGCAGCCGCCCCTCGCCACGCAGGGCCTCGGCCACCCGGGCGGGCGTCGGCTCCGCGCCGCTCTCCGCCAGCCGCAACCGCACGGCGTCCAACAGGGAGGCATCCAGCAGGGCGGCGCTCATACCGGCACACCCCCCTCGTCCACCAGGGCCTGCTCCCAGAACCCGGCGCAGAACCGGGCGAGCGGACCCTTCTCGTCCGCACCCGGCGGACGTCCGGCGATCAAGGTCTGCGACAGCCCCGGCTCCAGGGGCAGTTCACCGGCGAGGGGCAGCCCCAGCAGCCGGGCCACCTCGCCGCCGTCCAGCCCCGGCCCGCAGGGCCCGCGCACCACCAGCCGCAGATCGCCCAGCATCATCCCGACCACGGCCGCGACCCGGTGTGCGGCCACCACGGCGCGCAGCTCCGAAGGCACCAACAGCAGCCCCAGGTCGAGCTGTTCCAGCGCTTCCGCAGCGGCCCCGTCCAGCCTGCGCGGCAGGTCGACCACCACGATCCCCCCGCGCCTGCGGGCGGCGGCGAGCACCGCCCGCATGGCCTCCGGCGGGACGGCCGCGCAGTCGCCGCGGTCCCAGCTCAGCAGGCGCAGTGCGTGCAGTTCGGGCAGCGACTCCTCCAGGGCGCGGCCGGCCACCCGCCCGCGCGATCCGGCGAACGCCGGCCAGCGCAGCCCCTCCGCCCGTTCGCCGCCGAGCAGCACATCCAGGCCGCCGCCCAGCGGATCGCCGTCGATCAGCATGGTGCGGTGCCCCGCCCGGGCCGCGCAGACGGCCAGTGCGCAGGCCAGGGTGCTGGCGCCGGCGCCGCCCCGGCCGCCGATGACCCCGACGGTGAGTGCCGGGCGTCCGGCGCCCTCCACCGCGTCGGCGATCCGGTCGACCAGCCAGCTCTCTCCGTCGGGCAGCACCACCACCTGTCGGGCGCCGATCTCCACGGCCCGCTGCCAGATGCCGGAGTCATCCGGATCGGTACCGACCAGCACCACGCCCTCGCGGTGTGCCGCGCCGCCCATCCGGGCCGCGCAGTCGTCACCCACCAGGACCAGTGGCGCCGTGGCCCAGCCCCCGCCGCGCCCGGGCGGCCGCTGGGTGACCTCCGGCATGGCGCCGGCCGCGGCGCACAATCGCAGCAGATCGTCCAGAAGCGCTTCGTCCTCGGTGACAATCAACGGTCTTCCCTGCCGCTCCTCGGCGGCGGCAGGCCAATCGGATGTGATGGATCCCGTCACGGCTCTCCCCTCCTCCACGTCTCACGCCGCGCTCGCGCCTCTGCGAACGTCGCGGAACTCGTGCGGAATCACCGTGCAACGAACCGGGAAATCGTGTGGATCTTGGTGAAAAACTGTGGACAACTCGGCGGTTGTGAATATCCCACTCACCTATACCGGTGACTTCCACAGAGCAGCCCGCCGATTACGCTCCGTCACGTGTATCAAGGAGGCAGCGCTGGCGCCGACTGGGTCCAGCGAGGCGAAGGGAGGGCGAGCGAGGTGCTCGAAACGCATCCGGACATGCGACGACCCCCGCCGGGGGGGAGAGCGGGGGTCGTCCCCACGGCCGACTCGGGGGGGGAGGAGTCGGGCCGGGTTAGACACGGTCGCGAACGATCCGTGACTTCCATGGTGTACCCGAGAGCCTTCTCAGGCAAACCCACACGCCTCAGCTTACGCCGAATGGAGGGCCTCTATGCTCGGCGGCGTGGAAAACCACTCCCTGCCTCGAACGGCAGCGTTCTTTGATCTGGACAAGACGGTCATTGCGAAGTCGAGCACGCTCACCTTCAGCAAGTCCTTCTACCAAGGCGGTTTGATCAACAAGCGCGCCGTACTGCGCACCGCGTATGCACAGTTCGTCTTCCTTGCGGGCCGTGCGGACCACGAACAGATGGAGCGGATGCGGGAGTATCTCTCCGAACTCTGCCGGGGCTGGAATGTCCAACAGGTCCGCGAGATCGTCGCCGAGACGCTGCACGAGCTGATCGACCCGATCATCTACGACGAGGCGGCCTCATTGATCGAGGAGCACCACGCCGCCGGCCGCGATGTGGTGATCGTCAGCACCTCCGGCGCCGAAGTCGTCGAACCCATCGGCAGGCTGCTGGGAGCCGACCGGGTGGTGGCCACCAGGATGGCCGTGGAGGACGGCGCCTTCACCGGCGAGGTCGAGTACTACGCCTATGGCCCCACCAAGGCCGAGGCGGTGCGGGAGCTGGCCGAGTCGGAGGGGTACGACCTGGCCGGCTGCTACGCCTACAGCGACTCGGTGACGGACATACCGATGCTGGAGTCCGTGGGCCATCCACACGCCGTCAATCCCGACCGTGCATTGCGCCGGGAGGCCCTGACCCGCGACTGGCCGGTTCTCACCTTCAGCCGCCCGGTCCGGCTCAAGCGCCGGCTGTCGTCCTTGCCCAGGCCGTCCACCTCCACCCTGGTGACGGTCGCGGTCGGCACCGCGGCAGCCACCGCGGGCCTGCTCTGGCTGGCCGGCCGCCGCCGGGGCAACACCCAGAGCCCTGCCCGTATTGCCCGACTTTAAAGACAAAAGTAAAGAACTGGGGCCTAGCCTTCCGCTTGCCTGACGGCGGTAGTAGAAAGGAGTCAACGGCCCGCGAGACCAGGGACATCCGGGAGGACGCCCTCTACGCACCACGGCCCACGGACCGCGCATGAACGTCGGGCACCCACGCGACGCCGACCCGTCGATTACGGGCCAGTCGCACCAGGCAGCGGGCAAAGTACCCGGCCTGATGGGCGAATTTCGTGCACGCTTGGTAACCCGATGGACATGCCAGCGGCGGTGCCAGGACTTGTCCGGCACCGCCGCATTGTGTGTCAGCACACCTCAACACGCCATCGGCGCCGAGGAGTTGACGGCATCGGCCTCATCACTCTTGGAGCCGCTCAGGCCGCGCCCCGCTGGAGCGCCTCACAGACGGCCGCGGTCTCCCGCGCGCCCAGTTCCACCGCCCGGGCGCAGTGGGCGATCCAGGCCGCCACTCCCTCCGGAGTTCCGGAGGCGTAGGCGTCCAGAGCCTCCAGATAGGCGTCCCGCCCCAGTTCCGCATGCCCGACCTCGGCAGGGCAGATCGACTTGGGGTCCAGACCGCTGCCGATCAGCACGATCCGCTGGGCCGCCCTGGCGACCAGCCCGTTGTGGGAGCCGAAGGGGCGCAGGGCCAGCAGTTCACCGTGCACCACAGCCGCCGTCACCAGGGCGGGCGCCTGGCTTCCGGCAATCAACAACTCGGCCAGACCCTCGAGTCGGCCCGACATCTCACCGGCCTCCGGCAGCGCCAGCGCGACCAGCGGCTCATCCACCGGCTCGCCGGGCAACCGGGGCCGCCCGATCCGGTCCTGTACCTCCGTCCCGCCGGCCGCCACCAGGTGCAGCCTGGCGAGCACCCGAAGCGGCGACTGCCGCCACACACTCAGCAGTTGACCCGCCTCGGCGGTCAGCCGCAACGCCCCGCCCACCGTGCGGGGTTCGCCTTCGCCGCTGAAGTCGGTGCGGCGGCGCACTTCTTCCAGGGCCCAGTCGGCACCGGACAGCGCGGCCGAACCCCGCGCCCCGCGCAACGCGGCCTCGGCGGTGACCTCATTGCCGCGGCGGCGCATCACCCGGTGCCCGTACACCCGGTCCACGGCCTTGCGTACGGAGTCCACGGAATCGGCGACGCCTGGGAGCGCCCCCAGGGCGGCCAGCGGATCGGCAGTCGTACTCATGGGTAAGACAGTACGCACTCCAGTCCAACACCCCCCGAAGGAGTGGTCTTATTCACCCACCACTCTCACATGGCGCACCCGTACGCCTACGCTTGGTGAACATGAAGATCGCTTTCGTGGGGAAGGGCGGCAGCGGCAAGACCACGCTGTCCTCGCTCTTCATCCGTCACCTCGCCGGGGACCGCGCGCCCGTCATCGCGGTGGACGCCGACATCAACCAGCACCTGGCCGCCGCGCTCGGGCTGGATGAGGCGGAGGCCGCCGAGCTGCCCGCGATGGGTGCCCAACTGCCCTTGATCAAGGACTATCTGCGAGGCACGAACCCGCGCATCCCCTCCGCCGAGACCATGATCAAGACCACTCCGCCCGGCGAGGGCTCCCGGCTGCTGCGCGTCGACGAGGACAATCCGGTGTACCGGGCCTGCGCCCGCACCGTACGGCTGGACCGGGGCGCCCCGGTCCGGCTGATGGCGACCGGGCCCTTCACCGAGGCCGACCTCGGGGTCGCCTGCTACCACTCCAAGGTGGGTGCGGTCGAGCTGTGCCTGAACCACCTCGTCGACGGCCCCGGGGAGTATGTGGTCGTCGATATGACGGCGGGCAGCGACTCCTTCGCCTCCGGGATGTTCACCCGCTTCGACATGACCTTCCTGGTGGCCGAGCCCACCCGCAAGGGCATCGCCGTCTACCGCCAGTACAAGGCGTACGCAAGGGACTTCGGGATCAGCCTGCGGGTGATCGGCAACAAGGTGCAGGGGCAGGACGACCTGGACTTCCTGCGCGAGGAGGCCGGTGACGACCTGCTCACCACCTTCGGCCACTCCGACTGGGTGCGCGCCATGGAGAAGGGCCGCCCGCCCCTCTTCGAGCTGCTCGAGGAGCCCAACCGGAAGGCGCTGCGCACCCTGCGGGAGACGGCGGACGGCACCTATGAGCGGCGCGACTGGGAGCGGTACACGCGCCAGATGGTGCACTTCCACCTGCGGAACGCGGAGAGTTGGGGCAATGCGAAGACGGGGGCCGACCTGGCGGCTCAGGTCGACCCCGCCTTTGTGCTCGACGAGCGGCTGGCGGCTACTCCCCAGCCCGTCTGACCTTGGGCGGCCTGTTGTCGTCCCCGTCGTCGTCATCGTCCTCGCCGTTGTCCTCCGGCTCCTGCGAGGCGGGCGCGTGCATCGACGGCGCATGGTGCGTCGGCGGGGTGAGCGGCGGATAGGACTGGGTCTCGGCCAGCCGGGCCCAGCCGTTCCTCGGCACCTCGCCTACGTCCAACTTGCGTAGCTTCGCCAGCACTTCGGGGTCCTGGGCATCCAGCCAGTCGGCCAGCTGCTTGAAGGACACACAGCGCACGCCCTCCTTGGTACAGACAGTCTCGATCACGCTCTCCACGGCGCGCATATAGGTACCGCCGTTCCAGGACTCGAAGTGGTCGCCGATGAAGAACGGTGCTCGGTTGCCGTGGTAGGCGCGCTCGAAACCGGCGAGCAGCCCGTCCCTCATCTGCTCGCCCCAGGCCTCCCGCTTGTCGGGATCGCCCTTGGTGGTCCCGGACTGGTTGGCAAGGAAGTTGTAGTCCATGGACAGCGTCTCGAAATGGCGGCCGGGCACCGGCACGTCCTGCAGTGGGAAGTCCCAGATGCCCTTGATCTTGTCCGGCCAGATCTGGCGGCCGCCTGAGGAACTCGCGTCGTAGCGGAAGCCCATGGACTTGGCCGCGGGAATGAGGTTGTGCTGGCCTTCCAGACAGGGCGCCCGGCCGCCGACCAGCTCCTTGTCGTAGTCGAAGGGCAGCGGCGGCAGGTCCTTGAGTCCGGTGTGCGTCTTCCAGCTGCCGACGAACTTCTTGGCCTGCCGGATCTCGCTTCGCCACTCCCCCGGCGACCAGGTTCCCACGCCGTTCTTGGGGCCGCAGAAATGGCCGTTGAAGTGAGTGCCGATCTCATTGCCGTCCAGCCAGGCGCCGCGGAGCTGGGTCACGGTGTCACGGACGCCCTGGACGTCGTTGAAGCCGATGTCCGACGATCCGGGCGAGTGGCGCGGCGGGTCGTATGCCTCTTTCTTCTCCTCGGGGAGCATGTAAACGCCGCTGAGGAAGTACGTCATGGTCGCGTTGTACTTCTTGCCCACTTCCCTGAAGTGGGAGAACAGTCGTTGACTGTCCTCCCCGGCGCCGTCCCAGGAGAAGACGACGAACTGCGGTGGCTTTTCACCGGGTGCCATCCGGCGAGGCTTGGGCTGGTGGGGCTGGGGGCCGGTGTAGGCGGTGGAGCCGTCTCCGAGCAGGAGGGCCGGCCGCTGAAGCGCGTTGGGCGCATCGGCTCCTTGCGGCTGCCCATTGCCCTCACCGTCCCCGGACTTTCCGGAACAGCCCGAGGCGCCTGTCACCAGCGCCAATGCCGCAATTCCCCCCAGCGTCACCCGCCATGTAACCGCCATCAGCCACCTCGTCCTTCGATCGCTCCACCGATCAAGCACTCAAGCTCGGTCAACCTCGCACGGAATAGGAAGGAAGGAAGGTAGGACAAGCTGATAAACATACAAATTCACCCTATAGGCGGAAGCTCGATTTTGCCGCCCTTTGGGACTTCCCTCCGGTCTTTACTCTCCATTACGATCCATTTACTGAGAGTTGAGAAAGCCGCCTAGCAGTCCTCCCGCCGCGGCACGCCGTGACCGCGATCGCGCTTTGCCGGCGATCGCGCCGCCCCGACGAAGACGGGAACGCCCATGCAAGCCGAACCGAACCCAACGCCCCTCTCCCGCCGCCCAGTTGATCCATCCCCTGACCATCCGCGCCGGCGGTGGGAGCTGCCCTTCGCCATCGCCGTCTCCCTGAGCGCCATCGCCCTGTCCCTCGCCGTCGGACTGGCCGTTGCCGCACCTGCGCGGGCCGGTCTGATCGCCGCAATGGCCGGCGGCCTCGCGGCGGCAGCCTTCGGCAGCTCTCCGCTGCGGGCCGGCTGGCCGGCCGTCGCCGGCCTGGTCGTGGTGCTGGCGGAGCTGGTGCTGCACCACGGCTGGCGGGTCGCCTGCGCTGTGACCGCCCTCGCCGGCCTGCTCCAACTGGCCATCGGCGTACGGCGGGTAGGGCAAGCCGCCCTCACCCTCGGCGGATCGGTGGGACCTGGGATACTCGCGGGTCTCGGGCTGACCATCGCGCTGGGGCAACTGCCCGCACTGCTGGGCGGGACGGGCCCCATGGCTCGCCACGAGCAGTGGGAGCGACCGCATATCGCGGCGCTCATGGTCGCTCTGGTCGCCATCGCGGCATGGGTGTCCTGGCCCAAACTTCCCGGACGGTGGGGCCGTTGGGCGCGCATGGTTCCGGCGCCGGTCGCCGCGGTGGCCATCGGCACCGCCGTCGGCGGATGGCTGGAGCTGCCCCGGGAGCCCTGGCCAACGGCCCACTTGACCACGCCGCCGGCCCTTCCTGGCATACCGGTGCTGGGCTCCTTCGCCGCCACCCTGGCCCTCGTCTTGGCCGCGAGCGGACAAACCTTCCTGGCGGCACGGGAGTTGGCTCGGGAGCAGGAGCCGGAACAGGAGCCGGCCGCGGCCGTCGCCGCGCGTCCCGGCCGGCCGTCCTCGCACCGAGTGCTTGGGGGCCTGCTGAGCGTGGGGCTGCTGACCGGCCTGTCCGGGCTGGTTCCGCTGGCCGCGGCGGCCGCGGCGGCCATGATGGCCGGCCTGCGAATGGGGCGGCTCTGGCGGTCCGGGCGCAAGGGGCACATGAGCGAGCTCACGCTGTACGCAACTGCCCTGGCCTCAGTGCTGACGCTCGGAGTTCTGCCGGGAGTCGCGGTGGGCCTGGCCTTGGCCGTGCTCTGCTCACTGGGCTGGCATATCCGCGCAAAGGCCGGCACCGGCCGAGGACGGGCCGGGCGGTCTGCGCGCCAGTCCGCCGGCACCCACGCCCACCGGCCATGGACACCCTGGCGCCACCACCACTTCACCCGGCCCGGCACCTCGGACAGCGAGGACGCACCGAATGGTGGACGCCAACTCCTCGGCGGCGTCAGCACTTTCCAGCGCGACACGGCCCCCCTGGTCCGTGATGAGCTGGCCCGGCTGGCCCGGGAGGGGCAGCGGCCCAGTCAGCTCTTTCTGACCTGTGCCGATTCCCGGCTGGTGACCAGCATGATCACCTCCAGTGGGCCGGGTGACCTGTTTACGGTGCGCAATGTCGGCAACCTGATGCCGCCCCCCGGCCTGGACAGCTCCTGCGACTCGGTCGGAGCGGCCGTGGAGTACGCGGTGGAGGTGCTGAAGGTCGGCAGCATCACGGTCTGCGGGCATTCCGGATGCGGGGCGATGCAGGCACTGCTGGACACCAGCGCACGGCATGACTCGGGACGGCCGGACCAGGACCTTCCGCTCAATGACCCGACTCCCCTGGGCCGTTGGCTGCGGCACGGCCGGCCGAGCCTGGCCCGGATGCAACGGATCGGACGGCTGGGCCGTGGTGAGGTCGCACTGGCCGAGCGGCCCGTGGCGGACGATGTGGAGCGGCTCGCGCTGGTCAATGTGATGCAGCAGCTCGACCATCTGATGGCGTACGGCTGTGTGGCCCGGCGGGTGGCGGAAGGATCGCTCCACCTCCAGGGGATGTACTTCCATGTGGCCGAGGCACAGGCCTATGTGCTTGACCGGAGGTCGTGCACCTTCGCGGCCGTCCGCCCGGGGGTGTTGGACGCCGTGTAGACCGATATCCCCGCGCGGGTCCGGCGCCGGCGGAGCCAGGGGGCGAATCCCGGCCATCCACCCCGTTGACCTCGCACAACCCTTCGCCCACAGGTCTAAACCAATAGTTCTCCATAGCCCTTGTCAGGGTGTGCCCCGGACTGGTGAGCTATGCCCGGGACGTAACGGGCCCCCTGGGAAAGGGAGATGTTGTGAGCAACGAAAGCCTGGCCAACCTTCTGAAGGAGGAGCGCCGCTTTGCACCGCCTGCCGCCCTGGCCGCACAGGCCAATGTCACCGCGGAGGCGTATGAGCAGGCCAAGGCTGACCGGTTGGGCTTCTGGGCCGAGCAGGCCCGGCGCCTGAGCTGGGAGACCGAGCCGACTCAGACGCTGGACTGGTCGAACCCCCCGTTCGCCAAGTGGTTCGCCGATGGGCGGCTCAACGTCGCCTACAACTGTGTGGACCGCCATGTGGAGAACGGGCTGGGCGACCGGGTGGCCCTGCACTTCGAGGGCGAGCCCGGCGATACCCGTTCTCTCACCTACGCCGAGCTCCAGCACGAGGTGTGCAAGACGGCCAACGCCCTGACAGAGCTCGGGGTGCAGGCCGGTGACCGGGTCGCGATCTACCTGCCGATGATCCCCGAGGCAGTGGTGTCGATGCTCGCCTGTGCCCGCATCGGCGCCCCGCACTCGGTGGTCTTCGGCGGCTTCTCGGCGGATGCCCTGGCGACGCGCATCATTGACGCCGACGCCCGTGTGGTCATCACCGCCGACGGCGGTTTCCGGCGCGGCAAGCCTTCCGCGCTCAAGCCGGCCGTGGACGAGGCCCTGACCCGGCCGGGCACCGAGAAGGTGCGCAGCGTTCTGGTGGTCCGCCGCACCGGCCAGGAGGACCTCGCCTGGCAGGAGGGCCGCGACCTGTGGTGGCACGAGCTGGTCGGCCGGCAGTCCGAGCAGCACACGCCGCAGGCATTCGACGCGGAGCACCCACTGTTCATCCTGTACACCTCGGGCACCACCGGGAAGCCCAAGGGCATCCTGCACACCACCGGCGGCTACCTCACCCAGATCTCCTACACCCACCACGCGGTCTTCGACCTCAAGCCCGAGTCGGATGTCTTCTGGTGCACCGCCGACGTCGGCTGGGTGACCGGGCACTCGTACATCGTCTACGGCCCGCTGAGCAACGGCGCCACCGAGGTGCTCTACGAGGGCACCCCGGACACCCCGCACCAGGGCCGCTGGTGGGAGATCGTCCAGAAGTACGGCGTCACCGTGCTCTACACCGCGCCGACCGCCATCCGGGCCGCCATGAAGTGGGGCGACGACATCCCGGCCAAGTTCGACCTCAGCAGCCTGCGGCTGCTGGGCTCGGTCGGCGAGCCCATCAACCCCGAGGCCTGGATCTGGTACCGCAAGCACATCGGCGCCGACCGCACCCCGGTTGTGGACACCTGGTGGCAGACGGAGACCGGCGGCATCATGATCAGCCCGCTGCCCGGCGTCACGTCCGCCAAGCCCGGCTCCGCCCAGGTCCCGCTGCCCGGGGTCGCCGCCACCGTGGTGGATGACGAGGCTCATGAGGTCCCCAACGGCTCCGGCGGCTATCTGGTCCTCACCGAGCCCTGGCCGTCCATGCTGCGCACCATCTGGGGCGACGACCAGCGCTATCTCGACACCTACTGGTCCCGGTTCGAGGGGCGCTACTTCGCCGGCGACGGCGCCAAGAAGGACGAGGACGGCGACATCTGGCTGCTCGGCCGGGTGGACGACGTGATGCTGGTGTCCGGCCACAACATCTCCACCACCGAGGTGGAGTCCGCCCTGGTCTCCCACCCCAAGGTGGCCGAGGCGGCGGTGGTCGGCGCCACGGATCCGCAGACCACGCAGGCCATCTGTGCCTTTGTCATCCTGCGCAAGGACGCTGCGGAAGATGAGGGCCTGGTGGAGGAGCTGCGGGCCCATGTCGCCAAGCAGCTGGGGCCGATCGCCAAGCCCAAGCGCATCCTGCCGGTGGCCGAGCTGCCCAAGACGCGCTCCGGAAAGATCATGCGGCGTCTGCTGCGCGATGTGGCCGAGAACCGGGCCTTGGGCGATGTCACCACCCTGACCGACTCCTCGGTGATGGAGCTGATCCAGTCCAAGCTGCCGACGGCATCCAGCGAGGACTGACCTGGCCTTATCCACAAGGGCGTCCGGTCTCAACCGGGCGCCCTTCACTCGTTCGGGCTAAAGTACATACCCAAAGCGTAGGAATCTCGACAAAAATCAGAGGCGCGCCGGGAAGTCTGGTCGGCAATTCACACACGTGTGCCCACGTGTTCCAGTCGACTTCAGGAGGTCCCTCACCGTGGCCGCGCACAAGAACCGCCGTTCCGTTTTCCTCGGCCGGTTGCCGCTGCCCGAACGCACCTTTATCACCAATGCCCTGCGCACCGAGACGGTCGGCGGCGTCCTCCTCCTGGCGGCCGCGGTGGCGGCGCTGATCTGGGCGAACACCCCGCTGCGCGACAGCTACACCCGGATCCGCGATTTCCACCTGGGCCCCGGCTCGCTGGGCCTGCACCTGTCGGTGCAGCACTGGGCGGCCGAGGGGCTGCTGGCGGTCTTCTTCTTCGTCGCCGGCATCGAGCTCAAGCGCGAGCTGGTAGCGGGCGAACTGCGCGACCCCAAAGCGGCCATCCTGCCGGTGGTCGCCGCGGTCTGCGGCATGGCTACTCCCGCCCTGGTCTACTTCTCCGTCGTCTCCTCCGGCGGCGGCTCACTGCGCGGCTGGGCCGTACCCACTGCTACCGACATCGCCTTCGCCCTGGCCGTGCTGGCGGTCATCGGCACCGCCCTGCCCTCGGCGCTACGGGCCTTCCTGCTGACGCTCGCGGTGGTGGACGACCTCTTCGCGATCCTGATCATCGCCATCTTCTTCACCTCCGGACTCAACTTCGCCGCGCTGGGTTTCGCCGTACTGGGCTTGGGCGTTTTCTGGCTGCTGCTGCGCAAGGGGGTGCGCGGCTGGTACGTCTACGTACCGCTGGCCGTGGTGATCTGGGCGCTGATGTACAACAGCGGCGTCCACTCCACCATCGCGGGTGTGGCTATGGGTCTGATGCTGCGCTGTGTCCGGCGCACCGACGAACGGCGATCCCCCGGCGAGCACATCGAGCACCTGGTGCGCCCGCTGTCCGCGGGCCTGGCGGTGCCGCTGTTCGCCCTGTTCTCCGCGGGCGTCACCATCTCGGGAGGGGCGCTCTCCGACATCTTCCGCAAGCCGGAGACGCTGGGCGTGGTGCTCGGCCTGGTGCTGGGCAAGACGATCGGGGTGTTCGGCGGGACCTGGCTGGCGGCCCGCTTCACCAGGGCCGAGCTAAATCCGGACCTCAAGTGGCCGGATGTGTTCGCGGTCGCCTCGCTGTCCGGCATCGGGTTCACCGTGTCCCTGCTGATCGGTGAACTCGCCTTCGGCGACAACCCCTTGCTCGGTGACGAAATCAAGGCCGCGGTGCTGGTGGGCTCGCTGATCGCCGCGGTCTGCGCGGCCATCCTGCTCAAGCTGCGGGACAACAAGTACAAGAAGCTCTGTGCGGACGAGGACCGGGACGACGACCAGGACGGTATCCCGGACGTCTATGCGCAGAGCGATCCGGAGTACCACCTGCGGATGGCCGCGATCCTGGAGGCGAAGGCGGCCGAGCACCGGCGACTGGCGGAAGTCGCCTCCGGCCGCACCACCGGCGACGATGGTCCGGCATGATCTGAGGGTCGGCCACGGGCCCAGTCCCGGGCCGCGGGCCCGCAGATGAGGAAGCAGATGACAAAGAGGGAGCAGCCGATGAGCGCAGCCGACGACGGCACCGAACGCAGCCTCGGCCAGCTGGTGGCTAAGGCCACCACCGAGATGTCCGCACTGGTGCACGACGAGATCGCGCTGGCCAAGGCCGAACTGCGGGAAGATGCCCGCCGGATCGGCGTGGGCGGTGGCGCCATCGCCGCGGCCGGCACGCTGGCCCTCTTCTCGCTGCCGGTGCTGAGCTTTGCGGCGGCCTACGGCATCCACAACCTCGGCCTGGGCCTGGCCTGGTCCTTCCTGATCACCGGTGGTGCGTTCCTGGCGATCGCGGCGCTGCTGGTCTGGCTGGCCGTGCGCAAGTTCAAGAAGATCAGCAAGCCTGAGAAGAGCATCGCCTCGGCCCGGGAGACGGCCTCGGTGCTGGGCACGGTCAAGCCCCACCCCCGTCCTTCGGCGGAGGCGAGCCAGACGGACGCATCTGTGACACGCTCGTCCGTATGACGGTGCCCGATACTTCCGCAGCGCCCGCGTCCCCCGACCCGGTCCGGTCCGCCACGGCGGCCGTGGCACCGGGGGCCAGCGCGTCGCCGGCCACGGTGGTACGGCCCGAGGGGTCCTGGACCCACCGGGAGGTCGCGGCGAACGGAGCCCGGTTCCATATCGCCGAGATGGGCGAGGGGCCGCTGGTGCTGCTGTTGCACGGCTTTCCGCAGTTCTGGTGGACCTGGCGCCACCAGCTGCCCGCTCTGGCGGACGCGGGGTTCCGGGCGGTGGCCATGGATCTGCGCGGGGTGGGCGGCAGCGACCGTACGCCCCGGGGCTATGATCCGGCCAACCTCGCCCTGGACATCACCGGAGTGGTCCGCTCGCTGGGCGAGCCGGACGCGGCGCTGGTCGGCCATGACCTGGGCGGCTATCTGGCCTGGACGGCCGCGGTGATGCGGCCCAAGCTGGTGCGCCGGCTGGCGGTGTCCTCGATGCCGCATCCGCGCCGCTGGCGGTCGGCGATGCTCACCGATCCGCACCAGTCCACGGCGGCCTCGTACGTCTGGGGCTTCCAGCGGCCATGGCTGCCCGAGCGCAAGCTGGTCGCCGATGACGCGGCACTGGTCGGAAGGCTGCTGCGGGACTGGTCCGGCCCCCGGCTGCCCGACGACGAGGCGGTGGAGACCTACCGGGTGGCGATGTCCATCCCGTCCACCGCGCACTGTTCGATCGAGCCCTACCGGTGGATGGTGCGGTCCATGGCCCGGCCGGACGGCATCCAGTTCAACCGCCGGATGAAGCGTCCGGTGCGGGTGCCCACCCTGCACCTGCACGGTTCGCTCGATCCGGTGATACGGACGCGCAGCGCGGCGGGCTCCGGCGAATATGTGGAGGCACCCTACCGCTGGCGGCTCTTCGACGGACTGGGGCACTTTCCGCATGAGGAGGACCCGGTGGCGTTCTCCAACGAGCTGATCAGCTGGCTGAAGGACCCGGAACCGGACCGGTAGCGGCCCGTCGGCGGTTCACCGGCCGCTCTGTCCGTCGGTTCGTCCGTCGGTTCGTCCGCCAAACGGCCAATTGCCCGGTGCATAAGCCAATTGCCCACCCCCTGGGCGATTACCGACCTTGGCCCCCGGGCACAGACCTCGGTATGGGCTGGACGCACGACCATCGCGACCTGGCTCAGCACCGCGGCGCCGAGGACGACGCCGCGATGGCTGTGGCCGAAGTACCCGCAAGGGCCGGAAGCAACGCCTTCCGGTCGACGGCGGCGGCCGATCCACAGATCGGCATCCCCCGCATCATCCGGCGCCGTGCCCGCTGGGTATCGGCGCGGCTGCGCCACCCGCGCAGCCGCTGAACGCCGGCCCTGCCGCCGCCCACCCGGTTCGTCCGGGTCAGAGTGCGCAGCCCTGGGTCATCACCCGCTCGGTGTCCATGGGGCCGTCCTCGGCGTCCTGGCGGACCTCCTGGGCGGTGAGGGCGTAGCCGGTGTCGGCGTCGTCCAGGGATTTGGCGAAGACCACTCCATAGACCTGGCCGTCCGGGGAGAGCAGCGGGCCGCCGGAATTGCCCTGGCGGACGGTCGCGTACAGCGAGTAGACGTCCCGCCGGACGATGCCGCGGTGGTAGATGTCCGGGCCGTTGGCCTGGACCCGGCTGCGGATGCGGGCCGCGCGCACGTCATAGGCGCCGTTCTCCGGGAAGCCGGCGACGATGGCGTTGTCGCCGCTGCCCGCCTCCTTCCCGGCGAAGGCCAGGGCGGGAGCCCTGAGCGCGGGCACATCCAGCACGGCGATGTCCCGCTTCCAGTCGTAGCGGACCACCTTGGCGTCGTACACCCGCCCCCGGCCGCCGACCTGCACGGTCGGCTCCGAGACTCCGCCGACCACATGGGCGTTGGTCATCACCCGGTGCGGTCCGAAGACAAAGCCGCTGCCCTCCAGCACCTTGCCGCAGCCGGCGGCGTTGCCCACCACCTTGACGATGCTGCGCTCCGCCACCGCGGCCACCCGGCTGCCCGCCAGCGCGGGGTCGGGGGCGGGCACCGAGGTGATGGGCTCATTGGAGAAGGGCGCGAAGACCTGCGGGAGTCCGTTCTGCGCCAGGGCGGTGCTGAAGTCGGCGAACCAGGTGTCGGCTTGCGCCGGAACCACCCGGGCGACGCCCAGCAGCACCTTGGAGCCGCGTACCTGTTTGCCGAGGGTGGGCAGCGAGGTGCCGGCCAGGGCGGAGCCGATCAGCCAGGCGACCAGCAGCATGGCCCCCACGTTGACCAGGGCGCCGCCGGTGGCGTCCAGCGCGCGGGCCGGGGACCAGGTGATGTGGCGGCGCAGCTTGTTGCCCAGGTGGGTGGTGGCGGCCTGGCCCACCGAGGCGCAGACGATGACGATCACCACGGCGCTGATCGCGGCCAGGGTGCCCGGCGCGGCGTCCGTGGTGCGGTACCAGAGGGCGGGCAGTGCGTAGACCGCGGCCAGCCCGCCGCCGAGGAAGCCGGTGACCGAGAGCACCCCGACCACAAAGCCCTGGCGATAGCCGATGACCGCGAACCACACGGCGGCGGTCAACAGCAGGATGTCCAGCACGTTCACCGGGGGTTGCCTCGCATTGCGGTCGTCGGCGGGGGTGGCGCGGGCCTGGGGCGGACCGGTGTCCGTCCTGCGACGGACCGGTGCCCGTCAGACGTGCGGCTCCAGCGAGAGCTGCCGCTGGGTGTCCCAGGGCCGCTCCCAGCCGGCGTGGTGCAGGATGCGGTCGATCACTCCGGCGGTGAAACCCCAGATCAGGCCAGTGCCCAGGGTGAAGGCCGGACCGCGGTGTCCGCTCGGGTGGACGGCCATGGCGCGGTGCGCCGGGTCGGCCAGCTCGGCGATGGGTGCCATGAACACCCGGGCCGTCTCAGCCGGGTCCACCGGGCGCACCTCGCTGGGGCTGTGCCACCAGCCGAGCACCGGCGTGACCACGAAACCGCTCACCGGGATGTAGAGCTGTGGCAGCACCCCGAAGACCTGGACCCCGGACGGATCCAGCCCGGTCTCCTCCTCGGCCTCGCGCAGCGCGGCCCGCACCAGGCCGCCGTCGGCCGGATCACCGTCCTCGGGGTCGAGCGCGCCGCCCGGGAAGGACGCCTGTCCGGCGTGCGAGCGCAGCGTCCCGGCCCGCTCCATGAGCAGCAGTTCGGGGCCCCGGTCCCCTTCGCCGAAGAGCACCAGCACGGCGGACTGGCGGCCGCCGGTCTCCGGTGGCAGAAAGCGGCTCAGCTGCTCGGGTCTGACGACCTCAAGGCCCCGGGCCACCGGTTGAAGCCAGCCGGGCAGTCCTTCGGTGGTCACCGAGATCTCGCGGCCGTAGGTACTCGTCATCCCTCTTCCTCGACTTCCCCGGTTGTCCTCGGGCGGCGCCGGCTCGGTCACCCGGCCTCCAGCGGACCGGCCGGACGGCCCGGATAGTCCGCCGGCGGCTTCAGGCGCTGGCCCGGCAGGCCGCCCTTCTCGTACTTCAGCAGCTTCTTGGCCTTCTCCGGGTCCGTCTCGCCCTCGCCGTAGGACGGGCACAGCGGAGCGATCGGGCAGGCGCCACAGGCCGGTTTGCGGGAGTGGCAGATGCGGCGGCCGTGGAAGATGATCCGGTGCGAGAGCATGGTCCACTCGCTCTTGGGGAAGAGCGCGCCGACCGCGGCCTCGATCCGGTCCGGATCCTTCTCCTCGGTCCACTTCCAGCGGCGGACCAGGCGCTGGAAGTGGGTGTCCACGGTCAGGCCGGGGACGCCGAAGGCGTTGCCGAGCACCACATTGGCGGTCTTGCGGCCCACACCCGGAAGGCTGACCAGGTCCGCTATGCGGCCAGGCACCTCGCCGTCGAAGCGGTCGCGCAGCGCGACGGACAGCCCGATCAGCGATCTGGCCTTGGCCCGGAAGAATCCGGTCGGCCGGATCAGCTGCTCCAGCGTCTCGGGGTCGGCCGCGGCCATGTCCTCCGGCGTGGGGTACGCGGCGAACAGCGCCGGGGTCGTCTGGTTCACCCGCAGGTCCGTGGTCTGCGCGGACAGCACGGTGGCGACCAGCAGTTGGAAGGGGTTCTCGAAGTCGAGCTCCGGGTGGGCATAGGGATATGTCTCGGCCAGCTCCCGGTTGATCCGCCGGGCCCGGCGCACCAAGGCGGTACGGGACTCCGCGGGAGCGGCGGCCGCCTTGGCGGCCCCGGCCTTCTTGGCAACGGCCTTCTTGGCGGTGGTCTTCGTCGCAGTGGCCTTCGTCGCGGCGGCCTTCTTGGCCGTGCTGGTCCGCTTGGCGGCGCTCGTCCCCTTGGCGGCGGCCGCCGTGCCGGCCGTGGTCTTACGGACCTTCTGCGGCACCGCCCCGGCGTCCTCTCTGGAGAGCACACCGCTCGGCGAAGCATCACCATTCGCCGCATTCGCCCGCTTCACCGCGTCGCGTTCGCCCACAGCGGAATCCCGGTTCGTGGTCACCCTCCCGGCCCCCTTGCCCCGTGCTCTCACCGGCCTATTGGACACTCGGCCAGACTAAAGCCCAGCACTGACATCCGCCCCGAGCGCAGGAAAACCGCAGCCCAATCGGACCCCTGCCGTAGGGCTCCGGGCGACGATGCGCCACACTTGTGTTTGATCACACAGTTTTACCGACGGGCATCATGGGGACCACGGTCCCCTGTGCATGTCGACAAGGAGAGAACTCGTGGACGACGTTCTGCGGCGCGCCCCGCTGTTCGCGGCGCTCGATGACGAGCAGGCCGCTGAGCTGCGCGCCTCCATGGGCGAGGTCACGCTCGCGAGGGGCGACGCCCTGTTCCACGAAGGCGACCCGGGCGACCGGCTCTACGTGGTGACCGAGGGCAAGGTCAAGCTGCACCGCACCTCGCCCGACGGCCGCGAGAACATGCTCGCCGTGCTGGGCCCCGGCGAGCTGATCGGTGAGCTGTCCCTGTTCGACCCGGGACCGCGCACCGCCACCGCCACCGCCCTCACCGAGGTCAAGCTGCTCGGTCTGGGCCACGGCGACCTCCAGCCCTGGCTCAACGCCCGCCCCGAGGTGGCCACCGCGCTGCTGCGCGCCGTCGCCCGGCGGCTGCGCCGCACCAACGACTCGATGTCGGACCTGGTCTTCTCGGATGTCCCGGGCCGGGTCGCCAAGGCCCTGCTGGACCTGTCCCGCCGCTTCGGCGTGCAGTCCGAAGAGGGCATCCATGTGGTGCACGACCTCACCCAGGAGGAGCTCGCCCAGCTGGTCGGCGCCTCCCGGGAGACCGTCAACAAGGCCCTGGCGGACTTCGCCGGCCGCGGCTGGCTCCGGCTGGAGGCTCGCGCCGTGATCCTGCTGGACGTCGAGCGGCTCGCCAAGCGCTCGCGCTGACGCCCGGCCCGCCCCAGGCACCTCGAAGGCCCCCGCGACGCGGGGGCCTTCGGCCGTGGCGGACGTTCGCGGACCGTTCGCGGGCCCTGGCGTGCCCTTGGCGAGGCCCCTCAGATCAGCCCGTGCTCGGCCAGGTAGTCCAGCTGTGCCCGTACCGACAGCTCGGCCGCCGGCCACAGCGAGCGGTCCACATCCGCGTAGACACGGGCGACCACCTCGGCCGGGGACCGGTGGCCCTGCTCGACCGCCGTCTCCACCTGGGCCAGCCGGCTGGCCCGGTGCGCCAGGTAGAACTCCACGGCCCCCCGCGCGTCCCGCAGCACCGGCCCATGCGCCGGGAGCACCGTCTCCACCCCGGCGTCCACCGTGAGCGAGCGCAGTCGCCGCAGGGAGTCCAGGTAGTCGCCCAGCCGCCCGTCCGGATGGGCCACCACCGTGGTGCCCCGGCCCAGCACCGTGTCACCGGTGAGCACCGCCCGGTCGGCGGGCAGGTGGAAGCAGACCGAGTCGGCGGTGTGCCCGGGCGTGCGGAGCACCCGCAGCTCCAGTCCGCCCACGGTGATCACCTCGCCCGCCGCCAGACCACGGTCGCCGGTGCGCAGGGCCGGGTCGACGGCCCGTACCTCGGTCCCGGTCAGCTCGGCGAAGCGGGCCGCGCCCGCCGAGTGATCGGGGTGGCCATGGGTGAGCAGGGTGAGGGCGATCCGCTTGCCGGCGGCCTCGGCGGTGGCGATCACGGACCGCAGATGGCCCTCGTCCAGCGGCCCCGGGTCCACCACCACGGCCGCTTCGGAGTCCGGCTCCGCCAGCAGCCAGGTGTTGGTGCCGTCCAGCGTCATCGCGGATGGATTGGGCGCCAGCACACAGGTCGCGCGGGCGGTGGCGACGCCGCCGACCGCGCCCTCGCGCGGGCGGCCGGGCAGCTCGGCTGGGTGGGTCATGCGTCAGCTCCTGAGGCTTCTGAAGCTTCTGAGGCTCCCGGGGTTTCTGCGGTTCCGGCGGGACCGGCGGGGCTGGCGGGACTGGCGGGACTGGCGGGACTGGCGGATTCAGTGGTCCCACCACCCGCGCCCGAGGACACATGCTTGGTGAACTCCTCGTGCCCCGGCCAGCTCAGCACAATCTCGTCCCCCACCAGTCGCGGCCGGGCCAGCACCGGGGCCAGATCCTGCTCCACCGCCGCGGCCAGCACCTCGGGCACCGTCCGGTGCGGGCACAGCGAACGCAGCGTGGCCAGGGTGGGCGGCATCATCAGCAGCTCGCCGCGCTGGTATCCGGCCACCGCCTCGGCCGGGTCCAGCCACACCGAGCGGTCCGCCTCCGTGGAGCCCTCCTGGGCGCGCTGGCCCTCCGGCAGGGCGGCCACAAAGAACCAGGTGTCATAGCGGCGCGGTTCGAACTCGGGGGTGATCCAGCGTGCCCAGGCACCCAGCAGGTCGCTGCGCAGCACCAGCCGGCGGCGGCGCAGGAAGTCGGCGAAGGCCAGCTCATGGCCGACCAGCGCGGCCCGGTCGGCCGCCCACACCGGGCCGGTGGTGTCGGCCACCACGGAGTCCGGGGACGGGCCCGCCAGCAGCACGCCGGTCTCCTCGAAGGTCTCCCGGACGGCGGCGCAGACGATGGCCCGCGCCTCGGCCGGGCCGGTGCCCAGCCGGTCCGCCCACTCCTGGGCGGATGGGCCCGCCCAGGGCACATCGTGCTCGTCCCGGGGGTCCACCGAGCCGCCCGGATATGCGTACGCGCCTCCGGCGAAGGCCATGGAGGCGCGTCTGCGCAGCATGTGCACGGCAAGGCCGGCGGCGCCCGGGCGCAGCAGCAGCACGGTCGCGGCGCGACGGGGCGCCACCGGGGTGAGCTCCCCGCGCGTCAGGGCCCTGATCCGGTCCGGCCACTCCGGTGGATACCACTGGCCGTTGGTCGTCGACATGGCCGGATGCTATGCGCTCACGCGCGATTGTTCGAGAGCACTTCCGGCGCCCCGGACCCCTGACGAGCCGCGTCAGCGGTCAGTCCGCGACCTCGACCTGGATCTCGACCTCGACCGGCGCGTCCAGCGGCAGCACCGCCACACCCACCGCGGAGCGGGCGTGCACGCCCTTGTCGCCGAGGATCTCGCCCAGCAGCTCACTGGTGCCGTTGATCACGCCCGGCTGTCCGGTGAAGTCCGGCGCGGAGGCCACGAAGCCGACCACCTTCACCACCCGGACGATCTTGTCCAGGTCGCCGATCACCGACTTCACGGCGGCCAGCGCATTGAGCGCGCAGATGCCGGCCAGCTCCTTGGCCTGCTCGGCGCTCACCTCGGCGCCGACCTTGCCGGTGGCCGGAACGGCCCCTTCCACCATGGGCAGTTGGCCCGAGGTAAAGACATAGGCACCGCTGCGCACGGCCGGCTGGTAGGCGGCCAGCGGCGGCACCACACCCGGCAGTTTCAGGCCGAGTTCGGCGATCCTGGCCTCGACGGCGCTCATCCCGTCTTCTCCCTCTTGAGGTACGCGACCAGCTGCTCGGGGTTGGGCCCGGGCACCACCTGGACGAGCTCCCAGCCGTCCTCGCCCCAGGTGTCCAGAATCTGCTTGGTCGCGTGTACCAGAAGCGGCACGGTGGAGTATTCCCACTTGGTCATGGGCCCGACTGTAATGCCTCCCACCGACAGCCCCGTGCCTGGACCGCGCGGCGGCCGCTCGTACGACGCCATCCGGCTCCCCGAGGGGCCCTGGCGGGACCGGGAGCCCCTCACCCGGGACGCGGACCGGCCACACCCGGCCGCCGGACACGGCCGCCCCCGCCACCCCGGACGGGAACTGGTCCTCGCCGGCCCGCTGTTGACCCACGGCCCGCTCCCCGCCGAGCGGGCAGACCCGGCGCACGGGACGGTCGAGCGCCCCCCGGCACCACCCGCCGCCCCGTGCCCCGCGCCCACGAATTAGGCTCCGCACCATGAGCAGGCTCCATGTCGTCAGCGGCAAGGGCGGTACCGGCAAGACCACGGTCGCCGCGGCCCTCGCGCTCGCTCTCGCGGCCGAGGGGAAGCGGACGCTGCTGGTCGAGGTCGAGGGCAGACAGGGCATCGCCCAGCTCTTCGAAACCGAACCGCTGCCCTACGAGGAGCGGAAGATCGCCGTGGCCCCGGGCGGCGGCGAGGTGTTCGCGCTGGCCATCGACGCCGAACGCGCCCTGCTGGACTACCTCCAGATGTTCTACAAGCTGGGCACCGCCGGCCGGGCGCTGAAGAAGCTGGGCGCCATCGACTTCGCCACCACCATCGCCCCGGGCCTGCGCGATGTGCTGCTCACCGGCAAGACCTGCGAGGCGGTGCGCCGCAAGGACCGCGGCGGCCGCTTCGTCTACGACCATGTGGTGATGGACGCCCCGCCCACCGGCCGCATCACCCGTTTCCTCAACGTCAACGACGAGGTGGCCGGGCTGGCCCGGATCGGCCCGGTGCACCACCAGGCCCAGGCCGTGATGCAGGTGCTCAAGTCCCCCCAGACGGCAGTGCACTTGGTGACCCTGCTGGAGGAGATGCCGGTCCAGGAGACCCTGGACGGCATCGCCGAGCTGCGCGCGGCCGGGCTGCCGGTGGGCGGTGTGGTCATCAATATGGTGCGACCCGCCGTCCTGGACGCCGCCGCGGTGGAGGCGGCGGCCGGCGAGCGGCGCGAGGCCGTCGCCGAGACCCTGGCGCACGCGCTGGAGCGCACGGCGCCCTCCGGTGTGCGGCGCGCCGGTTCGACCGCGCAACTGGTCGGCCCGCTGCTGGACGAGGCCCGCGAGCACACCGGACGCCTCGGCCTGGAACGCCGGGGCCGCTCCGCGCTCGCCGAGCCGGGCCTGCCCACCAGCGAACTCCAACTCCTGGGTGAGGGCGTGGACTTGGCGGGGCTCTACCGAATGGCACGGGAACTGCGAAGGCAAGGGTGGTCTGAGTGAGTCTGGACCCGGCGGCCCCACTGGACATCGACCCCGTTCTGGACGACCCGCGGACCCGGATCGTGGTGTGCTGCGGTTCGGGCGGCGTCGGCAAGACCACCACCGCGGCGGCACTGGGCCTGCGGGCGGCGGAGCGCGGCCGGCGCGTGGTGGTGCTCACCATCGACCCGGCCCGCCGGCTGGCCCAGTCGATGGGCATCGGCGAACTCGACAACACCCCGCGCCGGGTGCCCGGCGTCGACGGTGCGGCCGGTGGCGAACTGCACGCCATGATGCTGGACATGAAGCGCACCTTCGACGAGATCGTCGAGGCGCACGCCGACCCGGAACGGGCCCGGGCGATCCTGGAGAACCCCTTCTACCAGTCGCTCTCCGCCGGTTTCGCGGGCACCCAGGAGTACATGGCCATGGAGAAACTGGGCCAGCTCCGCTCCCGCGACGAGTGGGACCTGATCGTGGTGGACACCCCGCCCAGCCGCTCCGCGCTGGACTTCCTGGACGCCCCCGGGCGGCTGGGATCCTTCCTGGACGGCAAGCTGATCAAGGTGCTGATGGCCCCGGCGAAGATCGGCGGCCGGGCCGGGATGAAGTTCCTGGGCGTCGGCATGTCGGTGATGAGCGGACCCCTCAACAAACTGATGGGCACCCAACTCCTGCGTGACGTACAGACCTTCGTGGCCGCGATGGACACCATGTTCGGCGGCTTCCGTACCCGGGCCGATGCCACCTACCGGCTGCTGCAGGCGCCGGGCACGGCCTTCCTGGTGGTGGCCGCGCCGGAGCGGGACGCGCTGCGGGAGGCCGCGTACTTCGTGGAACGACTGGCCGCCGAGCGGATGCCGCTGGCCGGGCTGGTGCTCAACCGGGTGCACGGCAGCGGGGCCGCCGGGCTGAGCGCGGAGCGCGCGCTGGCCGCGGCGGAGGCTCTGGCCGGGGAATCGGATGGTGCCGCGCCGGAGGCTCCGGCGTATTACGCAGAAAATCTTGACGGCGTCGGCATTGTCGATCGTGGCAGCGGGCAGGCTGGGTCACGTACCGCTGATGACCCTGGCACCGTCACTCCCGCCGACACATCCCCTCCCGAGAACGGCTTCCCCCAGCCCACGTCCTCAGGAGTCACGGCCTCGGCAGCCACGACGGAACAGGCAGGTTCCACGGCACCGGGTTCCACCACACCCCGGCCTCCGCTCGTAGCGGACCCCACCGTCTCCACCGAGCGGCTGGCCGCGGGGCTGCTGCGGCTGCACGCCGAGCGCATGCGGGTGCTGGCGCGTGAGCGGCGCACCCGCGACCGCTTCACCGCGCTGCACCCCGAAGTGCCGGTGGCCCAGGTGGCCGCGCTGCCCGGCGATGTGCATGATCTGGCGGGGCTGCGCGCCATCGGCGAGGACCTCGCCAACCAGTCGGCGGAGCGGGCGAGTTGCGTTCCCCCGGCCCGGACCGCTGCCGCGGACCGGAGGGGCTAGCCCACCGCCGCGTAGGTGTCGTACTCGTCCTCGTCCAGCGGCAGCAGCCCGGCGCCGCGCTCGTACTCCGTACGCGCGGTCTCCAGCAGCCGTCGCCAGGAGGTGACCGTCGGCCGGCGCCGCAGCAGGGCCCGCCGCTCGCGCTCGGTCATCCCGCCCCACACGCCGAACTCGACGCGGTTGTCCAGCGCGTCGGCCAGGCACTCGGTGCGCACCGGACAGCCGGTGCAGACCGCCTTGGCCCTGTTCTGCGCTGCGCCCTGAACGAATAGTTCATCCGGATCGGTTGTGCGGCAGGCGGCCTGCGCACTCCAGTCGGTTACCCAGCCCATGCTGGCGCCGTCCTCTCCCGAATCGAGGCTCCCCCACGGCGGCAGCGGCATATTCACCGTTGCCAGTTGAGGACGTTACGGAAGGCAGACAGGGGGCAACACCCCCTTCGGGCCCAATCTTGAATGGCCCGAACGGACTATGCGTACGCGGCAGATCACCCAACGGAGTGAGCTGGCGACATCAGCGACTTACCCCTGCAAATAAGGGCAGTTCACCCCTATCGCATCAGGCAGCCACTGACACAAGCGGCAATGTGGACACACCTCATCACCCACAAGAGTGAGGGCGAGGATGAGACTGCGCGATACCGCAGTGACGGGCGTAAAACAGCGTAGGCGAACACACGGGCGTCTGTCCGCAGAATGAGAACGTAGGCTTTCCTTCATGGCTATGAAGCGCTCGGGCGGGGGCTCCTCCAGGGGTCGGCAAGCCGCCAAGTTCCTCGGCGTCAGCGTGCTCTCGGGAGTGGTGCTGGCAGGTCTGGCCCTCCCGGGCGTCGGCGCTTTCGGCCTGGCGGCCAAGGGCACGGTGGAGGAGTTCGACGACCTCCCGGCCAATATGAAGACACCGCCGCTCAGCCAGCGCACGGTGATCCTGGACAACCAGGGCGGTCAGATAGCCACCGTCTACTCGCGGGACCGCACGGTGGTGCCGCTCAGCCAGATCTCCCCCTTTATGCAGAAGGCGCTCGTCTCCATCGAGGACGCCCGGTTCTACGAGCACGGGGCGGTCGACCTCAAGGGCGTGCTGCGCGCGCTCAACCGCAACGCCCAGTCGGGCGGCGTCTCCGAGGGTGCCTCCACCCTCACCCAGCAGTATGTGAAGAACGTCTTCATCGAGGAGGCGGGCGACGACCCGGAGAAGGTCGCCGTCGCCACCCAGCAGACCATGGGTCGCAAGATCAAGGAACTGAAGTACGCGATCAAGGTGGAGAAGGAGCTGGGCAAGGACCGCATCCTGGCCAACTACCTCAACATCACCTTCTTCGGCGAGCAGGCCTATGGCGTGGAGGCCGCCTCCCAGCGCTACTTCAGCAAGCACGCCAAGGACCTCGGCCTGGGCGAGGCCGCCCTGCTGGCCGGCATAGTCCAGTCGCCCACCCGCTTCGACCCGGTGAACTTCCCCAAGGAGGCCACCAAGCGCCGCAACATTGTGCTGCAGCGGATGGCCGAGCTGAAGAACATCACCCCCGCCGAGGCCAAGGCCGAGCAGGCCAAGCCGATCAAGCTCAACGTCAGCCGCCCCAGGAGCGGTTGCATCACCGCGGTGGACGGCGCCGGCTTCTTCTGCGACTACGTCCGCCAGGTCTTCCTGACCGACCCGGCCTTCGGCAAGACCAAGGAGGCCCGGGCCAAGCGGTGGAACGAGGGCGGGATGACCATCCGCACCACCCTGGACCCGCAGACCCAGAAGTCCGTCCAGAAGTCCATCAGCGACCACGTCTACCAGAGCGACAAGGTGGCCACCGCGATCAGCATGGTGGAGCCCGGCACCGGAAAGGTGCTGGGCATGGGGCAGTCCAAGCCCTATGGCTTCGGCCAGAACCAGACGCAGATCAACCTCTCCGCCAACTTCGCCCAGGGCAGCTCCAAGGGCTTCCAGCCCGGCTCCACCTTCAAGCCGATCATCGCGGCGGCAGCGCTGGAGGAGGGCAAGTCGGCCGACCAGTCCTACTCCTCGCCGTACGGCATGCCCTACCCGGACGAGGTGGAGACCTGCGGCAAGCCCTGGAAGAACTACGGGGAGTCGCTGACCAACGAGAACACCAGCGAGTCCGGCCCGTACCGGATGGCGGAGGCCACCGCGAAGTCGGTCAACACCTACTTCGTCCAGCTGATCGGTGACATCGGCCTCTGCCCGGTGGCCAAGATGGCGGACAAGCTGGGCCTCAAGCGGGCCGACGGCAAGGACGTCGAGCAGGTGCCGTCGATCGCCCTCGGCACCCAGAACATGTCCCCGCTGAGCATGGCCGCCGCCTATGCCGCCTTCGCCAACCATGGCGTCTACTGCACCCCGGTGGTCGTCACCTCCGCCACCGGCCCCAACGGCAAGCACATCGGCGTACCCAAGTCACAGTGCTCCCGGGCGATGTCCGAGGACACCGCCAACACCATCAACACCCTGCTCAGGGGCGTGGTGGAGGACGGTACCGGCAAGCAGGCCGGACTGGACGGCCGGGACAGCGCGGGCAAGACCGGCACCACCGACAGCCGCTACGCCGCCTGGTTCGTCGGCTACACCCCCACCCTGGCGGGTGCGGTCTGGGTCGGCGGCGCCACGGAGAACGTCTCCATGCAGGACATCACCATCGGCGGCGTCTACCACGACAAGGTCTACGGCGGTGACACCCCGGGCCCGATCTGGCGCGACGCCATGAACGGAGCCCTGGACGGCAAGCCCGCCTACGGCTTCGACACCGTCCCCGGCATCGACACCGGCAACCCGAGCCCTGGCAACCAGAGCCCTGGCGGCCCGGCCAAGGGCCACCACCGCCCCAAGCACTGACGGCCTGCTCACGGCATGACAAAGGGGCCACCCATCACCGGGCGGCCCCTTTGTCATGCCTGGCAGGCCGAATGCCCTGATACGGCTAACCCGCCAGCTGCCGCTTGACCTCGGCGGCGACCTTGCCGCCCTCGGCCCGGCCAGCCACCTTGGGGTTCACGACCTTCATCACGGCGCCCATGGCCTTCGGCCCCTCGGCACCGCCGGCCCTGGCCTCGGCGACCGCCTCCGCGACCACCGCGGCCAGCTCCTCATCGGTCAGCTGCTGGGGCAGGTAGTCCGCCAGCACCTGGCCCTCGGCACGCTCCCGCTCCGCGGACTCGGCCCGGCCGCCCTTCTCAAAGGCATCCGCGGCCTCCCGGCGCTTCTTCGCCTCGCGGGTGATCACCTTCAGCACCTCGTCGTCGGAGAGCTCACGGGCGGTCTTGCCCGCGGTCTCCTCGTAGGCGATGGCGGAGAGAGTGAGCCGGAGCGTGGCGGAGCGCAGCTCGTCGCGCGCCTTGATGGCGGCGGTGAGGTCGTCATGGAGCTTTGCCTTGAGCGTGGTCATGCCGCAATCTTCGCATCCCGCCTCGATTCCCGCCCCGCATTAACCACCCCGCATGCCCCGCGCGGCCACAACTCCCGCCCGGCACCCGGCCCGTTGAGGCCGCCCCGCGCTGGTCTGCGACCATGGCGGTATGCGCGCGCGTTATGGGATTCCCCTGTCCATCACGGCGGTCACCGCAGCCGGCATCGCCTATGCCGCCGGTTACGAGGTCCGCTCCTTCCGGCTGCGCCGGGTCACCGTCCCCGTCCTGCCGGCCGGCATGCGGCCCCTGCGGGTGCTCCAGGTCTCCGACATCCATATGGTCGGCGGACAGCGCAAGAAGCAGCGCTGGCTGCGCTCGCTGGCCGGCCTCCGCCCCGACCTGGTGATCAACACCGGTGACAACCTCTCCGACCCGGAGGGCATCCCGGAGACGCTGGACGCGCTGGGCCCGCTGATGGAGTTCCCCGGCGCCTATGTCTTCGGCTCCAACGACTACTACGCGCCCAAGCTGCGCAACCCCGGCCGCTATCTGCTGGAGAAGGCCACCGGCCGCCATGGCCTCAACGGCAACGCACCGGTGACCGGCGTGGTCCGCAACCCCTGGGAGGATCTGCGCGACGGCTTCGACAAGGCGGGCTGGCTCAACCTCACCAACACCCGGGGCGCGCTGAAGATCGACGGCCGGGAGATCGCCTTCACCGGCCTGGACGACCCGCACATCAAGCGGGACCGGTACGCCGAGGTGGCCGGCGGCCCGGCGCCGGACGCCGACTTCTCGATGGCCGTGGTCCACGCCCCCTACCTGCGGGTCCTGGATGCCTTCACCGCCGACCGCTACCCGCTGATCCTGGCCGGCCACACCCACGGCGGCCAGCTCTGCATCCCCTTCTACGGGGCCCTGGTCACCAACTGCGACATCGACACCCGCCGGGTGAAGGGCCTGTCCACCCACCTCGCGGGCGGCCACCGGTCCTACCTCCATGTCTCCGCAGGCTGCGGCACCAACCGCTACACCCCGGTCCGCTTCGCCTGCCCCCCCGAGGCCACCCTGCTGACTCTGGTCCCCCGCGACTGACCGGCCGGCTTTCCGCGCCCCGCCCGTACGGTGGGGGGATGCTCGACCCGAATTCCTCCACCGCCACCCGGCCCGGCGCGGCGGGCGTGCCCGCCTCCGCGGTCGTCCCGACAAGCCGCCGCCCCTTCGCGGCGGCTTTCCGCGCGCTGGTCGCGCTGGCCGCGCTCACCGGCATCGTCCTGGACACCGCCGACTCCCATGACCTGGGCCGGCTCTTCAGCTACTTCACCATCCAGTCCAACATCATGGTGGCGGCCGTCTTCGCCTGGTCCGCCCACCGAGCCTGGACCGCCCGCCCCGCCCTCTCCCCGCGGATCACCGGCGGGGCGCTGCTCTATATCTGCATCACCGGCCTGGTCTTCCACTTTGTGCTGTCGAACAGCTCCAGCGGCTTCTCCATGAGCGGCGAGCGCACCCCCCTGGAATCGGCCGCCAGCCAGCTCCTTCACACCGTGACCCCGCTCGCCGCCGCCCTCGACTGGCTGCTGCTCACCGCACCCGCCGGCTTCCTGCTGCGCCACGCCTGGCAGTGGCTGGTCTACCCCCTCCTCTACTTCCCCTTCGCCCTGACCCGCGGCGCCCTCCTCGCCCCCGGCACCGACGGCCGCTACCCCTACCCCTTCCTGGACGTCGATCTCCACGGCTACGCCGGCGTCCTGGGCAACGCCGTCGTCTTCGGCCTGGCCTTCTATGTCCTGGCCCTCGCCCTGTTCCTGCTGGACCGCATACGCCCCCGCCCGGACGGCCTCCGAAACCGGATTTCGCCTACGGTCTCCGGTCCGCTAAAGTAGAGCTCGTTGCGCCGGGAACCTGCGAAAGCGGGTGCACGGGGCACATCGGGGTGTAGCGCAGCTTGGCAGCGCGCTTCGTTCGGGACGAAGAGGTCGTGGGTTCAAATCCCGCCACCCCGACAGCTGTAACACCAGGTCAGGCCCGGTCTCCTTGAAAAAGGAGCCGGGCCTGACCTGTATTTGTGAGTGCCTGGAACCCCTCCGGGGAGTGAGCGGGGAGTGGATCAAGGAATCCGGCTCCCGGCGGCTGTCACCGGTAGGGCTTCAGCAGAGCATCCAGAACCGCCACCGGTGACCTGGGACACATTGCGGCCCGCGCTTCCAGGGACGCCTCCCATAGCTCGGTGAGACCGCGCATCAGCCGCTCCCTCATGCCGCGTGTCACATGCGAGTAGCGGGCCTGCACCGAACCGTCCTCGTGCCCCAGCCGTTCGTCCATGAGCTTGGGCGGTGTCCCCAGCTCCTCCATCATCGCCTTGTGAGAGTGGCGAAGACCGTGGGGAGTCAGCCCTCGAACGACCGGCACCCAGCATGCCTCTGCCCGCTCTGAGGCGTTGCGGCCCCGCGCTGGAATACCGGGCCATGGGGTGGCAAGCAAGGGCACAGGGTGTGCGTCCTGTGGCGCCTTCTTCGGATACCAGCCCGTCGTGGCCGGCTGGAACAGCCAGGTAGCGAACCCGGACCGGCGCCAGTGGGCAGCGGTTTCGCCCGATACCCCGCCTCGGACATAGCCGAGCTCCGCAATGGCGATCTCGACCTTGACCCGAGTCTCTTCCCTCACGGCTTCCGGACGGTTGAGGACGTTGGACACCGTGCCGGTGGAGACTTCCGCGCGGCGAGCGACGTCGGCCAATTTCACTCCCTGATGACGAACAGTCCCGTTCGCTGCCCCGTAGCCGCGGTAGACGTACGTGAGTCCGTGGCACGGGCAGGGCTTGGGCTTGGTCCGAGCGATGTGCTCCGCGACCAATGCCGACAGGAACGCCGGGGAGTCAACTGTCCTGAAGGAGTCGTCCTTGGGCGGACAGCGATGCAGTTCGCCCGTGTCCAGCTCGTAGAGCTGCCACTCCACCCTGAAGGACGTAGGTCGGCAGAACTGCGTTTCCAGGCCGACGAGTTCGCCCCACCGTTTGCCCGTGTAGCCCTTGTGGACAACCGCCACGAACTCGTCGTCACGGCCGGAGAGCAACGCCGCGCGCTCGGCGACCAGCAGCACGCCCAGCGGATCGGTAATCGCCTTCTCAGGACCACGGTTTCGAGAGCGTCCAGCGCGCTTTCCCCGGCCCCGCCGCCTGGCCGCCGGATTGCTGTTGAGGACACCCTCATCGACGGCATCCGCGAAAACGAGGTGCATGGTGCTGCGCCACGTCTTCACGCTGGAAGCCGCGTAGAGGGTCCTCTCCTTCTTCACCCAAGCCTCGATGTCCGCCCGGTCGATCTCCTCCATGACTCGGTGCTCGAACTCGGGAAGCAAGTGCTCCTCGATGTGCCGTTTGTAGTTCTGCATGGTGGAAGCTGCGAGGTCCTGTCCCGCGTACCACCGGTTCACGAAGTCACCGAACGTGACCTGGGCCTTGGCAGGCTTCTTCGCGGGCGTCTCAACCGGCACACCCTGGCGGACCTGTGCCTCACGGTCGTTCGCAGCCTTGGCGGCCTCGCGCTTCGTAGCGAAGCGCACGGTCTTGCCGCTGGCATCAACTACCGTGCGGAGCACACCCGGGCCGATCCAGTACCGGCCTCGGTAATACCCGAGGCGCTTTTCTCCGTATCCCACAGCTCATTCGCCTCCGAGATCACGCCGCAGACAAGACCTGCTCATGCCGAGTCGCCCGGGGTGGACGCTTGGCGCGCAAACGGCCCGTCGCAGCCGCAGCCGGGTTAGGACGGGCAGGGCGCCGACCAGTCGACTGCGGGAGTGCCAGCTCCTGGCCAGCCAGCTGCGGCCGCTCCTCGAAGACGCGGACGATCTCGGCGAAGTGGTCGGCCGTGAACCGGTAGGCACCACCGACCCGCGTGAAGGGGACTCGGCGCTTTCTGGCCTGTTCCTTGACCCACCACTCCGAGCAGCCAAGGGCTTCGGCGATCTCTACGGGGCGGTAGAGACGCGGCAAGGTGACGTCTGTGATGCTGTGACGGCTCATACGGCGGCCTCCTGTCGGTGTTGCGCGGCGGCGAGGTCGGCGCGGGAGGGGTGCGGGGTGATGCGACGAGCGTTGCTGCGGGCGACACCATCCGGTCCAGTGCGGCGGCTGCGGCAGGGTTGGCCCTTGGGCGCCTGACACCAGTCGCACCGGACACTGAGTGGGTCGGGCTGGCCGGCTGCCAGGGCAGCCTCGCGAGCGACGCGGCCAGGCCGGTAGCTGGCGAGTTCGCCGCGGACATGTGGAGGGATGCAAGATCCGATCTCGCTCAGCCGGGCCTCGACGTCGGGGTGGGGATCGCTGGTCAACGCCTTGTGTTCGCTGGGGGGTTGCTGACCATGAGCCACGGCGTACCGGGTGCCGAGCAGCTCGGCGCGCCACGCGGTGACGTCGTCGGGATCGACGGCGGGCAACGGGTCGGTGTGGCGGTTCATGAGCTCGGCGCGGAACGGCGCCCACGCGGCAAGCAGGTCGGCCGGCTCGATCGGCCGGAACTGCGCCGAGCGGTCGCCGTTCGCCTGCTCGTAGTAGCGGCGGGCGGCACGCGAGGCGTCCCAGTCGACGGCCTCGGCCACGGCGGGGATGTGGGCGAGGGCCTCGGCCCACGAACGGATGGTCGCGGCGGCCTGCTCCTGGGTGGCCATGAGGCGCCGGACACGACTGTCGACCGTCGCGGCGTAGTTGAGCAGGGCAGCGACATGCTGGCGGTCCATCAGGCAAGTCCTTCCTGCTCCAGCAGAGCGAGCCCTGCGGCGAGGGTGTCGGTGTGGGTCGGGGACGTGGGAGCGGCGGCGCGGAAGGGAACGACGTTCGAGCCGCAGGCCGGTGTGGTGCGATCGAGGTCGGACCAGACTTTGAGCCAGTAGCGCGCCGGTTTGGGCGGGTCACCGGGAGCGGTGCGGTGGGTGGCGAGCTGGACGAGGGCGGGCACACCATGGCGCTGGACGAGTTGCCAGGCGTCGCGCTGTTCGCCGAGTCCGAGGCTCCAGCGCACGCCGACGCCGGCGGCGTCCAGTGCGGCAGCAAGCGGGCGAAGAGCCTCGGCGACCACGGAGGCGGCCGGGGCATTCGCGCGCGGCTGCTGTTCCTTGCGTTCTCTCTGGTTACTTGCGTTCTGGGGGTCAGAACCCGTACCCCCGGGGGCGGGAATCTGGCCCCCTACCGGGTCGGAATCCGTACCCCCCAGGGTCGGAATCCGACCCGGGTCGGAATCCGTACCGGACCGGGATCCGGCCCCCTCATACCCGGACTCATCGGACGTGGCCCGGGAGTGGCCGACGGCGTGCGGGAGGCGGTATACGGTCTCGCCGCGCGGGCCCCGCGCACCCTCGACAACGGAGAGTTCACCGGACGCGATCAGCCTGTCTACCGCGTCTTTCACCGCGGTACGGGATGCGCGCGTGCGCTGCACAAGCATGGCCGTGCCGGCGTAGGCCGTCGCGTCGGGACGGCACTTGTCAGCGATCACCAGCAGCACCAGCCGCGAGGTGCCTTTGGAGTTGGACTGGGTCCACACCCAGTCCATGACTTCGAGGCTCATCGGCAACACGTCCGTTGCTCGATCGCCGCGAGCACTGCCCGGGGCAGCGGGCGGGGGTGGGTTTGGTGCATGCTGATAGCACCTCCTGTTTCCTGGATGGGATGGGAGAGCCGGGGCAGCGGGCGTCCTTGACCCGTCGGCCGCTGCCCCGGGCGAAATCAGAGGCTCTGCACGCGGCTCCACGCGCGGTACTCATGGCGGACGTACTCGCGGTGGTCATTGCCGTCGATCAACTCCGACCCCTTGAGGCTCAACCTGCCGTGGTCGGCGTCGAACTGGACGAGCTGTTGCGCAGCACCCTCGGCCGTCGTGACCGAATCCTGAGCCAAGTCCGGGGCGTCCACGGCCGATTGCTGAAGTGCAATGCGATCGAAGACGGCCGCCTTGCGGAGCCAGAACTCGCGATTCTGCGAGCCCGAGGGGCGGGTGTGCCGTAGCACCCAGCCAACTTCCTGCAGGATGGACGGCGCCCCGTCGTAGACGGCCCCGGGGTCAACGAACGTCGGCTCGGTCATCACTGCTCCCCCTGTCCTGACTGGGTGAGCAGGTGGTGGAGAGCGGATTCGACCTGTTCGCCGTAGGAGTAGGAACTGTCCGCCAGTCCGGCGGCCAGGCTGCGGAGATCGGCCAGCGCTTCCGCATCGGCCACAGTGAGAGCCTCACACGCAGCCCTGTCACTGATGAGGGCGGCGGCATGTTCGCGAATGAGCACGTCTCCGCGGAGAACCGTCAGGTGCTCGGCTCCGGACCATCCAGCCGTGACTTCCCGGAGATCAGGAAGACTGCCACCGGGGATGACGTATTCGTCACCATCCCAAGGCAGTTCGACGAGTGCCGGCTGTTCTCCTCCGGCCACGGCCAGGACGGCCGCAGTGGTGCCGTAGGCGTAGGCCCTGGCGGTGTTCTCGTAGAGCGCCGCAGTGCGGGCCTCGTAGTCCCGGCATACCTCCCAGATGCTGTACAGGGCGACGTCATGCGGACGGACCTTGTGTTCACCGGCGAACCTGAGATAGCCGTCCAACCGATTCAGACGTCCCGGATGGGCATTCCACTCGGCAGCCTGGGCCGCCCGCTTGGCCATCCGGGTTTCCCGCGCTGCGGCACCGAGGTCGGCAACGCTCGCCGTAAGGCTGTCGTCCCACGCCAGAGAGATAGGCATGTGCCTCCTCCAATGGATGGAGTACGGACCGGACTGTCCGGCCCTCGGCACGGCCCCACTCACAAAGGCGAGTTGGGGCCGCACCGGGGGCCGTCAGGCGACCGCAGGCGCCACGGCGTCGGCTTCTCCGGCCACCTTCAAAAGGAGTGTCCGGAGGTCACTTCCGACCAAGGCAACGAGTCGTTCTTCGATCGCCTGCCAGGAAGCGGAGTCAATGGCCATGAGCGCGGCAATGGCGTCCGGCCCTTTCCCTTCCTGGATGGCAGTGAGGGCATCCCGGAGTTCACCGGAAGCCATGAGGGAAATGCGGTGTGTGGCAGGCGCTTTGGGCTTGGACATGGGTTATGCCTTCCGGGTCACTTGAAGGTGGGAATGTCCTTGCTGAGAGTCGTCATGAACTGATCGATGGGGGCGGAGAAGCCGGTCCGGCTGAGGTAGTAGCCGAAGAGGACGGCCACGAGGGCGCCACCGCCCTTGACGGACCCGGAGCGGACAAGCAGGGCCAGGAGGAGGCCGAAGAGGACGAGCGCGGAGACGGAGAACGACATGGGTACGGCTCCTTCGCGGGGTCAGTTGGCACCTTCGCGGTGCAGGCGAGCGACTGCGTTGTAGAAGCGACGGCCGAGGCGGAGGCGCATGCCGTTTCCACCGCAACGGCGACAGACGCGACCGCGCTTGAGGCGCCCGGTGCGGGTCTGGTGGACCTTGGCGCCCCAGCCGTTGCACTTGCGGCAGGCGCCGAACGGGCTCGCGGCACACACAGCGACGTAACCGAGAGCGATGAGCATGAGACCGGGTATAGCGGCGAGCAAGGAAGACATGAGATCCCCTCTCAGGGGCGGATCAGGGCCTCCCGAGGGAGGGGCCGCTAGGGGCTAGATAGCAGGTCAGAGGCGCATTGAGGTGCTAGCAGGGGTGCTAGACCTAGCGGGGAGCCCCGCTAGGTCTAGCGGCACGATCGGCTATGCGGCGTCGGCTTGGCCGTCACGATCCGCAACTGCTTTGAGGACTGCGTCGCGCTTGATTCCGCGCCGGTTGGCGCCCTTGCCGTCCTCGGTGGTGCCCCAGATCTGGACGGGGCGGATACCGAACGGCCTCAGCGCCACGGCGAGCTGCTCGGCTGTCCACTCGCCGTAGACTTCGGGTCGCAGCTCGGCGAGTCGAGCCACAATGGCCTCGCTCCAGAGCTTGTCCGTGCCGGCGGGGACCACGGCGAGCAGGTCGGCCAGGAGGTCGTAGGACGGGGCAGTCTGAACATCCGGTTGCTCGCCCAGCGCATGGCCGGCCAGCATTCCGAGGCGCTTCCGCGCGGCCCGGGCCCGCAGGGCGATGACTTCCGCATCAACGGCGTTGATCTCAACCGCACGGACGATCCGAGCATCAGCTCCTTCGCCCATGTAGTAGCAGATGCCCTTGTCCTCCCAAGCGAACATCGTCGCCCTGATACCGCGCTTGAAGGCACCGGTGCCGAGTACGAGGTTGTTCTCGATATGACTCATGACCTTCAGGCACCAACGAGCCGAAGCGTTGGCCGAGATGCCCTTGGGCAAGCTGGAATCGTCCGGCCGCTGCGTGGCCAACAGCAGCACAATTCCAGTGGCGGGACCGCGCTTTACGAGGTCCGTGCAAATCGCCTCAAGTTCCTTGCCGTGCTTGGGGTGTTCAAACCATTTCTGGCACTCGTCCACCCCGATCACAATCGGATGCAGCCGCAGGGAACGCTTGGACGCCAGCTCGGTCGTGACCTTTGACTCCGGACAGATGTCGCGCGGCAGTTCGCGGATCACCTTCGTCCTACGCCTCAGCTCCTGCAGCAACTCCCGCATGGAGACGACGGCGTATTCGATGTCTTCTTCTTCGTCGCCCGCTCGGTGTCGGTAGCCGACGGCATTTCCCACGGGATCGAGATCGCCGGTGCCCTTCAGGTCGTAGCTGTGCACCTCGGCGCGAGGGTCGAGAGCGGCCACCAGGAGCAGGAGCCTCAGCAGGTAGGTCTTGCCCATCCGGGGAATGGCGCCAATGACACCCGCGATGTACATGAGAGTGACCTCGACCCAGCGCCCGCGCTGGTCAGTCCCCCAAGCAACGGGCTTGAAGAGATCAACCGTTCCGCACTTCGCGAGCGGCCAATCCGGCTGCTTGCTCTGGGACATGTCCCGATCCCCGACCCACAACCTCAACCGGGCGGTGTGCATGTCGGGGACCGCTTCGGGCCAGACGGTTCCAAGCGGCCGCCGAAGACCGGACGCCAGCCTGTCGCGACGGTCGAGAATGTCCGTAACCGTGACGCCGAAAGGCAGGTCCCCCTCGGCGAGCCAACCGGGACCGTCGCGGGTGATGGGGCTGGTGAAGTCGAAGCCATCACCACCCTTGGCTTGCGCCTGGTTGATCCCCTGAATACCCAAGGAGCCCAACGCGCGGAGCACGATATCGCTGGTGAGCTTGGTGGCCTTGGGGATCTCAACAGCCCTGTGGATGACCGGAGCGTCGGCCGGCTGGCCCAGCCAGCCCAGACCCATGGTCACCATGGCCCCGCAGAATGCCAGGAGCCACGTCGGAGCCAGGACGTACAGCACCAGCGCCGTGGTGAAGCCCGTCACGACCGCAACGGCGGCCACGATCGTCCGCCACCTCACCCGGCGGTCCCGCTGGCGCGAAAGCTTGAGGTACCTATCGATGTCCGCGCGATCCGCGGTCTCCTTGCGGAACGGCTCGCCCTCAGCATCCCTGACCCACCGCATACTGCCGTCGACGAACCGGGCCCCGCCCTGGGGAGCCTGCAGGCCAAGCCGGAGGCAGTACCAAGGGGTGCGCACCGCGTGATACGAGGCGATGTGCCAGGCGTAGGCGCCGAGACCACGGCCAGTTGCCTTGAACTCTCGCCATGACTTGACCCATGGCGGGATGACCGGACGCCTCTTTGCCCCCAGCACTCGATCGAGCAGCCCGGGGCCGGTCGGCCCACCGGGGCGATCAACGTTGATGACCTTCTCGGGATCTGTCTCCCCTTGCTGGATGACGGCAGCCGATTCAGGTGAAGGGCCGTCGCCATGACGATGCTTGCCCATGTCGATCCACGAGCCCTCAGAAGCAGGCTCGTTGCTGTCGGCAGCGGGCCCGCCACCGGCTTCGTGGTTCACTGGCACTTCCTTCCGAGTACTGGAGGGAGCCGGGCCCGGCCCTACCCGCCAAAGCAGCGGCCGGGCCCGGTGTGTGATGGACGCAGTACGGTTTCGAGCGATCAGGGCTTCCCCGAGCCGGCTGCTTCCGGCTCCGGCTCGCCATGGCCGTTGACCAAAGTGAGCTGCCCGGGCGTGGGCCGGGGACCGCGGTCCCTGTCGAGCTTCACGAACAGCCCATGCACATAGCTGGGAGCACGCGTTGCCCGCCGTGCGGTGTCACGGACAGTGAGCCCGTCAGCCCACCCCTTCTCAATGACGGCCTGCGCCTCGGCGGCGGACAGCTTCTCCGCTTCATTGGCCGACTGGCCGTTCACTGCAGGACGTTCAGGTGAACGGTGGTCCTCGTTCACCCCCTGATCAGGGCGGACATCGGCGAAGAGCACCTTGGGATAGCCGCGTTGACGGATGTTGGTAGTCGCATGGCGCATCTGCTCGCGCGCCTGGGAAGTCAGCGCGGACACCACTGGATCCGGACCCGCGGCTCCCCACGGTGCAGGCAGTTCGACCGTGGCCAGCCCCGCGGCATGGCGCCGTGCCGCGAGCTGCTGAAGCAGCCTGTGGCGCTGTCCATGGTCGGTGCCTACCGAAGCTCGGGCCACCGCCGCCGACAGTCGATGGCTGACCCTCCGCCCCTTCCGCTTCTCACGCTGCTCGGCCGTCATATCAGCGAGCCGAGCAGCCAAGGCGACCGCGCGGTCCGTTGCCCGGTCACGCGTGATCTGCGCGGCGTCGCGGTCGCGCTCGGCGATGCCGAGACGCGAGAGGAGACGCTCCCGCAGTTCTCGCCCCAGGACAGCGGCCAGACCGTGGGACTCCGCATCCGGCTTGCGGTGCCGCAGCTCGATGCCCATGGCGAGGTGCCACAGCATGGCGGCCATGACCGGCCCCACCAGAGCGCGAACCGTGCCCCCGACCGGCCCTGACTCGGCATACGCCGGGATGACCTGCACTCCTGTGATGACCCAAACCAGCATCCCCGGCACGCCGGGAGCCCCGCTCGGACCATTGAGGTTCTGCCGGGCCATGAGCGCGGTGGCGAAGAGCGCCAGCTCAGCGGCCGCGAACATCGCCGAACGCTCGGTGGTGCTGTTCATGTGCAAGTAGTCGGCAGCGAAGCGCCAAGACGTATCACCGCTGTACGCGGTGCAGCCGACCGCGGCGAGCGCCGCAACCCGGACCGCCGGGGTTGAAAGGGCCGTACTGCTGCAGAGCTTTCGCATGCCGCGCCAGAGGCACCACACACTCAGCACCGCGGCTGGGATGACGTACGCCGGCTGGGCGAAGCCGTCGGGGATCGCGGGGGCGATCACGCCGCCTTCCCCGCCCAGCACCTCAGCGGAGACGCAGCCTCACTCCTGATCACCACGGCGTTATTGCTGAGTTGCGCCGCATACAGCGCGTTCAGGAACGCGATCTCGTCGGCGTCGCTGTGCTCCTGCAGCTCGGCCAGAATGTCGCGTGCGGCCGCCTTGCGGGCCGCTCGCTCCTCGGCCGACTCGTCCGGCCGGCCAGCGAAGAGTTCCTCGAAGTCCTCGCCGAATCCGAGGGTAAGTTCCTGGCCCTCCGCAGGAGTTGCGGCTTCTCGGGCACCGACATAAGTGCGCATGGATCTCTCCAAGTCCTGGATGGGATGAGAGAGTCCGCGGCGGCAGGCTCCTTTGACCCGTCGGCTGCCACCACTGGACTGACGAACTTTCAGACGCGCACGCGCCGCGATCCCGTGAGACGGATCCACCACCGGTACGCGACCGCGATGACGGTGTAGCCACCGAGGCCGGACAGGAAGGCGAGAGCCCAGTCCGCGCCGAGTTCCCGAGCAGACCGGACCGCGACATACGTCATCAGCAGCGCGATAGCGAAGGCGAAGCCGCCAACGATGCGGCGCCCCCGAGTCATGGGCTGCAGGTGGCGAGCCACAAGGGCAAGCTGCCCCGCTCGCGCGTAACGCAGCATTCCGCCGGCGTCGGTCACGACAACGAAACGGTTGCTGCCGTCACCCGAGAACCCGGTGACGGTACCCAGAGCCATGTCGTCCAACAGCCGAACAACATCGCCTATTGCGAGCTTCATAGGTCCCCCCCAGTGGGATCAGAGGCAGGAGGTGGCGGCGGGGCAGACCCGCCACCGTCACGTCGGGGAGACCACTCAGTCGGAGACGAGTGGTCATCACCTCCGGTGACGCCCGTTCACACGGGCCTCACCGGAGATCAAAAGCACTCGTTCATCCAGGCACTCTGTGCAGTTCTCAAACGACGGACGCTCCCCTCGGCCGGCCCTTAAGCAGGCACTCCAGGCGCGCACCCTCCTAAAGAGGTCTTGTCCTCAAGTCCTCTTTAGGAGTTGCAGAGACTATGGCGTGGATCTCGTCGAGTCGTCAAGTCCTCTTTAGGAGTCGTATGCTGAGGGTCGTCAGTTCAACGGGACGGTGAGCACCCATGGCGAAGGTCTACGAGCGGATCGCTGATGAGATCCGACAGTCCATCCGCGCAGGTCAGCTAGGGCCTGGCGAGCGCCTTCCCGCGGAGACCGTGCTCGCCGAGCGCTACGGCCGGAGCGTCCCGACCGTCCGCGAGGCATTGCGCCTTCTGCGTGACGAAGGGCTAATCGAAAAGCAGCACGGCCGCGGTACGTTCGTCCGCCAGCCCCGTACGCGAGTGGTGCGGACCAACCTCAGGCACCAATGGGAGAAGAGCCGAGCTCGCGAGCCGGAGGAGCAGCGGGCCCGCACCGGTGCGACGGAGCACGACACCGGCCTCCAGGTGAACGACCTGTCCTTCCACGCTGACTACCGCGAGATCGAAGCGAGCGGGGACCTGGCGAAAGCCTTCGGCGTTGCCGAAGGTGAACCCCTCCTCGAGCGGACGTACCGCACCCGTTACACGGCCGAGCGCGCCCCCTTTGCCCTGGTGACCTCGTACCTGGTCCGCAGCACGGTCGCCAAGAACCCGGACCTCCTGGACGAGACGCGGGAGCCATGGCCGGGAGGGACTCAGAACCAGCTCTTCACCATTGGCATCGAGCTGGACCGCATAGAGGAGCACGTGACCGCCCGTCCGCCTACACCGGAAGAGGCGGAGGAGCTGGAGCTGCCACCGGGGACGGCCGTCCTCGTGATTCGCAAGACCTCGTACGACACCAATGACCGCGTTGTTGAGCTGTCCGACATCACGCTGCCTGGCGACCGCACGGAACTGCTCTTCACCACTCCCCTGGAAAGGTGGTGAGTGCCGTGCGCCGGCGCATCATCATCGTCACCGCGGTGCACGCACCGTCCGCTCACTACCTGCAGGATGCCTACAAGTCGATCCGTGAACAGGAGCTCCCGGACGGCTGGGAGTGGCACTGGGTCATACAGGAGGACGGCAAGAGCGAAGACGTCGCTCCGCATGTGCCTCAGGACCCGCAGGTGACCTTCCGCCAGGGGCGGCGCGGCGGCCCCGGCGTCGCCCGGACGATGGCCCTGGCCGTTGCCGATGGCGAGTACGTCAAGATCCTCGACGCGGACGACCAGCTTGCCCCCGGCGCACTGGCACGGGACCTGGCGGTCCTTGAAGGTGACCCGAGCATCGGCTGGACCACCTCTCGGGTCCTGGACCTGCTCCCTGACGGCTCCACCCTCGGCTTCGACCAGGACCCGGAGGACGGACCGATCGAGCGCGGGGCCGTGCTGGAGCACTGGAGGGCGCACAACTACAGGGCCCAGGTGCACCCGGCAACCCTCTGCATCCGGCGAGAACTGCTGCTGGCCCTCGGCGGCTGGATGGCTCTGCCGGCCAGCGAGGACACCGGGCTCCTGCTCGCCCTGGATGCTGTCAGCCGCGGCTGGTTCAGCCGCGAGGTGGGGCTCCTCTACCGCAAGCACCCCGGCCAGGCGACCGCCCAGGGTGCCCACACGGACGCCATGGAACGGGAAACTCGCATGGCGGTCATCGAAGCGCGCGCACGAGCGCTGGCGTTCCACCGCTGGCGCTACCCAGCTACGGCTTGATCGGCACCTCGTACACAACCTCGGTGTGTGCGGTCGGTACGACGATGTCAGCCGTCTCGACCGGCCGCCCGTCATCGCTGAAGTAGGTGCGCCGAATCCGCATGACCAAGGCGCCCCGCTGAATGCCGAGGAGGTTCGCCTCCTCGGCATCGGCATGTCCAGCCTCAGGCCGCTCCTCGGCCCGACTGACCGTGATGCCGATCTCTGCCATACGGCGGACCACGCCCTTGCCCGCCAACGGGCCGCCTTCAGGCAGCACGACAAGTGAGCCGGCCGTGATGCTGTACGGCTCCCAACTCACCATGAGCTGCACCGGCTTGCCGTCCGCCAGGAACTCATACGTGGTGCGTACGCAGTAGTCCCCCTCTGAAATGTCGAGACGCGCGGCGACATCCGGCGGCGCGGGGACCATCCCGTCCGTCCGCGTCTCCGAAGTCGCCCGCTTGCCCAACGCCGCCATGTCAACGTGGAACGGCGATTCCCCCGCCCGCTCACGATCCGGCGAACGCACCAGCCGAACGCGCTGGCGGTATTCCGCAACATAGGTTCCCGAGCCTGCGCGCCCGGTCAGGACGCCCTGCTCGATGAGCGCCTCCTGAGCACGGCGAACGACACCCTCGCTCACGCCGCACTCTTGAGCCAACTGCGCGCGGGACGGCAGGCGTTCACCCGGCATCCACTCCTGGCCCTCAACGCGCTTCCGGAGCACGTCAGCGAATCGAAGGTATGGCGGCTGCTCACGCATATGGAAAATCTAGGCCCCTAGCTCTAGTCTGGGCGCCTAGGTTGCATCTGGGCGCCCAGCTTTTGATCTAGGTGGCCGATGCGTGGCGGTGATCCCGGCGACGGAGGAACGCGTTGTGCCCTCGCCCGCAGAACGAGTCCAGGACATCGCCGCTCGTCTCTCCGCCGCCGGCTTCGCTCCCCAGGTGACCGACCTCGATGACCACACTCGCATCGAGACGGAGGTGCCGGACCAGGTCCCTGCCGAGCCATGGCGCCAGTTCTTAGCGGCACTCGCCCTGGCCGACTGGTGGGGGTTCGCCATTGGCAGCAAGAGCGGCTGCTTCGCATGGGCCGCCGTCAACAAGAACACCCCCGCGGCAGCCAGAACTGCCCGGGGGCACGACCGTCAGCTATGAGGAGCTGATCAGTGTGTTCGACGTTATCCGTCGAGCCGCCGCCTGGGCTAGGCGGCACTTCGCTCATTCCCCGGGGCGTCACCGTTGGTGCACGCCCACAAAGCGCCTGGTTTCCGGGCCAGTTGCCCGGACGGCTTCCCTCCCCCGAAGGCCGTCACAACGAGACCGGCACAGGCCCCTGCCGCCTGAGGGAACGTCGCGCTCGTTGGGTCGCGCGTGCTGGACGACCGGCGGCCGCTTCTCCCACCCCCGCTCATGCCGGCACATCGAGCAGCTGCGGAGGTGCGCTCATGTCGAAACGTGCTGATGCCGCCCTGCCCAGCAGGTCCTTCCCGTGCACGTTAGGGAACCACGCCACGTGCGAGGCGGCGAAGGCTGAGTTCGCCGGCGAATTCCAGCTACTGGGCTGCACCCCGTGCCAGTGCCCCTGCCACCGAAGCAACGGCCAGCACCACGGCCAGGAGGGCTGACCAGCCACCATGCCTAGCTACCACACCATCGCCGACGATCTACGCCGACGTATCACTGAGGGCGAGTGGAGCGTTGGAGACCGACTGACCGCCGAAGCAAGCCTCGCGGCTCATTATCAGGTGAGTACGCCCACGTTGAGGCAGGCATTGCTGGTGCTCCAGTCCGAGGGGCTGATCGAAAAGCTCCACGGCAGTGGAAACTACGTCCGCCAGCCCCGGGAGCGCCTGACATACGACGGCAACCGCTACCTGCTCCGTCAACAGGGCCCTCTGCACCCCAAGTTGAAAGTCGCGGCATACGGCTCAACAACTGAGGCGTCTGACGCCATTGCCTCGCTCCTGCAGATCGACCTGGGCAGTGCGGTATCGGAGTACGTGTTCACCAGTTCAGATGAACGATCGGTGGCGAGCGTGGCCCATGTCTACGTACCCCACCAGGTGGCCCGGTTCGGTCTCCCCTCCGCAGCTCTGCCGTTGCAGGGCCAGGATGCTCCCCAACCGGCGCTGTCTCCCTGGGGTGATGACATTCGACAGATGCTCTCCGACGCCGGAGTGCACGTGGTGTCGACCATAGATCGCATCACCGCCAGGCTGCCCACCACCGAAGAAGCGAAGGCCATGCGCACGACCGCGCCGGTGCTCGCCGTAGAGCGCACTTCCTACGACGACGCCGGCCACATCGTGGAGGGCTCGGTTCTCGTGATGCCCAGCTCTCGTGCGGAGGCCGTCTTCTGCACCCGCGCCCGCACCATGGAGCTGGAGTCTGCCGGATGACCAACTCACCGAACAACAAACGCCGCTTGGCCAGCCGTGAGCTCGACCAATCCGAACTGCGGCTCCTCCCATGGTCGAAGCCTGACGGCGAGCCGTGTTACCTGAGCCAGAGCAACTTCAGCAGCCCGTTGGTCCGCATCGCGGACGAGGTGGAAGCGGCACAGACACGCTGCGGCGCTGATGTGCTCGCAGGCGCGAAAGCCGTACTCGAAGATCCGAACGCCGGCAGTGCACAACTCCGGTACGCCCTTGTGCGGGCCGTCGAATCACTCGGTGAGGTCCTGCGCGTCGCTAAAAGCCGCGGCGCGCGGCTGCGCTCACGGCCTCGGGACGAGGCGAATCCCGATGCTCACGACTCCGCCGGTGATCAACCGCCAGCAGAAGACCCCGGTAACCACTACGGCCAAATCCTCGAAGACATGCCAGGAAATCCAAGCTCCCGCCCGGCGGGGAACACGGAGACCGCAGACATGGCAGATACGCCGCCCATGTACGCCACAGGCGCCCTGGTCGTCGACAAACGAGACGGAAGGGTTGGCAAGGTCATGGACACCTTGGACGGTGTCGTACACCTCCGTCCCCTCAACGGAGGCAGGGAATGGCCCTGCTTGCCGAACGACATCCGGATTGCAACCGACGACGAAGTCCGACGGGCTCGGCCCTGCGGCGAATGCCGCCGCATCAAGGCTGAGCGCTTGGAAGCACTGGAGCAAGGGGACCACAGCGCGGCGGAAGCGCTCACCACGCTCATGGGCAGGCATCTGCGGGAAGTCCACCCGTAGCCGTTACGTAGCCAGGACGACAGGCCCGGGCAGCATCTGATCAGAAACGGTGAGGCCCCGCACCAGCGCTCCTGCGCTGGCGCGGGGCCTCATAAATTCATCGTTGATCACCAGGCTGTACGCCTTGACGACAGACCGGCGCACGAGAAGAACAGGACGCCGATGCGGAGGGTCAGCCGAAAGAGGGGACCAGGGTGTGCTCCGTGCCGAGGTATTCGGCACCGGTGTCCTCGTAGAGGGAGGTTTCGCCGTCGGACCAGCGGATGACGAGGTCGTCGGTGCGGCCGTTGCCGGTGAAGTTACCGGTGGTCATGACGGTGCTGTGGGTCCAGGTGCTGAAGTTGCCCCCATGGACGGTGTGCGTGGCGCCCAGGCCGTTGACGGTGGTGCCCACGTAGCTGTTGATCGAGCCGTCCTTCCAGCGCACCAGCAGGTCCCACTTGCTGTTTCCGCTGTACTCGCCCGCGGTCAGCAAGGTCGCGTCCTCCCAGGCCTTGTTGGAGTCCTTGAGCTTGTGCTCCTCCGCGAACTTCTTCTCAGCCCCGACGTTGGTGTAGAGCGTCAGCTCGCCGTCGGACCAGCGCACCATCAGGTCGGTGACGTACTTGTCGGCGTTGAAGCGGCCCGCGGTGATCTGGGTGGCATGCTTCCAGGTCTCGGCCGCGGCCTTGTCCGTTTTCGGGTTGACCATCGAGGTGCCGTCCCAGTTCAGGCCCCTGGAGCCGACATCACCGTAGAGCGAGACCTCGCCATCGGACCAGCGCACGATCAGGTCGAACTGGGAGGAGCCGGTGAAGTCACCGGCGGTGATTCCTTCGGCGTGTGTCCAGATGCTGTCCTTGGCCACGAGCTGCCGCTCGCCGTTGAAACCGCCGTGGCCGTCGCTGTTGTAGAGGGTGACTTCACCGTCGGTCCACACCACGATCATGTCACTGCGCCCGCGGCCATTGAAGTCGCCGGAGGCCATCAGCTTGGCGTGCTTCCAGGTGCTGGCGACGCCCATGGTGTAGGGGACGCTGGGCTGTTGGTAGTTGCCGTAGTTGGGGTGGCGGCCGTGCTGGGCGTCGTCGTAGAGGCGGAAGAAGTAGTCCTGGTGCATCGGGCTGTAGGTGATGCGGTCATACATCGGGCTTTTTTTGTCCAGGATGCCGCCCCCGTTGAAGCCGCCGACGTTCCCGATGATCACACCGGTCCCGTCGTCGTGGATCTCGGAGAACCAGGGCCCTCCCGACACGCCGCCCCACATGCCAGCGCAGTCGATCAGCATTTGGTTGTACCCGGATAGCGGCCATGTCTTGGTGTTGCACTTGACCGGCATGTCGTTCGGGTTGTGACGGCCAGCATCGGGATAGCCAACGATCGTGACGTTATTTTTGAAACTATTGGTCCGCGCGAGGGTATTACCACCCACCACGTCCTGCACGTTCTTGCCTTTGACCGACTTCAGGCTTGCGAACGAAAAATCCAGGTCAGAGACGACGGTTTGATCGTTATGCTTGTATTGCCGATAGATGAACCAGTCTTTCACCGGCCAGATTCCGTACGGCAGGGAATGGACGTCCACACCATTATAGTTGGGCACGAAACCCACTTTTCCACTCAGTTTGCAGTGGCCTGCGGTCAGGATGAGGTTGCGTCCTGGGCTTTTCACCACGCTGGCCGAGCAGTAATGTTCCTTTTTCTTCTCATCAAGGCCGAAGAGCGTGCCGACGGACTTCATGCCGCCGAAGTGATCAGCCTTGTCGCCTGCAGCCACGCCCGGACCCGTAGGGCCCGGGGTCGATTCCTCGGTCGGCGGCACGGGTGGCCGTCCGGAGGGGTCGGTGGCGGAGGCGATGCGCTCCGGTGTCCAGAACCGGCTCAGATCCTCCGCCTCCGCGTCACCGTCCGTGCCGTCCTGCGCAGGATCCGTCGGGGCAGCAGAAGCGTCCTGCGTAGGGGACGCCGATGACGCGGAGTTCGGGGCAGAGGATGCGGCAGCCCTGGTGGCGTCACCCGGAAGCGGGGCAGCCTTGGACGACGGCGGGCTCGATATCTCGCGCGGGGATGACGTGGGTGTGCCTGCGGCTGCTGCCGGGCCGGCGGCCAGGACAAGGAGACCTGTTGCGGCCATGACGGCACGCCGGAGGCGCGCTCCGTGCAATGACATAGGTTTCACTCTTCGTTGGAATTACGCCTTCTCTGTTTTCAGGGAAGGCTCAGAAAGCGAGCACCTACAAGGAATTCGGGCTCGTCAAAAATGGCTTGCGGGCCGGGAGCTTCCGGTCCGCAAGGCACGGGGAAAGAGGGTTCAGGCCGCAGGGCCCCTGCGCCGACGGGCGCGGGCCGCGCGGATGGCGGCTGCCACCAAGCCAGCGGAGACGACGGCGAGGCCAGTCCATAGCCAGGGGACATACCAGCTGGACGCCGATGGCTCGGACGAGCCGGAAGACGAAGGCGGCGGATCTTCGGCTTTCGCAGAGACGATCAGGTTCTGCGTCACGCTCTGCCGTCCTCCGTGCGAGGACACCGTCACCGGATAGACACCCTCGGGAAGGTTCTGTCGCAACTGGATATGCCCCGCATACACGTGGGGCCCATTCTCCGCGTCCTCCCGGAGATCTGGGTCATCACTGGTGTGCATGCGCAGGGCCAGCGGGTGCTCGAAAGCCGGCGACCGTGCCTGCAGGGTTCCGGCCTCGTCGTTGCGGACGGCAAGGGAGACGGCTGCCTGTGCACCTGGACGCACCCAATGCGCTTTTTCCACTGAGTCGACGGGGTCACGCGTATAGCGGGGGTAGATGTCGAAGCGACGGACGTAGCTGGAATACGGTCTGCCTTTTACCGTCACCTCAGTGCTGGCGATGTCCCGTCCGTGATAGATCGCGACAACCACATATCGGCCCGGATAATCGGTCGTATAGTGACCGTAGTCGTTTGCGCTCTCCGTCGTTTGGCTATCGCGCGGCACAACTTCATAGTTGGGAAAGAAATATGACAGGTGATCGTTGGGGTCGGCGGGCCGGGCTTCAATGGTGGCTTTGTCCCAGCCGGGGGGCATTCCACTGAGGTGGACGGCGGCGATACCGCCGGCCTGCACCGGCGTGTGCCCGTGAGGTCCCAGGCCGAACACTTCAAGCCGTGGCCGCGAAGGAGCGGTCGGCGAAGCGGGAGCTGAGGGTGTGGGCGTCTCCGCATGGGCCGGCGTCAGGGAGAGGAGCAGCGCGGATGCCACAGCAGTAGCGGACGCGGGCAGACGGCCGGGACGGTACATCAGAGCCTCCCGGCCCGGGGAAGGGCAAAGAGATTGCCCACTTCGATTTCCTGACGGTCCCCGAAACGAGAAGGACGAGGGGCTCCCTTGGCTGTTCCGGCAGCGGCCGGCGCCGATCGGTCCGCCACCTGCGTCGCCTGGCCCCTGGCGGATAACCCACGTGCGATAGCGGAATCCCCAGCGGTCTGAAGACCGGCTGACACCGCCACCAAGCAAATTCCGGTTGCAGGGCGCTGGTTAGATGCCTTGCAAGGCACATCCCGGCGTTTCCTACTGGTGCTCACAGTCGTTCCCCCCGACTCCCCAGCCCCCGTGCCGAATTGCGCTACCTCAGACCATGCTGAAGCCGCGACGAGTCGAAATGATCATGCCATGTCCGCGCCTGGCCGTACAGACCTTTCACGGATCCAGCCCGCCCTGAGTTACTTGAACTTTGCACTGCCCAAATACCGCTGATGTCCCGCCCTGGCCGCCTCCACGTGCCTGACCGACACAGGCGGCTGAAGACATCAGGACAACGGCGATGTCAATCCAGCCGATCTTGGCTGGCACGCCCCGCGAGGGTTCCAAGCCCGCTGCCCTCTCTCGCATGATCACTACCGTCCAACGGCGTCCCACTCGACCAGCGTGACGTCGCACAGAGCCCGGGTTCACCAGCCAGGGCTACAGCAGCGGGAGAAGATCGTGAGAATCGCCAGACTGACCACGGTGACGGCTGCCATAGCCACGGCGGCAATCTTCAGCACCGGACTCTCCTCTGCCGCCACGGCGGCCGAACACAACACCCGAGAACGGTCGGTGGCTGCTGCCCCCGCCGACCCGGCCGCAGCCATGGCGGCCCAGGACGAACTCGACTCGGCTGACGGGCAACGATTCGTGGCCGCGCTGGACGTGATCAACGAGATGCCCGACAGCGTCGCGGAACAGGGAGAGGCGGCAGTCCAGGCCTACCTGGCCGAACACCTCCCTGCCGACAAGGACGGCTCGGTGGCCTCCGGCTGGTGGCAGACCACCAAGTGCGTGGCCGCCATCACCGCCGCCGTCGCCGGCGGCTCGGTTCCCGTCGTCAAGGTCCTCAAGCTCAAGAAGTTCATCAGCAAGGCCGGAGGCGTGAAGAAGGCTGCCTACCTGCTGATCCGCGTCGCCAGGGGCGAGGAGAAGATCAGCGAACTGGGCTCTACCCTTGGCGGTTTGGCATCGGCCGTGCTCGGTGTTGACTCGATAAGGAAGCAGTGCCGCTGACCGGGAGCCCCCATCTCATGACGAGTACCAAGACACGCACGACAGCTCTGATCACACCGGTCGCACAGGAAGCACAGGACGAGGCGAAGGCTCTAGCGGGTCAAGGCCGCACGGCCCAGGCTGTCCGCCGACTGCGCAAGGAGTCCAGCCTCGGCCTCCATGTGGCTCCCGTCGCTGTGGACTTGCTCGTCAAGGGCCACAGGCTGCCCACCAACTACCAGCAGGCAGTTGATGCACTGCGCCAGTGCGACGCCCGCCTGATCGGCGAGATGACGAACCTGCTGCACAACAAAGACCAGGACTCGGCCATCAAACTGCTCCGAGAGCGGACCGACATCGACCTGGCCGGGGGATACCACCTCGTCATGGCATTGGCAGCGGAATCCGACGCGCGCTGAACACAGTGGCCAGCGCTTCGGCACAAAGGGAGGGTCCACGTAGCAGACAACGGGTTCAGGCCCTCCCTTCACCTGCCCCGGACCGGATGTTGGTCACGCCATGGCCGTCCCCTGCTCGGCTACTGAGTCAACACGGTGTGCCGTATCGGCACCGCTACGACAGCCGATCGGCATCAATGCGGGAGAACAGCACCTCAGTCTCGGCCGTGATCGGCCCGCGCAGTCGCTCCGGCCACGGTAGTGGGCAACGCAGTGCGACCGGGTAGCTGGCCGGAGAGTAATCATTGACGAGTCGGTAGGGGTGGAAACCGTATTCGCTGAATGTGCTCAGCAACTCATCGACTGAGTCCCCCAACTTGGCCATGCGCTGTGGATCCACCTCAACGGCGATCTCCGCATCGTCCCGCAGCTCGCCAATCATCGACGACATACCTCGAACGACCGCTCCCTCTGCACCCTCGACATCGATCTTGATCAGGCGAGCAGTTACGATCTCGGCCAGCGTCAGAACATCAGGCAGTGGACTGGCGTCAATGGAGAAGCTGGACTCAATCGCCCCGTCGTACGGCACGATGCTGTTTGCGCCAAGGTTGTGGGAGCTGGCAAGAGTGAAGGTCAGCTCCTTCTGAACGTCGGCCACTGCGGCGTTCACGGCCCGGACATTTCTGAAACCGTTGAGCTCCAGCTGCTCAAGCATCCGCCTGTGGAATAACGGTGAAGCCTCGACGGCCGCTATCTGCCCGTCCGCCCCTACGAGTCGTGCGGCGAGCAGGCTGAAGTACCCGACGTTGGCGCCAACGTCAACGAAAGTGTCGCCGGGCTGCAGCCTGCGCCGAAGCCAGCAGGTCAAGTGGGGTTCCCACACGCCGAACATGTAGATATAGCGCTGGATGAGATCTCGGGTGTCAACGAGGTATTTGACTCCGTCGGCGGACCGGACGATCTCTTGACGAGGAAAATCCCTCAGTAACGGGTTCAGGATTCGGGCAGCCAGTGGCGCCTTCGCCAACGAGCCGGGAGCGTAGCGGATATACCGTCGACCGGCAGATATCAGAGCCTCCACCACGAGGTTGCTCATATACGGCTACCTTTCGCGATCAACGTCGGGGCGCCCCGGGAGACCACGCCGGACGACACGCTACTCAGCCAATGCTTTGCGGCACAGGGGTGACAGATCAGGACATTCCCCCGATTGGCGAGCACAGCAGGGGAACTCGATCTAGCCTCGTTGGCTCGCAATCACTGGGGGTAATACATGCTGGATGAAGAGCAAAGACTGGCATTAACGATCGCAGGACTACTGCTCGTCGGCGGTGTGCTGTTGGGCCAAGCACTGATCGGCACATGGGTCACATTCGCCCTCTCGGCAGGAACCATTGTCGGCTACTACCTCACGCCCTGGATCTGCGAAGAGGTGACCGTGCGGCGGTTCACCCGGCAGCTACGGCGGTGGCCAACGCCTCCGCAGGCTCCGTGAATCCGTCCGAAAGTGACCGGTCCACCCGCCCTGATCGACTCGTAGGATCCTCTGGTCATCTTTAGGACTTCGTCCGTTGGGGGACCGGGGTGGGGGCCGCCGAACAACTCGTAACGATCTCTGCGGTGTTACTCGGCGGTCTTACGACGCACCTGACCAACGCCCTGTCGGAGCGGAGCCGCAAGCGGCACGAGCTCCTGACGCGGTGGGACGAGAAGAAGCTCGACGCCTACGCGAACTACGTCGACCGCATGCGAGCCAGCATTTTCCTCGCCGTGGAGCTGTACGAGCACCGCGAAGGGCTCCGGCAGAGCCGACGCGGCGAGCCGGAGATCAGGGCCGACATGGCGGAAGCCGGCCACGTCCGCGGACGCGCTTTCGAACGGGTGATGCTGCTGGGCGGCGACGGCGTGGTTGAGGCCGCTCACGAGCTGAATGCGGCCGCACTGGACGTCGACTGGCAGGCGATGGGCAAGACCACGGGGACCTTGGAGGAGTGGCGCCAACGGAATCGCGCAACGTTCCGCGCCATCAACACCTTCCACGACGCGGCCCGGGCAGACCTCGGAGTCCACGGCAACGTCACGGGCGAGCACCATCCCGAGAGGGACCTTCTGCTTCCCCCCACCCAGACCGGCGCCGGCGGCGCGGCGGCGAGCGGCTGAAGCATGGGGGCGTCACCGCAGTCACTCCGTCGCAGCCACCGCTCCCCCGATGCTTCACCCGCTCGCCGCTCTGCAGAATCAGGCCCCCGTAATAGAACACAACTAGGTGTCGGCCGCGTTGGGCCCGTGCGCGCCTGGGTGGCCCGGTCCACCGTCCGGCCCGGTACGCCTGCAACCCGTCCGGCCCAGGCACGCCTGAACGGTCCGTGGTGTTTTCGACAGGTAGAGCCACTGCGGCAGCTCGAACCGGAGCCACTGGTGAACTTGTGAAAGCTGTCGTGGATTCAGTTGAATTCACTCGAACGTGCGTGAGGTACGGCTCGGTCGATGGGCAGGCGGCAATAGCGCATGGCGAGTCTACGTAGCAGCATCAGCGCCCAGCCGCGGCCCTGTCGCTCGGTCAGCGATACCGCCGACCGGCTACTGCGGAAGAGATTCAAGCCAGGCAGCCACTCTCAACGAGCGTTGTAGGGAGGCTTTGAACAGTTCGGGATATTTCGTCTCAGTGAGTGCGCGGCGGATGCGCACGGCTTCCTGGACCGCGGCCAGGCCCTCCTCTCGCCGCCCCACCTCACCCAACCGGACGGAGAGGTTGTTCAAGGCACCGGCGAGGTCGGGCAGGTAAGCGTCCGGGTTCGCCTCGGCCAGCGCGCGGCGCATGCGCACGGCTTCCCGGATCGCGGCCAGGCCCTCCTCCCGCCGCCCCACCTCACCCAGATCGACGGAGAGGTTGTTCAAGGACATGGCGAGGTCGGGCAGGTAGGCCTCCGGGTTCGCCTCGGCCAGCGCGCGGTAGTGGTCGGCGGCTTCCCGGATCGCGGCCAGGCCCTCCTCCCGCCGCCCCACCTCACCCAACCGGACGGAGAGGTTGTTCAAGGACATGGCGAGGTCGGGCAGGTAGGCCTCCGGGTTCGCCTCGGCCAGCACGCGGTAGTGGTTGGTGATGGTCTGGGTGAGGCAAGCGGCCGAGTTGGCAAGGCGCCGACTGGACTGCGGGAAACTGCCGTCCAGGGTGGTGAGATCGTCGAGGGCGACGGTGGAGTCGGTAGCGATGGCGTCGAGGGCGGTGATGAGAGGAGCTGGGTGGTCGGTCTGGACGGCCGTGGTGATGATCTGGCCGGCGAGTTGGCGGCGGTGGCGTTTGCACAGGCCGGTCAGGTGTGCAGCGAGGCGCCCTTGGAAGACGGGGTGGGCGGCGGCGCGGCTGTAGGTGGTCAGCAGCTGGGCTGTCTGGGCGTGGTCGGCGTCGTTGAGGAGGCGCCCGGCGAGGGCGGGGTCGGTGTCGAGGATGCGTCCGATGTGGCGTTCGGCGAGGCGGTCGGGCTGGAGGATCCCCCAGAGCTGGCCTTGGATGGTTGCGGGGTAGAGGGCGGCGATCCAGGCGGTGACCGCGTCGCGGCGGTCCCGGCTCTGGTCGGCCAGCGCCGGGAGCCTGCGCCAGGTCTGGTCGGCTTGTTCGCGGTCGGCTGCGCCGACCAGGTGGGCCGCGGCCAGCGCCGCCTTGAGCGTGTCGAGGGTGAGTGCGGGCAGAAGGCCGCGGAGGGTGGCGGTCTGCTCCCAGTAGCGGTGCTCGTGGCCGAGCAGCCTGTCCTCGACCCCCTGCGCCGCTTGCCGCACCGCATCATCCGCGGCCGCCACGGCCGGCTCGGTGGTGTCGAGGAGGTCGGCGAGGGCGGTCATGTGGAGGGTGAGCGCGTTGCCGTACGCCTCCTGGTCGAGCCGGGGTACGGGCAGGGTGCAAGCCGCGGCCGGCCAGTCGTGCCCGGCGTATCCGTGGACGCGGGGCAGGACGGTGGCGAGGGCACGGACGGCCCGGCGGTAGGCCTCAGGCCGGTGGGCTGGGTTGCCCTCCAGCGGGGGCAGGGGGTGGACGGGGGCGGTGTCGAGGTAGTCCTGGGTGAGGCGTGTGCTGTTCTTCGCGCGGGTCCACCAGTCGCCGTCGGTGCGGGCCAGCAGCAGGAGCTTGAGCGGCGTCGTGCCAGGGTGCTCGACGGCCGCCTCAATCAAGGCGGTGAGCTGCCCGGTGCGGGTCTCGGCGTAGTCCAGGACGACCAGCAGCGGTTTGGCCGCATGCCGGATCTCCCGCAGCTGGTCGGCGGTGGCGTCCGGGCGCGGCCACAGCACGGCCCACCGGTCGGCGGCCAGCAGGTCGGCGAGGTGGTGGGCGAGGCGGGTCTTGCCCTGCCCACCAGGCCCGTGCAACAGCCACGCCCCGAACCCGCCCAGCGCACACCACGCCCGCAGCCGCTCGATCAGGTCTTCGCGGCCGTGGAAGGGAACGGCCTGCCGTCCGGCCTGCAGCAGCGCCGCGGCCGAGCGCAGTGCGCCCCCGGGCGTGGGGGGAGCTGGGTCGGCGAGGTGCTGGAACTCCACCGCCTCCAGGCCGCTGGCGGCGCCGGCGTGCTCGGCGAGGGCAGTGCGGAAGTCCGGGTTGTGGTGGAGGACGTAGGCGGGCACAACGTTGAGCTGCCCGTGGCCAAAGTAGGCACGGTCGGAGGCGACGACACCGGTGAGCAGGCGATCGCAGAACACCGCGGCCCCCGACAGGCCACCCCACGGAGAGGAGCCAGCCTGCGGCCACTGCGGGGGGTGCTGGAGCAGATCCATCACATACTGGTTGCCGACGAACCCGCTGCCGGGGTTCACCCGCCCCTTCAACTGGACGGCCTCCACTGCGGCCCCGGACCGCTGGGCCACCTCCGGCACACCCCAGCCCTCGCATGAGGTGCCGGGCCGGTCCGTCACCATGCGCCCCCAGCGCACCGCCCCCGCGGCCGGCTGCCACCACTGGTCTGCGTCGACGACAACCAGCGCGGCGTCATCCCGACCGCCCGGCGTGCCACACCACACCGCCACCCCGCTCACCGCGTGCTCCCCGCCGGGGCGGAATACCTCCACCCGCTCACCCGCCTGGGCAACGACGTGCGCGCAGGTCAGCACCAGCCGCCCGCCCACCGCATACCCCGACCCGGGACCACCGGGCCCGGTTACTCCCGTCAGACGCGCCCGCTCCACCTCAACCCCCGAGACATGCCGGAAACCGCCCGTCCCGACCCGGGGACGGCCTGTCAGGGATGCCCAGTTTTAGTCCGGGATGCGGCTCGAATTGTCCCCGGGGCCGGACGGCCGGTCGGGCGCTCCGCTGACCAGCAGGTCACCGCCGTGGACGTTTTTCGGCGTGAGCGTGAACGACACCCGGTGCGTGCGGCCGCGCGAGGCCCCGGCCTCCGTCTCCGCGCCCACCGCCCACAACCTGAACCCGGCCTTCGCCTTCGCGTCTGCCCGCACCTCGACCTCGAACTCCATCTCCACCGGTCCCACCGCGAACACCACATCCAGATGGTCCCCGCCCACTGCTGCCGCCGCGATCAACTCATCCCGCACCGCTGCCACCGCATCCACCAGTGGAATATCCACCATGCCCACCCCACTTCGACGCATAGTCACATCAACACGGCCACCGTAGGACGACCACCCCGCCACCCGCAGCCAAACCCGCCAACCCCTGCCCCAGGTCCGCACCCCGCCCCCGGACACTCGGCCAGCAGCACCTCGTGCAGCCGCTGCTGGAAGCGGTCCCGCCCATCCGCGGCAAACGCGGCCGGCCCCGCAAGCGACCGAAGGAGGTCTACGCCGACCGCGGCTACGACCACGACTGCTACCGCCGCCAGGTCTGGGCGAAGGGCATCAAGCCGGTCATCGCCCGGCGCGGCACCGGCCACGGCTCAGGGCTGGGAACCAAGCGGTGGGTCGTGGAACAGACGATCGCGCTGCTGCACTGGTTCGGCCGCCTGCGCATCCGCTGGGAAACCCGGGATGACATCCACGAAGCCTTCCTCAAACTCGTCTGCTCGCTGATCTGCTGGCGACGCCTGCGAACGGCGTTGCGTTAGGAGCTCTTAGCGGCAGCGAGCCACTGGCCAATTCTGCGTACCGTTTCTTCCTCGACCGTTTCGGCAAGCTGCTCCATAGCCCGCAGGTCGGCGTCACCAAGCCCGGTGCGCATGGTTTGAGCGAGCGCCGATGCCAGTAACTGATATCGGCGATCCCTCAACCGCTCGGCCTGTGCACTCGTTCTTCTCGATTGCTGTGCTAGCTCCGTGGACTCCTGAGTGGCGACCGCACCCGAGGGTGCCGTGATGCCCTGAAGCCGCTCCCAGCCCTGGCCGGCTTCATCCGGCCCCCATAGCTCCATCACCGGCGCCTCGCCATGGAACTGCATGGTCTGAATCATCAACGCCACTGCGTAGTCGACAGGTTCACGGTACGGAGACTCGGCTACCGCCTTCCAGCCGCTGACGGATCTATAGACAAACGCAACGAAACGTGGTTTTCCCGGAGGGGGTTGAGGCACTGGAGCTGCGACCATGACAGCACTCCTGTTCTCAGGGAAGTACCTCCAGACTAGCCGTCCTCCTGACGCATAGTCAGATGTTGTTACGGACTCATCAGGGCAGGGCCCGGCGGGGAGTGCGCAGGGAGTGGATCAAGGGCACCTATCCACTCCACGCCAAGCAGAACCAACGCATACCAACACCCCGACCTGCATCGACGCCAAACCAACCAGCTCAGCCCCTTGCCCGAACTTCGTTCGGGACGAAGAGGTCGTGGGTTCAAATCCCGCCACCCCGACAGCTGTAACAGCAGGTCAGGGCCACCTACTAGGTAACTAGTAGGTGGCCCTGACTCGTTTCCGGAGGCTTCTGGGAGAAGATCTTGGAACCCCGCTCCCTGGCGCCGTCTACCGTGCCCTCAGCCGCTCCTGCAGGAGCTGGTTGAGGACGGCCACCGGCGATGCCGGGCACCTCGCCAACCGGGCGGCGATCGCCGCCCACCACACCGCGCACGGCCTCCCGACCGTGCCCGGCCAGGTGCTGGTGACCACCGGCGCCACCCAGGCCGTCGCCCTGAGCGCCCGGCTGTACCTCGGACGCGGGTCGACCACGGTCGTGAAACCCCCCGGGTGGCCGGGCTGCCTGGATGTCCTCAGAGCGGCCGGCTCACGGCCGGCCGGCGTCGAACTCGACTCCGACGGCACCAGGATCGACCGGCTCGCCACCGCGCTCGCCGAACACCGGCCCACGCTGCTCTGCCTCATGCCGGCCCACCACAAGCCCACCGGCACCCTGATGTCCGCCGGACGCCGTCGACTGGGGGCCGAGATCGCCGCCGAACACGGCGTCACCATCCTTGAGGACAGCGCGCATGCGGCGGCCCTCGCCCCCGAGCGGAACCGCATCCTCCGCGAACGGCCCCACCATGACCCGGCTGCCGGCCGAGCGGCTTCCGGGCCGGCGCCGGCAGGCACCGTACGGAGGCTCCGTTCTATGGGTCCGGTTGCCTCGGGGCACGGACGCCCGGATCCACGCACAGGTAGCGCTGCGCCATGGCGCGGAGGTCATCCCGGGCGCCACAACGGATGCGACCGGAGCCCATGACAACTACCTCCGCCTCCCCTACTCCTTCGCCTGGAGCAGCGGCCGCTGAAGCGGCTGGTTCAGGGCGTCTGTGGAGGCAGCCGGCTTCCCGGTCGTCATCGGGTGCAGGAGGACTCGGACACCGCCGGCTTCGTCCTCTTCGCACCGAGCCAGACCACATCCTTTACGGTAAAGGTGCTGGCACTGGTCTTGGTGAATGTGACGCGAGAGGGAATGGAACTGCCATCCGGCTGGGACAGCGTTCCCTTTATGACGAACGAGTTCCCGGACCAGGCGGGCGCCGTTTGCACGGCATGGTGCCCAAAGCTGTCAATTGAATCCACCGTAAATCTGTGATGCCGGGCGTCCCAGCCCCAGGTGTACTCGGCCGTGCCGACCGGGGTGCCGGCAATGGAGCTCACCTCCTGCCAGCGCTGGAAATTTCCGCCGTAGATGAAATCGACAGTCACCGAAGTCTTGAACTCGGTTCTGGAACCATCCGGACCGGTTGCGGCCCCGGAACAGTTCCAGGCGCCGGAGAACATGCTCAGCGGCTTGAGCGCGGGGGCGGGCGGCACATCCGCGGCGTGCGCGGCCGGGGTGCCCAGCGCCGCCCCGGCGAGCATCGCGGCACCCATGACGGCCAGCCTCATCAACTTGCCTTTTATCGGCATTGAATGTTCCTCCTCAGCGCTCCGCATTGAGCGGTCGCTTTCCGGTCAGGCATATTCAAGACATCGACGCGCACCGGACGGTAACACGTCGTGCCTCTCATGGATATACGGGTGGACGCCATTTCGTTGTCCCGGCCGGCCGGGCGGGAATTACTGCCAGGACTTTCCGGTGTCCTGTCGACCGGACATCACTGTTGTGCGGAGAGCGTCCGGCGATATATTCGGCGGCCGGTCACCCCGTCGGCCCCGGATGGCGTTCCCGCCAGCGGGCATAGGGCCCGGTGACCGCGCCCAGGTAGCCCTGTGCCACCTCCCGCAGAATGGTCTCGCCGTGCGGGGCCAGCGGGCCGTCCTGGGGCCAGGCCAGGAGGTGGCGGTACCAGAGGGGGTTGCCGGCCAGCGGACGGACGGTGGTGCCGGGGGCTTCGATAAAGGTGGCCTGGCAAAGGGTGACGGCCAGGCCGGCCCGGATCAGCTCGATCAGCTGGCGGCCCCCGGCCTCATAGGGGGTGTGCGGCTGACGCCCCATCAACGCGAACACGGTGGACCAGTACTCGCGGGTGCGGTCGCTGTCGGGACGGGGTACCGCCCAGTCCTCGTCGATGAGTGCGCTCAGCCGAACGCTCTCCCGGGCCGCCAGCGGGTGCCCGGCGGGGAGCAGGGCGAAGACCGGCTCGGTGACCAGGGGGCATAGCAACACTCCGGGCGGCGCGGTCAGTTCATGGCCGGGATGGTCGCCGACCACGGCCGCCTCCAGTCGGCCCGCGGCCAGGTCGGCCAGCAACGGCGCGGGAGCGTACCGGCAGCGGGCCGTCACCTGGGCGCCGGGCAGGATCCGGCGGACGGCCAGGACCAGGTCGGCCAGCAGGGGCGCGCCCACCGAGCCGATGCGGATGCGTTCGGGGGTGGAGCGGCGGGTGAGGCGGGCGGTGTCGGCCAGCAGGGCGTCCACACCGGGCAGGATGGCGCGGGCCCGGGCGAGCACCAGCTCGCCGAAGGCGGTGGGTACGGCGCCGGTGTGGCACCGGTCGAAGATGAGGCCGCCCAACCGGCGCTCAATGCGCCGGAGTTGGGCGCTGAGCCCCGGCTGGGTCATCCGCAGCGAGGCCGCGGCCCGGGTGATGCTCCCGGCCTCCGCTATCGCGCAGATCACCCTCAGATGCCGTACCTCCAGATCCATGCGCGGATGTTATGGAGCACCGGGGGCTTCCTGACAGGCTCAGAACACGCCGATCCTATGTGAAATGTCACACGTGATTCATGGGAGGGTGTATGAGACCACGACCGATGGCTCCGGCGGTACGGCGCATGGTCGTCCTGCTGGCGGCCGCCCTGGCCCTGCTGCTGCCCGGCGCGCCCACCGCCGGCGCCCGCCCCCGGGCCGAGGACGCCTCGGCCTGCGCCCTGGCCGGCACCACCGGCTGGACGGACGAGGGGCATGACACCGACTACTCCGTCTTCCAGCGCCCCACCGGCACCAAGAAGATCGCCATGATCTTCGTGGACTTCCCGGACGCCCCGGCCACCGAGTCCCCCTCCGAGGACGCCGCCCAGCTGACGCCCGGCGCCGACTGGGTGTGGCAGGCCTCCTACGGCCGGACCTGGCTGGACATCACCCCGTACCAGCGCTGGGTGCGCATGCCCAGGAACTCCACCGACTATGGATACGCCCGCGGTCTGAGCCATGAGCAGCACGAGGCCTATGTGGCGGACGCGGTCCGGGCCGCCGATCCCTATGTGGACTTCTCCGGCTATGACATGGTCTATGTGGTGGCCACCAGGAACGCCCCGGCCATCTCCTTCACCCCCACCTATGTCTATGACCCCGGCACCCCTGGGGTGGTGGCCGACGGCACCCGGATCCGGTACGCGGTCACCTTCGGCCAGGACATGTGGCACTGGGGCCCCAAGCTGCTCGGCCATGAGACCGCGCATACCTTCGGGCTGCCGGACCTCTATGCCTTCGACACCCGCGACGACGGCCACCGTTTCACCGGCGGCTGGGATGTGATGGGCCTGATCAGCGGGGCCGCCCCGCAGTACTTCGGCTGGCAGTCCTGGAAGCTGGGCTGGACCGATGACGACCAGGTCGTCTGCCGGACCACCGCCGGCAGCGACACCGTGGAGCTCAGCGCCGTGGAGTACCAGGGCGGCACCAAGCTCGCCGTGGTGCGCACCGGCCCCACCAGTGCCTATGTGGTGGAGTCACGGCGGGCGGTACGCAATGACCAAGACGCCTGCGCCACCGGGGCGTTGATCTACAAGGTGGACTCCTCGGTGAAGACCGGCGAGGGTCCCATCCGGGTGGTGAACGCCCAGCCGGGCGCGGCCCCGGAGGGCAACTGCCGCACCCTGGACCACGCGCCCTGGACCGCCGGCCAGTCGTTCTCCGATGACGAGGCCGGGGTGCGCATCGAGGTGCTGGACGATGGCGGCTATGGGGACACCGTGCGGGTCACCAAGGTCTGACCGTCCTCCACTTCGGGGAAGTGGCAGGCGACCTGCCGCCCGTCGGCGCCGGTCCGCAGGGCCGGCGCCTCGGCGCGGCAGCGCTGCTGTGCCTTGGCACAGCGGGGGTGGAAGGTGCAGCCGGGCGGGGGCGCCGCCGGGCTGGGCGGATCACCGAGCAGGGTGATCCGCTCCCGGGCCCGCTCGGCGGCCGGGTCGGGCAGCGGCACCGCGGACAGCAGGGCCCTGGTGTAGGGGTGGGCCGGGGCCGCGTACACCCGCTCCTTGGGGCCGGTCTCCACGATCCGTCCCAGGTACATCACCGCCACCCGGTCGCAGACCCGCTTGACCACCGAGAGGTCATGGGCGATGAAGAGGTAGGCCAGTCCCAGCTCCCGCTGCAGCCGCTCCATCAGGTTGACGATCTGGGCCTGCACCGAGACATCCAGCGCGGAGACCGGCTCGTCGGCGATCACCAGGCGGGGGCCGGTGGCCAGGGCGCGGGCGATGCCGATGCGCTGGGCCTGGCCGCCGGAGAACTCATGCGGATAGCGGTCGAGGTGTTCGGGGATCAGCCCCACCAACTCCATCAGCTCGGCCGCCCGTTGGCGCGCCCCGGCCGCCGAACCGCCCTGGACCAGCAGCGGATCGGAGATGATGCGGGCCACCGTCTGGCGGGGGTTGAGCGAGGAGTGCGGATCCTGGAAGACCATCTGCAACTGGCGGCGCAGCGGCTTGAGTTCGCGCTGTGACAGATGGCCGATCTCCCGGCCGTCATAGCGGATGGAACCGCCGGTGGGTTCCAGCAGCCGGACGATCATCCGGCCGGTGGTGGACTTGCCGCAGCCCGACTCCCCGACCAGGCCCAGGGTTTCGCCCTCGGCCAGGTCGAAGCCGATCCCGTCCACGGCCCGTACCGTGCCGCGCCGGGTCCGGAAGGTCATGCTCAGATCGCGTACGGACAGCAGGGGTGCGGCGGTCATCGGACGCCTCCGGTGGTGTGGTGCAGGGAGAGGTGGCAGGCGACCAGGTGCCGCTGGGACCGTTCGAGCCGCGGCCGGTCCTCGCCGCACCGGGCCCGCTGCGGCTCCGGGGCGGCGGCGGCCACCGCGCAGCGGGGGGCGAAGGCGCAGCCGGCGATGGGGGTGAGCAGTGAGGGCGGGCTGCCCGGGATGGCGGGCAGCGGCTGGTCGTCGGTTGCGTCCAGCCGGGGCAGGGAGTCCAGCAGGCCGCGGGTGTAGGGGTGGGCGGGGGCGGCGAACAGGTCGTCCACCGGGGCCTGTTCGGCGGCCCGGCCGCCGTACATCACCAGTACCTCATGGGCCACCCTGGCCACCACGCCCAGGTCATGGGTGATCAGCAGCACGGCCAGGCCGCGGTCCTGCTGGAGGCGGGCGATCAGTTCCAGGATCTGGGCCTGCACGGTGACATCGAGGGCGGTGGTGGGTTCATCGGCGATCAGCAGCTCGGGTTCGCAGGCCAGCGCCATGGCGATCATCACTCGTTGCCGCATGCCGCCGGAGAACTGGTGCGGGTACTCGCGTACCCGGCGGGCGGGTTCGGGAATGCCGACCTCGCCGAGCATCTCCACCGCCCGCCTGCGGGCGGCCGCCCGGCCGGACTTGAAGTGCACCCGGTGATGTTCGGCGATCTGCTCGCCGACCGTGTAATAGGGGTGCAGGCTGGACAGCGGGTCCTGGAAGATCATCGCCATCCGGCGGCCGCGCAGCCGGCCCAGCTCGGCCTCGGACAGACCGACCAGCTCCCGGCCGTCCAGCCGGATGGAGCCGGTCACCCGGGCCGAGGTGTGCAGGCCCATCACCGCCATCGAGGTCACGGTCTTGCCGGAGCCGGATTCGCCCACGATGCCCAGGGTCCGTCCGCGTTCCACCGAGAAGCCGAGCGAGTCCACGGCCCGTACCTCGCCGCCCCGGGTGGTGAAGTCGACGCTCAGGTCACTGACCGACAGTAGGGGTTGGGACATCAGTACCTCACTCGCGGGTCGATGACCGCATAGAGCAGGTCGACGACCAGGTTGGCGATGACGATAAAGGCGGCGGCGAGCAGGGTGACGCCCATGATGACCGGCTGGTCGCCGCCGGCCAGGGCCCCGTAGAACAACCGCCCGATGCCGGGGAGTCCAAAGATGGACTCGGTGATCACCGCGCCGGCCAGCAGGCCGCCCAGGTCCATGCCGAAGATGGTGAGGATGGGCGTCATCCCGGCACGCAGCCCGTGTTTGACCACCACGGTGCGGCGCGGCAGTCCCTTGGCGCGGGCGGTGCGGATATACGGCTCCGCCATCGCCTCGATCATCGAACTGCGGCTCTGCCGGGCGTACATGGCCGCATAGAGGATGGCCAGCGCGATCCAGGGCAGCAGCAGATTGGACGCCCAGTGCAGCGGATCATGGCCGAAGGGGACGTACTCGGGGTAGGGCAGCAGCCCGGCCGTCCGGATCAGTCCATAGATCAGCATCATCGAGGTGAAGTAGACCGGCAGCGAGGCGGCGGCCACCGCGCCGACCATCAGCACCCGGTCGGTGAGGGTGTCCTTGCGCAGCGCGGCGGCCACCCCGGCGCTCAGTCCCAGCAGCAGCCAGAGCACCGCGGCGCCCAGCGCGAGCGAGGCGGACACCGGGAGGCGGTCCATCAGCAGGTTCCACACCGACTCGCTGTTCTCATAGGAGTAGCCGAGGCAGGGGAAGTGGCAGTGCAGGGTGTACTGGCCGCTGCCCATGGTGCGGCCGGTGAAGATGCCGGTGACGAAATCGCCGAACTGCCGCCACAACGGCTGGTCCAGACCCATGTGTTCACGGATCGCCGCCAGCCGTTCGGCGCTGCAGGACTTGCCGCAGGCGGCGGCCGCCGGATCGGAGGGCAGCACATAGAAGATGGTGAAGGTGACGGCGGCGATGGCGATCAGCACCCCGATCACCCCCAGCAGCCGGCGCCCGATGTAGAGGATCACTGGCGGCCGCTCCTCGGGTCGAGTACGTCCCGCAGCGCGTCTCCGAGCAGGGTGAAGGCGAGCACGGTGAGGAAGAGGCAACTGCTGGGGATGATGAAGTACATGGGGTCGGTGTCATAGAAGGCCACGCTCTCGGCGATCATCTGGCCCCAGGAGGGGGTGGGCGGACGTACGCCCACGCCCAGGTAGCTCAGGGCGGCCTCGGTGGCGATCATGCCGGGGATGATCAGCGTGGTGTAGGCGATGACGGGGCCCGAGACCCCGGGGAGGATGTCCCGGGTGAGGATCCGCCAGGGGCCGGAGCCGCCGACCCGGGCGGCGTCCACATACTCGCGGTGTTTCAGGGAGAGGGTCTGGCCGCGCACGATCCGGGCCACTCCGGGCCAGCCGAACAGCCCGATGACGGCGGTCATCAGCAGGATCCGGTTGACGTCCTTGGCCACCGACATCATCGCGATCATAAAGATCAGCGAGGGGAAGGACATGGTGAGGTCCATCAGCCGGGAGAGCACGGCGTCGACGCGCCCGCCGAAGTATCCGGCGGCGATGCCGGCCGCGGTGCCGGCGATCACCACGATGGCGGTGGCGGTCAGAGCGATCAGCAGCGAGACCTGTGCGCCGTGCACCGTGCGCGCGAACAGGTCGCGTCCGGTGACCGGTTCCACGCCCAGCCAGTGCTCAGCGGAGATCCCGCCGAGCGGGCCGATGGGCTGGCCGCCGAGATAGGGGTCCACCGCGGACTTGTCGAACTCTCCGGGCGACCAGCCGCTCAGCCGGGTGAGCAGCGGGGCGCCCAGGGCCATGACGGCGAACAGCGCGATGACGATCAGGGAGAGCCGGACGGCCAGGCGGCCGCGCAGTTCGCGGAAGGCCGCCCGGGCGGGCGAGACGGCGATGGTACCGACGAGGGCCATGGCGCTCAGCCCCGCGCCTTGGACGGGTCCTTGAGCCCCACCGAGGCATAGTCCAGCTGGCCGCCGAACGAGGTCTGACCGTACGCTCCGGCGATATTGGTGCCCAGCACCAGCGGCCAGCGGCGCACCAGCACCGGAACGGCCGGGGCCTTGGCCAGGATCCTGCCGTCCAGCTCCTGCCAGGCGGCGTTGGCCTGTTTGGCATCGGTCATGGCGGCGATCTCGTCCATCCGCTTCATGGTGTCCTGGTCACGGAAGAGCGAGTGGTTGCCGGAGTTGCCCTTCTCCTTGATGTAGCGCCCGTCGAACACAAAGGGCAGGAAGGTCGATCCGGACGGGTAGTCGGGGCACCAGCCCGTGTAGACCAGGTCGGTGCGGTTCTTGGTGTCACCGATGGTGGCGTAGAAGGCCGAGGGGTCGACGGTCTCGATGGTGACCTTGATCCCCGCCTTGCCCAGCGACTCCTGGATGGCCTCGGCGCGGCCCTTGTCCCCCATCGACACCGTCATCTTGGTGCTGAAGCCGTCCGGCTTGCCGGCCTCCTTGAGCAGTTCCCTGGCCTTGGCCACATCGCCGGCCGCCGGGATCCGCAGGGTGTCCGGCTGTTTGCCGCCGAAGAGGGAGGCCGGCATATAGGCGGTGGACAGGTCGTTGAAGGCGGGGCCGCCGGAGGCGGTGAGCATGGTGTCCCGGTCCAGCGCGTACTGCACCGCCTGGCGCACCTTGACCTGGTCGAAGGGGGCGCGCCCGGTGTGCATCTGCAGCATGTCGGTGCAGTTGGTGGACTCGGACAGCATCCGCTTCCGTACCTCGGGCCTGGGCAGCACCTTGGCGGCGCTCTCCGGGCGCAGGGCGTACCAGGGGACGGCGGAGGCGTCCGCGCCCTGACTGGCGATCATCCGGTCGTCGATCTCATTGGGCTTCAGGCCCATCACCATCACCAGCTTGTCCGGGTATGCCTTGCGGACCTGATCGGTCTTGCGGTCCCAGTGCTCATTGCGGACCAGCACCAGCTTCTTGCCCCGGGCGTACGACTCGATCTTGTACGGGCCGGAGGAGAACGGCCGGTTGTCGTACTGCGGGCCCTTGTCCTGGGACTTGGGCACCGGGGCGAAGGTGGGCATCACGGTGGCATTGGCAAACTCCGCGAAGGGCTTGCGGAGTTGGAAGACGATGGTGTGGTCGTCCGGGGTCCTGATGGAGTCCAGGTGCTTGCCCTGGGCGGGCCCCTGGTAGCCCTCGGCGCCGGCCAGATAGCGGGCCGCGTAGTCGGCACCGCCGGGCAGGTCCGGGGAGAAGGACCGTTCCACGTTGTACTTGACGTCCTGCGCGGTGACTTCCGAGCCGTCCTCGTACTTCACCCCCGGTTTGAGGTGGAAGGTCCAGGTCTTGGTGCCGTCGGAGGGAGTGCCCAGATCGGTGGCCAGGTCGGGGACCAGCTTGCCGCCCTCGGCCCCCGGACCGGCCTGGTAGGTCACCAGGGTGCGGTAGAGCAGCCGGGTGCCGAAGTCCATGTCGTTCATCACCCAGTTGCGGGCCGGGTCGAGATGGGTGAAGTCCTGGTTGGACAGCACGGTGAGGGTGCCGCCCTGCTGCGGCGTACCGCCGATCACCGCGCCCGCGTTGGCGTTGGCACCGGCCGAACCATGGTGAGCGCTCCGGGACTTGTCCGCCGAGCAGCCGGCCGTACCGAGGGCGAGGGTGGCCACCATGGCGGCGGCCAGGGCGGTACAGGTGCGCTTGTTCATCAGTGGTCACTCCGTGAACAGTCGGGCAGCAGCCTGTGAAGCATGGCTGGAATGTGACCTGTAAAATAGTAATGTGAAATTTCACTGACAAGATGTCGGTCGCTCCGTTACCCACCTGTGTCCCAGGAGGCGTTCCATGGCAGAGCCCGCAACTCACCGGCAGAGCAGCGCGATTACCCGGTCGAGCAGCACGACTCCCCAGCTGAACAGCTCGGCTTCCCAGCTGAACACCGGAAGTCATGACCTTCCGGTCACCGGGGAACTGGCCGCCTTTATGGCGTCCGGCTGGGCCGCGACCCCGCTGCCCCAGGACATCCGGCTCCCCGCCGCCGACTTCACCACCGCCCGCCGGGCCAGGCTCTCCGCCCGCTTCCCCGGCGAGCGACTGATCGTCCCCGCCGGGGAGTTGCGGGTCCGCTCCAATGACTGCGACCACCGCTTCCGCCCGCACAGCGCCTACGCCTGGCTGACCGGTCTGACCGGCGAGGACCAGGCGGGCCATGTGCTGGTGCTGGAGCCGGACGGCCCGCATCACCACCAGCCGGTGCTCTACCTCCGGCCCCGTTCCCCGCGCCGGGGCGAGGGGTTCTACCGCGACCGGCGCTATGGCGAGTTCTGGGTGGGCCGCCGGCCCGACCTGGCCGAGGCCGCCCGGATGACCGGCCTGAGCTGTGTACACCTCGACGGACTCGACCGGCTGCCGCCGGGCCGGAACGCCGCCGGGGACACCGCCGAAGACGCCGAACTTCGCTCGGTGCTCAGCGAGTTGCGCCTGGTCAAGGACGCCTGGGAGGTCGGCCAGCTCCAGCTGGCGGTGGACCACACCACCGCCGGATTCCAGGATGTGGTGCGGGCGCTGCCGCAAGCCCTGGCCCATCCGCGTGGCGAGCGCTGGATCGAGGGCGTCTTCGGGCTGCGCGCCCGCGCCGAGGGCAATGGCACCGGCTACGAGACCATCGCCGCCTCCGGCGCCCACGCCTGCGTACTGCACTGGATACGCAATGACGGACGGCTCGACCCCAACCAACTGCTGTTGCTGGACGCGGGCGTGGAGACCGACACCCTCTACACCGCCGACATCACCCGCACCCTGCCGCTGTCCGGACGCTTCTCCCCCGTCCAGCGGCAGGTCTATGAACTGGTGCTGGCCGCCCAGGAGGCGGGGATGGCCGCGCTCAAACCGGGGGCGAGCTTCCGGGACTTCCACCGGGCCGGAATGCGGGTGATCGCCGAGGGGCTGACCGAGTGGGGCGTTCTGCAGAGCCCGGAGGGCGATCTGCACCGCCGCTACACCCTGTGCAGCAGCGGGCACATGCTCGGCCTGGACGTCCATGACTGCGCCCAGGCCCGCGCGGACACCTATCTGGACGGGGTACTGGAGGAGGGCCAGGTGCTGACCGTGGAGCCCGGGCTCTATCTCCAGCCGGACGACCGGACGCTGCCCGCCCAACTGCGCGGCATCGGGGTCCGGATCGAGGACGACCTGGTGATCACCGCGGACGGGGCACGGCTGCTGTCCGGGGCGCTGCCGCGCACCCCGGACGCCATCGAGGAGTGGATGGGAGAGCTCTTGGCAGGCTGAGTGCCATGTGAAATATTACTGAGGTGTCCACCAGAGACTCCTCGGATGTCATCGTCATCGGGGCGGGAGTGGTCGGCGCGGCCTGCGCCTACTACGCCACCCGCCATGGCCTGACCGTCACCGTGCTCGACCGCGGCCCCGTGGCCGGCGGCACCACCGGGGCGGGCGAGGGCAACCTGCTGGTCTCCGACAAGGAACCGGGCCCGGAGCTGGAACTCGCCCTGTGCTCCGTCGGGTTGTGGCGGGAGCTGAGCGCCGCGCTCCCGCCGGGAATCGAGTACGAGCCCAAGGGCGGCCTGGTGGTTGCCTCCGGCGACAAGGAACTGACCGCCCTGCGCGAGCTGGCCGCCGTACAGCGGGCGGCGGGCGTCAAGGCGGAGGAGATTCCGGCCGGCCGGCTGCCCGAACTGGAGCCGCACCTGGCCCCCGGGCTGGCCGGCGGCGTCCATTACCCCCAGGACGCCCAGGTCCAGCCCGCCCTGGCCGCCGCCCACCTGCTGCGCGCCAGTGGCGCCCGGCTGTGTCTGGGCGAGGAGGTCACCGGCTTCCTCAAGGGCGCGGACGGCGCGCTCCAGGGCGTACGGACCACCCGGGGCGCCGTGCACGCCCCCCGGGTGGTGAACGCGGCCGGCACCTGGGGCGGCGACCTGGCCCGCCTGGCGGGCGCCACCCTGCCGCTGCTGCCCCGCCGTGGCTTTGTCCTGGTGACCGAGCCGCTGCCCCAACTGGTGCGGCACAAGGTCTACTCGGCTGACTATGTGGCGGACGTGGCCAGCGGTTCGGCCGCCCTGCAGACCTCCGCCGTGATCGAGGGCACCCCGGCCGGCCCGGTACTGATCGGCGCCAGCCGGGAACGGGTGGGCTTCGACCGCTCCCTGTCCACCGCGGCACTGCACCGGCTGAGCGTGCAGGCCGTGGCGCTCTTCCCGGTGCTGGCACAGGTGCGGGCGATGCGGACCTATGCCGGGTTCCGCCCCTATCTGCCCGACCATCTGCCCGCCATCGGACACGACCCGGCCGTCCCGGGCCTGCTGCACGCCTGCGGCCACGAGGGCGCGGGGATAGGACTGGCCCCGGCCACCGGCCTGGTCATTGCCCGGCTGCTGAGCGGGGGGCAACTACCGCTGGATGTCGGGGGATTCGACCCGGGGCGGTTCCGCTTGACCGGCCAGGGCCTGTTGACCGGCTAGGACATGGGTGATGGGTCTGGGGGCCACTTGGCGGGGCACGTGGCGGAGGCACGTACCGGAGGCCACGAGGCATGTGCACCTGGGTGGTGGAGCGGGCCCTGTGGCCCCCCGGGCCACCCGGCAATGCTTCAGGATCCTCCCGAAGTTCGGGGACTCTGCCGGCGTCCGGGGCCCGCCGGTGTCGGGAGGTTCCCGGTGTCGGGCCAGCCGGTGTCGGAGCCTTCCAACACCGAGTTCCTGCCGCTTCCAGCCCCTTCCGACACCGAGTTCCTGCCGCTTCCAGCCCCTTCCGACACCGAGCCCCGACGCCCAAAGCCTGCCGAACACCAAGCCCCCGGCACCCAACCCCGCCCAACGTCCAAGCTCCACTCAACGACCCGAGAGGAGGCCGCAGTGGCCCGTAATCCCGCCAAGTCCGCCAGGCCCACCAAACCCGTCACCCCTGTCAGTCCTGTCAGCCCCGTCCAGCCCGTCAATCCCATTGAGCTGGCCGGGGCCCAGCCCGGTCCGCCGTTCGAGATCAGCGTCGACGGTCGTACCGTCATCGCCCTGCCCGGCCAGTCGGTGGCCGCCGCCCTCTGGGGTGCGGGCATCCTCGCCTGGCGGACCACCCGCCGGGGCGGGCGGCCGCGCGGGGCCTTCTGTGGCATCGGGCAGTGCTACGACTGCCTGGCCACAGTCAATGGCCGGCCCAACAGGCGGGCCTGCCTGGTACCGGCCCAGCCCGGCGATGCCATCACCACCCAGCGGGGAGACGGCCATGAGCGCTGAACCCTATGACCTGGCGGTCATCGGCGCGGGGTCGGCCGGTCTCGCGGGGGCCGTCCACGCGGCCCGGCGGGGACTCAGGGTGGCTCTGCTGGATGACGCCGCCCAGGCCGGCGGCCAGTTCTTCCGGCACCCCGCACCGGCCCTGAAGGCCACCCGCCCCCAGGCGCTGCACCATCACTGGTCCGCCTTCCGGAAGTTGCGCACCGAGCTGGCGGCCGGTGCGGTCGACCATCTGACCGGCCACCACGTCTGGACGGTGACCCGGGAGGGCGACCAGCCCTGGGCGGTACGGGCCCTCACCGGCGCCGACGGCGACGAGCAGCAGCCGGTGTGCGTACGCGCCCATGCCCTGCTGCTGGCCACCGGTGCCTATGAGCGCCAACTCCCCTTCCCCGGCTGGACACTGCCGGGCGTGGTCAGCGCCGGCGGTGTCCAGGCGATGCTCAAGTCCGGCCTGGTGCTGCCCGGCCGGCGGATCGTGGTCGCGGGCAGCGGGCCGCTGCTGCTGGCCGTGGCCTCCTCACTGGCCACGGCCGGGGCAGACGTGCCCCTGGTGGCGGAGGCCGCCGGCTACCTGGGCTACGCCCGGCATCCGCGCGCGCTGGCCGCCAATCCGGGCAAGGCGCTGGAAGCCGCTTCCCACGGACGGGTGTTGGCCCGCCACCGCGTGCGGCTGAGCACCCGCAGCGCGGTCACCGAGGTGCACGGCACCGACCGGGTGGAGGCGGTCACGGTCCAGCGGCTGGACCGTGACTGGCGCCCCCTGCCGGGCACCGGCCGCAGGATCGACTGCGACGCCCTGGCCACCGGTCATGGGCTGGTCCCGCGCATCGAACTGGCCACCTCGCTGGGCTGCGCGACCCGGCGCGCACCGGACGGCACCCTTGCCCTGATGCTGGACGACCGGCAGCGGACCTCCGTCCCCGGCCTCTGGGCCGCGGGTGAGACCGGCGGCATCGGCGGCTGGCAACTGGCCGCCGTGGAAGGGGAACTGGCAGCTCTGGCGATCGTCCACCAGTTGCGCGAGCGAGCGGCGCCCGCCCGGCTTCGGGACCTGCGCCGCCGCCGGGACCGGATGCGCTCCTTCGCCGACGCCATGAGCGCCACCCACTGCCCCGGCCCCGGCTGGCAGCACTGGCTGGCCGAGGACACCGAGGTCTGCCGCTGCGAGGAGGTGACCGCCGGCAGCATCCGCGAGGCGGTCGCCGAACTGGGGGCCAGGGACGCCCGTTCGGTCAAGCTGCTCACCCGGGCCGGGATGGGCTGGTGCCAAGGCCGGATGTGCGGTCCGGCGGTGGCCTGCCTGGCGGCGGGCGGCGGCCCAGCGGCCTCCGAGGAACGGCGGCCCTTCGCGGCACCGGTCCCTCTGGGTGCCCTCGCCGCCCTGGACGACACCAACTGACCTCTGTTACACGCCTCTTGTGGCCACCGGCCCCCTTGTCGGGCCCTACGCCCATCAATAAAATGTCACACGATATAGAAGGGTCAATGGCATGCCCGAGATCACCTGGACCGCCGACCGCCCCTGGCGCGGCATCATGGTCGCCACCGCGCTCCCGCTGCGCGAGGACCTCTCCATCGACTACGACGCCTATGGTGAACACGTCCGCTGGCTGATCGCCTCCGGCTGCGACGGGGTGGTGCCCAATGGTTCGCTGGGCGAATACCAGACCCTCACCGCCGAGGAACGCGCCCAGGTGGTGCGCACCGCCGTGGAAGCGGCGGGCGACGCGGCCCGGGTGATGCCCGGGGTCGCCGCCTATGGCAGCGCCGAGGCGCGCCACTGGGCGGAACAGGCGGGCGAGTTGGGCTGCGGCTCGGTGCTGCTGCTGCCGCCCAATGCCTACCGCGCCGACCACCGGGCGGTCTTCGCCCACTACGCCGAGGTCGCCAAGGCCGGCCTGCCGGTGGTGGCGTACAACAACCCGATCGACACCAAGACCGACCTCACCCCGGAACTGCTCGCCCGGCTACACGGCGGAGGCACCATCGTCGCCGTCAAGGAATTCAGCGGCGATGTGCGCCGCGCCTACGAACTCGCCGAACTCGCCCCGGATCTCGACCTGTTGATAGGCGCCGACGACGTACTGCTGGAGCTGGCGCTGGCTGGCGCGGTCGGCTGGGTGGCCGGCTACCCCAATGCCTTCCCGGTCAGCTGCGCCGAGCTGTACCGCGCCGCCGTCGCCAAGGACCTGCACACCGCGCTGCCGCTCTACCAGTCGCTCCACCCGCTGCTGCGCTGGGACTCCAAGACCGAGTTTGTGCAGGCCATCAAGGTGTCCATGGACCTCGTCGACCGCCACGGCGGCCCCACCCGGCCGCCGCGCTTCCCGCTCACCGGGGACAGCGAGGCCCAGGTGCGGGCCGCCACCGAGAAGGCCATGGCCGCCGGCCACCGCTGAGCCCCCGAGCCCCCGAGCCTTTCGAAAGGGACACCCGTGCGCACCCGTCATGTCTTCCATGCCGTCGACTCCCACACCGAGGGCATGCCGACCCGCGTGATCACCGGCGGAGTGGGGGTGATTCCCGGCGCCACCATGGCCGAACGCCGGCTGCACTTCATGGAGCACCTGGACCACCTGCGCACCCTGCTGATGTACGAGCCGCGCGGCCACGCCTCGATGAGCGGCGCCATCCTGCAGCCGCCGACCCGGCCGGACGCCGACTACGGCGTGCTCTATATCGAGGTCTCCGGCCTGCTGCCGATGTGCGGGCACGGCACCATCGGGGTGGCCACCGTGCTGGTGGAGACCGGGATGGTGCCGGTGGTGGAGCCGGTCACCACCGTGCGGCTGGACACCCCCGCCGGACTGGTCTCGGTCGAGGTACGCGTGGTGGACGGCGCGGCGAAGGCCGTCACCTTCACCAATGTGCCCGCCTTCAGCATGGGCCTGGACCGCAAGGTGACAGTGCCCGGCCATGGCACGGTCACCTACGACCTGGCCTTCGGCGGCAACTTCTACGCCTTTGTCGAACTCGACGCCCTGGGCCTGCCCTTCGACCGGGCCCGGCGGGACGATCTGCTCACCGCCGGACTGGCCGTCATGGACGCCATCAACGCCTCCCCGGACCGGCCCGTCCACCCCGAACAACCGGAGATCAACGGCCTCAAGCACGTCTACCTCGCCGCCCCCGGCTCCAACGCCCAGCGCTCCCGGCACGCCATGGCCATCCACCCCGGCTGGTTCGACCGCTCGCCCTGCGGCACCGGCACCTCGGCCCGGATGGCCCAGCTGCACGCCCGCGGCGAGCTGCCACTGGACCGGGACTTCGTCAATGAGTCCTTCCTCGGCACCGAGTTCACCGGACGGCTGACCGGACGGACCGAGGTGGGCGGCATCCCCGCCGTGATCCCCACCATCACCGGCCGCGCCTGGATCACCGGCACCGCCCAGTACTTCCTCGACCCGGACGACCCCTTCCCCGGAGGCTTCCTCCTGTGACCGCCACATCCTCCCTGCTCCTTTCGCACAATCCGGCCGATCCCTCCGACGTCCTGCTCCGGCACCCGCTGCCCGGCGCCGCGGCCGCCGCCGAGGCCGTGCACCGCTCATCTGCCGCCCAGCCCGGCTGGCTGGCCGGCGGCGCGACCGCCCGCTCGGCCGCCCTCACCGCCATCGCCACGGCCATCGAGACGGCCGCCGGCGAACTGGCCGCCCTCGCGGTACGCGAAGTCGGCAAACCGGTCACCGAGGCCCGGGCCGAAGTGGCCCGCACCGTGGCCATCTGGCGCTACTACGCCCAGGCGCCCTATGAACCCGCCGGCGCCGTCCATGAACCGGCCGCCGGACCGGGCCTGCTGCTCACCCGCCGCCGCCCGCACGGTGTGGCCGGCCTGATCACCCCCTGGAACTTCCCTTTCGCCATTCCCAGTTGGAAGGCGGCCCCGGCCCTGGCGGCCGGGAACACCGTGGTCCTCAAACCGGCGCCGGAGGCCACCGCCTGCGCCCTGCGCCTGGCCGAGCTGATCCAAACCGCCCTGCCGGACGGTGTGTTCACGGTGGTGCCGGGCGGCCCCGCCGAGGGTGAGGCCATCACCGGGACCGCCGATGTGCTCTCCTTCACCGGCTCCACTGCCGCCGGCCGGTCGGTGGTCCAGGCCGCCACCGCCCGGGGCGTGCCGGTGCAGGCAGAGATGGGCGGACTCAATGCCGCCATCGTCCTGCCCGACGCCGACATCGGCCGGGCCGCCCTGGAGATCGCCTCCGCCATCGCCGGTTACGCGGGCCAGAAGTGCACAGCTACCAGCAGGGTGATCGCCGTCGGCACCGCCCTCGACCCGCTGCGCGAAGCCCTGGCCGAGGCACTGCGCACCCTCCCGGTCGGCGACCCGGCCCAGCCGGCCACCGTCTGCGGACCGCTGATCTCCGAGCAGGCCCGTGACCGGGCCGCCGATGCCGTCGACGGCCTCTCCCTGCTGGCCGGCGGCGACTCCCCCGCCGGACCCGGCTGGTACACCGCCCCGGCCCTGGCCGAGAAGGTGCCCTCGGACCACCCCCTGCTCCACGAGGAAGTGTTCGGCCCCGTGGCCGTGCTACTGCCCGCAAACGACCTGGGGCAGGCGGTACGGCTCACCAACTCCGTGCCCTACGGCCTGGTGACCTCGGTGCACACCGGTGACCTGGACACCGCCCTGTACGGCCTCGACCGGCTGGACACCGGCCTGATCCGCGTCAACGCCCCATCCACCGGGGTCGACTTCCACCTTCCCTTCGGGGGAGCCAAGTCCTCCGGCCACGGCCCCCGCGAACAGGGCCGCGCGGCACTGGAGTTCTACACCGCCGGCCGGACCTATACATTGGTACCGACCAAAGCAACGTGACATTGTACGCTGGGGGTCCGCTCGGCCACTGGAAGGAACGTCATGGGGCACCTGAGTGCGCGGAACCTCATCACCACCAGGGAACGGCTGCGCGACCAGGTCGCCCATGCCCTGCGCGCCGCCCTGATCTCCGGTGAACTCCGCCCGGGCCAGGTCTACTCGGCCCCGGTGCTCGCCGACGACTTCGGTATCTCCGCCACCCCCGTCCGGGAGGCGATGCTCGACCTGGCCCGCGAGGGTCTGGTCGAGCCGGTCCGCAACAAGGGCTTCCGGGTCACCGAGGTCAATGAGCGCGACCTCGACCAGTACACCGAGATCCGCACCCTGATCGAGGTGCCCATGGTCGGCCGGGTCACCAAGACCGCCACCCGCGAGGACCTGGAGGCACTGCGCCCGGTCGCCGAGGAGATCGTGCGCGCCGCACAACAGCATGACCTCATCGGTTACCTGGAGGCCGACCGCCAGTTCCACCTCACCCTGCTGGCGCTCTCCGGCAATGAGCGCCTGGTGGAGACGGTCAGCGACCTGCGCAAGCGCTCCCGGCTCTATGGGCTGACGGCCCTGGACGAGCGCGGCGAACTGATCCCCTCGGCCGAGGAACACCTGGAGCTGCTGGACCTGATGCTGGCCGGCGACGCCAAGGGTGCCGAGAAGTGCATGGCCCGGCACCTCGGCCATGTCCGCTCGCTCTGGGCCAAGGGCGGGGGCAACGCGGAACCGGCTGCTCAGCGCCCCAAGCGGGCCCTGGGCACGGCTCGCTGACCCGCAGCCGCAACGCACCTCATTCCTGCGGCTCTTGACCCAGCACGCCTTGGGTCCAGCGCACCCTAGGCCCGGCGAGCACGGCACCCGCACCCACACCCACGGGTCCGCACCCGGACGCGACTTCCACCCCGCACCACGAGTCCGTACCCACACACGATTGCCAGGTTCAACACCAAGCGCCGCGTCCGGGCTGGGCTCCACGCCCCTACGGCGGACATCGAGCCGTACCCACCGCTGAGCCGCCCACCCAGGCCGAGGCTCCGGTGGGCGAGCCCACCGCGGCGAGCCCAGGAGGCCGCCTCTGGCGTGCTCTCCACCCCGCGCATGCCAACTGATACCGGTATAGGCCGGCTGACCGCGAAAGCGACCCATGAATCCCGCGTATGCGATCACCGATCATGTCTTCACCGTCCCGCTGAACCACTTCTCCCACCTCTCCCACTCCTCTGCTGCCGCCACTCCAGCCGGACCCACCATCCAGGTGTTCGCCCGGGAGGTGGCCGACCCTGCCCGGGCCGGTGAGGAACTGCCCTGGCTGCTGTATCTCCAGGGCGGCCCGGGCGGTAAGTCGCCCCGCCCGACCGCCGATTCACCCGGCTGGCTGGCCCACGCGCTGAAGACCCACCGGGTACTGCTGCTCGACCAGCGCGGCACCGGCCGCTCCACTCCGGTCACCGCCCGCTCCGCCGGGCGCTTTTCCTCTGCCGAGCAACTCGCCAGCTATCTCGGCCACTTCCGCGCCGACTCAATCGTTGCCGACGCCGAACTGATCCGCCGCGAGCTCTGCGGTGATCACCCCTGGGAGACGCTCGGCCAGAGCTATGGCGGCTTCGTCACGCTGACCTATCTCTCCCAGGCGCTGGAAGGACTGCGCGCTTGCTATGTCGCGGGTGGCCTGCCCGGCCTGACGGCCACCGCCGACGCCGTCTACGCCCGCACCTATCCCCGGGTCCGGGACCGGGTCCTGGCGCACTACGACCGATATCCGCAGGACGCGCCCCTGCTGCGCCGGATAGCCGACCTGCTGGCGGCCACCGATGTCCGGCTGCCCAATGGTGACCTGCTGACCCCGCGCCGGCTGCGCACCCTGGGTCTGGCGCTCGGCATGGGCGATGGCTTTGAGCGCATCCACTGGCTGCTTGATGAAGCCCTGGACGCCCAGGGGGAATTGACCGACTCCTTCCTGCACCAGGTGATGGGGCTGACCGGCTTTGTGGACAACCCCCTCTTCGCCGTCCTGCACGAATCCATATACGCCCAGGGAACGGCGCCAACCGGCTGGGCGGCCGACCGGGCCCTGGCCGAACACCCCGCCTTCGCCGAGAACGCCGAACCGCTGCTGCTCACCGGCGAGATGATCTATCCCTGGATGTTCGAGGAGATCAAGGGCCTGCGCCCCTTCGCCGATGCCGCCGAACTGCTGGCCCAACGGGCCGACTGGCAACCGCTGTATGACCCCCAGCGGCTGGCCGCCAACTCGGTGCCGCTGGCGGCAATCGTCTATCACGACGACATGTATGTGGACGCGGGGCTCTCGCTCTCCACCGCCCGGGCGGTCGGCTCCAGCCGGGTCTGGATCACCAATGAGTGGGAGCACGACGGGATCAGCGCATCGGGCGACCGGGTGCTCTCCCGGCTGATGGACCTGGCCGCCGGGCGTGCGTGAGGCCGCCTGATTTCGGGGATATCCCGGTGGTGCCCCAACCGGCTTGCCATTGCCCGGTGATCTGCAGCCGTTCCCCGTCGAAGACGGTGGCACCGGCCACGGGTGCGGCCCGGCTGTGGCATAGCTCTCGTCGAGCAGGTGCTGGAGTGCGTTGATGTCCGCAGGCGTCTCGTACATGTCTCCGAGTGTGCGGACCGGATGCACCAACTCGCCACTGTTCCAAGGGAGATCAGTCGGTCGGGTGAGCAAGTTATCCACAAGCGGTGAACTCTCCACAGAATGGCCACTCCGGGCCGCGTTGTCAGTGGTTCGGCGCAGAATGGGGGCATGACTGAGAGCAACGGATCCCCGCGGGGCGACGCGTCCATGCCCGACTGGGAGAAGCGCTTCCGGGCGCCGCGGGTGGGCCTGCCCGGCTGGGCGGAGTACGCGCCGGACCGGTCGCTGTTCACCTCCAACGCCACCGGCACCTTCGAGATCTACGCCTGGGACCGGTCGAGCGGCCGGCAGCGGCAGGTGACCGACCGTCCCAACGGCACCACGGGCGGGGTGCTGTCCCCGGACGGCAAGTGGATCTGGTGGTTCTCGGACACCGACGGTGACGAGTTCGGCACCTGGATGCGCCAGCCCTTCCACGGCGGCGCGGACGAGCCGGCCACGCCCGGCCTGGAGCCCGCCTACCCGGCCGGTCTGGCCCTGGGCCGGGACGGCACCGCGGTCATCGGCAGCTCCACCGACAAGGGCGGCTCCACGGTCCATGTGCTGCGGCCGGGCACGGTCCCGGTGGAGATCTACCGGCATGAGCAGTCGGCGGGCGTGGGCGACCTCTCGCACGACGGCACACTGATCGCGGTCGAGCACACCGAGCACGGCGACGCCATGCACTCGGCGATCCGCGTGGTGCGCATGGACGGCAGCACCGTCGCGGAGCTGGACGACACCCGGGGCGCCACCGAGGAGCTGGGGCTGTCGGTGATGGGCTTCGCCCCGGTGGACGGCGACAGCCGGCTGCTCGTCGGCCATCAGCGGCGAGGCCGCTGGGAGCCCATGCTGTGGGACGCGCTGACCGGTGAGGAGACCCCGCTGCCCATCGAGCTCCCCGGCGACCTGGACGCCGACTGGTACCCGGACGGCTCGGCACTGCTGATCGAGCACAGCTACCGGGCCCGCAGCGAGCTGTGGCGCTATGAGCTGGCCGGCGGCTCGCTGACCCGGCTGGACACCCCGCCCGGCACCGTCTCCGGAGCGCTGCCGCGGCCCGACGGGACGGTGGAGTTCCTCTGGTCGTCGGCGGCGAAGCCACCGGTCATCCGGTCCACGGCCGGTCATATAGTGCTGGATCCGCCGGCCGGCCCGGACGGCATCGGCCAGGCCCCCGACTCCGTCCCGGTGGAGGACGTCTGGGTGGAGGGCCCGGGCGGCAAGGTGCACGCCCTGGTGCAGAAGCCGGCGGGCGAGGGCCCGTTCCCGGCCGTCTTCGACATCCACGGCGGCCCGACCTGGCACGACAGCGATGCCTTCGCCGCCGGTCCGGCAGCCTGGGTGGATCACGGATTCGCGGTCATCCGGGTCAACTACCGCGGCTCGACCGGCTACGGCCGGGCGTGGACGGACGCTCTCAAGCACCGAGTGGGGCTGATCGAGCTGGAGGACATCGCGGCGGTCCGCGAGTGGGCCATATCCTCCGGGCTCGCCGACCCCGGGCGCCTGGTCCTGGCCGGAGGTTCCTGGGGCGGCTATCTGACGCTGCTGGGCATGGGCACCCAGCCGGGCTCCTGGGCGCTGGGTCTGGCCGCGGTCCCGGTCGCCGACTATGTGACCGCCTATCACGACGAGATGGAGGCGCTGAAGGCCCTGGACCGCACCCTGCTGGGCGGCGCTCCCGAGGAGGTGCCGGAGCGGTTCGCCGCCTCCTCACCGCTGACCTATGTGGACGAGGTCCGGGCGCCGGTCTATATCTCGGCGGGGATGAACGACCCCCGCTGCCCGATCCGACAGATCGAGAACTATGTGCGGCGCCTGGTGGAGCGCGGGCACCCGCATGAGGTCTACCGCTATGACGCCGGTCATGGCTCGCTGGTGGTGGAGGAGCGGATCAAGCAGCTCCGGCTTGAGATCGCGTTTGCCGAGCGTCATCTGGGCCGTCCGGACCATCCGGCCGACCGTCCGGCTCCTGCTGACCGTCCGGCTGATCAGGGGTGATGCCCAGTGCCAGATCGCGGGCGGCCTCGGCCTCCCGGCGGAAGAGGCGGAACCACATAAAGACAACAAACCCCGCGAAGACGAACCACTCTCCGGTGTAGCCGAGGTTCTGGAACGCCTTGAGGTCCAGGCCGGTGTTGGGCGCCGCGGCCGGGGGCACCGGGGTCAGCGCTCCGGTGGCCTTGGGCTCGGTGATCCAGGCGTCATACACCTGGTAGGGCACCAGATTGACCAGCGAAGCGGCGCTGATCACGCCGAGCTGGCCCTTGGGCAGGCCGCCGGAGGCGTCAGCGCCCTTGGATGTCGCGCTCTCGGACGCCTGGAGGGCGCCGGACACGGTGACTCGCCCGGCCGGCGGGGTAGGCACCTTGGCGGTGTCGGTCCTGGAGTTCGCATCGCCGGGCAGCCAGCCGCGCACCACCGGAAGCGCCTTGCCGCCGTCGGTGCGCAGCAGGGTCAGCACATAGAAGCCCTTGCGGTCGTCCAGATCCCGGTTCGGTACCAGCAGTTGGTGCTCGGTGTCATAGCTGCCGGTCGCCGATGCCTGGCGGCCCGAGGTCTCGGTGGTCACCGGCAGCAGGTCGCCCAGCGGCCGGGCGACGGCCGTTCGCGCCGTGGCGGCCTCGGTCTGCTGTTCCCGGTGCGAGTCGACGCGCGTCTCGAAGCGGCCCAGCTGCCAGCTGCCCATGAACAGACAGAAGGGGATGGCCACCAGTGCGAAGACATTGATCCCCCACCAGCGGGGAGTCAGCAGGAACCGATACACACCTCAACGGTACGGGCCCGCCCAGGTGCCATGGCACCGGCCCCCGGCGCGCTAGGTCGCCGGCGGGGGCGCCAGGGGGCCGGTGCGGTAGACCGTCCCGGTGCAGGCGTCGGGGATCTGGGCCTGTGCCGCCACCGGCTCCCCGGCGTCGGGGGTGTGGCTGACCAGCAGGCTCGCCGCCGGACTGGGCGGGCTGCTCTGGGGGGTGTCCGGCCCGGTGCCGGTGGTCGGCTGGACGGCTGCCGGAGAAGCACTGGCCGTGGGGGTGGGACTGGCGCCATCGGTGCCGGCGCAGCTGTGCTGCCCGTTTCCGGGGGCGGCGGGGACCCAGGCGAACTTGACCTCATAGGCCTGGCCCGGCTTCAGCAGCACCTGGGTGTCGCCGCCGGGGTCGGGCAGGCCGGTGGCCGGGTCGCCCGGAGTGTGGTCGACGACGGTGACCCGCGCGTCCTTGGCGGCGGTACGGGCGGAGACCAGTCCAGGGCCGGCCACGGTACAGCTGGCCTGGGAGACATTGACCACCCGGAATGCCCCATAGACCCGGCCGGCCTTGTCGGCGGGGCCTACCGTGCCGGTGCCATTGCCCAGCTGGTCGCGGGCACAGACCGGGGCCACCGCCTCCAGGCTGCTGCGGGGGTCGGCACCAGGGGTGCCGGCCGGGGTGGCCCGGTTGCTGCCGCGGTCCTTGTGCGGGTCGTCCTTGCGCGACTCGTCCCGGGCGCCGTCCCGGCCGGTGGCTCCTGGCACGGGGCCGGTGGCCGGGCCGCTGTTGCCCTGCGGCTGGCCCTGCTCGGCGGCGCCGGACTGCTGACGGGTGGTGGCCGCGCTGGCGGAACGGCTGTCGGCGGTGTGGTCGGCCACGTCCGCGACCCGCATCAGGGTGGGCAGCGCCGCGCCCACCAGCACCGCGGCCGCCACCGCTCCGCCCATGGCCTGGCGGCGGCGGGCCCGGCGGGCGGGTACGGCGCGTCGCAGCCGCTCCAGCGCGTCCTCGGCGGGTTCGATCCCCTCGACCGCGCCCTGCAGCAGCCGACGCAGCGCGCCCTCCCGCGCGTCCGGCATACCACTGTCCATCCCGGCGGTGCCGTGCGCGCCGTCGTGGATGCGCTCCCGCCGGGCGGTCAGGTCGAGGAGGGAGTCCGGGTCAGGGCGGAAGTCCGGGCCGAGGGACCCGGCGGGCCGGTTCGGGTTGTCCGCATCCCGTCGATCAAGACGGCCCAGCTCATCGGGACCCTGTTCATCGGGGCCCAGCTCATCGGGGCCCTGCCGCCCGTACTGATCTGGGTGGTTCATGCCGGGGCCTCCATCGCGATGCGCAGTGCCGCTATGCCCCGCGAGCCATATGCCTTGACCGAGCCGATCGACAGGCCCAGCACCTCCGCCACCTGTGCCTCGGTCATATCGGCGAAGTAGCGCAGGACCAGCACCTCACGCTGGCGGCGCTGCAGCCCGCGCATCGCCTTGATCAATTGGTCGCGCTCCAGCTGTTCATAGGCCCCCTCCTCCGCGCTGGCCATGTCGGGCATCGGCTTGGACAGCAGCTTGAGTCCGAGGATGCGGCGGCGCAGTGCGGAACGGGACAGATTGACCACGGTCTGCCGCAGGTAGGCCAGGGTCTTCTCCGGGTCACGGACCCGGTTCCGCGCGGAGTGCACCCGGATGAAAGCTTCCTGCACCACGTCCTCGCAGGAGGCGGTGTCATCCAGGAGCAGCGCGGCCAGCCCGAGCAGCGACCGGTAGTGGGCTCGGTAGGTCTCGGTGAGGTGGTCGACTGTGGTGCCCGCAGCCATCGCCTGGTCAGCATCCCCCGGCTGCGGGGACGCCTGGGCGGGGATGCGCGGCGAGGCTGGGGCGGACCAGGGAGCGATCACCGGCATGCCGCCCGCCGCACGGGGCCGCCGGGCGTATGGAGGCGCCGCCGCGGCACCACGGCCCGGGGCTGTCGCGATGCTGATGACCTCTGCCACGCCTGTTGGACACCCGTCCCCCCGTCAGGGTTGTACGCGGGCGCCATGGCCGACGTCGCGAGGCGTCGCGGCGCGTCACCTGCCCTCATGCGTACCCGCTCTTCCCTCATGCCCCAACCCCCCGAGTTCACCGCCCCGTTGAGACGGAGAACGGCGGAAACCGCCGTCTCCTCGGCCGGATGCCGTGGGCCGGGAACGCATCCTCGAACAGGCTGTGCGCGCTGCTCAAGAGTTCCGCACCAACGCCTTGATCACAGAACCTTCACACGTGCCCAGTATTGCCGAGGGGCTCGGCCCGGCGCCATGAGTCGGCCGGGCCGAGCGGTGGCCGAGCATGCTGCGGGCCGGGGGCCCGGTGGTGTCAGCGGCCGGTGCCTCCGTAGACGACCGCCTCGTCGTTCTCGCTGTCCAGGCCGAAGGCCGTGTGCACGGCCCGGACCGCCTCATTGACGTCGTCGGCGCGGGTGACCACCGAGATGCGGATCTCCGAGGTGGAGATCAGCTCGATGTTCACGCCCGCGTTGGACAGCGCCTCGAAGAACATGGCGGTGACGCCCGGGTTGGTCTTCATTCCGGCGCCGACCAGCGAGATCTTGGCGATCTGGTCGTCATAGCGCAGGATGTCGAAACCGACCCGGGAGCGCGTCTTCTCCAGTGCCTCAACCGCCTTGCGGCCCTCGGTCTTGGGCAGAGTGAAGGAGATGTCGGTCAGCCCGGTGGACGCGGCGGAGACGTTCTGCACCACCATGTCGATGTTGATCTCGGCGTCCGCGATCGCGCGGAAGATCGTCGCGGCCTCGCCCGGCTTGTCCGGCACCCCGACGACCGTGACCTTCGCCTCGGAGGTGTCGTGCGCGACACCCGAGATGATCGCCTGCTCCATCGGCTCGCTCCCTTGAGGCTCGTTGCTGACCCAGGTGCCCTTGAGCCCCGAGAAGGAGGACCGCACATGGATCGGGATGTTGTAACGGCGTGCGTACTCGACGCAGCGGTGCAGCAGCACCTTGGAGCCGGAGCTGGCCAGCTCCAGCATGTCCTCGAACGAGATCCAGTCGATCTTGCGGGCCTTCTTCACCACCCGGGGGTCGGCGGTGAAGACGCCGTCGACGTCCGTGTAGATCTCACAGACCTCGGCGTCCAGCGCGGCCGCCAGCGCGACGGCGGTGGTGTCACTGCCGCCCCGGCCCAGCGTGGTGATGTCCTTGCTGTCCTGGGACACGCCCTGGAAGCCCGCCACGATCGCGATGTTGCCCGCGTCCACGGACTGCTGGATACGGCCTGGGGTGACGTCGATGATCCGCGCTTTGTTGTGCACCGAGTCGGTGATCACTCCGGCCTGGCTGCCGGTGAATGACTGCGCCTCGTGACCGAGGTTTTTGATCGCCATCGCCAGCAGCGCCATGGAGATCCGCTCTCCGGCGGTCAGCAGCATGTCGAACTCTCGCCCCGCAGGAATCGGCGATACCTGCTCGGCGAGGTCGATCAACTCATCCGTCGTGTCACCCATCGCGGAAACCACCACGACGACCTGATGGCCGTTCTTCTTGGCTTCCACGATTCGCTTGGCGACCCGCTTGATGCCCTCGGCATCGGCAACGGAGGAGCCTCCGTACTTCTGCACGACAAGGCCCACGTGCGCTCCTCGCAGCTTTTGTGTATTGCGGACGATTCAGAGTCTATCGATCGGCGCGAATCGGCCATCGGGGCTCCGCATCCTGAGATACGTCGTCCGGCACCCGGCGAGGCTCCGGGCGGCGGGCGACCAGGCTCGGACCGGACTCAGGCCGGGTTCAGACCGAGCGCAGCCCCGTCTGCCCGCCGATCTCCGCCGCCATCACCTGGCCGGCCTCCTCGGCCAGCTGCTCCTCCGTGCCGATGGCGTCGGTATCCAGTCCGTTCAGTTCGACCAGCGGCTGGTCCAGGCGCACATGGGCGACCAGGGACTGGAGCGCGCGCAGGGCGGCGGAGGCGGTGGGCCCCCAGTTGGACAGGTAGGAGAACTGCCACCACCACAGGGCCTCGCTGACCCGGCCGTCACGGTAGTGGGCCATGCCATGCCGCAGGTCGGTGATGATGTCGGCGAGATCGTCGGAGATCCGGCTGGCGACCGGGGCGGTGCGCGGTACATACGGGTCGAAGACCTCGGAGTAGACGTCGACCGGGTCCAGCAGCCGGGCGAACCGCTCGCGCAGTTCGTCCACGTCCGGCTCCGGGCCGACGTCCGGCTCGTAGCGCTCGTCCGGAACGAAGTCCTCGTGCGCGCCCAGCCGGCCTCCGGTCAGCAGCAGCTGGGAGACCTCCAGCAGCAGGAAGGGCACGGCGCTGTCCGGCTCGTCGCCTCGGGACACCTCGGTGACAGCCACGATAAAGCTCTCGATCGAGTCCGCGATGGAGACGGCGAAATCGCCGGGATCGCGTTTGGCGTCATGGAGCGTTGCGTCAGACATCGAGAAGTCGTCTCCCTTCGAAGGCACGTCCGAGCGTGACCTCGTCGGCGTATTCCAAGTCTCCGCCCACTGGCAGCCCGCTCGCCAGCCTGGTGACCTTCAGCCCCATGGGTTTCACCATGCGTGCCAGGTAGGTGGCCGTGGCCTCGCCCTCCAGATTGGGGTCGGTGGCCAGGATCAGCTCGGTGACCGAACCGTCCGCGAGCCGGGCCAGCAGCTCACGGATCCGCAGGTCGTCCGGGCCGACGCCCTCGATGGGGCTGATCGCCCCGCCGAGCACGTGGTAGCGGCCGCGGAACTCGCGGGTCCGCTCGATCGCCACCACATCCTTGGGCTCCTCGACCACACAGATGACGGTGAGGTCGCGGCGCGGATCCTGGCAGACCCGGCACCGCTCCTCCTGGGCCACATTGCCGCACAGGGCGCAGAACCGGACCTTGGCCTTGACCTCGGTCAGCGCGTGCGCGAGCCGGCGGACGTCGGCCGGCTCGGCCTGCAGGATGTGGAACGCGATCCGCTGGGCGCTCTTGGGACCGACGCCGGGCAGCCTGCCCAGCTCGTCGATCAGATCCTGGACCACGCCTTCATACACGGATCGGGTTCTCCTGGTTCTTCCTGTGTCTTCGGTTGTGCCGCTGCGATGAGGTTGCCCGGTGCCGTGCCTGGACGGCTAGAAGGGCAGACCCGGGAGGCCGCCACCCAGACCCTGGGCGAGTGGGCCGAGCTTCTGCTGCTGAAGCTGCTGAGCGGAGGCGTTGGCGTCCCGTACGGCGGCCAGGATCAGGTCGGCCAGCGTCTCGGTGTCCTCGGGGTCGACCGCCTTGGGGTCGATGACCAGGCCCTGGAGCTCACCGGCACCGCTGACGGTGGCCGTCACCAGGCCGCCGCCGGCCGAACCCTCGACGGGCGTGCGCGCCAGCTCCTCCTGGGCCTCGGCAAGTTGCTGCTGCATCTTCTGGGCCTGCTGAAGCAGCTGCTGCATATTGGGCTGACCACCACCGGGAATCACGGGTTGCTCCTGTGCTGTCGCGACAACGGGTCGGTAGTGCGAGCCTACGTGTTCGCCGGGAACGGTGTGCCATGCCGGGGGAAAGCTTCCCGCCCCTGTTGGTCAGCGATCCCCCGCTATTCGTTGGCGATCTCCTCGACAACGGTGGCGCCCAGCTCGCGGACGATGAGGTCATGGCCGGTCAGGGCGGTGTCGTCGAGGTCCGGGTCGTCCTCGGCGGGCATGTCGTCCTCGGGCGCCACCGGGGGCGGCTCGGGGGCCGCCTGCGGAGCGGGCACCGGCGCGGGCCGCGCCGGGGCGGCGGCGGGGGCCGACGGCTGGGGATGCGGCTGCGGGGGCGCGGCCGGGGCGGGCGCGCTGTACGCACCGGCGGAGGCGCCGGAGGGAGCGCCGGCCGGGGCCCCATACGAACCGGAGGCAACCGCTCCGCCGCCGCTCGGGTCGACGACCAGCTCGATCTTCCACTGCACCCCGAGCGCATCGCCGAGCGCCTGACGGAGCACATCCTCACTGCCGCTGTTGGCGAAGCTGTCACGGGCGCCGGCATTGGAGAAGCCGACCTGGAGCGTGCTGCCGTCGAAGCCGGTGATCTGGGCGTTCTGGCTGAGCAGGATCCAGGTGAAGCGGCGGCGGTTCTTCACGGCCTCCAGGACCTGCGGCCACATCTGACGGATCTGGCCGGCGTCACCACGGGGCTGAACCGGCGGCTGCGCAGACGGCTGCGTCGGCGGCTGGGGCTGCTGAGGCTGCTGGTACGAGGCCGCGGGGGCACTCGGCGCTGCCGGGCCACCTGCCGAAGGCCGGCCGCCGGGCTGCTGCCCCGCCGTACCGCCGCCCTGACCGGGGGCGGCCGCCGTGGGCCAGGCACCCGGACGCTGGGCGGACGTGGGCGAAGGGGCGCCCTGGCCCGGGGCGGCCGCGGCCGGCCAGGCGCCGGGACGGCCACCGCCGCCCTGCGCGGGCTCGGGCTGCGCGGGCGCGGCCGGGGGTGCGGCGGGCGCGGCCGGGGGTGCGGCGGGCGCAACGGCAGCGGCAGGCACCTCGGCAGGCGTATCGGGGGCAGGCGAACTGGGAGCGGGAGTGCCGGCCACGGGCGCACCGGCCACCGACGCGCCGGACGGCTGCCCGCCCTGCGCCCCCTGCGCCACCGCCGCGCGGGCGGCCGCCGGCCCGGACAGCCCGGGAGTGGCCCTCGGATCGTGCCCCTGCGGCCCCGGCACATATCCGATACCGCCGCCCACACCGCCGCCCGCGGCAGCACCCACGGCACCGCCCGCCGACGCGGCCCCGCGCTCCAGCCGGTCCAGCCGGGCCCGTACCGACCGCTCGTCGTCGAACGCGGCGGGCAGCAGCACCCGGGCGCAGATCAGCTCCAGCTGAAGCCGCGGCGAGGTGGCCCCTCGCATCTCGGTCAGCCCTTCGTTGACCAGGTCGGCGGCCCGGCTGAGTTCGCCCGCGCCAAAGACGGAGGCCTGGGCCTGCATCCGCTCCACCACATCGGCCGGGGCGTCGATCAGCCCCTTCTCCGCCGCGTCCGGCACCGCGGCCAGGATCACCAGATCGCGCAGCCGCTCCAGCAGGTCCGCGACAAAGCGGCGCGGATCGTTGCCGCCTTCGATGACCCGGTCGACGACCTCGAACGCGGCGCTGCCGTCGCCCGCCGCGAAGGCGTCCACCACGGAGTCCAGCAGCGAACCGTCGGTGTAGCCGAGCAGGGAGGTGGCCATGGCGTATGTCACACCGGCCTCGTCCGCCCCGGCGAGCAGCTGGTCCATCACGGACATCGAGTCACGCACCGACCCGGCCCCGGCCCGTACCACCAGCGGCAGCACGCCGTCCTCGACCGGGATCGCCTCCCGCTCGCACACCTCGCCCAGGTACTCCCGCAGGGTGCCGGGCGGCACCAGGCGGAACGGGTAGTGGTGGGTACGCGACCGGATGGTGCCGATGACCTTCTCCGGCTCGGTGGTCGCGAAGATGAACTTCAGGTGCTCCGGCGGCTCCTCGACCACCTTCAGCAGGGCGTTGAAGCCCGCCGAGGTGACCATGTGGGCCTCGTCGATGATGTAGATCTTGTACCGGCTGGAGGCGGGCCCGAAGAAGGCCTTCTCCCGCAGCTCACGGGCGTCGTCCACACCACCGTGCGAGGCGGCGTCGATCTCGATCACATCGATCGAACCGCGTCCGTTGCGGGCCAGGTCACGGCAGGACTGACACTCTCCGCAGGGCGTGGGCGTAGGGCCCTGCTCACAGTTCAGACAGCGGGCCAGGATGCGCGCGCTGGTCGTCTTGCCGCAGCCGCGCGGCCCGCTGAACAGGTACGCGTGATTGACCCGGTTGTTCCGCAGCGCCTGCTGCAGCGGGGCGGTTACATGCTCCTGCCCGATGACCTCGGCGAAGGACTCGGGACGGTAGCGGCGATAGAGCGCGAGGGACGACACACCTACGACGATATCGGGCCCCACCGACAAGTGGCCTCGGTCACAATCCCCCGCCCGCCCCATGCAAAGGGCCCCCCACGCACCCGCCAGAGCTCACTTACCCTTGCTGCCTTCCGGCCCTGGGGGAGTTCGGTGAGATAGCGCCACGTGAGGGGCTTGTCTCCCACCCTAGCGGATCCGGGAGGGTGCTCGGCCCCCCATGACCGATGTGATCAAGGCCCTTGGGAACGGGTTCGCGAGCAGTCCCCCGCGTCTTGTATTGTTTGCGGCGGAGGATTCGCCTAGAGGCCTAGGGCGCACGCTTGGAAAGCGTGTTGGGGGCAACCCCTCACGAGTTCGAATCTCGTATCCTCCGCACTGACCGGCCTGACCTGCGACAACGCAGGTTGGGCCGGTTCTCGTTTGGACGGCGACTCTCTATCCAGTCGCCGTTGGGCAAGACGCTTGGGCAACAAGAACTTGTCTAGCGGCTCCACCTAGGGAGCCTCCATGGGCCGCAGCCCACTCCGCTCGCAGCAGCGAGCCAGCAACCACAGCATCACAGCCACAGGCGTAGGCGCCCCGGTACCGACGGTCACGACCGACGAGGGCGGCCGGGAGGCCGTGATCGCGGAGCTTGAGCTGCACCTGTCCACGACCACGAACAAGCACGGTCGGCCCTACCAGCGCCGGACCGTCAACGCCTACAAGTACGCAGCCACCCAGCTCCACCACTGGCTGACTGATCAGCGCGTGCCCGGAGACTTCACCGCAGTGGACACAGCGCTCTTGAACCGGTTCTTCCGCTGGTACTACCGAACCCACGACGTGCCCAAGTCCCAGGACGGCAAGGGGGGTTACACCGGCGGGACCAACACCATCCAACGTAACCTCCGTGCTCTCTTCGGTTACTTGGCGGAGGAGTACGACCACGCCAACCCCTACAACGACCCCAAGCTCCAGCGGTACGCGGCTCCGCAGCAGGGGAAGCCGAAGACGCTTAGCGAGGACTTCATACGGGACATGCTCGGCGTCACCGGGGGCGGTAGCCCCAGAGTGAAGGACTTCCACACAGTTCGGGACCATGCCCTGTTGCGGGTGCTGACTGAGGGGCTGCGCAGTGACGAGATCCTGAACCTTCGCGTACAGGACTTGGATCTTGCCAGCGGGGCGCTTGTCGTCGTCCCGCTCAAGATGGACCGGAACTCTCGGGACGCCCGCGTCATCCCCCTTCAGCCCAAGACGGTCAAGGCTCTGTCGCGCTACCTGCGGGCGCGGGCCACGCACAAGTTGGCCGAGCGTACGGACTGGCTCTGGCTGGGCACACGGAACCGCTCACGACTTCTGTACGCGGGTCTTCACCGGATGGTGAAAGCACGGGCGGAGGAGGCCGGATACGACCCTTCCCTTGTGGCCCCTCACTCGTTTTGCCACACCTGGTGCGATGACCTCAAAGCAGCGGGGGTCCCGGGCGAACACATCATGACCATCCGAGGATGGAAGTCACCGGCCATGCTCCGCCGCTACGGGGCCGACATGGCAACACAGCGAGCCGTCCAGGCCGTTCAACGCCTGGGGGATCGCTACTGACCTGAGCAGCCTTCAGAGGCCCCGGCATCGTCCGGGGCCTCTTGCTGTGTCGGCACAGCGTGCCGTCCCCGCTGGGCACCTACTAGTCACTAGTAGGTGGGCAATCGAACTCTCTTGCGTGACCCGAGCGCGCGTCGTACGGTCGTGATCAACGGCCCCGCCAAGGGGCCTGTGAGGCTCTGGCATGCCAGCCAGTAGCCAACCCTTGCCAGGGGTGCCGAACGTCCCGCATGCGGGCACACAGGCACGCTGTGCCATGGGTGCACACCCAGCCCGTAGAGGCCATTCACGGGCAGCCTTCGGACCTTCAGGTCCCGACACTCTCTGGAGTCGCGTCGGGGCCTTTTTTGATGCCTAAAAGAGGAGAGGACGATTCTTGACCAGAGGGCTTGACTTCCCGGCCGGAACACCGTTTCTCGCTTTGTCGCAGGTGGAATTGAATCGGCTTGCGGCCGAAAACATAACTGCACCTCTATGGCTAAGAGTTTGGCTTCTTGCTCTGGCCGACAGCAATCGAATAGGTCATGCGGAATTTGGGCCTAGTGAGCTGAGGGATCGCCTGGGGGCGAAAGTACATGAAGAGACGGGGGCGATTATGCCGGTAGAGGGTTCAGCGGTAAGCAACGCCATAAGGACCTGCAAACGGCTTGGGCTCATAACTCCGGAGTCAAAGGCAAGGTGTCTGGTACTGTCGCACCATTTGGCTAAGAAGGCTGGCCTAGGGACTGGGTCATGCCGTACTCACAGAGTCAACACCAAGCGTCCTCACGGGCTCAGCGAGCGTTGATTTCACCGAGGTGGACACCTAGTTCACTCCCTCGTTAACCTCGGTGGCTCTATCGCTGGGCTGTCGCGTGTTGCTCTCTCTATCTTTAATGAGCCCCCGCTGGGCGAAAGGAGCCGGGGCAGGAGTCCAGGGCAGGCAGGGGGCCTGCCTAACCTTTGAAGTCGCTTATGGGTGCACCCAAGTGCGCCTGCCTATCCTCTGTCACTGCCCCGGCTCGTCGAAGGCCGGGGCATGTAATCCGCTGGTCGATCGAAGGCCAGCCAAATAGATCAGTAGCGCGCATCCCTGCGCGCAGGATGAGCAATAACTACGCTGGCCACTGGCAGGCCAGCGATACAAGAATGGAATACATAATCCTTAAGAGCATGTGCTGCGGGCAGTCCGATGCCCGCTTCATAACCGGGCCCATAAGGCCCGCAGAACCGCCCGAAAGGGCGGAAGTAAGGAGAAGCCCATCGCTCACGCGTGAGGCTACGGCAGCGCTTATAGGCGCCGCATGGCTGGCCGTTCTAGCGGCTCAGTCCTGATGCTCTATTTGTCGCCATACCGGCGACCCAACGAATCCGCTTACAGCGGATCACATCACATCTCGCCGAAGGGCGGAAGCAACGAGACGATTGATCGGCCCAACGCCACTCAGCAGTGCATAACCTCTGCATATTCATGCCGAATAAATGCAGCATGATTATGCTTCCCTAATGTCCACTTTGGGGTAATAGGGGGTCGAAAAGTATAACGCTTCCTTAGGAACCCCCCCGTTCCTTCCCCCCGTGGCATGCGTGCGGAAAAAAGAAAAATGGGCACGACGGTGCCCTTGGGTAATCTGGCCGCTTTCCCTGCATCTTTATGCGGGCCGCTATACAGTCGCCTTGCATGCTTATTCGCTTCGCGCTTCTGAAGGGATTCAGTTGTCCAGCGCAGTCTAGCGTCTCCGGCGCGGCTGTCAATGATGGGAGGAGAATTGCCTAAAGGCATCATGGATATTTTCGAGTGCCGCATATGCGGCGCACAGTGGTCTCACGTGGTCCGCCGTGGCCGACCGTCGGCCTACTGCGGGGAGGCTTGCCGCCGGGCAGGTCGGACTAAGCAAAGGCGCGTACAGCGCTCCCATAACCCCGAGGAGCGCACAGCTTGTGCCCAACGCCGAATTCCCCACGGGCGCCTTCCTGAGCGCCCTACACGGGCGCATGCAGCCTCAGTTGACGCGCTTATCGAGATGCTTGGAAGTGGCTTCGGGGTGGAGGCGGGGCGGCCAAGCCGTAAGCCTGAGAGCCTGCCTGAGCGGCTGCGCTACCCGGCCCTTAAGGCTGGGCCGTTCGAGGGCCGTACGTCGCGTAGGCACTTGCGCGTCATCGGGTCGGATCGCCCGTGGCACGAGTGCTGAGCGCTGGTCGCCGAAATAGTAAGGAGTGAGGCCGGTTCCCTTCGCTGGCTCAATGAATGACACTCACTCCACATTTAGGGCGGGTTGCCCGGCAAGCGGCCCGCCCTTTCTCATGCCTACTCGCAGAAATGGATTACCAAGATGGATGATCTTACTTACGCTCTTGTCGGCCTGCCCCTGGCTCAGGTCGAGAAGATTCACTATCAGGCCCTCATGAAGTTCAACGAGGTTTGCGACTCTTCCCCTGACTCTCTTGAACACGCCTGGGCGGGCATCTGGGCCGCCCTCGTTCACGTTGCTGATGACGCAAAGAGCTTTAAGGCTCACGCGGCAAGCTAGCTATTGACCGGCATTTATCACCCTCATGCCGGCAGCCGGTTATCCCTTCCTTTTGAATTGAGGTTAAGCATTGAGTTTTATTGATCTGGCTAAGAAGTCCCTTGAGGCGCGGCAGCGCCTCTTTGAGGAGTACAAAAGCGTTGACGCCGATACGTCGCTCAACGCTTCCGAGAAGCGCACCAAGCTTGAGGCCATTAATTCCGCCCTTGACGAGAGGGGCGAAGAAGTCAGGGACTATACGGAAAAGGCCGAACGAGCGGCTGAGGATCGCAAGCTCGGGAACAAGCTTGCGGCGCTCTTCAAGAACGGCACTGAGAGCCCTTACGACGTGGAAGATCGAGGCTGGGCTACCGGTAACGGCTTCATTCTGCCCAGCGAATCCGAGTACCGCAGCATTTCAACGCTTCCCTCTTCCGCCGGGGCCGCTGTCCCACCCGGCGTCTTTCAAGATTTTGTGATCTCGATGAGGCAGCAGGCCACCTTCCTAAAGGGCAAGGTTAATCTGCTGCCCATGAGCGAGGGTTATATGCATGTTCCAGTGGTTGCGGGTGACGGCACCTCGTCTGTAGTACCCGAGGGCGCACAGATTCCTGTATCTGACCTCAGCTTTGGGGATGCGGGTTTCGCCTCGTACAAGGTGGCACAATTGGCCGCCATTACCAGTGAGGTACTTCAGGATGCAGCCGTAGACGTCCGTAAGGCCGTGTCGGACGCAATGATGCGTAACGTTGCTGCGACAGTTGATAGCCTCTTCTACAACGGCACGGGAACCAGTCAGCCCATGGGAATTCTTAACGTACCCGGCTTGACGAGTAGCGCACTCAGTGCGAGTGTGACCCTGGATAATATCGCCGATCAAATGGCGCAGATTGAGGCTTACGGCGGTAAGGTCACAGAAATTCACACGGACCCAGCGACCTACAATCTGATTCGGAAGCTCAAGGCCAACACTGCTGGTCTTTACTTCTCGTCTCCATACTCTGGAACCGACGGTCCCCAGCAAGTCTGGGGCGCTGATTTGATCCCTGCTCCGCACCTTCCAGCAGGTACCGTCATCGTGATGGATGGACGACATGTGTATACCGGTCTTCGCCGGGAAATTGAGCTGCAATTCTCGTGGGAGTTCTTTTTCGATACCGACCGGCTTGGGGCACGTGTCACATCCCGTTGGGCCGGTGTGGGCGTGGCAGATACGCGCGCAGTCAGAATCCTCACTAAGACTCTCGGCACCTAACAGAAGCCCTACACTCTACCCACTTCACTACATTAGTGCATTTTAAATTCACCCAACTGCCGGCAAGCCCCATATCCGAGGAATTGAGATCCAATAGAAAAGCCCCGCTCCCAAGACTACGGGGGCGGGGCCTATTCGCTTATCAGGCTGCTGCCGTTGGCGCCGGGAATGGCGCCCCCGGGTACGTATACGGGTGATCTCTTCCCTCGCACGCCGCTTCAACGGCTTCGCGCCGTTCCAGTACGCGCTCCCAGTAGCGCACGTACTCAGGAACCAGCGGTCGGGGGAACCAGATCACATCATCGGGCGTCTCATCGGCTGCCCCGTCGAGGTCCGGCCGTGCGGCCGGGGTTGGCGCCAACTCCCATACGTTGCCGACCTGTTCGGCACACACGCGCCTGTGGGCCGGTCTCCGGCGCCCGGCGGGGCGCACTGCGGCGTGACGGCCGTGGGCAGGCAACAGAAGGGCCAGTGCCCACATGAGGGCACGCAAGATAGAGTGCATGCGTCGTCAGCTCCTATACAGCTGTCGGCATCGGCCCCGGCAACCGGTGCAACGGTTGCCGGGGCGCTTTCTTTGGTTGTGGTCTCCCCGGAGCTGCCCGTTTCTACGGGCAGGAGGACTACCTAGCCGTCCCCGCGCAGCTTTCGCAGGTATGCGGCTACTGCTTTACGGAACTCTTCGCGTGCTTTCTTGAACTCATACCAGTCCGGGTTCTTGCCGCCATCTTTGTGCATGGCCTGAAGCCGTTCCAGGACTGAGCGGGCTTCTTTGATCGGGCCGACATCTTCAACGTCAATCACGTTGAACTTAGCCCTTGTCTTGGCGTATGCCGCGTCCACTGCTTCAACGGCTGCCGCCTCGTCCTTGTACCGTCCTTCACTCCGGAACCAGGCAACTTGAGATTCTGCGTCGGCAGCGGAAAGGAATTCGGCGTACGCGTCACGGCGGGCGAGATACAGCTCGACGGGGGGTGCATCGGTCATGCTCTTTCTCCATGGTCGCTGTGCTAGACGGGCCCTTGTCTGGCTTGGGCACCGTCACGCTACCGGTGCGCCATCCTTGATCGCCGTGGAATGGGCGGATCTTCCCCCTGCCGCGTTGTACCTCGCTCAGGGGCTCCTAACAGTCGGTCCCGGAGATGGCGGGGTTGGCATAACGCACCGATCGACGGGGCGACATGCGTAGCTGGCTCTTGCTGCCGCTGTTGCTGCTGTCGTCGTCTCCGCCATCACCTGTGGGTCCGCAGGCGGCATCCGGGGCGCAGGCCAGTTGAGGCGAGCACGTCTCGAACGAGGGGCTACAGTCCGGCAGGCAGGACGGGGTGCTACTGACCACCGTGTGTGGGAACGCCTCCTCAAGCTCGCTGCGAACTAGCCTGTTGGGAAGGCCGTAGTAGATCGCTTCTACGCTCTGTTCGTGCACGTTCCCGATGCTCATCCAGCGAGCGAACACGCATGGCCACACATCTCCGTTGGGGCCGATGGCAACTTTTCCCCTGCCGCATCGTCCGCAGAGTCTCTTAATCTGTGGAGGTTTACCGTCTGCTCCCCGTCCGAACGGCCGTAGTGTGTCTGTCCGCACGTCACGTATGCCGAGTTGGAGCAATTGCGTTTCGGCTGGCTGGCTGCGCTGATCCTTCAGGACGCGGATAACGCTGCCCCTCATGGAGATGCCGAGCCGCTTGGCCTTTTCGACGTTGGAGCGCGTCCGCTCGTTGGACCCCTTCGACTGTGTTACGTCGTCGTGATCCTGATCCCAGTCTGAGTAATAGCTGAAGGCGAGCCGCACACCCGGGAGTTGAAGCGCTTCCCACACCTCATCGCGGATATGGGTCATGTTGGAGAAGACTTCGACCCGCATCCCTTGGGAGCAGGCATGCCGGATGTATTCGGGGAGCCCGGGGTGGAGTGTCGGTTCCCCTCCAATGAATTGAATGTCACGGACCCCGGTACCGGCGAGTTCGTCCATGACACGGCGCCAATCGGCGTCATCCATGTTGCCGTGGTCACCTTCCGGTGACGAATTGGCGTAACAGTGCACACACTTCAGATTGCAGAGCCCAGTAATTTCTAACCAGGCGAACGTCAGACGGAGAGGGAGCGCGGGCATAGATCCTCCTCAACGAGAGGTCGTATGTGCTCTGGCTTCCGTGCTTGCGTGATTTGCCATTTTGGCCCGCCCGGCCGTCAACGGCCACGAGGACGACCGGGCGGGGGTCCGGTGCCTGCCTCTCTGCTGGGGAGAAGAGACCCACAGCGCGGGAGGGTGCGCCATGGCGTGGGGCAGAGAGGCAGGGGTCATGTGCGCCGTGACAGTGGGGAGTGGTGACGCATCCAGTGCGCCTTGGCGATTCGGCCGATCTCGTCAGCCTTCGCCGTGTTGCCCCGGAGGGCAGCCGCCATCTTGGATGCCGCCAGCATGGCGCAGGACTCGCAACTCAGCTTGGTGTCACCGGAGTTGGCGCCCTCCGGTTGTTCCTCGGTGGGCGTCAAGAGTGCGCCTCCCGCAGGTGCCGACCCATGAGCACGATGCAATCACTTGCCTTGCTCCGGTCGCCCCGCTCAGCGGCAGCCGCACGCTCAGCCTTGATCCGGGCACACTCCGTGCAGCGCCGGGTCTCAGTGGTCACCCAGGCCCCCAGACAGGGCGGCGAGCGACCGATCCGGCTCGTGGCGCTCCCTGCACCGGGGGCAAATGCAGGGCGGGAAGAGGCTCCGCACAGCCGGTTCCTTGCCGTGCTGTACGTACGTCGTCGGTCCCCACGTGCGCCCACTGTCCAGGGACACCCGCATCGTCATCTTCGCGGCCGATCGGTCGCCGTCACGCTGTCTAGTCACTGTGTTCGAACCTCCGCGTGTCCCGCCCATCCCGGGCGGGCAACTCCCTTGAGTAGGCTCAGAGTTACGTGCTCAGCGCACGGTGACCAGAGCTTTCAGGTTTCCAACCGTCCTTGGAAAGGTGGTGATCGCACGCATGCACGAAGGTCCAGAAGGGGCACAAGACGGCCCGGAGTTCTACGGATCGGAGGTGCGGTTTGCCCGGGAGCACGCAGGCAAGACGCAGCCTCAACTAGCTGAGGCAACGGGGTACAAAGTCCCGTACGTGTCCAAGGTCGAAAACGGTCACACCCTGGGAAGCGAGCACTTCGCTGAAGGGTGTGATCGTTTCTTTGGGACGTCCGGCTATTTTCTGCGACTGCATCGCCGCATCTCAGACGCCGGACATCCCGAATGGTTCGTTCCGTACGTCAAGCTTGAGCGCCAAGCCAGCATCATTGAGGACTACTCGACCACGTTCATCATGGGCATGCTTCAAACCCCCGCCTATGCCGAAGCCACCTTCCGGGCAGCAAACCCGCAGGCAAGCGGGGTGAAGATCAAAGCCTGGGTTGAGTCTCGGCTGGCCCGTCACAGCGTGATAGAGCGCGATGCGCCCCCACGTCTGTGGGTGATCCTTCATGAGGCCACGCTACGTATGATCGTCGGCGACACGGCCACGATGGGGGAGCAACTTGAGTACCTACTGACCGAGGTGCAGCGCCCGAACGTCACGCTTCAGGTGCTCCCCTTTGCAGCCAAGACTCCCGCGTCGCACCTGCCGTTGACGCTGTTGACGTCTGCGGACGGGACGACTGCCCTCTATGAAGAGATCCGCCACCATGCGCGGGTTGACGAGTCAGCGGCGGCCGTTGCTGAGGCTCAGGACGTGTACAACAGGCTTCGCGCGTGTGCCCTGTCTCCTGAGCTTTCCATGGCACTGATCAGCACCACGCTAAAGGAGTTGACCCATGAGCAAGACCCCAGACCTCTCCCACGCGATATGGGAGAAGTCGAGTCACAGCGGCGGCACCGGCGGACAGTGCTTGGAGTTCACCCGCGTGTTCGCGGCTTCCGGCGTCATCCCCGTCCGTGACAGCAAGGCTCCCAACGGCCCCTCCCTGGCCTTTCCTGCGGCTTCCTGGCAGTCGTTCACGACCACTGTGAAGGCTGGCACCTCCCCGGCCGTCTAACGGCCGTCCGAGTGTCCTGGCGCTTGACCGAGGGCCCCGCTACGGCGGGGGCCCTTTGCTCGCCTCACTCGCTCTGAGGCGGGCCGTCGCCGACGCCTCAGCGTCGGTACTGGCCCATGCAGGGGCCAGCTACGCAAGACGCCTGTCTCTCCTTCGCCCCTCTTGACTCGTGCTTCGTCACTGGTCACAGTGTTGGTGTCGCAGTCTTTGGTGGATGCGCTTGGAAAGCGTGTTGGGGGCAACCCCTCACGAGTTCGAATCTCGTATCCTCCGCCACCGCTGAACAGCGGAAACGAAGCCCCCGACCGGGATCCGGTCGGGGGCTTCGTCGTTGCGTGGCTCGCGGCCGACGGTCCCGGGCACACGGCGGCGACGCATCTGAGCGCCGGGCCCGCTCCGGGATGTGGCCCGCAGCACACATGTCAGGTGGCAGCCGGCCGTACGGGGCTGGAGCGATCTGGTCGCTGGTATGTACGGGGGCAGGGGAACCCGGTATGGGTGGCGCAAGAAGGCCCCGGCCGCCTTCATCCACCACGGGCCGGTCGTCGGCCCTGATCACGCGAGCTCTAGTCTCGCCCCCCATGACCGACCTCTCCCCCTCCTCGTACCTCCGCGCCACAGCGGATGCCTACGACGGCATCGCCATCCGCTATGCGAATTTCGTCCGCGATGGACTCGCCCCGCTTCACCTGGACCGATCCATGCTCGCCGCCTTCGCCGAGTTTGTACGGGCCGCCGGGGCCGGAGCCGGGGCCGTCGCCGAGCTGGGATGCGGCCCTGGCCAAGTGACGGCGCACCTGCGGGACCTGGGGCTGGACGCCTTCGGTGTCGACCTGTCGCCGGTGATGATCGACCTGGCTCGCGAGGCCTACCCGGACCTGCGGTTCGAGGTCGGTTCCATGGACGCTCTGGACCTGACCGACGGCGAGCTGAGCGGCATCGTCTCCTGGTATTCGGTCATCCACACCCCGCCGGAGGAACTGCCCGCGTACTTCGCCGAGTTCGGTCGCGTACTGGCTTCGGGCGGGCACCTGCTGCTGGCCTTCTTCGAGTCCGAGGGCGATCCGGTGACGGCCTTCGACCACAAGGTGGCGACGGCCTACCGGTGGCCGATCGACGATCTCGCCACGCTGGCCCGCGAGGCCGGGTTCACCGAAGTCGGCCGGATGCTGCGCGAACCCCGCGAGGAGGAGCGGCACCGACGGGGCCACCTGTTCATGCGACGGCGGTAACCGGCGGGGTGCGCGGCGGCGGAGGGCATGCGAGCGGCCGTGGCCGGGGCTCATCGGCGCCGCCGGCAACGGAGTTCGCCCGTCATCTGCACAAGGACGAACACCGGCAGCCGGGGGCGACAGCACTACGATCGCCCGTCATGGACTGGCTGGAGCGCGCCGCGAAGCTGAGGCAGTGGACCAGAAGCGGGGCACGCGCGCCGCACAAGCCGCTGCTGTTCCTGTACGCCCTGGGCCGGTTCCAGCAGGACGCCGATGACGAACTGCGCTACAGCGCGGTGGAGGAGGACCTGCGGCGACTGCTGGCCGAGTACGGTCCGCCGCACCGGACCACTCCTGCCTACCCGTTTCACCACCTGGTGAGCGACGGGGTGTGGGAGGTGCGCACCGACCACGGACCCGGCAGCCCCGGCACCGGGATACGGGAGTTACGGGCGGCCGGAGCCGCGGGGCGGCTGGCGCCGGAGCTGCGGGCGGCGCTGCGGCGGGAGCCGTCGCTGCTCGGCCGGATGGCACGAATCCTGCTCGACCTGCACTTCCCGCCCTCGCTCCACGGCGAGTTGTGCGACTCCGTCGGCCTGGAACCGGAGCCGGCGGAGGGCGAACGGCTCAGCACCACGCGGCGGCAGCGGGACCGGCGGATGCGCGAGCTGGTACTGACCGCTTATGAGTACCGATGCGCCTTCTGCGGTTACGACGGGAGAATCGGCTCGCTCTCCGTCGGGCTGGAGGCCGCCCATGTGCGCTGGTGGGCCTATGACGGCCCGGACGAGGTCGACAACGGACTGTGCCTGTGCTCGCTGCACCACAAGCTCTTCGACAAGGGCGTCCTGGGCATCGGCGACAGCAATCGCATCCTGGTCTCGCAGCGGTTCACCGGCCATAGTGCCGCCGCCCGCGAGCACGTCACAGCCCTCTCGGGCCGCACGCTCATCGGCCCTCAGCCCGGCGTCCGCCCCGTCGCCGCGGCCCACCGCTCCTGGCACACCAGCCAGGTCTTCCATGGTGCACCGCGCCCGGCCGGGTGAGCGACGGCGCCCGTGGTCATGGGCTCCTCGGAGCAGCGGCAGGCGCTCCTTCGCCACCGCCACCAGGGGGCGGCCCGGACAGCGCGGCGACGGCCGGACAGCCGGGCAACGAGCCGCGCTCACCCCGGGCCCGGCTGGCAGTGCGGGCACCACACCGTGCCCCGGCCCGCCACCCGGGTCCGGCGCAGTGGATAACCGCAGCGTGGGCAGGCCGGGTCGGGGGCGTCGCGGTGGCCGGTGAGCCAGGAGTCACGGGGCGGGACACAGCCGGCGGCCACCGCCGAGCGCAGGGTCCGGCGCAGTTGGGTGTACAGGCGGCGGCGCTCGGCCTCGGTGAGGTCGCCGGTCCGGGCGGTGGGCCGCAGCCCCGCGCGCCACAGGATCTCGTCGGCGAGCAGATTGCCGAGGCCGGCCAGGACGGACTGGTCGGTGAGGGCGGTCTTGACGCCGCCCCGGCGCGAGGCGAGCGCGGCCTCGAACTCCGCGCGGTCCACCGCCAGCGCGTCCGGGCCCTGCCGGTCCAGCAGCCGTGCGACCAGGGCCTCGTCCTGGGCCAGCCAGAGGCCCTGGAGTTTGCGCTGGTCGCGGAAGCGAAGCTGATGGCCGCCGGTCAGGGTGAACAAGACGCGGTCATGGGCCCCGGCCGCCTCCTCGGGCCCGGCGCAGACCACCCGGCCGGTCATACCGAAGTGCAGCAGCAGGGTGGGACCGTCGCCGGTGCGGGCGAGCAGCCACTTTCCGTGCCGCTCCGGGGTGGTGAACCGCCGGCCTTCCAGCGCGCTGCGCAGCCCGCGGGCGCTCACCCCGTGCAGGACGCCCGTGTCGCGCACCTCGATGCGCTGGATGACCCGGCCCTTGGCGCAGGACTCCAGCACCTTCCGGAACCCCTCGACATCCGGCAGCTCTGGCATGGCGGGACGGCCTCCTCGCGGAACCGGCACCGGCACCGGACTCGGACTCGGACGCGCGAGCTCGGAGCTGCATGTCCGTTCCGTATGGATATGCTACTTATGTGATCACGCCTGGCCGCCCGCGGCTCCGCCGGCGTCCCTACGGTCGCTGGTCCCCCGCCCTGCTCTCGCCGGTACTCCTGACCGTGGTGATCGGCAGCCTGGCGTATGCCACGCCCCGGAGCGTCGCCGTCAGCCGTCTGCTGCCCGCGGCGCCGGCCCTGGCCGCCTCCATGTGGCCGGTGCTGCCCACGGTCCTGCTGGGGACGCTCTGTCTGCTGCTGATGATCGGGCTGGGGATGGAGTTCCCCGACCTGGGGACGCCGTACACCTCGGCGGGGATCGTCGCGGTCACCGTGGCGGCGGCCTATGGCAGTCATGTGCGGCTGCAACGGGAGCAGACCCTGTTCCAGGTCCGGCTGGTCGCCGACGCGGCACAGCAGGTGGTGCTGAGCCCGATGCCGCGCAGCTTTGGAGCGGTGGAGATCGAGGCGCTGTATCTGGCGGCCGCGGCGGAAGCCCGGATCGGCGGTGACTTCTACGAGGTGGTCACCACGCCATACGGCATCCGGCTGCTCATCGGCGATGTCCGGGGCAAGGGGCTGCCGGCGGTGGGGGCGGCCGCGGCGGTGGTCAACTCCTTCCGGGAGGCCGCCTATGACGAGCCCGGCCTGGACGGCATCGCGCGCCGTCTGGAGGCCAGCAGCACCCGCTATCGCGCCGCCTTCCGCGCCGATGACGAGATGGAGAGCTTTGTCACCACCCTCCTCGTCGAGATCCCGATCGGAAACGGCCGGCTGAGGGTGCTCAACTGCGGGCATCCCCCGCCGCTGCTGCTGAGCCGCGGGGAACTGCGCACCCTGACCGCCACCGCTCCCTCACCGCTGCTCAACCTCGCGGAGCTGATGGGCGGCCAGTACAGCGTGGACACCTTCGAGGCCGCCCCCGGCGATCTGCTGCTGCTCTTCACCGACGGTGTCACCGAGGCCCGTAACCGCGAGGGCGCGTTCTTCCCGCTGGCGGACTGGATGCGTGGTCAGGCCCCGGGCGGGCCCCGGGACCTGCTCGACGCGCTGCACCGCGACCTGCTCCGCTACAGCGGCGGCCGGCTCGACGACGACATCGCCGCCCTGGCCGTACACCTGGGCTGAGCCGTACGCCTGGGCTGACCGGCCCCGCCCGGCCGCACCGCCGGCCGGGTGAGCGTCCGGAACCTCGCCACCCCGCCCCCGTTACCCAGGTCGTCGCTCCTCGGCGGCGAACCCCTCGCGGACTCACAGTGGAAAGGCACGGGACGTGCTCAAGCAGGTGTGTACGGCGGTCTCACTGACCGCCTCGACGGCCGGGGTGCTGGCCGGACCGGCCATGGCGGATGTGATCAGCGGCCAGGACGCCCGGACCACCTACGGACACACCGAGGTCGGCGGCCAGGGCAGCCCGCAGATCAGCGCGGTGCAGGGCACGCTCAACCGGCTGTGTCTGGGAGTGGGCAAGCTGGGCATCCAGTCGGTGCTGACGCTGATCAACATCGGGGTGCAGGACGTCCCGGTGCTCTCCTCGGAGCAGCAGCAGGAGTGCACCGAGCACTCGGTCCTCGGCAATGGCGACAACCCGCTCTCGCACCTGGTCAGCGACATCCCGGTGGTGGCGGACAACGGCACCGGCAACGAGTGATCCACGGCCGGTCAGGGTGCGGTGGCCTGCCGCCGCACCCGCAGCCGCAGCTGGATGGCGTGCACCACCTCGACCAGGCCCAGGACGATCAGCAGCACTCCGCTCCACAGGGCGAGCAGCGCGAGCGAACCAAAGGGCGTGGTGATCAGCACGATGCCGGCGAGCAGGGTGAGCACCCCGAGGAAGACCTGCCAGCCCCGGGCCGGCAGCTCGGGTGTGGAGAGCGCCACCGCGGTGAGCATCACACCGCGCAGCAGCCAGCCGAAGCCGATCCACAGCGCCAGCAGCAGGAGTGACTCGGTGGGGCCGCGGAAGCACAGCAGCCCCAGCAGTACACACAGGGCGCCGCTGACAAAACCCAGGGCCCGCAGGTGGCCGGGGACATGGTGGCCGAAGGCCCCGGCCAGCTGGAAGGCGCCAAAGGCCAGCAGATAGATGCCGAACAGCACGCCCACCGCGGTCAGCGTGGCCTTGGGCCAGGCCAGCACCACCACGCCCAGCGCCACGGAGGCCACTCCGGCGGCGAGCAGTACCTGCCACCCGGCGTGCGCCAGCAGGCCGACGCGGCCGATGGGGGTCTGGGCGGGGGTGCCGGTGGGGTCGGAGGGGAGAGTCATGGCGTTTGCCTCCTGAGCTCTCGAGGGGAGTACGCCCTTCACTCCTTTCACCCAGGCTTGCATGGATTCCAGGGGCACGCAGCCTGCGCCGTATGCCCCCGGAACCGGTCCTCTCCCCCGCTACTTCCGCAGCGCGCAGGTGGCCGTGGCCACCTTGCCAGGGTCGCTCTCCGAGCGGGCCAGCAGCCTGATGGTGCCGTCCCGGGCGGCGCCCGGGCGGGCGGTGACGGCCAGGTCCACCGTGGTGGTGCCGCCGGGGGCGGCGGTGGCCAGGCGGTTGGGCAGCCAGGCGGACCAGCCATGGCTGGTGGTGGCGGCCGCCAGGCGGTAGATGTCCTGGCCGGCGCCGGAGCTGCGCAGCGGGAAGGTGCAGCGGGCCCGCCCGTCGGCGGGCTTGCCATGGGCGGTGCCGGCGCCGAGGGCGAGGCCGTACGGCCGGGAGCCCGCCCCGTCCAGGGAACGCACGCCTATGTCGTAGGAGAGGACGCCGGCGGCATCGCGGTGCACATTCAGCACATAGAAGTGCAGCCGGTTGGCCTGGTCCACATACTCGTACGCGCTGCCGGAGTCCGCTCCGGCGTGGAACAGCGCATCGCTGAGCTGCCGGTAGTCGCCCATGGTGATCTTCTGCGGGGTGCCGTCGGGGCGGATGAAGTCCACCAGGCCGATGTCCTCGGGGTGGGCATCGATCACCCAGGCGAAGGGGGCGTCGTCGGCGTTCTTGGTCTTGCTGAGCAGCACTCCGCTGTCGGGGGTGAAGGAGTCCATGCCCATCCGGTCGACGACCTCAAGGGTGTAGTTGTCATAACCACCGCCGTCGCACCGGGGGTTGGTGTCACGGTCGCAGGCGGCCGAACGGTCGCCGCTCAGGGTGATGTTGACGCCGGACAGCCCGCCCGTCCCGGGAGGCGCGGCGCGGGCGGTGACCCGGGCGACGACCGGACCGGAGCCGGCGAGGGCGTCCCGGTCCAGGCGCAGCACATTCTTCTCGTCGACGATGCCCAGTTTGAGCTTGTCGCGCAGCACATGCTGGGCGCCCATCGAGCCGCCGGCGGTGGCCGGTATCCGCCACCGGGTGTGCGGGCCGCCGGGGCCGTTGAAGGAGCCCCGGGAGAGCATGCCCCAGATGCCGGTGTAGGAGCGGCTCAGTGGTGTCCCGTAGGGGTTGTTGTAGTTGTCGCCGATGCCCAGGATATGGCTGAACTCATGGGCGTAGGTGGCCATTCCGGAGCTCTCGGCCTGGATGGACGAGCCGTCCGCGGCATTGGGCCAGATCCTGGCCGCCGACCGCCAGGAGGTCCAGGGGACATAGCGGGTACGGGCCGCGTTGCCGCCGCCCGTAAGGGGGGACGGCGGCCCCCAGGCGGCCGGGATGTCCCCGGGGCCGTTGAACCTCATCGGGCCGAACTCCTGCCAGGTGGAGGACTCGTCGACGCCGGCGGTGAGATAGAAGACGAAGTCGAACTGCCCGGTGCGCCCGGCGCCGGCGTCCGCGACCCAGGCGCGTCTGCCATCGGCCCGGATGTCCTTGCCGCAGGTGTCGCCGCTGGGACAGGCCCCCGGGTTCATATCCGGCTCTATCCCGTACTGGTAGGACTTCCAGGGCATCCGGTACACCCCGAAGGCGGTCAGCTCGACGCCCAGCCGGCCGCCGGAGTCCTCCATCCAGTACTCGTTGATGGTGTGGCCATGGTTGAGTACGCCCGGCTTGTTGAGGAAGTCACGGTAGAAGGCGGGCACTTGGCCGCGCGGGATACTGGCCGCGACGGGCTGGGGGTTGCCGAAGCCGGCGGTGCCGGCGGCTCTGGTGACCGAGAACTCCTCATCGGGATAGTCCAGGAGCACCAGCGCGCCCTTGAACATCCGCCGGGTGGGCTTGACTTGGGGATCGGCCCAGTGGGTGCCGGGGACCGGGCGGTACTCGCCCCAGGTCATGTCATCGGGGTTGCGCCAGTGCTGGGGGTCGATCGGCTGGACCAGCGGCGGCGGACGGTGCGTGGCTCCGGCGGGGCCGGCGGGCCCGGTGGTCAGGGCGGCCAGCAGGCCCAGCAGCAGGACGGCGAGACCTGACCCGCGGAGGGGGCCGGGTGCGCGAAGGGCGCGTCTTCGAGGGAAAGCCAAGACTCACTCACCTCTTTCGACGGGAGTGTTCATCCGGGCCAAAGTAGGGCGCGAGGCTGCCCACCACCAGTGCGAAGCAGGTCGGTTGGCGGGGCGCCGGGGGCAGCGGCCAGGAGTGGCGACCCGGCGGCACCTCCCGGCCCCGCGCCCACGGTCACCGACAGCACCGCGCTGCATCTGCCCATCGAGCGCTATCTGCCGACCGCCGACGACCGGGCCCGGATCAGCAAGGCATCCGGCGTGCTCCTCCAGGAGTGCATGCGGCGGCATGGGCACTCCTGGTCCCCGCAGGCCGCCGGCGCCCGCAGCGGCCCGGTGACCATGACGGAGATGCGGTACGGGGTGAACAACCCGCGCCAGGCCCAGCTCACCGGCTACCACTTCGGCCCCGCCAACCCCGGCTACCACGCCCCGTCCCCGGCACCCTCGGCCCCGCCGTCGCCCGAGGCGGAGCCCGACCGCGGCTGTTCCGACGAGGTGCGGCAGAAGCTCTCCGCCGGCGCCCCCTTCCTCGGGGCCGCCCCGCTGGCACAGCGGATCAACACCGACGGCTTCGCCGCCTCGCTGCGGGATCCCTCGGTCCAGGCGGTGTTCCGGCAGTGGGCCGGGTGCATGCGCGGCCAGGGGTTCCGCTACACGACGCCGATGGACGCCGTGAACGACCCTTCCTTCACCGGACCTTCGCCCGCCGCCGAGGAGACCCGCACGGCCACGGCGGACCTGCGGTGCAAGGAGCGGTACAACGTGGTGGGCACCTGGTTCGCCGCGGAGTCCGGCAACGAGCGGTCCGCGATACGGGCCCACGCGTCGGAACTCGCCAACGTCCAGCGCCAGATGCGGGCGCAGCGGAGCACGGCCGACTCAGTGGTGAGCCACTGACGCCCGTCGCGGAGCCCGCCCAGGGTGGCCCGGCGCCCCGTAAGGGGCGCGGGGAACTGCGCAAGTGGCCACAAAACTGAGCAACCAGCCACAAACCATCCACAGCCGGAAATCCCCGCCCCCGGCGAAGCCCCCACCCCGAACGGGCACCCGAACGCGGCCCGCCCGCGAAGCGGTGACCCGGCGCGTTCCGGCGAACCCCCCGCCACCCGATTGGTGATCACGATTGGTATCAACCTATGGTGGGTGCGCACCGGCCTCGCACTCCGGTGAACCCCCCGTCGTGGTAAGGAAGTTGACCCGAAGGGCCGCCGTCCCCGCCGCACAGCGCCCCCTCACCGCGCCCTTACCCGAAAACCGCATACCGTGCGGCCTGCCCCCGCCCCCGACCCCGAGAGGACCATGGACGCTCCCCAGGCCAGCCTGCTGGTCGTCGATGACGAGCCCACCATCAGGGAGCTGCTCGCCGCCTCCCTGCGCTTCGCCGGATTCGAGGTGGACCTGGCCGGCAGCGGGGCGCAGGCACTGGAACGGATCGAACGCAAGCGGCCCGACCTGGTGGTCCTCGATGTGATGCTGCCCGATATCGACGGCTTCACGGTGGTCCGCCGGCTGCGCCGGCAGCGGGAACGGGACCGGCTGCCGGTGCTCTTCCTCACCGCCCGCAACGGGGTCGGGGACAAGGTCGGCGGGCTCAGCGCGGGCGGCGACGACTACCTCACCAAGCCCTTCAGCCTGGAGGAGCTGATCGCCCGGATCGACGCCGTGCTGCGCCGCACCGGCGGATACCCGGACGACGGCCGCCTGGTGGTGGGCGATCTGGAACTGGACCCGGTGGCCCACCGGGTGTGGCGGGACGGACGCCCGGTCGCCCTGTCCCCCACCGAATTCCGGCTGCTGGCCCATCTGATGACCAACGCCGGCCGGGTGCAGCCCAAGGCGCTGATCGCCGAGGAGGTCTGGAACCATGACTTCGGCGGCGATTTCAGCATCGTCGAGTCCTATGTCTCCTATCTGCGCCGCAAGGTGGACCCAGGCCCGCGCAAACTGATCCACACCGTGCGCGGCGTCGGCTACGTACTGCGCCACCCCCAGGGCTGAGGCCATGTCACTGCGCACCCGGCTGGTACTGCTCGCCGCCGCCCTGGTGGCCCTGGGCCTGACCGTCAGCGACACGGTCGTCCTGGGCGTGGTCCGCGGGCAGCTGGTGCAGCGGGTGGACCAGCGGCTGACCCGCCTCGGCGACACCGCGGCCCGCCGGCTGGCCACCGAGGGCGCCCCCCGGACCTCCCACGGCGGCCGCGGCTCCTGGCTGCCCAGCCAGTATGTGGTGGCCTTCGCCGGCCCCGACGGCACCGTCTCGGACAAGTTCCGCCGCCCGATGGCCGACGGCGACCCCCGCCCGCACTGGCCCGCCATGACCGCCGGGCAGCTGCACGCCCGGCTCGGCCGGCCCTTCGAGGCTTTCAGCGACCACGGCCCGGGCCGCTGGCGGGTGCTGATCGTGCCGGTGGACCGGGCCAAGGACCCCTCACTGCCCGCCGGAGTGGTGGTGGCGCTGCCGCTGGAGGAGGTCTCCGCCACCCTGGGCCAGCTGCGCACCGCCTTCCTGGCCATCGGCGGCGGCACCCTGGCGCTGCTCACCCTGGCCGGCTGGTTCGCCATCCGGGCCGGACTGCGCCCGCTGCGCCGCATCGAGGCCACCGCGGCCGAGATCGCCGCCGGCCGCCCGCTCTCCCACCGGATGCCCCAGTCCTCCCCGCGTACCGAGGTCGGCCGGCTGTCCAGCGCCCTCAACGGGATGCTGGCCCAGCTGGAGTCGGCCTTCGCGGCCCGGGCCGAGTCCGAGCGGCGGATGCGCCGCTTTATGTCCGACGCCGGGCATGAACTGCGCACCCCGCTGGCCGGCATCCGCGGCTTCGCCGAACTGCACCGGATGGGCGCGCTGTCCGGCGAGGCGGAGGTGGCCCGCACCATGGACCGGATCGAGAGCGAGGCGATCCGGCTGGGCGGCCTGGTCGAGGACCTGCTCACCCTGGTCCGGCTGAATGAACAACGCCCCCTGGAACCGGCCCCCATGGACCTGCGCACCCTGGCGGTGGACGCCCTGCACGACGCCCGCGCCCTGGACCCCGCCCGCACCGTCACCCTCACCGGCCCCGACGGCGACGGCCCGCCCGGCCCGGCACCGGTGCACGGCGACGAGGCCCGGCTGCGCCAGGTGGTCACCAATCTGGTGGGCAACGCGGTGGCCCACACCCCGCCCGGCACCCCGGTGCGCATCGGCGTAGGCAGCGACGGCGGCGAGGGCCTCCTCGAAGTCGCCGACCAGGGGCCGGGGTTGGCCCCCGAGCAGGCGGCCCGGGTCTTCGAGCGCTTCTACCGGGCCGATGCCTCCCGCTGCCGCGGCCGGGGCGGCGGCAGCGGACTGGGCCTGGCCATCGTCTCCGCCCTGGTGGAGGCGCACCAGGGCCGGGTGGAGCTCAGGACCGCGCCCGGACAAGGGGCGTTGTTCCGAGTGCGGATCCCGCTGGCCCGGGCATCAGGTACTGTTTCCGCGTCCCGCGATCAACGGCCCAGGAGGTGAGACCCATTACCGCAGTTGCAGGCCGGGTGCTCCCGCCCGTGGTCACGCGGTCCCGCCGGGGATGAGGTGACCGCCGGGAGCGCCCTTCGGTTTCCCCCGGAAGGCTTCTGATGTCCCTTTCCTCCATCATCACCCAACTCCGTACCGCCGGCTGTGTCTTCGCCGAGGACGAGGCCGAGCTGCTCGCCTCCGCCGCCGGCTCCCCCGCCGAACTGGCCGCCCTGGCCGACCGCCGGGCCGCCGGGTTCCCACTGGAACAGGTGCTGGGCTGGGCCGAGTTCGGCGGCCGACGGATCGCCGTCGACCCCGGGGTGTTCGTCCCCCGCCGCCGCACCGAGTTCCTCGTCGAACAGGCCGCCGGGCTGCTCGCCCCCGGCGCCGTGCTCCTCGACCTGTGCTGCGGCACCGGCGCCCTGGGCGCCGCGCTGGCCGCCGGCCGGACGGACCTGGAGCTGTACGCCGCCGACATCGACCCGGCGGCGGTGCGCTGCGCCCGGCGCAACCTGGCCCCGCTGGGCGGCCGGGTGTACCAGGGCGACCTCTTCGGCCCGCTGCCCGGCACCCTGCGCGGCCGGGTGGACGTCCTGCTGGCCAATGTCCCCTATGTCCCCACCGCCGACATCGCCTTCCTGCCCGCCGAGGCCCGGGACCACGAGGCCCGGGTGGCCCTGGACGGCGGCGCCGACGGCCTGGATGTGCTGCGCCGGGTGGCCGCCGGGGCCCCGCACTGGCTGGCCCCCGGCGGCCGGCTGCTGTTTGAAACCAGCCGCCGTCAGCGCGAAACAGCCATCACCGTCATCACCTCCGCCGGCCTGACGGCCACCGTCGCCACCTGCGAGGACCGGGACGCCACCGTCGTTCTGGCCCGCTGGGCGCCCGCAAGCTGACCGCCTGCTTACCGGCCCGTCGCATAGGGTGGCCCCCTTCGGAGGATTCGCAAGGATACGAGCTTCAGACGGGCTGAGGAGTGGACATGGGGGACCTGGCGGTCGGCGCACGGCCCGAGCAGGACGGGCCGGACGAACAGCCCGCGAGCCCGGCGAAGGAGAAGAAGAAGCAGCCGCGGCCGTTCTGGAAGGAACTGCCGCTGCTGATCGGTGTGGCCCTGGTGCTGGCCCTGCTGATCAAGACCTTCCTGGTGCAGGCCTTCTCCATCCCCTCGGACTCCATGCAGAACACCCTGCAGCAGGGCGACCGGGTGCTGGTCGACAAGCTCACCCCCTGGTTCGGCTCCAAGCCGGAGCGCGGTGAGGTGGTGGTCTTCCACGACCCGGACAACTGGCTGGCCAACGAGCCCACCGCGCAGCCCAATTCGGTGCAGAAGGTGCTCAGCTTTATCGGCCTGATGCCCTCGGCCAATGAGAAGGACCTCATCAAGCGGGTCATCGGTGTGGCCGGCGACACCATCGAGTGCAAGGGCACCGGCCCGGTGAAGGTCAATGGCAAGGCGCTGAACGAGCCCTATGTCTACCCGGGCAACACCCCCTGCAGCACCGACCCCGAGGGACAGTTCAAGGTCAAGGTGCCCAAGAACCGCATCTGGGTGATGGGCGATCACCGCCAGAACTCGGCCGACTCCCGGTACCACCAGGAGGACAGCAACGGCGGCTTCGTCCCGGTGAACAACGTGGTGGGCCGCGCCGTGGTGGTGGCCTGGCCGGTCAACCGCTGGAACACGCTGCCCATTCCGTCCACCTTCGACCAGTCCGGCATCAACACCACCGCGGCCGCCGCCCCCGGCGCCGTGGCACTGGTCGGCGCGGTGCCGCTGGTGTGGCTGCGCCGCCGCAAGCGCGCCGGCAAGGGTTCCGGGACCATCGGGGCCTGACTGTCGCGCCATGGCTGCGCCGGGAGCCACCGGCCCGGTAGGCTTTCCGTGTGATCTTCAAGCGCATCGGAAACGGTCGGCCGTACCCCGACCACGGCCGGGAAAGCACCCGCCAGTGGGCGGATGTCGCCCCACGCCCGGTACGCCTGGACCAGCTGGTGACCACCAAGCAGCAGCTCGACCTGGAGACGCTGCTCGCCGAGGACTCCACCTTCTACGGCGACCTCTTCGCCCATGTGGTGAAGTGGCAGGGCGACCTCTACCTGGAGGACGGCCTGCACCGCGCCGTGCGCGCCGCGCTCCAGCAGCGCCAGGTGCTGCACGCGCGCGTGCTCGAACTGGACTGAGCCGGCGCACCCCGCCAGGCCATTGGCCCTTTCGGGTTGGGGTGCCCGCAACCCTCTGATCATCTGGTAGGCAGCGCCCGCCGCCCGCACTACGCTGCGCCCATGAGCATGCTCACCCCTCCTGGCATGGGCGGCAAATACCGGATCACGGGCCAACGCTTCCCGCATATGCGGCGTTCCAGGAGCCCCCGCCGGGTCGCGCTCGCCGCGACCGCCGCGGTGGCCGTGCTGGGGCTGGGCGCCTGGGGCACGGCCCAGCTCGTCGAGGTCTTCTCCGGCGGCCCGGGCAGCACCGAGCAGACCGCCCGGCAGGTGGGCGACTGCGCCAGGGCGTCGGCCAACGCCAAGGACACCCGCGCCGGGCACCCCGCTCCTCGTGAGGAACCGCTGCCCAAGCCGGGTGACATCACCGTCAATGTCTACAACGCCACCGCCCGCAGCCGGCTGGCCCAGACCACGGCCGATGAGCTCAAACAGCGCGGCTTCAAGATCGGCAAGGTGGGCAACGCCCCGGAGCAGTACGACAAGAAGGTGCCCGGCACCGCGCTGCTGCTGGGCTCCCCGGACGCCGCCGACGGCCCCATGAAGGTGCTGGGCGAGCAGCTCGGCGGGGCCGAGGTGAAGAGCGATGTGCGCAAGGGCGAGGACATCGACCTGATCATCGGTGATGCCTTCAAGGAACTGCCGGCCAAGCCCGGTGCCGCCACCAGCGCGCCGCCCAGCAGCAGCCCACGGCCGACGCCCTCGCCCTCCGCCTCCAAGTGCTGAATGACCGGGCTCAGCCCGCGGTGCCGTACATCCGGTCGCCCGCGTCGCCCAGGCCGGGGACGATATAGCCGTTCTCGTTGAGCCGCTCGTCCACCGAGGCGGTGACCACGGTCACCGGGGTGCCGGCCAGCTCGCGCTCCATGACCTCGACGCCCTCGGGCGCGGCCAGCAGGCAAATCGCCGTCACATCGTCGGCGCCACGGGCGATCAGCTCCTGGATCGCGGCGACCAGGGTGCCGCCGGTGGCCAGCATCGGGTCCAGGACGTAGACCTGACGGCCGGAGAGGTCGTCCGGCATGCGGGTGGCATAGGTCTCCGCCTTGAGGGTCTCCTCATTGCGGATCATGCCCAGGAAGCCGACCTCGGCGGTGGGCAGCAGCCGGACCATGCCGTCCAGCATGCCCAGTCCGGCCCGCAGGATCGGCACCACCAGCGGGCGCGGGTGGGAGAGCTTGACCCCGGTGGTCGCGGTGACCGGGGTGTCGATGTCGACCTGCTCGGTGCGCACATCGCGCGTGGCCTCATAGGCGAGCAGGGTGACCAGCTCGTCGGCGAGCCGCCGGAAGGTGGGGGAATCGGTGCGCTTGTCGCGCAGCGTGGTGAGTTTGTGCGCCACCAGCGGGTGGTCGACGACATGGATCCGCATGACATCGACATTAACCGAGCTTTCGGGCACCGGCGCCCGCGCCGTCGGCCCGGACCTTCTGCCGCACGCTGGCATCAAACCCCCCGGTGGGGGGAGAGTGGTCAGGGACGCCCGGTGCGTTCCGCCGGGCGAGGACCTCGGCACGAGGTGGTGCTGCCCATGGCCGACCGTGATCGACGACAGCCCGACAGCCGGCCGGACCCGCCGGCCGGCCGGACACAAGCCAGGACCGATCCCGCCCGCGAAGCGCCCGAGACCGACGCCGAGCGCAGACACCGGCGGGCCCAGTTCCTCCGTGAGCTGAACGAGGCGAGGGAGCTGCGGGACCGGGTGCAGCCGCGCCGGGCCCGGGCGGCCCGGATGCGCCAGCAACTGCGGATGCGGACATTCCGCTGGTGAGCCACGGCTGACCGGGAAGGCCCCGCGGCCAACCCGGATGGCGGTGGCCGGGCCGGAAAGTGAGCGGCATCTCTTCGGACTCCTGCACGACGCAGCGCGGAAGACCTCTCGCAACGGCGAGGTTTCTGCCACGATTCCGAGTGGGCGGGGTGCTGTCCCCGTCCGGCCCGGCACCGCCTATGACCAGTGGGAGAGTCACGGTGTACTTCGCCGCACTGCTCGCGCGCACCGAAGACGGGTGGCAAGCGAGCGACACAGACCTCGACAACGTGGAAACCGTGTCCGACTTCGCCGACCTGGCCCGCGAGGCGGCCGTCGACGACGACACGGTCCTGGTGTACATCGAGCAGGAGGACTCCTGGTTCGGCATTGTCCGGGTGGACGGCGAGGAGGATCCCCGTATCTACCTCTCGGACGCCGCCGCCGCCAACCGCAGCTCCTACGGGGCCCTGCTGGTGGACGAGCTCCTCGGCCGGGACGACAGCGAGGACGACGACCTGGACACCCTCGACCTGGACGGCACCGAGGACGGTGAGCCCGAGGCCGGTGAGGACGAGGGCGAGGACGACGGCGCGGCCGCCGCCGAGCGGGTCCCGGCCGGGCCGCTGGGCGACCAGGGCGTGCTGGCCGACCTCGGCATCGCCGAGAAGGAGCTGGGCGCGCTCGGCGAGGACGCGCTTGGGGAGATCGCCGACTGCCTCGGCTGCACGGACGTCCTGGAGGCCGTCCGCTGACCGTCGGCGCCCTCGCTCACACTGGTGCCATGAACCATGCCGTCCCCGACCCGGTCCGCGCCCCCTGGCGCGCCCCCATGCAAGAAGCCCTGGCCGAGGCGGAACGCGCCCCGGCCACCGGTGATGTCCCGGTGGGCGCGGTGGTCCTGGGCCCGGACGGCACGGTGATCGGCCGGGGCCGCAATGAGCGGGAGGCCACCGGCGATCCCACCGGCCATGCCGAGGTGCTCGCGATCCGGGAGGCCGCCCGGGCCGTGGGCGAGTGGCGGCTGACCGGCTGCACCCTGGTGGTGACCCTGGAGCCATGCACCATGTGCGCGGGCGCCATCGTGCTCTCCCGCCTGGACCGGGTGGTCTACGGCGCGGCCGACGAGAAGGCCGGCGCGGCCGGCTCGCTGTGGGACGTGGTACGTGACCGACGTCTCAACCACCGCCCGGAAGTGGTCTCCGGCGTGCTGGCCGACCGGTGTTCGGCCCTGCTGACCGAGTTCTTCCGGGGCCGCTGAGCCAAACCGATTTCGGCGCACGGCCGAACGTCCGCTAAGCTCTCTCTCGGTAGCGTGTCCGAGCGGCCGAAGGAGCTCGCCTCGAAAGCGAGTGTGGGGGCAACTCCACCGAGGGTTCAAATCCCTCCGCTACCGCAGATGAGGAACCGCTCCCGGCAACGGGGGCGGTTCCTTTCTTTGTTCACCCCGAAGTTCACCCCTGGGCTCACCCCGGGGTTCCGGGCGCGTGCCGCAGATAGGCCAGCACCGCGCTCACCCGGCGGTGCAGCTGGGGCTCCTCGGCCAGGCCCAGCTTGGCGAAGGTGGAGTTGACGTGCTTCTCGATGGTGGACTCGGACAGGGCCAGCGACTCGGCGATGGACCGGTTGGTCTTGCCCTGGGCCATATGCCGCAGCACATCCAGCTCCCGGCGGGTCAGCGCGGCCAGCGGGGCGTCGGCGGTGCGGGCGTGGCTGCCCATCAGGACCTCCACGATGCGCGGGTCCACCACCGAGCGGCCGGCCACCACCTCGCGCAACGCCCGTAGCAGTTCGTCGAGTTCACCGATGCGCTCCTTGAGCAGATAGGCCAGCCCGTCGGTGCCCCGCCGGAACAGGTCGAAGGCGTAGTGCTCATTGGCGTGCTGGGAGAGCATCACCACGCCGATGCCGGGGTGGGCGGCCCGGATGGCGTGGGCGGCGGTGATGCCCTCGGTGTGGTGGCCGGGCGGCATCCGGATGTCGGCGATCACCACATCGGGGCGCAGCCTGTCGACCGCGTCCAGGAGTTCCCCGGCGGTGCCGACGGCGGCCAGCACCTGGACATCTCCGGTGTCCTCCAGCAGCCGGCGGGTGCCCTCGCGGACCAGGTAGTGGTCTTCGGCGATCACCACGCGCAGGGGGTCAGGCACTGGCTTCCTCCCGTACCGGGGCCGGCAGCCGGGCGTGCACGGTGGTGCCCGCGCCCGCCCGGCTGATGATCCGCAGGGTGCCGCCGGCGGCCTCGGTGCGGTCCCGCATCCCGGTGAGCCCCAGGCCGCCGGCGGTGGTGTTCCCGGTGGCGAAGCCGACGCCGTCGTCGGCCACCTCCACCGACAGCAGGCCGCCGTCCAGCGCCAGCCGGACGGTCACCCGGCCGGCCGCGGCATGCTTGATGACATTGGTGAGCGCCTCGGAAACCAGGTAGAAGGCGGACTCCTCCACATCCAGCGGCAGCCGCACCCGCTCCAGCGGGGCCGCGCTGTGCACCGTCACCGGGATGGGCATCCGGCGGGCGCAGGAGGCGACCGCGGCCACCAGGCCCTGGTCGGTGAGGACCGGCGGGTGGATGCCGTGCGCCACCTCGCGCAGTTCGTCGATCACCCGGTAGGCGTCGTCCTGTACCTCGGTCAGCTCGGCCAGGACGTCCCCGCCCCGGCCCAACCGGTTGCGGGCCAGCCGGAGTTTGGCCACCAGGGCGACCAGTTCCTGCTGGATGCCGTCGTGCAGCCGACGCTCGATACGGCGCCGCTCGGTGTCCTGGGCGTGCACGATCCGGGCCCGGGAGGCGGCCAGTTGGCGGGCCTGACGCTGTACCTCCTCCACCCGCAGCGCCAGTTCGCCGGCCAGCCGGACGTTGTGCACGGCCAGCGCGGCCTGCCGGGCCAGGGTCTCCACCACATCGTGGTCCTCGGGGGTGAACCGCCGGTCGCCCCGCGGCCCGAACTCGATGACGCCCAGCACCTCGTCCCCGTACCACAGCGGGAACTCACCGCGCGGGCCCGGCACTTGCTCGCCGGCGGTGCCCAGCGCGGCGGGCAGCCCGCGGCCGCCCAGCCGTACCCGCACCCAGCGCAGATTGAGCCCCTCCTGGAGGCTGAGGGCCAGTTGCGGGGCCAGCCGCGGCAGGTCGTAGGCGTGTTCCAGGACGGTGCCGAACTGCACCAGCAGCTCGAAGCTGCTCAGCCGTCTGCCGAACACCCGGCGTTCGGCCAGCCGGTTCAGCCGGGCCCGCAGCGGCTGGAACAGCGCGGTGGCGGTGACCGCGATCAGCACCGCCAGCCCGATCGGCAGATACTGCCCGGCGGTCAGCCCCAGCGTCATCGCCATGCCCAGGTACCAGCTGTTGATGATCAGCCAGAGGGTGCCATGGACCACCGAGGGTCGCAACACGATGTCCACGCCCAGCAGCCGGTAGCGGAACGCGGCATAGACCACACAGAGCGAGATCACCACATAGGGCAGTGCGCCCAACACGGTGCCCAGCAGGTAGAAGAAGCCGTCCTCGCCCTGCCAGGTGCGGAACAGCCGGGCCGAGGCGCGGCCCAGGAACAGCGCGGCCGCCACCGCGGCGACGGGCAGCAGACAGGCGGCGTCCCGCTGCCCGGCGGCCCGGGCGCGCAGCGCGCGGACGGTCAGCAGCAGGGCGCCCAGGCCGGGGAACCAGGCCTCGGGGTAGTAGAAGACCACATAGCCGACGGTCCCGGCCCGCACCCCGCACAGCGGCAGCACCGCCGGCAGCGCCAGCAGGGCCCACATCGAGCGCAGCAGCAGCCGCTCGCCGGGGAAGCGGTAGTGGCCGTCCGGCAGCAGCGCCAGCAGCCGGACCACCAGGATGCTCACCGCGAGATCCATGGTCTCGCCGGCCATCAGCACAAACAGGTCGCCGGCCGGCGGCAGGATGGCCTCCAGATCCTCCCGCTGCCAGCCCACGCCCAGCGACAGCAGCATCGCCGTGTAGCGCAGCGCCATGCTCACCGACAGCCAGCTGCCGATCAGCAGCAGCCGGCGGGCCACCGGGTGCGCCGGGGCGTACCACCAGCCGAACAGGCCCGCGAAGTAGCAGGGCACCACCGCGCCCAGGGTCCACGGCAGGGTGTACCTGCTGTCCAGGTGGATCGAACCGACCAGCCCCGCCCAGGCCAGACACAACCCGCCGGACACCGCGGCGATCCGCATGGGCCAGCCCCTGCTCTCCACCCGGGTCATTATCGAAGCGGCCGGCACCGGGCGTCCAGAAGGGGATCCTCCAGGCGCATATGGCGGAAAACCTCCAGGGCCGGCTGGGGGCGTACCGGGCTCCGCCGCCGCCCTCCGGCGGCCCATACTGGCGGCGTTCGCAACGGGGGGCCGCAGTTTGACGGCAGGCCATGGGCCGGCGCACGGGGGTCGTCGGACTGCGGCGCGAACCGCGCCCGGGCGCCCGCCCGCCGACCAGCCGGAACCCTGTTCCGGTCCATAAGCCGGAACGGCGTTCCGGAGCCGAAACGAAAGCCGGGCCGGATTCCGTGCGAACCGCGGACTCGCGGACTCATAAACCGCGGAATCGCGGAATCACGGCCCGGAGCCGAGGGGATCCATGAGACTTCCAGCCGGCCCCGACGTCGTGGTCTGGGACACCACCTACGCCTGCCCGCTGCGCTGTTCCCACTGCTATTCGGAGTCCGGCCGCCGGCCGGCCCGGCAGCTGGACCCGGCGGACCTGCTGCGGGTCACCGACGGCATCATCGCGCTGCGCCCCCGCCTGGTCGGCCTGTCCGGCGGTGAACCGCTGGCGGTGAAGGGCCTCTTCGAGGCCGGGGAGCGGCTGGCGGCGGCCGGCATCCGCACCGCCGTGTACACCAGCGGCTGGCGCACCGCGCCCTGGATGCCCGGCGAACTGGCCCGGGTCTTCGACGAGGTGCTGGTGAGCGTGGACGGTGCCACGGCCCGGGTGCACGACCGGATCCGGGGCCGCTCCGGCTCCTTCGAGCGCGCCATGGCCACCCTGGCGCTCTTCGACGACCTGGCCCGCCGGCGCCGGGCGGACGGCCGCCGGCCCTTCGCCTTCGGCATCGAGTGCACGGTGATGCACAGCAACGCCGGCCAACTCCACCGGTTCTGCACCGAGATCGCGCCCCGGTTCCCCGAACTGCGTTCGCTGGCCTTCAATATCGCCGTGCCGGCCGGGCTGGCCAGCCGGCCGGAGTTCGAACTGGCGGAGCTGCTGGACGATGCCCGGGTGGCTCAACTGACCCATCCGGCACGGGTGACCCGGCTCGCCGAGCTCGCCCCGCCCTCGGTGCGGGTCTCCTTCACCGACAACCGGGAGCTGATGATGCACCCGGACCGGGCCGCGCCCGCCGTGATCCATGTGGAGCCGGACGGGGCGGTCCGCGCCATGCCGGTCTACGAGGGCACGGTGGGCAATCTGCTCCAGGACCCGCCGCTGGAGCTGTGGGAGCGGGCCCTGGAGCGGCGCCGCGACCCCTTTGTGGTGGAGACGCTGCGGCCGGTGCGCACCATGCGGGACTGGGCCCGGGCCATCCGGCACATCGACCTGCACTTCGGCTCGCCCGAGGTAAGGGCGCGCATCGCCGCCCGGCCCGGCCTGGCCCGTTGAACCCGGCGCCGGGAGCGGCCCGTTGAGCCCCGCGCCCCGGCCGCCGGGAGCGCGGCAGCCACACCGTCCGTCCCGAGGGAGGTGAACACCATGCCGGACATCCTCGAACTGCAGGAGCTGGAGGAGGAGACCACCAGCCTGTGGCCGACGACCAACCTGGACGCCGCGGACTGAGGCCGGGCCACCGGGCCCGCCGGCATCCTCCGGCGGGCTCACCGGGAGACGCCGATGCTCGATGAGAGCCTGCTCGCCGCGGACCCGCTGTTCGCGGACACCCCCGAACGCGTCGCCGACCAGGACACCCGCTTCGCCGCCGCCGGCCGGCCGGCCCCGCCCGGCTGGCGGCGCACCGAGGGCGGCGGCTGGGTCCGGCTGCGGCCGGAGGGGGCCCGGCTGCCCACCCATGGCTGGAAGATCCATGTCTCGGCGGTGGCCGGACAGGCGGCCCGGGCCGTCGACATGGTCTGGGAGCACTGCACCGCGCGGGCCACCGCCTTCAAGTTCCTGCGCAGCCGGACCCTGGCGGCGCTGGCCGGCGCCAAGCGGGCGCCCCGCTCGGCCAGCGGCAAGCTGATCACCATCTACCCGGCGGACGAAGGCCAGTTGAGAGCCGCGCTGACGGAGCTGTCCCGGCGGCTGGCCGGAGTGCCGGGCCCCTACATACTCAGCGATCTGCGCTGGGGGGACGGTCCGCTGTACCTGCGCTACGGGGCCTTCCAGCCGTGCTACTGCTTCGCCCCCGACGGAAGCTATGTCCCCGCGCTGCCCGGCCCGGGCGGCGCGCCGGTCCCCGACCTCAGGGGCACCGTCTTCCGGGTGCCGCCCTGGGCCGAGGTGCCGGACCCGCTGGCCGGGGCGCTGGCGGCCGCCGGGGCCCGCTCCGGTGCCCTGCCCTACCGGGTGCTGGGCGCCCTGCGCTTCTCCAACGCGGGCGGCGTCTACCGGGCGCTGGATCCGGCCACCGGCCGCACTCTGGTGCTGCGCGAGGCCCGCCCGCACGCCGGGACCGACCGGACGGGCCGGGACGCGGTGGCCCGGCTCCGGCACGAGTTCGCCATGCTGCGCCGGCTGGACGGGCTCGACTGTGTGCCCCGGGCCTTCGCCCTCACCCGGCACTGGGAACACCTCTTCCTGGCCGAGGAGTTCATCGAGGGCGAGACCCTGGAGGACGCGGTGCGCCGCCGCCATCCACTGCTGCGGCCGGCGGCCGGCGCCAAGGCACGGGCCGCCTACACCGACTGGGCCCACGCGGTCTTCGGCCGCGTGGCGGCGGCCCTGGACCGGCTGCACGCCCGGGGCGTCTGCTTCGGTGACCTCCAGCCCGGCAATGTCCTGCTGCGCCCGGACGGCAGCGTCTGCCTGGTGGACTTCGAGACCGCCCGCCCCCTGGACCAGGGCGGCCAACCCGCCCTGGGCACCGCCGGTTTCACGGCGCCATGGGCCCGCTCGGGTGCCGACGCCGACCGCTATGCCCTGGCCTGCCTGGGCCTTTCCCTGTTCGTTCCGCTCACCCCGCTGCTCCGGCTGGACCCCGCCAAGCACCGTCACCTGCTGGACTTCGCCACCGGGCGCTTTCCGCTGCCGCCGGAGTTCAGCGGGCGGCTGAGCACCGCGCTGCGGCCGCCCGGGGGCGTCCGGCGCGCCGCCGGGCATGGGCCCGCGCCGGGCTGGCCGGTGGGCGGGGACTGGGAGCGGACCATGGACGCGCTCCGGGACACCCTGCTGCTGAGCGCCACTCCGGAGCGCCGGGACCGGCTCTTCCCGGGCGATCCCCGGCAGTTCGAGCACCAGTCGGCCGGCCTGGCCCATGGCGCCGCCGGGGTGCTGTACGCCCTGTGGGCGACCGGACGCCATGACCATCCCGCCTGGTCCGCCCAGCTGGACTGGCTGGAACGGGCCGCCGGGCGTACCGCCTGGCCCCGGCCGGGCCTCTATGACGGACTCGCCGGGACCGCCTGGGCTCTGGACCTGCTGGGCCGCCCGGCGGCGGCCCGGGCCGCGCTGGACCGGCTGGCCGCCTTCGACCTGCGCGGCTGCGGTCCGGGGCTGTTCGGCGGGCTGGCCGGGATCGGCCTGGTCCAGCTGCACTTCGGCGAGGTGGAACGGGCGATGGCCACGGCGGAGCGGCTGGCCGGGGCGGGGGACGGTGCGGGGTCCGGGCTGATGTACGGCTGGTCCGGGGCGGCCTTGCTGTTCACCCGGCTCTACGCATGCACCGGCGATTTCCGTCAACTGGACCGCGCGCTCGGGGCGTTGCGCCGGGATCTGGCGCGACTCCCCGACACCACATCCCTGGCCCGGGGCACGGCGGGCATCGCCCTGGCCCTGCACGACTGCCTGCGGCACCGGGAGGATGCGGGGCTGTCCCGGGCACTGACCGGGCTCCGGCGCGGACTGACGACCGAACTGACGCTGTCCAGCGGACTGTTGGACGGGCGGGCCGGGCTGCTGTACGCCGCCTCCCGGCTGGGCGGGCCCGCACGGACGGTGGCGCTGCATCGCCGTCGGCTGGCCCTGCACGCCGTTCCGTACCGGGGGCGGCCGGCCTTTCCGCTGCCGGGGCTGCAGCGGCTGTCGATGGACCTCGCCACGGGTACGGCCGGGGTATTGCTGGCGCTGCACGGCGAGGCACAGCTGCCACTGCCGGGCACACCCCGAACGGGTATGCCACCGACCGTTTCCGGTCGTCATGACGGACCGTCCGGACCACCCACCAGCAACACCCCAAATGGTTAACCCAGTTCCGGACATTTACGCAACCTGCCATCTTGTGAAGCGCAGTTGGCCAACCGGACGATCGGTCCGCCCTGATCAGCGGCCCACCGACCGGGAGGACCTCATGTCCGATCGCCTCAGTCTCACCACCGACGCCGCCCGGCAACTCGCGACCACCACCAAGACCACCCCGCAGATGCGCGGCATCACCCCCCGCTATCTGCTGCGCGCCCTGCCCTGGGTGGATGTCGACTCCGGCGTCTACCGCGTCAACCGGCGGCGTACCTTCATCCTGGGCGACGACCGGATCAGCACCTTCGAGGAGGAGGGCACGGCCCGTGTCATCCCGGAGGACCTGCGTGAGATCCCCTTCCTGCGCGAGGCGGACCCGGCCCTGCTGAAGCGGCTGGCCGGCTCGTTCACCCAGACCTCCTTCGAGGCCGGGGAGTTGCTGGCCGACGAGGACGAGCCCGCCGGCCGGCTGTGGGTCCTGGTGGTGGGCCGCGCCGAGAAGCGGACCACCGGCCGGTACGGCGCGGACGCCCTGCTGGAGGTGCTGGGCGACGGCCAGTTCTTCGACCTCGCCGCCTGGACCCGTGGCGAGCGGATGCCCTACCGGGTCACCGCCGTCACCCCGGGCACCGCGCTCACCCTGGAGCGCTCCGCGCTCGCCGGGCTCTGCTCCCAGGACCAGGGCCTGGCCGCGGCCGTGGCGGAGTACCTCGCCGGGCACTCCCCGGTCCCGGGCTCCGAGGTGCCGGTCGACCTGGCCGCCGGCCACACCGGTGAGCCCGAACTCCCGGGCACCTATGTGGAGTACGAGGACGCGCCGCGCGAGTACCACATGAGCCTGGCCCAGACCGTGCTGCGGGTGCACACCCGGGTCTCCGACCTCTACAACGGGCCCATCGACCAGACCAGGGCCCAGGCCGGCCTGACCATCCAGGCGCTGCGCGAGCGCCAGGAGGCCATGATGCTCAACCACCCGGAGTTCGGGCTGCTGAACAACATCGCCCCGGGCCAGCGGGTGGAGACCCGCACCGGCGCCCCCACCCCCGACGACATGGACGAGCTGCTGTCCAGGGTCTGGAAGCAGCCGGGCTACTTTGTGGCCCACCCCAGGGCCATCGCCGCCTTCGGCCGGGAATGTACCCGCCGGGGTGTGCCCCCGGTGATCGACACCAGCTTCGGCAGCCCGCTGCTCACCTGGCGGGGCGTGCCGCTGCTGCCCTCCGACAAGGTGCGCTTCACCGGCGGCGTCACCGAGATCCTGCTGATGCGGGTCGGCGAGGCGGACCAGGGCGTGGTCGGGCTGCGCCCGTCCAAAGTCCCGGACGAGGTGGAACCCGGCCTGGCCATGCGGAACATGGGCACCGACCAGAAGGCCATCACCTCCTATCTGATGACGGCCTACTTCAACACCGCGATCCTGGTGGAGGACGCCGCCGCCGTCCTGCGGAACGTCGAGGTGTCCAAGTACCATGACTACAGCTGACCTTGACGCACGGCCCCGGACCGCCGGCGCCTTCTCCCCGGAGGACGCGCGCCGGGACGTACCGGTACTGCACCGCACCGTCAACGGCCGTCCGCTGGTCTGGCTGGACAACGGGGCCACCACCCAGAAGCCGCGCCAGGTGATCGAGGCGCTGGCCGCCTACTACGCCGGCGCCAACTCCAATATCCACCGCGGCGCCCACACCATGGCCCGGGAGGCCACCGAGGCGTACGAGGCCGGACGGGCGGCGGTGGCCCGCTTTCTGGGCGCCCCCTCCCCGGAGACCGTCTGCTTTGTCCGCGGCACCACCGAGGCGATCAACCTGGTCGCCCAGAGCTGGGGCCGGGCCAATCTGGGGCCCGGGGACGAGATCCTGGTGGGCGCCCTGGAGCACCACTCCAATATCGTCCCCTGGCAGCTGGTGGCCAGGGAGACCCGGGCCCGTCTGGTGCCCGTCCCGCTCCTGGCCGACGGCAGCATCGACCGGCGCGCCTTCGAGGGCCTGCTCTCCTACCGCACCCGGCTGGTCGCCATCAGCCATGCCTCCAACACCCTGGGCACCGTGCCACCGGTGCGGGAGATGACCGCGCTGGCCCATCGCTACGGGGCCCGGGTGCTGGTGGACGGCGCCCAGGCGGTGGCCCACTTCCCGGTGGACGTCGGCGAGTTGGACGCCGACTTCTACGCGTTCTCCGGCCACAAGCTCTACGGGCCCACCGGCATCGGCGCGCTCTACGGCAAGCCGGAGGTGCTGGCGGCCATGCCGCCCTGGCAGGGCGGCGGCAACATGATCGAGCAGGTGGACTTCACCGGCAGCAGCTACGCCCCGGTACCGCACTGCTTCGAGGCGGGTACCGGGAACATCGCCGGAGTGGTCGGCCTGCACGCCGCCATCGACTGGCTGACTTCCTTCGGCCGTGCCGAGGTCGCCGCCTATGAGGAGTCCCTGCTGGAGTACGCCCAGCAGGCCCTGGCCTCGGTACCGGGCCTGGAGGTCCTGGGCTCGGCGCCGGGGAAGATCGCGGTGCTGACCTTCACCCTGGCCGGGTCCGACCCGGGCGAGGTCGCCCAGTGGCTGGACCGGGACGGCATCGCCATCCGGGCCGGCCACCACTGCGCCCAGCCCTCCCTGCGCCACTACGGCCTGGACAGCGCGGCCCGCGCCTCACTGGCCCTCTACAACACCCCTGAGGAGGTGGACCGGTTGACCGACTCCCTGCTGCGGCTGCGGCGGTCGGCCGGCTGAGTCCATGGGCCGTCCGCGGCCGGTGCGCCGCGGGCGGCCTCCTCAGGCGGGCACGCCCCCGTCCTGGAAAGAGCACTCCTGCGCCATGGGCGCCTCAGCCATGGGCGTCCCCTCCAGCCACTCGAAGGCCGTGCGCAGCCCGGCGATCCGGATCACCCTGCTCACCCGGGGGCCACCCGGCACCACCCGCAGCCGGCCGCCCCGGCGGGCCAGCTGGTTGCGCGTCCGCAGCAGCAGCCGCAACCCGCTGGCGTCCAGAAACGTCACCGCACTCAGGTCGACCACCAGGTCCGGGCAGCAGGCCGCCAGCGCCTCCAGCCGGGGTCCCAGCTCCTGGTCGGCCAATATGTCGATCTCTCCCCGCAGTTCCACCATGACCGCTCCCCCCGCCACACGCTCCCGCATGGTGAAGGCGAGCTCGTACCCGCCCATGCGAACCTCACCGTTCTCCTCACCCGGTCCGCCACGGCGCTGGATCACGCCCTCGGACTGCCGTGTGCCTTTCTGGTGCCCCGGCGGTGGGCGGTTCTCACCTCTGTCGCAGGGCCAACTGGCGCCTGTCGACAAGAGGTTGGCTCCCCTTTACCGGGGCGTGGGGAAACGCGGAAGCCCCGGCCGCCGGGCCGGGGCTTCGCGAAGCGGGAGAGGGGAAGCGGCATCGGGGGGACAAGCCGCTTCCCCTCACGAGGAGACGGCCGCCAGGCCCGGGCCGCGCTCGGGGGGAAGCTCGCGGCCGGGCCCCGCAGCGGGGCCGTCATCCCGGCCGCCGGATTCCTGCCAGGTCCGTCGGCCGCTGCTTCCATCCTCCGTCCTTGGACCCCGCCCCCGAGTGGGCGAAGGACCCCGCTTTCCGGGCCTTAAGTCCTTAAAGACGGCGTGAGGGAAGCGACGCACCGCCCCCCAGGGGACCAACTTCGCCCATATGTACGGTTAGACTCTCGCCCACCTTGGGGGACGGACGACAGGCGGCCGGCAGGGAGGCAGGGGAGGCATGGCGACGATGGCGCAAGCGAAGCGGGTCACGCTCTGGGCCGTGGGCATCTTTGTGGCCTACACCATCATCCATTCCCCCGCCCGGGCCGCCGAACTGGTCCAGATAGGGTTCGAGGGGATCTCGGACGCCGCCAAGAGCGTCGGCGAGTTTATGACCCAGCTGATCAAGTGAGCCCGTACCCCCGGAAGGCGGCAGCCCCGTGATTCGTCACCTGGTCCTCTTCAAGCTCAATGAGGGCGTCGAGCGCGACGACCCGCGGGTGGCGGCCGGTGTGCGGGCCTTCGAGAAGCTGGGCGGGGAGATCCCCGAGCTGCGGGTGTGGGAGTGCGGCTGGAACATCTCCGACCGGCCCATCGCCTATGACTTCGCCATCAACTCCGCCGTGGACGACCAGCCGGCCCTCCGGCTCTATCTGGAGCACCCGGCCCATCAGGCGGGCGTGGCGCTGTGGCGGGAGTTCGCCACGTGGGTGATCGCCGACTACCCCTGCTGAGCCCGGCTCCCCGCACCGGCCCCGCACCACCTGGTGAGGGGCCGTCTTTCATGCCCGTTTCCCCGGCCAACACGGAGTGATCCGGTGCTTGCACACAGTGGACATGTCTTGTGATGCTATGACCGCTTTTGACGACCCTTGTTGGTAGATGCTCCTCCTTAGTGGCCCAACTGCCCAAGTGCTGACCGTGAAGGGGTGTTGTGTGACCGTGCCGGCCCGAACAGCGCCCGAAGTCCCGCCACGCCGCCCCGAGCCGACCGGGCCGACGACCGAGCCGGCCGGGCCGGGCGATCCGGCGGCCACCCCCGAGGAGACCGGCGCACCGGAGTACGCCGAGGGCTCCCGGCCCCGGGAGAGCCGGGGAGCGGACGCCAGGGCACTGACCCAGGTGCTCTTCAAGGAGTTCGCCACCCTGGAGCCCGGCACTCCGGAGCACGCCCGCGTGCGCGCCGCGCTGATCGAGGCCAATCTGCCGCTGGTGCGGTACGCGGCGGCGCGCTTTCGCAGCCGCAACGAGCCCATGGAGGACGTGATCCAGGTCGGCACCATCGGCCTGATCAACGCCATCGACCGCTTCGACCCGGACCGGGGGGTGCAGTTCCCCACCTTCGCCATGCCCACCGTGGTCGGTGAGATCAAGCGCTACTTCCGGGACAACGTGCGCACCGTGCATGTCCCGCGCCGACTGCATGAGCTGTGGGTGCAGGTCAACGGCGCCACCGAGGACCTGACCGTGCTGCACGGCCGGTCCCCCACCACGGCGGAGATCGCCGAGCGGCTGAAGATCGGCGAGGACGAGGTGCTGGCCTGCATCGAGGCCGGCCGCTCCTACCACGCCACCTCGCTGGAGGCGGCCCAGGAGGGTGACGGGCTGCCCGGCCTGCTGGACCGGCTCGGCTACGAGGATCCGGCGCTGGCCGGGGTGGAGCACCGGGACCTGGTACGGCATCTGCTGGTCCAACTGCCGGAGCGGGAACAGCGCATTCTGCTGCTGCGCTACTACAGCAATCTGACCCAGTCGCAGATCAGCGCGGAGCTGGGGGTCTCCCAGATGCATGTGTCCCGGCTGCTCTCCCGAAGCTTCGCCAGACTGCGCTCCGCAAATCGAATCGACGCCTAACCCTCACGGGGGACCCCCACTGCGATGTCATGCGGCAGATATGTCGACTTGACGCTACAGCGTGTTGCCGACATGTGACATTCTGCAGGAACTGCGTTTGCCACAGCGCAGCCTCCGGTATTCAGGTGGAGGCTGAACCCCTCTCGCCGGAGGGGGTTGCTGTGATCCGTCCGCGACCTCAAGGGGGTGGCATGTCCGTAGACCTGGGCAGCGCTAAGGTGCTCGCCAATGACGCACCGCCAGCCGTGCTCGACGACTGCGAAGCCATCGACACCCGCACCCTCTCCCGCACCCTCTTCCTGCGTCTGGCGACGCTGGAACGGGACAGCGCCGAGCGCACATATGTCCGCGACACCCTCATCGAGCTCAACCTCCCCCTTGTGCGCTATGCCGCGGCCCGGTTCCGCAGCCGCAACGAACCGATGGAGGACATCGTCCAGGTCGGCACCATCGGCCTGATCAAGGCGATCGACCGGTTCGACTGCGAACGGGGCGTGGAATTCCCGACGTTCGCCATGCCCACCGTGGTGGGTGAGATCAAACGCTTTTTCCGGGACACCAGTTGGTCGGTGCGGGTGCCGCGCCGGCTGCAGGAGCTGCGGCTGGCGCTGACCAAGGCCAGCGATGAACTGGCCCAGAAGCTGGACCGCTCGCCCACCGTCCCGGAACTGGCCCTGTGTCTGGGGGTCTCCGAGGAGGATGTGGTCGACGGGCTCGCGGTGGGCAACGCCTACACGGCCAGTTCGCTGGACTCCCCCTCCCCGGAGGACGACGGCGGCGAGGGCTCGCTGGCCGACCGGCTGGGCTATGAGGACTCGGCGCTGGAGGGCGTGGAGTACCGGGAGTCGCTCAAGCCGCTGCTGGCCAAACTGCCGCCCCGGGAGCGGCAGATCATCATGCTGAGGTTCTTCGCCAATATGACGCAGTCGCAGATCGGCGAGGAGGTGGGCATCTCCCAGATGCATGTCTCCCGGCTGCTGACCCGGACACTGTCCCAGCTCCGGGAGGGGCTGATCGCCGACTGAGCCACTCGGCAGACCCCTAGGCCGCTGACGGTCCGTCAGCCACACTGGGGTGATGCGACCGAGGACGCATCACCGGATACCGGCACTGGTGTCAACTGCCGCGCTCTGTCTGGGCCTTGTCGCCACGGGGTGCGGCAGTGGCGAGCCGGAGAGCCGGGTGCTGCTGGGGGATGCCGGGCCCACCGGGCCGGTACCGCCCACCGGCGGGGTAAGGCTCTTCCCGCTGCCTGCCCCGGACACCGCAGCCACGCCCCCGCCGACCGCCCGCCCCACCGGGCGTGGTGGCGGCCGGATTCATCTTTCGCTGCCCGGCCCAGGCGCCGCACCGGGCCCGAGCGCGGCGGTTCGCACCGCACCCACGGCCCCCCGCCGGCCGTCTCCCCGCCCGCCGTCCTCCCCGTCGGCCGCGCCCCGGCCGGCCGCGAGCGCGGCCCTGACCGTCACCGAGCCGCGCCGGGCGCCGGGCGGGCCGCGATGGTGCGAGCAGGTGTCACTGGTGTTCGCCAACGCCGGACCCGCGCCGGTGGCCCAGGGCACCGTGATCTTCGGCGCCCATGTGATCGCGGCGGGCGGCGCGGAGCTGGCGGCCCTGCCGGCCACCCGGCCGCTGCCGGTGCCGATCGGCCCGGGGCGGGTCAGGAAACAGGGCTGGCGGGTGTGTGTGGACGCCCGGCGAGTGCCGCCGGACGCCCATCTGGAGACCCGGGACGTATGGGTCCAGTGGAACTGAAGTCCATAGAACGGGTGGAACCGAAGTCCGGGGAGCCGGATCAGCCCAGCGCCAGCCAGGCCACCGCAGCGACCGCCACCAGCGCGACGATCACGCCGACGATCACTCCGGTCTTCGGGCCGCCGGAGCGGGCCGGGGCGGCCGGCGCGGAGGCCCGGCTGCCGGGTGCGCCCTCGTCGACGAAGGCGCGGAACATCTGGGTGCTGCCCGCCGGGTCGTAGTTGCCCTCGGGGCTCTGCTGATGGGGGTTGGCCATGGGTCAGGACCCTAGCGAAGAGCGGCGGCGGCCCGCGCGGCCGGGCCCGGCTTGACCCCACCCGAGTGAATCCTTGGCCATCCCTTTACTGCCCGTGGCGCCATTTCACTTGCCTTCAGCAACCAAACTTTCCTATGGTTGCCCTAAGCAACCTATCTGGAGGATCCATGGCCGCCTTCGAGCAGTACCAGGAGCTCTCCCGGCAGCTCGGCGCCATCGGCGTGATCAAGCGCGGCCTCAGCCGGACCCTCCCCCCGGAGTGCTCGCCCACCTCCGCCATCGTGCTGTCGCTGCTCAAGCAGTACGGCGAGCTGCGGATGAGCAAGCTCGCCGAGCTGATGGTGATCGATATGTCGGTGACCAGCCGCCATGTCGCCCATGCCGCCGAGCGCGGCTGGCTGGAGCGCAATTGCGACCCGCTGGACAAGCGGTCCCGGCTGCTGCGCATCACCCCCAGCGGAGAGGCGCTGCTGGACCAGGTCTCGGCCCGCTATGCCGAGGCGCTGGCCGGCTGTCTGCACGACTGGTCGAACGACGATGTGGCCCGTGTCATCGGGCTGCTCGCCCGGCTCCGCGAGGGCTTCGGCGAATGCCGGCCGCGCGGGCCACAGCCCTGGGCGGCCGATCCCACCCTCACCCGTACACCCGCGTAACCACCCTCACCAGGAGAGGAAACCCATGGCCAAGACCACACCGCCAGGTGTGCGGGACAGCCACACCGAACCCCAGGGCGCCGCCGCCCCGATGACCCACGCCCAGATCATGCGCGCCCTGTCCGGGCTGCTGCTGGGCATGTTTGTGGCGATCCTGTCGTCCACCATCGTCTCCAACGCGCTGCCGAAGATCATGCACGATCTGCATGGCAGCCAGTCCGCCTACACCTGGACGGTCACCGCGGCCCTGCTGTCAATGACCGCGACCACCCCGCTGTGGGGCAAGCTCTCCGACCTGTTCAGCAAGAAGCTGCTGGTCCAGGCGTCGCTGGTGATCTATGTCAGCGGTTCGGTGGTGGCCGGCCTGTCGCAGAACACCGGCATGCTGATCGCCTGCCGGGTGGTACAGGGCATCGGCGTGGGCGGTCTGTCGGCGCTGGCCCAGATCGTGATGGCCGCGATGATCACGCCGCGGGAGCGTGGCCGCTACAGCGGCTATCTCGGCGCCACCTACGCCGTGGCGACCGTGGGCGGTCCGCTGCTCGGCGGCGTCATCACCGACACCAGCTGGCTGGGCTGGCGCTGGTGCTTCTACGTCGGTGTGCCCTTCGCGGTGATCGCGCTGATCGTGCTGCAGCGCACCCTGCACCTGCCGACCGTCAAGCGGGACGTCAAGGTCGACTGGCTGGGCGCCTTCTTCATCTCCGCCGCCGCGACCCTGCTGCTGATCTGGGTCACCCTGGCGGGCAAGAACTACGACTGGCTCTCCTGGCAGACCGCGGTGATGGTGAGCGGCTCGGTGGTGCTGGGCGCCATCTTCGTCCTGGTCGAGTCCAAGGCCGCCGAACCGATCATTCCGCTGCGGCTGTTCCGCAACAAGACCATCGCGCTGTCCTCCGCCGCCAGCCTCTTCGTCGGCGTCGCCATGTTCTCCGGCACGGTCTTCTTCTCCCAGTACTTCCAGCTGGCGCGGGGCAAGACCCCCACCATGTCGGGCGTGATGACCATCCCGATGATCACCGGGCTGTTCCTCTCCTCCACCGTCTCCGGCCAGATCATCACCAAGACCGGCCGCTGGAAGGGCTGGCTGGTCGCCGGTGGCGTGCTGCTCACCGGCGGCCTGGGCCTGCTCGGCACCATGCGGGCGGACACCCCGTACTGGCAGCTGGCCTGCTATATGGCGCTGATGGGCATGGGCATGGGCATGATGATGCAGAACCTGGTGCTGGCCGCCCAGAACCAGGTGGCCCCCCAGGACCTGGGCGCGGCCAGCTCGGTGGTCACCTTCTTCCGCACCCTGGGCGGTGCGGTGGGCGTCTCGGCGCTGGGCGCGGTGCTGGGCACCAAGGTCAAGGACTATGTGGTGGACGGCCTGACCGCGCTGGGCCCGCAGGGCGCGGCGCTGGCCAGGCACGGTGCCGGCGGCGGTGACATCCCCGACCCGTCGCAGCTGCCCGCCCCGCTGCGGACGATCATGGAGTCCTCCTACGGCCATGGCATCGGCGATGTCTTCGCCTATGCCGCGCCCTGTGCCCTGGCCGCCCTCCTGCTGACGCTGTTCATCAAGGAGGTCGCCCTGAAGTCCCGGCACCACGGTTCCCCGGCGTCCACCGAGGCCGAACCGGCCACCGAGCCCGCCGCCCAGGCGGGCTGACCGACCCCGTCGGCGGGGCGTTTTCGAGCGGACCTCCGCCCCGCCGGCGGCCCGGGAACCCGAACGGCATGGATACGGTTCCCGGCACCGCGGCCCCGGCGATTCGCACACCGGCAAGGGACGGCCGGCACGATCGCCGGGGCCGGCTGCTTTTCCGGCCGGGCCGGTTCTACTCCGCTTTCCGGCCGGGCCGGTCCTGCTCCGCCGGCTCCGGCGCCCGGTCGCGCAGCGCCTCGATACCGGCGATGACCGTCTCCATGGCGACCGAGAAGTCCCTGCGGCGCATCTCCTCGACGGACACCCCGTCCTGCTGGTCCACCGCCCGGGCCACCTCGTCATAGGCGTCCGGGCCCTGCAACTGGCGGGAGAAGACCTCCACCACACTGGCGAAGTACTCGTCCTGGCTCATCCCCGCCGCCCGGCACTTCTCGTGGTAGACGGACTCGATGGCGGCATAGCCGTAGACGAACTGGAACAGCGCCGCCAGGGCGCCGTTGCGCTTCTCCTCCGGAATGCCGCTGCGCCGCATCACCAGCAGGGCGGCGTTGGAGAGCGCCAGCGCGGACGGCCCGAGGTTGAGATACCGGGCCACCAGCTGGGTCACCCAGGGATGGGCGACCAGCGAGTCCCGGTACTCGGTGGCCAGCTGGCGCAGCTGCTCGCGCCAGTCCGCGCTCTCGTCCGAGGCGTCCGGCAGCCGCATCCCGCCGCTGACCGCGTCCAGCGCCAGTTCCAGCAGGTGGTCCTTGGTGTCCACGTACCAGTAGACGGACATGGCGGTCACCTTGAGCTCGGCCGCCAGCCGGCGCATGGAGAACTTGGCCAGCCCCTCGGCGTCCAGCAGCCGGATGGTGGCCTCGACGATGCGGTCGAGGTCCAGGGCTCCGGTGGCCCCCGACGCCTGACGGGGCTTCTTCTCGGAGAGCCAGACGCTGGTCTGTGGGAGGCGTCCTCCGGTGGCCATATGCGGCTTTCCTCTCGGCTGCGCCGGTGGTGGTACGAGTCGAATGCTAGGGCCTGCCCGCCGGCCCCGGCCCTGCCGCCCGGCCGGCTGCCTCCGGCACCGAAGTGACGGCCGGCCCGCGAGCGGCGGCTCTCACGCGGGCAGCCGCACCCATGCGACCCGCGCCAGGAGCCGCCGGCCCTCGCTAGGCGGCCTGCTTGGCGTCGGTCCGCTCGGCCCGGCGCAGCAGCACCGCCGCCAGCAGGCCGCCGGCCAGCACCGCCGCCGCGCCCACCAGTTGTGCGGTGTGCACCCCGGAGGCGAAGGCATGGGACACCTCGGCGCGTTGGGCGCCACCGTGGGCCCGGCCCAGCGCATCGGGCAGCGAGGCCGCACCGGCCGCCACGGCCGGGAGCAGCGCGGCGAAGCGGGAGTTGAGCACCGCGCCCAGCACGGCCACGCCCAGGCCGTTGCCGAACTCCGCCAGGGTGCCGTTGACTCCGGCCCCCACGCCCGCCTTCTCCGGCGGGATCGCGGACATGATGGCGGTGGCCATGGCGGGGGAGGCGAGGGCCAGGCCGGTGCCCATCAGGACCAGGCCGAAGCACATCCCCGGGTAGTGGTGCGCTCCCAGCACCGCCACCGCGGCCAGGCCGGCGGCCAGCAGCCCCATGCCCAGGGCGATGCTCACCGGGGTGCCGACCTTGCCCAGCAGCCGGGCGCCGACACCGGTGAGGTTGAGCACCACCACCATCAGCGCCAGCGGCGTCATCCGCAGACCGGTGGCCAACGGCCCGTAGCCGAGCACCAGTTGCAGATGCTGGGTGAGCAGGAAGATGGAGCCGCCCAGCCCGAAGGCCACCAGGATGCCCCCGGTCACCGCGCCCACAAAGCGCCGGTCACCGAAGAAGTGCATATCCAGCATGGGATACGGAACGCGGCGCTCCCACAGGGCGAACAGCGCCAGCACCACCAGGCCGATGGGCGCCGAGACCAGCACCCAGCCCGAGGTCCAGCCGTGCTGGGGGCCGTTGATGATGGCGAAGACCACACCGGTCATGCCGATGGTGGAGAGCACCGCGCCCACCACATCGGGCCGTTCCCCGGCCGGGTTCTTGGACTCCGGCACCAGCCGGACCACCGCCACCAGGGCCAGCGCCGCCACCGGCAGGTTGACCAGGAAGATCGAGCCCCACCAGAAGCGGGCCAGCAGCGCACCGCCGATCAGCGGCCCGGCCGCGAAGCCCAGCGAGGCCACCGCACCCCAGATGCCAATGGCCTTGGTGCGCTCCTCGGCGTCGAAGACCTGCATCACCACGGCGAGGGTGGTGGTCATCAGCAGCGCGCCGCCGACGCCCATCCCGGCCCGGACGGCGATCAGTTCACCGGTGGTCTGCGACAGGGCCGCGGCCAGCGAGCCGAGCCCGAACAGCACCAGCCCGGTGGCCAGCATCTTCTTGCGCCCATAACGGTCGGCGGCGTTCCCGGCCGTCAGCAGCAGACCCGACTGCACCAGCGAATAGGCGTTGATCATCCACTGGATGTCGGAGGTCGCGGCGCCCATCTCCCGGGTGAGGGAGGGGATCGCCACAGTGAGCACGGTGTTGTCCAGCAGGACGGTGAGCTGCGCCAGGCAGATCGCACCGAGGATCACCCAGCGCGCGGCATGACGTTGCGGCGGGGCGACGGCAGCGGCGGTGGACGCCGACATGAAAACTCCTTGTACGGTGTACGAGCAGTGGGCGTCGTACACCGTACAAGCCTCGCCATACGGCGTACAAGAGATTTTCGGCGAGCCTCAGGCGGCCGTCAGGCGGGCTTCAGCAGATACCCCACCCCACGCCTGGTGTGGATCATCGGCGGGCGTCCGGCGTCGATCTTCTTCCGCAGATAGGAGATATAGAGCTCGACCACATTGGCCCGGGCTCCCGGGCAGAAGCCGTGGTCCCACACCCGTTCCAGGATCTGCGCCTTGCCGAGCACCCGGCCCGGGTTGCGCATCAGAAAGCGCAGCAGCGCGAACTCGGTACCGGTGAGCCGGACCGGAACACCGCCCCGGGAACACTCGCGGCTCTCCTCGTCGAGCACCAGATCCCCCACGACCAGCACCCGCGCGTCAGTAGCTGTAAGGGTCATGCGCCACAGCCTGGCGGCGGCCGGTGAGAGGGGTCTTTCCGCCGTCTTGGAATCGGCTGAGAAAACGGTGACATCCCGGCGGCGGGCAGGAGCGGCGGGCAGGAAAAACACCCAGGGCCCGGCACTTTGAGTACCGGGCCCTGGGCTTCAGTAGCGGGGACAGGATTTGAACCTGCGACCTCTGGGTTATGAGCCCAGCGAGCTACCGAGCTGCTCCACCCCGCGACGGTCGAGACCACCGAAACCAGTTTCCTGGTCCCAGCCTCTCGGCTGTGCGCTCGGCAGGATTCGAACCTGCAACCTCTTGATCCGTAGTCAAGTGCTCTATCCGTTAAGCTACGAGCGCTTGGCTTCCCGGCCGTTTTCCCGGCCGGTCGGCGTTGCGGGAACAACATTACATGAACCCCGCCGAGAGACGAAATCCGTTAAGCGCACCCCGATTGACCTGCGAAAACGCCATACAGCGCGCTACCGCGACCCCCTGCCGGCCCTACGACAAGAGCCCCGGTCGTCCAGGACGACCGGGGCTCTTCCGGCTGCGGAGGCGGAGGGATTTGAACCCTCGATCAGCTTTAAAGCCGAAACCGCATTAGCAGTGCGGCGCCATAGACCGGACTAGGCGACGCCTCCAGCACACCCGCGCGAGCGCGGGTGTTGCGTTGCAGATGATGACACAGCCTGCTGGCTCGCCACCAATCGCACTCTACGGTACCGGGCGTCGCACCCATGGGGCAAAGCACTTCCGGAGCACGCAACGCGCGCGGGCCCGGCGCGTTAGAGGTGCGAGGCCCGACCCTCGGCCGCCCCCGCACCACTTCTGCCCGTCCCTCGTTCTGGAGCCCCGATGCCCCTGCGCCGTCTGCTGCTCGGCACCCTCGCCCTGGCCCCCGCCCTGCTGGCCCCCGCGGTACTGCCGGCCGCGGCCACCGCCGCCCCGGTCCCGCTGCCGGCGCCCGAGGCGATGGACCACCTCACGGTCACCCTCAAGGACACCAGCCACGACGGCAGCTACGACCTCTACTGCCACCCCGCCGGCGGCACCCTGCCCGATCCCGCCGCGGCCTGCCGCCAGCTGGACCAGCAGACCCGGTGGGGCACCGACCCGTTCGCCCCGGTGCCGGCCGGCAGCGACTGCACGATGATCTACGGCGGGCCGCAGCGCGCCCATGTCACCGGCGTCTGGGCCGGGCGCCGGGTCAACGCCGATTTCAACCGGCTCAACGGCTGCGAGATCGCCCGCTGGAACAAGTTCTCGCACCTGCTGGGCAGTTCGCGCTGACCGGCCCGGACAGCCGGTGACCGCGACCCGGCCGACACGCGGCAGGTCCCGCACACCCCTCATCCGCCGTCGCACCGGACTCCGCAGCCCGTAGACTTCCCTCCGACAACACGCCGCGGGACGGCGGCAGTCCCCCAGCCGGTCGCTGGGGCACCGGCCCGGCGGTGGCACGTGCGGTAACCAGGGAGGATGCGTCGCAGTGAGCAGCAGGCCATCCCGAGGCGCTGCTCGCCTCGCAGCCATACTCGACGCCCTTCCGGACGCGCTGTTGCTGGTCAACTGCAACGGCACGGTCGTCAACGCCAACCACATCGCGCTGGGAACCTTCGAGGTGCCGGGCACCGGCCTGGTCGGGCGCGGACTGCTGGACCTGCTGCCCTCCTTCGACTCCCGCCGCATCCCCGGTTCCATGCGGCTGCCGGAGGAGGAGAAGAACGCCGGGCGCACCAGGCCCACCCGGATGATCGCCCGCCGCACCGACGGCACCGAGTTCCCGGTCGAGGTGACCAGCGCCAACCTGGAGGACGGCCGCACCCCCTACGCCGACGCGCACTCCGGGTACACCGGCGACGAGCTGCTGATGATCGTCGTACGGGACCTCACCGGCACCCTGGACACCGAGGCCGAACTCGCCCGCCAGCAGCGGCAGACGGAGATGATCCTGCGCGCCGCGGCCGAGGGCGTGGTGGGCGTGGACACCGCCGGCAAGGTGGTGCTGGTCAACCCCTCCGCCGCGCAGATCCTCGGCTACCGCGCCAGCGACCTGGGCGGCCGCGAGCTGCATCCGCTGATCCACCACTCCCGCGCGGACGGCTCGCCCTTCCCGTACGAGGAGTCGCCGATCGCCGACACCCTGCGCTCCGGGCGCAAGCACCGGGTGCGCGGGCAGGTGCTGTGGGCCAAGGACGGCCGCTCGGTGCCGGTCGACCTGACCACCGCCCCGGTGCGCGACGGCGACCAGCTGGTCGGCGCGGTGATGACCTTCACCGACCGCCGCCCCTATGACGCGCTGGCCGCCCGTCACCAGCAGCTGGTGGACCTGCTGGACGGCTCGGTGCGCGGCCCGCTCAAGGAGCTGCGGGCCGAGCTGGGCTCGCTGGCCGACGATCCGGCCGGCCAGCTGTGGCCGGAGGCCAACCAGATCCTGCACCACCTGGCCGCCGGGTACGGGCGGATGGCCAAGCTGGTCGACAACGTCCTGGCCCACCAGCAGCTGGAGACCGGCGAAAGCAAGCTGGTGCGCCGGCCGGCCGCGCTGGACGAGGTGGTGGCGGCCGGTGTGGAGGGCGCCGTCGAGCTGATCGGGCCGGGCCGCGCCCAGTTCGCGGTGCACGCGCCTGAACTCGAGGTCGAGGTGGACCCCGAGTGGTTCGCCCGGGCCCTCGCCCATCTGATCGCGGATGTGGCCGGGGTGGACGCCACCGGCAACGCCCCCGCCGGGGGCACCCCGTCCGACTCCACCATCGTGGTGGCCGCCGCCAAGCGGGACGCGGTGGTGCGCATCGAGGTCCGCGGCCCGTACGCCGGGGGGGACCCGGTGCACCAGCCGATTGTGCGCGGGGTGGTCCGCCGGCACGGCGGAGTGCTGCAGACCCATGAGGTGCCGGGGGCCGCGGGCGGTCAGGCGTACGTCCTGGAGGTGCCGCTGAGCTCGGCGGCCGGGCCGGTGGCCGCCGCGCCGGACCGCCCCGAGTCGCCCCCCAGCATCGGCAGCGGCACGACGATAATGCCGATGCCCGCGCCCCGGGCCCCCGAGGCCCCGGCCGTCGAGCCGGGCAGCGGACGGCGCGCCAAGCGCCCCGTGGAGCCGGCCGAAGGTGAGGCGGAACGGCCGGAGGCGGCCACCGCCCAGCCGACCGGGCGGCGCCGCGCACCGGCCGCCGAGGAGTCGTCCACGGGTGCCGGCCGGGTGCCCGCGCAGCCGGGTGGCGGCCGCCGGGCCCGCCGCGAGAACAGCGAACCCGAGGCGCCCCGGGCCGCGTTCGCGCTGCCGCCGGCGGCGGCCGACCGCGCCCCGGGTGACGGCGGCGCCGCGGAGCCGGTCGCCGCGCCCTCCGGCCGGCGCGCCCGGCGCGCGGTCGCCGAGGCCCCCGAACTCCCGATCCCGGTCCAGGCGGACGCCGAACGGCCCGCCGCCGCCCGGCCGGGGCCCGGACCGGAGGCCGGGCGACCGGCCTTCGCCCTGCCTCCCGCACCCGACCCGGCGGTCCCCGCCCAGCCGGCCCGCGCCGGCAACGGCGGTCCCGCCCCGGACGGGGCCGAGGGGAGCGGTGGCAGGCCGGGCGCTCCCGGGGACGGCGCCGCGCCCACGGCGGGTGGCCCGGCTGCCCCCGCCGGCCAGGCCGTACCCATCGACGGGGCCGCGCCGGCCGGCCCGGCCGCACCCAACGCCCCTGCCGCAGGCGGCGGTTCGGCCGCCCACGACCGGCCGTCCGCTCAGGGGGATCCGGCCGTCCATGAAGGGCCGGCGGCGTACGCGGACCCCTTGGCCACCGGCCCCGCCAAGCACCATGGCCCGGCCGCGCACAACGCTCCTGCCGCGCACCATGGTTCGGCCGCGTCCGGAAGTCCGGCCGCTCATGAGGGACCGGCGGCATACGCCGGCCCCGACGGCCCCGCCCGAGCCGGTGATGCCAAGCCGCTCGCCGGAACCCGGACGCTCAACGCCCCTGCCGCGCAGGACGGTCCAAAGCCCCCGGCGGCTCCCGGTGACTCCGCCGCGCCGGGCGGGTACCCCGGCGCCGCCGAGCACGGCGCTCCGGCCGTGTCCGCGGGTCCCGACGCGCCCGAGAACGGCAAGGCGTCCGGCGCCCATCGCGGGCGGAGCGATGACGGTGGTTCGGGGGCGGCGGGCCACCCGGTCCCGGCGAGCCACCCGGTCCCGGCGGGCCCTCCCGCCACCGACGGCGCCCCGGCCGTACCCGGCACCGCCGCCGACTCCGCGCCCTCCGGCCGTCGCCGGGCGCGCCGGCCGCTGGCCGAGGAGCCGGGCGGCGGCCAGCAGGCCAAGCCCGAGGCCACCGCACGGCCGATCAGTGTGCGCACCCTGGGGCAGGGCGCCCCGTTCGCCATGGCCGCCGATGCCACCCCGCCCGGCGGCACCGGCGTCGGCTCGGGCCGGCGGCGCAAGCTCGCCAATCCGGCGGAGGGCGAACGCGAGGCCAAGACCGCCCCGCGCCCGGCCCCGGCCCCGGCACCCGCACCCGCACCCGAAGGCCGTGCCTTCGCCATCGGCGCGCCCGACGAGGGCGCCGAGGGCCCGGAACCGCTGGACGGGCCGAACGGCGCGGTGGAGATCCTGGGCGGCACCGAGCCCGGCACCGTCACCAGGCCGGCGGCCCCCCGCCCGCCGGTGGACGACGAGCTGCCGCCCGAGCCGCTGGACAACCCGCGCCGGCTGCTGGTGTGGCCCGCGCCGGACGCCTCCACCGAGCAGGCGCTCACCACCCGCGGCTACCGCCCGGTGATCGTGCACTCCCGTGAGGAGGTGGACGCGCAGATCTCGGCCTACCCGGCGGCGTTGTTCGTCGACCCGCTGACCGGCCCGATCACCCGTACCGCGCTCCAGTCGCTGCGTCAGGCGGCGGTGGCCAATGAGGTGCCGGTGCTGGTGACGGCGGGCCTGGGCCAGGCCACCCGGGAGGCCGCCTATGGCGCCGACCCGGCCGTGCTGCTCAAGGCGCTGGCCCCCCGGGACAGCGAGATGCACCCTGCCCGGGTGCTGCTGATCGAGGAGCATGAGCCGATCGCCAACGCGCTGACCGCCACCCTGGAGCGGCGCGGGATCCAGGTTGCCTGTGCCGCCACCGACAGCGAGGCGGTCACCCTGGCCGGGCAGATCCGCCCCAACCTGGTGGTGATGGACCTGATGCAGGTGCGCCGCCGGCGGGCCGGGATCATCGACTGGCTGCGCGGCAACGGCATGCTCAGCCGGACACCGCTGGTCGTCTACACCTCGGCCGGTATCGACCCGGCCCAGCTGCCGGGGCTGGCTTCCGGGGAGACGGTGCTGTTCCTGGCCGAGCGGTCCACCAGCGCCGAGGTTCAGGGCCGGATCGTGGACCTGCTGGGCAAGATCGGCGCCGACGCCGGCTGATCCAGGGCTGCTCCAGGGCTGACCCGGAAGCGGGTCGGCGCCTGGTCACGGGTCAGCGCCTGGTCATCCGGTGCGCGGCCATCCGCACCGAGGAGCGCAGCCGTTCGCGGTCCTCCTCGGTGTCTCCGGTCACCACCCGCCGCATATGCGGCTGCACGGTCGGCCAGGAGACCAGGGCGAGCAGCATAAAGAGCAGGTCGGCCGGGGGAATGTCGGAGCTGATGGCGCCCTTCTGCTGCGCCTCGGCGAAGGCCGCCACCTTCCGGTCGTAGTGCTTTCTGCGCTCCTCCTCGTGCGGGAAGGCGCCGGCGCCGTACTCCAGGCCCTCCCAGTACATCAGCCGGATCAGCTCGGGGTTGGCCCGGTGGTAGTCCATCAGCCGGTCGAGCCAGCCGTCCAGGTCGTCCGCGTCGACCGGGATGTCCACCGCCAGCTGGGTCAGCCGCTTCTCCAGGACCTGGGAGAACAGCTCCGCCTTGTTCCCGAAGTAGGCGTAGATCAGCTGCTTGTTGGCCTTGGCCTCGCGTGCGATGCGGTCGATACGGGCGCCGGCGATGCCGTGCGCGGCGAACTCTGCGGTGGCCGCGGCGAAGATGCGGGCCTTGGTCGCTTCGGGATCCCGGGGTGCTGCCATGGCGGCATGGTAGCCAACCAACTATTTGGTTGACAGCAGGGGCGGAAAGATCACAAGATCTCAACCAACCAGTTGGTTAGGAGCCGCCTTCCATGACTTCCCCGTCCGCGACGCGTGTGCCGCGCAGCACCACGCCCTCGTCCGCAGCCGAGCGGCCGGAGCCGTCCGCCGGTGTGCCGCTGGGCATCATCGCCCTGTGCACGGCGGTCACCGCCGCCAATATCTATCTGGCCATCCCGCTGCTCACCCTGATCGCCCGCGGCTTCGGCATACCCGCCTCCGGCGCGGGCTGGGTGGCCTCGGTGGCGCAGCTCGGCTATGCGCTGGGGCTGCTGTTCTTCGCCCCGCTGGGCGACACCGCCAACCGGCGGCGACTGGTGGCCGTGCTCTCGGTGGTGACCGGGGTGGCGCTGGTGGCGGCCGCGCTGGCACCCGGGCTGCCGGCGCTGGCGGCGGCCGTTCTGGTGGCCTGTGCCGCCACCGTGGTGCCCCAGCTGCTGGTGCCGCTGGTCGCCGAGCGCGCCCCGGCCGAGCGGCGGGCGCGCCATGTCTCCGCGGTGGTGGCCGGGCTGTTCACCGGCGGGGTGGCGGCCCGGGTGCTGGGCGGGCTGGCCGGCCAGGCCTTCGGCTGGCGCGCGGTCTTCTGGGGCGCGGCCGTGCTGACGGTCGGGGTGGGCCTGCTGACCACCGCGCTGCTGCCGCCGGAGACCCGGCCGCGCCGCGCCTCCCACCCGCTGCGGGCGGTCGCCGCGCTGCCCGGTCTGCTGCTCTCCTCACCCGTGCTGCGCGCCGCCTGCCTACGGCAGGGCGGGCTGTTCGGCGCCTGGAGCGCGCTGTGGACGGCGGTGACGCTGCTGCTGACCGCGCCGTCCGGCCCGTACCACCTGTCCACCGGCACCGCCGGGCTGTTCGGCCTGTTCGGGCTGGCCTCCACGGTGGCGGCGCCGGTCTGCGGGGTGTTCATCGACCGCTTCGGGACGGGGCGGGTGCTGGCCGCGGGGTATGTGCTGGTGATGGTGTCGGTGCCGCTGTTCTGGCTGGGCGGGCGGCAGTTGTGGGCGCTGTGCGTGGCCGCGGTGCTCATCCACGCCGGCTTCGTGGCCGGTCAAGTGGCCAATCAGACGCGGGCGTTGGCGGCGACGGACACCCCGTCCACGGCCAACACGGCCTATGTGGGCTCGGCCTTTGTGTTCGGGGCCGGCGCCTCGGCGCTGGCCGGGCCGGCGTTCGCCGCCTGGGGCTGGGACGGGGTGTGTGCCATCGCGTGCGTATGTGTGGGGGTCGGGCTGCTGGGGTGGCTGCGGCCGGTCGCGGGCGCGCGGGGCTGAGCGCGGCCGGGTGCGGCGCCGTTGCCGCCCGTCCGCGTCCACGGACGGACGGACGCCAACGGCGCCGCACCCGGCAACTCAACGAGCGAGCACCACAACCTCCAACTCGCCCTCGGCGTACCGCCTCCGCAGTACCTTCTTATCGAACTTCCCCACCGACGTCTTCGGTACCACCGGCATCCGCACCCACCGCTCCGGCAGCTGCCAGCGCGCCACCCGCGAGCCCAGGAAGGCGTGCAGCTCCTGGCAGGTCAGCTCGGAGCCGTCCCGCAACACCACGGCGGCCAGCGGGCGTTCGCCCCACTTCTCGTCGGGGACAGCCACCACCGCCGCCTCCGCCACCTCGGGGTGGGCCATCAGATGGTTCTCCAGCTCCACCGAGGAGATCCACTCACCACCGGACTTGATGACGTCCTTGGCCCGGTCGGTGATGGTCAGATAGCCGTCGGGGCTGATGGTGCCCACATCGCCGGTGCGCAGCCAGCCATCGGGGCTGAACTTGTCCTCGGGGCGGACCGGTTCATGGTCCGCGCCACCGTAATACGCGGCGGCGATCCAGGGGCCGCGCACCTCCAGCTCGCCCGCCGACTTCCCGTCCCAGGGCAGGAGTTGGCCGTCCGGGCCGGACAGCCGGGCCTCCACCGAGGCCGGCAGGCGGCCCTGGCTGACCCGGTACGGCCAGGCCTCCGCCGCGTCCAGCCCGGGCGGCGGGAAGGCCAGTGCGCCCAGCGGGGAGGTCTCGGTCATCCCCCAGGCCTGCACCACCCGCAGCCCGTGCCGGTCCTCGAAGTCCTTCATCAGCGAGGGCGGGCAGGCGGAGCCCCCGCTGACCACCACCTGGAGCGAGGAGACATCCCGGGGCCGGGCGTCCAGCTCGGCCAGCAGCCCCTGCCAGATGGTCGGCACCCCGGCCGTGAAGGTGGGGCGCTCCTGTTCGATCATGTCGGCCAGCGGCGCCGGCTGCAGAAAGCGGTCCGGCATCAGCAGCGAGGCGCCGGACATAAAGGCCGCGTGCGGCAGCCCCCAGGCGTTGACATGGAACATCGGCACCACGGGCATACAGATCTCGCCCGGCTTCAGGCCGAAGGAGGTCGCCGAGTTGACCTCCATGGAGTGCAGATAGATCGAACGGTGGCTGTAGACCACGCCCTTGGGGTCACCCGTGGTCCCGGAGGTGTAGCAGAGGGCGGCCGCCTGCCGCTCGTCCACCTCCGGCCAGGGGTAGCGCTCGGCGGTCTGGGCCGCCAGCAGCTCCTCGTACTCGTGCACCTCGGGACGGCAGCCGGCCAGCAGCGAGCGGTCGCCCGGGCCGGAGACGATCACATGCCGCACCGGGTCCAGGTGCGGCAGCAGCGGTGCCAGCAGCGGCAGCAGCGAGCCATTGACCACGATCACCCGGTCCCCGGCGTGCCCGATGATCCAGGCCAGCTGCTCCGGGGGCAGCCGGAGGTTGAGGGTGTGCAGCACGGCGCCCATCGCCGGGATGGCGAAGTACGCCTCCAGGTGCTCGGCGTTGTTCCACATCAGGGTGCCGACCGGCTCCCCCTCGCCGACTCCCAGCCCGCGCAGCGCGTGCGCCAGCCGGACGGCGCGCGCCCCGGCCTCGGCGAAGGAGCGCCGCTGCGGGGCACCCTCGCCGGTCCAGGTGACGATCTGCGAACGCCCGTGCACCACCGCCCCATGGGCCAGCAGACGGGTAACCGTCAGCGGTACGTCCTGCATCGTGCTCTGCACCAGGGGCCTCCCCATCCGGCATTCATTACGCGAAGGTCGCTCGTTGCGCGAGGTCGCTCCCAGGTGATTCTGGTGCCGTTTCCGCTGGTAAGTCACTACCTCTACCGCGATGGAGGTGGCGAACCGGCCGTGAGCGCAGGCCATTTCACAATGACTCGCAAGCATGTACGATCATGAACGTTTCTTGATCAACTTTTTCTGATCGTTTTCTTCCCAGGGGGGAACACCCATGCGCAAGCGCACCCTCGGCACGGCCGTGGCCTCCGGCGCCCTGGCCCTCGCCGGCGTCCTCGGCACCGGCGGCCAGGCCTTCGCCGGCAACAACGGCCAGCAGATCTTCATCGAGGACTTCACCGGCAAGGTCAACTCGGTGAAGATCATCGGCCAGGACCAGAAGGGCGCGCCCGCGACCTACTGCCTGGCCACTCCCCACCGGGTGACCTACCTCAACGGCTGGTGGTGGCGGGACTACACCCGCCTCGCCAAGTGGGCCGACTCCAACTGCGGCGCCTCCGGCGGCAAGTTCCTCGGCAGCCAGGACGAGTGGGTGAACTCCATCCAGAACGGCGACTGGACGGGCCTCAACATCTACTCGAACACCTACTGATCCCATGGGTGCGGGCGGCCCCCGCCGCCGTCCGCACTCCGCCGGTCAGGCCGCCGGAGCCAGCTCCGGGTCCTCGCGCAGCTTGCCGAGCGCCCGGGAGACCGCGCTCTTGACGGTGCCGATGGACACCCCCATCAGCTCCGCGGTCTGCGCCTCGGAGAGGTCCTCGTAATACCTGAGGACGACCATGGCCCGCTGCCGGTCCGGCAGCCGGTGGACCGCGCGCCACATGGCGTCCCGCAGCGCCTGGGTCTCCGCCGGGTCCGCGACCGGGCTGTCCTCCCGCTCCGGCAACTCCTCGTAGGGGTACTCCTCGACCCGGCGCTTGCGCCACTGCGAGGTCCGGGTGTTGACCAGCGCCCGGCGGACATAGCCGTCCAGGGCCCGGTGGTCCTCGATCCGCTCCCAGGCCAGGTAGGTCTTGGTGAGCGCGGTCTGCAGCAGGTCCTCGGCATCACACGGGTTGGCGGTGAGCGAGCGGGCGGTGCGCTGCAGCACCGGGCCCCGTGCCCGTACATAGCTGGCGAACGACGGGTACACGGCAGTGGATGCGCTGGGGCACACGGTCGTGGTCATGCCTTCAACGCTAGGAGCGGCCCGGTGCCCCGCGGATCGGCCGGAGGTGCCGAAGAGCGGTCCCCCTCAGGTCGTAGTGGTCGGGCTGTCCCCACCTCCTGGAGGGGTAGCCCCTCTCATCCGCCGGGCGCGAAGGCCCGCCCGGTCACCATGGCTCACTCGATCACGGCGACCGGGGCGTCGATCAGATTGCGGTCAATGGTCAGCTTCCGCCCGCCATGGGTCTCGCTGACGTCCCCCGCGTACTGGTGGATCCGGCGGTGCGGCTGCCAGGCGCCGGTGGACAGGCTGCGCTCCTTGTCCGTGGAGGGGCTCACCTTCCAGCGGGCGAACCACATGATCTCCGGCAGCGAGTCCGCGCCGGCCCGGCGGGCCAGCTCCATATGCCGTACGCCGGACTCGGCGCTGCTGTAGAAGCCGGGGACATAGCCGCGCCGGTAGACCGTGTCGCTCCAGGACTGGACGAAGGCCAGGGTGGTGCCGGCGCAGTTGTCGTCCTTGATGTCGTACGCCTCCATGTCCAGGTAGATCGCGCTGCCCTGGGCGATGCCCAGCGCACTCGCCTTGCGCACCGCTTCGTCCCCCTCGTCCTCACCCTGGTCCTCGGGAAAGGAACCGATGGTGAAGCCCCGCTTGTTGGCCGCCTTCACACAGGGCGACTGGGAGCCGACGAACAGTGGCAGCACCTTCCAGCCCAGGTCGCGGGCGCCGGTCAGCCAGTCGTAGCTCAGATAGCGCTGACGGGTGCAGGCGCGGGCGCGGCCGCCGAAGTAGACGCCGACGGCCCGGTACTGCGAGCTGCCCCAGGCGCGCAGGGTGGTCAGCGGCGGCGCCTCACAGGTGTCGAATCCCCGGCCCTTGAAGACGGTGGCCCGCACCGCCCGCGGCCCGGGCGCGGCCGCCGTGGCCGGTGCGTATGCCGCGGGGAGCTGGGCCAGGGCCGCCATCAGGGCGACGAGATATCCGATGATCTTTCTCCGTCGGTCCATACCGCGAAGTCAAGGGGGCCCGGGCCGCTTTCCCGCCGATGACACGCCCTCGGTTCATCCGTCTGCGCCGAGAAGCAGCCCGGACGTGGGAACTCCGGTTCCTGCGGTGACCAGCACATTCGCCGCTCCAGCAACTTGGTTCACCGCAGTACCGCGCAACTGCCGTACCGCTTCGGCGATCCCGTTCATCCCATGCAGATATGCCTCGCCCAGCTGACCGCCATGGGTGTTCAGCGGCAGGGCGTCCGCGGCCATGAACTCCGGGCCCTCGCCCGGCCCGCAGAAGCCCAGCTCCTCCAACTGCATCAGAACAAATGGTGTGAAGTGGTCATAAAGGATGGCGACCTGGATATCCTGTGGCCCCAGTCCGGCGCCCCGCCACAACTGCCTCCCCACCACCCCCAGTTCGGGCAGCGAGGCGATGTCCTCCCGGTAGAAGCCGGTCATCATCTCCTGGGCCCGCCCGGCGCCTTGGGCCGCGGCCCGGATCACCGCCGGGGGATGCGGCAGGTCACGGGCCCGCTCCGGCGAGGTGACCACCAACGCCAGCCCGCCGTCGGTCTCCTGGCAGCAGTCCAGCAGCCGCAGCGGCTCGGCGATCCACCGGGAGGCGGCGTGCTCGGCCAGGGTGAGCGGCCGGCCGTGGAAGTACGCGGCCGGATTGGTGGCCGCGTACCGGCGGCAGCCGACCGCGACCTGCCCGAAGACCTCCGGCCCCAGGCCGTGGACATGCAGATAGCGACGGGCGGTCATGGCCACCCAGGAGGCCGGGGTGAGCAGCCCGAAGGGCAGCACCCAGCCCAGCGCCACCCCCTCCGCCGAGGGCTGGTGCCGCTGGGCGCCCGCGCCGAAGCGGCGGCCGGAGCGCTCATTGAAGGCCCGGTAGCAGACCACCACCTCGGCGATCCCGGTGGCCACCGCCAGCGCGGCCTGCTGGACCACCGCGCAGGCGGCCCCACCGCCGTAGTGCACCCGGGAGAAGAAGGACAGCTCACCGATGCCCACGGCCTGGGCCAGGGTGATCTCCGGGCTGGTGTCCATGGTGAAGGTGACCAGGCCGTCCACGTCCCCGGGCGCCAGCCCGGCGTCCGCCAGCGCGGCCCGTACCGCCTCGGCCGCCAGGGCCAGTTCGCTGCGCCCCGAGTCCTTGGAGAACTCGGTGGCGCCGATCCCGGCGATGGCCGCCCGCCCGCCCAGCCGGTCGCGCCCATGGATGCTCATCGGCCGGCCTCCCGGAGGGTGACCGTCCCCATGACATGGCGGCCCAGCGCATTGACCCCGGTGACGGCCACCTCGCTCAGCTCCCCCCGGTCCGCCACCGAGCCGGTCAACGTCAGGACATCACCGGGGTAGTTGGGCACGCCCAGCCGGATCGCCATCCTCTCGATGACCGCCCCGGGCCCGAAGTTCTCCGCCACATAGCGGCCCACCAGGCCATAGGTGGTCAGGATGTTCATAAAGATGTCGGGGGCGCCCTTGGCCCGGGCGGCCTCCGGGTCATGGTGGACGTCCTGGTAGTCCCGGCAGGCCAGCGCGCCCGCGATGATCAAGGTGCGGGTGACGGGCACCACCAGCGGCGGCAGCAGCCGGCGGCCCGGCTCCACCGCCCGGAACACCGGCAGCAGTTGGCCCTCTCCGGCATCGAGGAATTCCAGCCGCACCGGCATGCCCACGGTGATCCGGCCGGGTTCCACCCCCACCACATTGCTGATCATCCGCACCCCTTCGGCGAGTTCGATCAGCCCCACCGCATAGGGCGGATCAAAGGCCGGGAAAGGCGGGTGGTGCATCACCACAAAGGAGTGGACGGTGCCGGTGCCGGCCGAGTCCACCGTGGTCCACCGCGGCGAACCGCAGCCGGCGCAGCCCGGCAGCCAGGGAAAGCGCAGCCGCTCGCAGTCCGTACAGCGCTGGATCAGCAGCCGCCGCTCGGCGACGCCGTCCCAGAACCCGGCGTTGTCCCGGTTGACCACCGGGCGCGGCCGCTCCGGCCGGGGCGCGGCCGGCTTCGCGGGCGGGGCCCCGGGCGTGTACCGCAGCACCCGGAAGCGGTGCCGCCCGGCCGGCACACCGTCCGCCCGGATCTCCATCACGGTGGTGACAAAGTGACCGGCGCCCAGCCTGGTCCGCTTGCGCGGCGAGACCGACTCGATCACCGACTCAAAGGTGATCACCTCACCGGGGCGCAGCGGCCGCAGATACTCCTGCTCGCAGTCGGTGGCCACCACGGCCGTACAGCCCGACTCGGCCAGCAGCGCGGTCAGTTCCGCATAGGCGCCGGTGCCGCCCGGGCCGCCGGACAGCCCGGCCATCGTCCACACCTGGAGCATGGCGGGCGGGGCGAGCGGCTCCTTGCCCGCGCAGACGGGGTTGCGGTCGCCGATGACCTCGCACCAGTGCCTGATCATGGGCGCGTTGACCGGGTCCTTGCCGGTGCCACCGCCGGCCGCCCTGCCCTGGTAGGCCCTGAGCCGCCGGTCGAGGTCGCTGCTCGCGGTTTCCGACACGGTTTCTGACTGTGCGTCAACTCCGAGGTCGCGTCAAGGGAAACGACCGCGCGACGGCACCGGGGTGCCGCCGCGCGGTCGTTCTTCAGACCCTGTCCATCACCGAATCGGTGTCACCGTCCCCCCGGCCGCCACAGACCCCCCGGGCGGCCGCCGCGCTCAGCGGTAGTCGTGCGCGTTGTAGAAGCGGTTGTCGTGCTCGTCGTGGATGCTGGTGAAGACGATCTTCACATTCTCCTGGTAGATCGCCGTGCGGCCGTACCCGTAGGGGTCGTTGACGTTGGCGGTGTTGGCCTGGTTGGTGGCGCTGCTGCCGGTGGCCACCTGCTCCGTGGTGCTGGCGTTGCCGTGGTTGCTGCCGCCGACGCCGCTCCCCACGACCTCCGCGACGGCCGCGTTGGAGCCGTGGGACGCCCGCTGGCCGTGGTGGCCGTCGTCGGCCTGGGCCACACCCGTGAGGAGCACGGCCGCCACCGGGACGGCGGCTGCGGCGGCGAGTACACGGGCGGCAGTGCGGGTGCTTGCCATGTCTTTCCTCCAGGAACGTGAACTACTCGTCTGTGCCGGGTGGTTGGCCGACCGACCGGCGTTGGATCGACGTCGCGAGTCCAGATTTGCCCACCGAATCTCCACCGAACCCCCAGCTACTCCCCATTCGCTCGCAAGCATGACCATCACTGGATAAACCTTGATATACCCCCATCACTCACTGAGCACCGCCACCGGGCCCCCCACACCACCCCCGAACCCCATGCGCCCCGCCTCATGAATCGTTTCAGCATGAACTCCCGGCACCAGCCGTCCCATTGGCGAGCACAACCGGCCGGCCACCGCCGATGCCATGGGATTTCCCACGCCCCACCACCGCTGACCTGGCGGTGATTCGGGGGACCTCCTGCATTGACCGCCCGGATTCCGGGCCCGGTCGCGCGGCCGAACACCCCTGCGGCACGCGAGAACACGACCGGCCGCCGCGGTACGGGCCGCGACCCACCCCTGCACGGCGATCGCACAGGAAGGTCCCGATGAACCTCATACTCCAGGCTCTGCCCATCGCCGCTCCGACCGTCGGCTGGGCCACCCACGCCCTCGTCCTGGCCCGCCGGCTGCGTGCCGCCCGCACCGACCCGCTGACCGGGCTGATGGGCCGCGAGGAGTTCACCACCCGGGCGCTGCGCGGCATCCGGCATCCGCATGCGGCGGTGCTGCTCCTGGACCTCAATGGCTTCAAGCAGATCAATGACACCCATGGCCATGCGGCCGGGGACCGGGTACTGGCCGCCGTCGGCCGCCGGCTGGCCGCCTGGTGCGGGACGCACGGCGGTTTCGCCGCCCGGCTGGGCGGCGACGAGTTCTCCGCCCTGGTGCGGCTGGCCCCGGACACCGATCTGGACGCCGAACTGACCTATGGGCTCTCCGCCTTCCTCTCCGCCCCGCTGGACGCCGGGGGCGTGACCCTGGCGCCCCGCGCCTCCATCGGCCTGTGCCGCTCGGCGCAGCGGCCCGGGGCGAGCCTGTCCGACCTGCTGCGCGGGGCGGACGAGGCCATGTACGCCGCCAAGCGGCACGGCCACCACTGGCGGCCCGCCGACCCGGAGCTGGCCCAGGGCGCGGCCGCCGTCCGGCGGGCGCATCTGACCCTGCTGCCGTCGGTGCGGCGGAGCGCGTCATAGGTGCCGGGCACGGCCGGACCGCCGGCGGGCCGGAGCCACCACCGCTCGCGGTTCCGGCCCGCCGCGCCTACGCTCACCGCTGTGGACCCGTCACCCGTCAATCCCCTGATCCGGTACGCCACTTCGGCGGACGCGCCCGTGCTGGCCCGCATCCATCTGGCCTCCCGCCGGGCGGCCATGCCCTATCTGCCGCCGCAGACCCGGCCGTTGGAGCAGGTGATCCGCTGGTTCCGCACCATAGTGCTGCGGGAGTGCCGGACCTGGGTGGTGGAGTGCGGCGGCGAGATCGCCGGCTATGCGGCCCTGGCCGGCGACGTCCTCGAACAGCTCTATCTCGGCCCCGAGTTCCGCCGCCGCGGCCTGGGCACGCTGCTCCTGGACGAGGCCAAGCGGGCCAGTCCGGACGGGCTCACGCTCCATGTCTTCGCCCGGAACACGGAGGCGCGGGCGTTCTACGCCCACCATGGATTCATGGTGCTCGACATGGATGACGGCAGCCGCAACATGGAGAGGCTGCCGGATCTCCGGCTGGGGTGGACGCCCCGTCAGGGGCGCTGAACCACCGGCCGGCGCGACATCAGCGTTTGGCGTGGAGGACCTCGCGGGCCTGGTCCGCGGCGCGGGTGATGCTCTCGGTGACGAAGTCCAGGAAGCGGGCGACATTCTCCAGGCGGACGGCGGCCGGGGTGTCGGGGCCGAGGACGCCGACGCCCTGGCGTGCGGTTTCGGCGAGGTGGGCGGTGCCGCGGGCGCTGGCGATCATGGACTGGTACCAGACGTCGTCGTCGATGACATAGCGCTCGCGGCGGCGTTCGTCGCGTTCCCGGCGGACCAGGCCCTGACTCTCCAGGAACGCGACCGCCTTGGAAATGGACGCCGGGCTGACCTGGAGACGCTGGACGAGTTCGGACGCGGTGAGACTGCCGGTATCACTGATCATGAGGCAAGCCATCACCCGGGACATCATCTTGGGCGTACCCGTCTGCATCAGGACGGTGGTGAACGTCTCCTCGTACTCCTGCACCGCCGCGGCATCGCGGCCGTGCAGCTGCGAGGGCGCCGTCGGGTCCTGGGGCGCGGCCTGCTTGCGGCGGTGGGCGCGGCGTTCGGTGGCGCGGTGGGCGAGGTCGGCGCGGTAGGCGGTGGGGCCGCCGTTGCGCATCACCTCGCGGGTGATGGTCGAGGTCGGGCGGTCGAGGCGCCTGGCGATCTCGGCGTAGGCAAGGCCGTCGGCCAGCCCCAGCGCGATCTGCTGGCGTTCCTGCTGGGTGAGTCTGCCTCCCGGCATTGCGGTCTCCTTTGCGGTCCTTCGCGGCTCCCGATGTCTCCAGAATAGCGTTCACCGCCAGTCCATTGCAACGATGCCCGGGACCCTTGTTGCATTACCTTCCAATCCGTTGCAACGATTTCCTTGCTTTGACCTGCGTAAACAGCAATTCCACGCAACGAACTTGTTGCCGGATCCCTGAACGCAACGTAGCTTTTCCTTCATCGGAAACGACGAGCCCAAGGAGCCCGCGATGCAGAAGACCCAGAACACCGCGCAGAAGTTCGACACCACCGCCCCGATCTCCGTGGTCCTGGACATCCCCGCCGGACGCATCCAGCTGATCGCCGCCGACCGCGCCGACACCACCGTCGAGGTCCTGCCGGCCAACGCCGGCAAGCGCCGCGATGTCCAGGCCGCTGAGCAGACCACCGTCTCCTACGCCGACGGCGTCCTGCGGATCCACAACCCCGAGCCCAAGAACCAGCTCTTCGGCTCCTCCGGCTCCCTGGAGATCACCGTCCAGCTGCCCGCCGGCTCCCGCCTCGACGCCAGGACCGCCTGCTGCGAGCTCCGCGGCGTCGGCCGCCTCGGCGACATCACCTTCGAAGGCGCCTACCGCCAGATCAAGATCGACGAGGCCGAGAGCGTCCGCCTCACCGCGATCGACGGCGCCGTCGAGATCGGCCGGCTCAACGGCCCCGCGGAGATCAGCACCGCACGGGGCGACATCCGGATCACCGAGGCCGTGCGCGGCGCGGTCGTGCTCAGCACCCACTCCGGCGACATCGAGATCGGTGCCGCCGCCGGCGCCTCGGCCACCCTGGACGCCGGCACCGCCTGCGGCCGCATCAGCAACGCCCTCAAGAACGACGGCACCGCCGGACTCAACATCCGCGCCACCACCCCCAACGGCGACATCACCGCCCGCAGCCTGTAACCCGCAGCCGGCAGAAGAAGGAGTACCTCTCATGACCAACCTGGCCATCGCGGCGGACGGGCTGCGCAAGTCCTACGGCGACAAGACCGTCCTCGACGGCGTCGACCTGGCCGTGCCGGAAGGGACGATCTTCTCCCTGCTCGGCCCGAACGGCGCCGGCAAGACCACCGCCGTGAAGATCCTCTCCACCCTTGTCTCCCCCGACCCCGCCAGCGGCCGGATCCACATCGGCGGCCATGACCTCGCCACCGACCCACAGGCCGTGCGCGCCGCGATTGGCGTCACCGGGCAGTTCTCCGCCGTCGACGGCCTGATCACCGGCGAGGAGAACATGCTCCTCATGGCCGACCTGCACCACCTCGCCAAGCGCGAGCGGCGGCAGGTCACCGCCGAACTGCTGGAGCGCTTCGACCTCACCGAGGCCGCGAAGAAGCCCGCCTCCACCTACTCCGGCGGTATGAAGCGCCGCCTGGACATCGCCATGACCCTGGTCGGCAACCCACGGATCATCTTCCTCGACGAGCCGACCACCGGCCTCGACCCGCGCTCCCGCCACAACATGTGGCAGATCATCCGCGAGCTGGTCTCCGACGGTGTCACCGTCTTCCTCACCACCCAGTACCTGGAGGAAGCCGACCAACTGGCCGACCGCATCGCCGTGCTCAATGACGGCAAGATCGCCGCGGAAGGAAGCGCCGAGGAACTCAAGCGGCTCATCCCCGGCGGACACATCCGGCTCCGCTTCACCGACCCGGCCGCCTACCGGAACGCCGCCGCCGCGCTGCGCGAGGTCACCCGGGACGACGAGGCGCTGGCGCTGCAGATCCCCAGCGACGGCAGCCAGCGCGAGCTGCGCTCCATCCTCGACTGGCTGGACTCGGCCGGCATCGAGGCCGACGAGCTGACCGTGCACACCCCCGACCTCGACGACGTCTTCTTCGCCCTGACCGGCGGCGCCGGCGTCCCCAACCAGCCCAAGGAGACCGTCCGATGAGCTCCCTCGCCCTCGCCGTCCGCGACTCCCGCACCATGCTGCGCCGCAACCTCCTGCACGCCCGGCGCTACCCGTCGATGACGCTGAACCTGCTGCTCACGCCGATCATGATGTTGCTGCTCTTCGTCTATGTCTTCGGCGACACCATGAGCGCGGGCATCGGCGGCGGCCACCCGGACCGCGCCAAGTACATCGCCTATATCGTCCCGGGACTCCTGCTGATGACCATCGGCAGCACGGTGGTCGGCACCGCGGTCTCCGTCTGCAATGACATGACCGAGGGCATCATGGCCCGCTTCCGCACCCTGGCGATCCACCGTGGCTCGGTGCTCATCGGACATGTCATCAGCAGCGTGCTGCAGTCGATCGCCAGCGTGGTCCTGGTCGGCGCCGTCGGCGTGGCCATCGGCTTCCGGTCCCACAACGCCACGGCCCTGGACTGGCTGGCGGCATTCGGACTGCTGGTGCTCTTCGCCCTGGCGCTCACCTGGATCGCGGTCGGCATGGGCCTGGTCAGCCCGAACGCCGAGGCCGCCGGCAACAACGCCATGCCCCTGATCCTGCTGCCGCTGCTCTCCAGCGCCTTCGTCCCCCTCGACGCGATGCCGGGCTGGTTCCGGCCGATCGCCGAGTACCAGCCGTTCACCCCGGCCATCGAGACCCTGCGCGGCCTGCTGCTCGGCACCCACATCGGCAACAACGGCTGGCTCGCGGTCGCCTGGTGCGTCGGCCTCGCGGTGCTCGGCTACTTCTGGACGACCTCGAAGTTCAGCAACGACCCGAAGTGAGGGCCGTGACAGCGCGGGCTGCCTCCCGCAACTCGTCCCGCTTCAGGGCGGCGTACCCCGGTACGCCGCCCTGCCGGCGCTCTCGGGACCCGGGCCGCAGGCGGAAACGACGCCGCATCCCCAGGGCACCGCCGGCGCCAAGGGCGATCAGCCGACGCGCTTGTCATACGCGGGGCTCAGATCGCGCACCTCCACCGACACGTGCACCACCGCACCGTCCGCCGCCGCAGCATGCTTGTGCGTCAACTCAACTACCGCGGCCGCCACTTGCGCCTTCAGCTCCGCGCTGCGCCCGGCCAGGATGGCCACCTCGACATGTATCAGCTCGTTCCCGGGCGCGCCGTCGGCGATCACCGCCTCCTCCACCCGCCGGAAGCGCGTCTTGCAGGAACTGGCGGACGTGCTGATCAGCTCGGCGAGCAGCGGATGCAGCTCCTGGGCGAAGGCCCGGCGATCGAGGGTGCCGGCGACGGCGTCGGAGTAGTCCACGGTGATGTGCGGCATCAAAGCCTCCGGTTGCGGATTACGGACTGCGGATTGCGGTTCGTTTTCGCCGCCATCCTTCCTCCCCCGCCCCACATGTGTCACCGCTGTCACGACGGTCACGATCGGGCCGCAAGGCCACAGGAGGCCGGGACAGGCACCCCGGACACCCGGACACTCCTGCAATGATCATGACACTCAACGATCACGGCTGATCGTTGCGCACCACCAACGGGAGAACCCTCGTGTCACTTCGCAAGACCCCGGTCATCGCCCTGATGGCCTGCGCCGCCGCGCTTTCCCTCACCGCCTGCGGACCTGACAAATCCTCCGCCGACACGGACCACGCCACCAAGTCCGCCGCACCCGCGCGGACCGGCTCGGCCCAGGACTGCCCCACCGCGCGGCCGGGCCACAAGCTGGTCATCGTGGATTCCCGGAGTGCCGAGAGCGGTGAGATCGAGTACCACGGGGCGAAGCCGGTCTGCGGCGCCAACGGGATCACGTGGCAGGGCACCTCCGAGAAGGGCCGCTCCCATCTGGCGCACGAGGGCTCGCCCAGGATCCGGCTGCTCAACAACCAGGGTGACCTCACCGAGTCCGATGTGAACTCCGGGAACGCCAAGCTGTCCGAGTGCTGGCACCACGCCAAGACCACGCCGCACGGCCCCTGTTACGCCAACGCCTATGACATCGTCGACAAGGGCTGGAACACCGGCATCACCGAGATGACCCAGCTGCCGGGCAACTGACCTGGTCTCACGCGTCGTCGGACGCGTCCGGCGAGGACTCGTCGGCGTCCCGGCGACGCAGGCCCGTCTCCACCGCGCCGACCACCACCCGGGCGGCCACCCCGAGGAACAGAAGGTCGGCCACCATCTGCACCATGGTGGCGATCCGGGCGGTGTCCGAGTGCGGAACGATGTCGCCGAAGCCGACCGTGCTGAACACGGTGAGGGTGAAGTACAGCGCGGAGGTACGGCTGAGCGCGCTGTTGAAGCTGCCGGGCTCATTGCGGTCCAGCAGGAAGTAGACGGCGCCGAACAGCAGCAGGAACAGCGGCACCACGGTGGCGAGCGCCTCCACCGCCCGCAGCCGGGGCGTCTCGGAGTAGCCGATCGAATGGCACTGCCGGAGGAAGAGCAGCAGCACCCCGAGGAGCCCGAGGACCAGGCTGACGGCCGTACCGCCCCGGAACCGCTCGTCGAGGGGCAGCAGATAGTAGGCCAGCACCAGTCCGGTCACGGTGAACAGCGGGCGCAGCGCCGCCCGTAGCCCCGTACCGCGCCGCCCGGCTTCGGCCGCCCACCGCCGCCGCTCCCGTTGCCACCGCTCCCGTGCCCGCCGCTCCCGTGCCCGCCGCTCCCGTGCCCGCTGCCGTCTCACGGCGGCTCCCGGCCGGCCATGGGGTGCCGGCGTTCCAGATAGCGGCAGCCGACGACCGAGCCCAGGTGGATGACCACCCCCACCGCCACCACCCAGGACAGGATGACCATGACCACGCCGATGGGGCCGTACCGCCGTTCATTGGTCACGATCGCCGCGGAGAAGTAGAGCGCGGAGAAGACGCCCAGCCCCATCCAGCACACCGCCGTGACCAGCGCCGCCGGGAAGAGCCGCCGCCCGGGCACCGTCCCCGCCAGCAGCACCGTCATGCTCCACCACCAGAACAGCGTGGCCAGCACCAGACCGGCGAGGAACTGGAGCACCGGGCCACCGGCCTTGCTCAGCGCCCGGCCGGCGACGGCGTGCGCGACGCTGTAGGCGAGGAGCGAGGCCAGCCAGACCAGCCGTACCGCCAGCAGCCGCCAGCCGTGCACCGAGACCGCGAACACCTTCTGGTACCAGCCCTGCAGGGTCCCGGCGACGGTCATGGCCGCGAACACCAGCATCACCACGCTCACCGCCGTGAGCCCACTGGAGTTGTGGCCCGAGTTGAAGAGGGTCGCCACGGCCTTGGCCGCCTGGTGGTCCAGGCCCAGCCAGCCGGCGATCACGGTGGCGGTGCTGCGGTCCGCGGCGGTGCTGATCACGATGAGCAACGGGAAGAAGCAGAGGATCGCCAGGGCCGCCAGCTGGAAGGAGTTGCCGAAGAAGTCGACCGCGGTGAGCCGGGTCCACAGGGTGTTGGCCTCGCCCGCCCGGAAGTGTTCGACGGCCGTGCGCCGCTTGTGGTCCAGGGCGGTCAGCCGGGGGTGCTCACGCTGCCGCCAGCGGTGGGCGGGGTGCGGACGGTGCCCGGGGCGCTGGAAGCGCCGGGGGCCGTGGTCTGTCATGGCACCTGCTCCGTGGTGCCGCGTGCCGCCGTCATGGGCCGTGACCCGGCGCGGCTCCGCCACCCGCTCCCGCTCCCCGTTCCGGGCCCGGGGCGAGGAACTCGCGGATGCCGAACGCCCCCAGCACGACCACCACGAACCAGAACACCACCATCGCGGTCGGGTGCGCCCAGAACGCGAACACCAACGCGGCGACCAGCAGGATCGCCACCCCGATCGGGCGCCGGAACCGCCGGGTGAACCGCTCGGCCGGGCCGGCCCGGAAACCGGCCGACTCCGCGACACCCCGCACCGCGACGATCCCGCTGCGGCACGCGGTGCGCAGTGTCACCGCCACCCGCGAGGGCCCGATGAGGAAGGCCCCGATCGCCACCGCCGCCGCCAGCACCCCCACCGCCCGTACCGCCTCCCGCAGAAAGCGCACCAGTGCGTCATAGACCGCGGCGGCCGCCCCGGACGAGACACCGGTCGGGAGATGGTCCAGGTAGAAGGTGCGGAAGACGGCCAGCGCGACCCCGAGCACCAGCATGGCCGCCACCACGCCCAGCGCCGCCCCGATCAGCGCCCTGCGCCGGCCGGTGGACAGCAGCACGCCGATCGCGGCGATCACCACCGTGATCAGCGGCAGCCAGTCACCGGCCAGCCCCAGCAGCCGGAACCACGTCTTGTATTTGGCCAGGTCCGGGGAGTCGAAGACGACGAAGTCCGTGTGCACCTGGGGGATGCGGCCCGCGACGTCCAGCCCGGCGTCCACCAGCCGTTGCTTGACCTTCTCCACCGCCGGCGCCAGGTCCACGGTCACCTGGTCGCCATGGATCGCCAAGGGACCGCCGCCCCGGCCGCTCAGCGCCTTCTCGAAGGCGTTGTGGGCGGCGCGGTTGACCGCGACCCAGATGGTGGCGAACTGCTTGCCGGCCACCACCCGGTGCGCCGCCTCACGCACCAGGCTGGTCAGGCCCTTCTCGATCGGCCCGCCGAGCCGGTGGATCAGGTCGGCGGCCCGGGGCGGCACCCCCTGTTCGGAGGCCGCCTTGGACAGCTGGCCCACCAGCGCCGGAACGTCGGCCTTGGCCACCACGGTGCCGGCGATCCGGTTGGCCGCGGCGTCCTGTACGGCGGGGTTGCCGGCCAGCGGCGCCACCGTGGCCACATAGCGGTCGGTGTTCGCCACCTGGTCATGCGCCCACACCGCCAGCACGGCGGGCATGGCCAGCACCGAGGCGATGACGATCAGCACCACCGCGGCGGCGTTGCGCAGCGCCCGGTGGTGGGCGCCCGGTGCCGCACCAGCCGTGCCGGACGTACCGACTCCACCGCCCGGACCGCCCGAAGCGGCCTCCAGCCGGGCCAACCGCTCGCTCAGCCTTCGCAGTTCATCGGGGGTCCCGCCTTCGGGGGGCCCGCCTTCGGGGGTCCCGCCTTCGGGGGGCCCGCCTCCCTTGTCTCCCTCGTCACTGGACGACATGTCGTCCTCTCCGCGTCGTCCCGTCCGCGCCTCGCCATCACAGGGTGAGGTGGCTCGACTGTCCGTCAGCCGTCAGTCAAACCCGCGCGCCGCCCGAAGGCGAGCTGGGCTGCGCCGACCGGGCGGTGGCGGGACACCGCGCCGCACGCCATGCCGCGGCGCGCCGAGCCTCAACGGGGTTACGCGCGAGGGACGTTGGCACCCTCGCCCGGGCGTCAGCCGCCGACCGGCACGGCCACCGCGCCGGAACCCCGGGCGGTGTCGGCGAGCAGGCCGGCCGAGACGGTCTCGATGGCCTCCTCCAGCACCACCCGGGACCGCACCAGGTCGGCGATCAACGCGTTGATGCGGTCCCGTTCCGAGACCAGCTCATCGACCAGCCGGAAGGTGGTGGCCGCATTGGGCCCGCCGTCCTCGTCCCGCATACAGGGCAGCAGCTCGGCGATCTTCTTGCTGTTCAGCCCGGCCGCGTAGAGCGCCTGGACCCGGATGACCCGGTCCACCGCCCACTCCTCATAGGTACGGTGGCCACCGGACGTGCGCTCGGAACGCAGCAGCCCCTGCTGTTCGTAGTAGCGCAGCGAACGCTCGCTCACTCCACTGCGCTGCGCCAGTTCACCGATCCGCATCCCCCACCCCGCCTCTGCCGTACGGCACTTGAATCTGACATCGGTGTCAACTTCTACCGTACCGGCATGACGAACGCATCCAAGGAATCCCGCCTCCTCCACCCCGCCCGCCTCGGCCCGCTCTCCCTGCCCAATGGGCTGGTGATGGCCCCGCTGACCCGCAACCGCGCCGGGGCCGACGGCGTCCCCGGACCGATGATGGCCACCTACTACGCCCAGCGGGCCTCCGCGGGCCTGATCATCGCCGAGGGCACCACACCGAACGCCGTGGGGCAGACCTACCCCAACATCCCCGGTGTCCATAACCCGGCCCAGGTGGCCGGCTGGCGCCGGGTAACCGACGCGGTACGCGCGGCCGGTGGCCGGATGTTCCTCCAGCTGCAGCACGGAGGCCGGGTCGGGCACCCGGACAACAGCGGGCTGGTGCCCGTCGCCCCGTCGGCCATCCCGCTGCCGGAGACGATCCACACCCCCAGCGGGCGCCAAGCCTCCGTGGTACCACGGGAGATGACGCCCGACGACATCCACACCACGGTGGCCGACTTCGCCACGGCCGCCCGCAACGCGGTGGCGGCGGGCTTCGAGGGCGTGGAGGTGCATTCGGCCAATGGGCATCTGCTCCACCAGTTCCTCGCCCCGAACACCAACCACCGCACCGACGCCTATGGCGGCCCCGTCGCCCACCGCATCCGCTTTGTGGTCGAGGTGGTCCGGGCGGTGGCGGAGGCCATCGGCCCGGAGCGGGTCGGACTGCGGATATCCCCCGGAAACACCGTCAACGGCATCCAGGAGGGCGACGACACCGCGCGCATCTACCCCGCCCTCATCGAGGCCCTGGCCGACACCGGCCTGGCCTACCTCCACCTGGTGTTCGCCGACCCGGACCAGCCCCTCTTCCAGGAGCTCCGCAAAAGCTGGCCGGGCACCCTGATCGCCAACCCGGCACTGGGCCAGGACGGCCCGCTGCCCGCCGACGGCGGCCGCGGGGCGGGCGAACGCCTGCTGACCGCCGGCGCCGACCTGATCGCGCTCGGCCGCGCCTTTATCGCCAACCCCGACCTGGTGGAACGGCTGCGGATCGGGGCCCCGCTCAACCCGGTGCGGAACAAGTACGCCATGTACGTCGGCGGCGCGACCGGCTACACCGACTACCCCACCCTGGACGCGGCATAGCCCGTCTCACCGAGTCACTCAGGGGGCCCGCCAGATGTTGTCGAACGCCTCCCGCTCAATGGTCCGCCGCTGCCGTACGCCCTCCAGCTCCACCAGCGCGCCATTGACCGCCGCCAGCACCGCCTCCACCGCGTCATCACCCACACCCGGAGCATCTCCCGCCCCTTGGGCCCGGACCCCGACGGCCGTCGCCAGGGCGACCAGGACGGGCTCCTCCGCCGCCCACCGGTCCGCCGCCCTGCGCCGGCCCGGCGAATCGGCCGGCTCCGCCGGTCCGTCCCGGAACGGCATCCACCCATGCCCCTGCCGGGTCAGCTGCCCGTCCTCCGCCAAGGCGGCCAGATAGGCGGCGGCCAGATCGTGGCCCCGGCGCCAGAGCCAGTCCTCGACCGACTCATACGGCTCCTCCCGGACGAGCGAGGCCGCGGCCTGAGCCAGCAGCCGATCCTCGGGTGCAGCCCCATGGCCGGGCACGATCCGATCCTCGTCCAGCGTGACGGCCTCGGCGGCCAGCAGGTCGATCAGCTCCGCACCGGCCAGCGCGAGCGAGATCTCGCCCCGCTCCAGGGGGCGGCTGGGCGTCACATCCAAGGTGGTGATCAACAGGTCCCGGGGTGTGGTCATGGCGGGCTCGCTCCACGTCGGGGACGGCCGGGGACGGCCGGAAGAGGACTCCTCTCGTACCCGAGCCTAAGGAGCGAGCAGGTCCGCTGCACCCTGTACGGGCACATTGTGGCCACGCTGATCGAAAAGTTGACGGGCAACCCATATCCCAAGGCGATCGGCCGGCGAACGCTACGGCTACAACTCGGCCGTGGTCGCAACGCGCGACCTCCGGCGCAAGGCGGTCTGCTCATGGACACCCACACCAAGCCGGCACCCGGCTTCGGCTCGGGGCACCGACTCATTTCAGCCAGCTCCGCCAAGCCTTTTCCTCGAACGCCCGGCCCGAGGAAGGCCCGCCAAAACCCGCTGAACCATCCTCCCCGGCAGCCCACCCCAACCACCCACAACGGCCACACACACTCACCCCAACCACCCAACCACCACATACCCCCTGGTCAGCCACCATCCATCCACCGCGCAGCGACAGCCACCAGGCAGCAGGGAGCACGACCCCTGCCTCACCGAGGTGATCTCCACCACAGAGGAAAGCGAAGACCACTAAGAGGTCGCTTTTGCGCCATCCATCCCCCCATCAACTCCCGGTACTGTCCCCAGGCAATTCAACGATCAACAGCAACGGGGACAGCACACAATGAACGCCATCAGCACGGCCAAGACCGTCCGGAGACTGAGCGGGCTGGTGGCCGTCGGCGCCCTCGCCCTCACCGGCTGCGGCCCCGAGGACAAGCCGGCCCAGCCCGCTTCGTCCTCCTCCGCCTCCACCAACGCGAGTGCACCCACCGGCGCGAACGCCAACCCGTCGAGCGCCGCCGGCGCCAACACGGGCACCACCGGCGGCGAAGCGCAGCCCGGGCAGACCTTCAAGCTCGGGCAGGCGGCCAACGTCCCGTTCACCTACGGCAAGTCGAAGGGCACCATCGACCTGACCGTCACCTCGATCGACCAGGGCGACCCGGCTGACCTGGCTTCGCTGAACCTCGGCGACCAGGTGAAGGGCAAGGTTCCCTTCTACATCCGCTACTCGGTCAAGAACACCGGTTCCTCCGACCTGTCCTTCACCACCGTGGACCACATCAAGGGCCAGCTGCCGGACGGCACCGGCGCCCAGGACCTCCTGGTGATCGGCGACTTCGCCAAGTGCAAGACCGCCGAGCTCCCGAGCGGCTTCACCACGGGCAAGGTCGCCCAGGGCTGCGCGGTGTCCCTGGCCCCGTCGGCCTCGGTGAAGGTCACATCGGCCGAGTACTGGGGGGACCCCTTCACCCTGGACAAGGGCCTGATCTGGAAGTGATCCGCGCATAGGCGCGAATGCCGCGGCCCCCGACCAAGTTGCCCGGTCGGGGGCCGTTTCAGTGCGGAGGCTGTGGGATTTGAACCCACGGTGACATCGCTGCCACGACGGTTTTCAAGAGGGTTGTGGGGGCAGCGTGCTACAGCCGTTTTACCTGCGGATACGGCCGTCACGACGACCTACCGCCGGAACGGTGGTCCACACCTGGTCCACTGGCTCCGGGGCGCCCCTCCTGTGCCACGGAGGAACCCCCGAGTCCGTCATCACACCGGCCAAGGGAGCCTAGTCCTCATGGTGCTCGTAGTGCCCGCCTTCGTGGTGCTCCCCTCGGAACTCCGACTCGCCGAACTCATCGTGTCGGGCGTTGCCCCGCTCCCTTTCCTTTCGAGCGAAGAACTTACCGTGGGTTTCCGTTGCCGTGGAGGACATGCCAGCTGGCAGGTTGATGTTGATGGTGCAGTTCGTGGTGATGGGGCCGGTGGCATTCCCGATACCACCGGCTCCCGTGCCACCCGCTCCGCCGTTGCCGATGTTCGCCGGTGGGCATGTGGTCGCGGGCAGGGGCACGACAGCGAGGGGGGTAGGAATACTTGCTTGGTCGTACTTCTCTCCCTCTACGTGACGAATCTTTTCAAAGTGCCGGGCTGCCCCGGCATGGGCCCTACCCTCCCCGGAATCGCCACCTACGGCATGAGCGCTACCTGCGCCGGAGATAGCCAGTGCGCTGATCGCCGCGCTGAGCAGAGTAGCCTTCGCACCAAGATGCATGGAATCCTCCAGCGTAATCACGTATGCCCAAGGCATATCCTTGGACGCTGGGATCAACGAAGCATTGGCCATGGGGTTCCGGTCGCTCACCCATTCAAACCATTCGAGCGTCTTCCTGATCGTCGGATCCCACCTGTGCGAAGAGCGCCTTCTCAAAGCCAAGCAGGCCGACCATCCGCACCCGCCACGGCACTGCAACTCTGCGCACACTGTCGCTGAACTACAAAATGATCTACACCCCGCCTCTACCGGCCGCCCCCTGGTAGCGGGCGCCGGTTCTGAGCGCCACGCCATGCCGTCAAACAACCACAACCTCACGCGAGAGACCCCGCCCGCACATCGCGGTGGGGCGAGGTTTCTCCGGTCTCGGGCCACTACGGAGAATCGGTGTCCCGTACGAGGTGGTCCGGAGTGTCCAGCCACGGCCATTCGCCGTCCTGGTACACGGTCAGTCCGAAGCGGTGGAACCCCGGTCGTCCCTGATCGACCCACCAACGGTGTGCCGCTTCGGCCTCATTCCAGAGGCGCCGGGGGCCGGACTGGTAGACCTTGGCCTGCTCCTGGTCGTCCCGGAAGACGGCCACCGCCCAGGACTTGTCGGAGAGCCCGTAGAACCACACAGCCCTCTTGCCGTCCCGCTTGCGGTCGGCAGTCTGAGCCACGTCCGGCACTCGAAGGCCCAGCGCGAACGGGACGACATCGAACCCGCCTGCCCCACCGCACAGCTCTTCCTCGGTCAAGGAGGTGTACGAGATGTCGGCGGCATCCATGGCGCCCGCCGGCACGTACTCGTCGTGCCGGGGCCACACGGACCGCTGCGACCGCATTCGCATGAACGCCACGGGTCGTGTGAACGGCCCCGACGCGCTGTGGCGGTCCTCGTCGACCACCAGCCGAGCCGTGGCTTCGCCGGGCCCGTAGTACGTGCCCCAAGGGACCAGGATCACCGCTCCGGGGGCGGACTGCTCCACCCATGCAAACGGCACCTTCCGCAGTCCGCACGTGGCGATGATGCGGTCATAGGGGGCCCGCTTCGCGTACCCGAGAAAGCCGTCACCGTGCACCACCTCGACGGGGAGGCCGAAGCGGTCCAGGGACTTCTGTGCCTGGGCGGCAACCGTGCCGTCCACCTCCACGGTGACCACGTTCGCGGCCCCGAGACGGTGAGCGAGGAGTGCGGCGTTCCACCCCGTGCCGCTGCCGATCTCCAACACCCGCTGGCCGGACTGCACGCCGAGATCGGCCAGCATGGAGAAGACCAGACTCGTCATGGACGACGAGGAGCTGAACGACTTCCCCGGCTCGGGGCCGTCGTGCCGACCGTCGTCCCACTGGGTGACGATCGGGTCGTTGGAGTCGGCGTACTCCTGCCACCTCTCGGGGTCCTGTCGTTTGTCCACCGCCACGTTGCGGCCGGTGGCCATGGAGTGCGGCCACATGAGATCGGGCAGGAAGGCGGCTCGGGGTACGGCGTCGAAGGCCGGCGCCCAGTCGGGTGTCATGGAACCGTCTTCGAGGAGGAGACGGCCCAGCTCCTCACGGCTGGGCCGTCCCGCCTGCTCAGGAGAGCGAGTCACTTCTTGTGCGTCCCGTCGCCGGGAGGCGTGGAGCCGTCCGGGTGGGGCTCGTCGGTCGGCTGCCAGGGCTGGCCGGGGTGGCCGTCGCCCTCGCCCTGGTCCTGGCCGTGTCCGCCGCCCTGGGCGAACTGGGTGCTCCATCGGATGGTCACTGCATCTCCTCCTTAAGAGAGGCTGAGCCTTCATCGTGGTGTCAGGCGTGCTCCTGCGGAACACGGCCTCTACCGGGTGACTCGAACGTGGGACCTCCCCACGCGGTGTTGCGCTTGCTGACCCGACCGGCTGCCGACCGTCACGCAGACAGCCGGTCGGGGGCTCGATGGGCCCGCCCCGGCCACAGGTTGGAGAGCAGCCCACCCGCCTTGCGACGGGGCTTCCTGTGGCTGTTGTGGCCGGGGCGGGAGTTTGCGGCTGGGCACCAAGGGCGTGTCTCCCGGGATACGGGCACGTTCACGGGCCAGACGGTCAGGATGTACCGGCCGGTGTGGTCGGCCGTGGTGAGGCTGAACGGGTCCCCAGCTCGCAGCGCCTCGTAGGCCACCTGACGGGCTTCGTCGCTCTCGGCCCACTGCCGTAACGCCGTGGGGGCGTCACCGAGGGCGTTTAGGGTCGCGCACTCCACTTCCCGTAATGCGCCGCGCCACGGGGTCTCGGGGTCGGGGTCGAGTCCGTCAGCAACGCGTATGGCTTGCTGTCGAACCCATCGGATCGCCCGTCCGAGATGGGGCGTCGCCAGGGTGCCGAGGACGCTGCGCACGTTCGTGTCCGTCCCGTATACCGGGCCTTCTGCGGCCACCTCGGCCCAGTAGGCACGGGTCGTTGTGAGCCGGGTGGTCATAGGAACTCCCCGGGGCGCATCATCCACGGCCGGCACATGACCTGTTCGTAACTGGTGTGCTCAGGCTGGTCCTTGAGGTGCCCGAACGTCCAGCCGCGGGCGTCCTCGAAGGCGGCGTACTCCTGGGACTCGGCGCCGCACGGCTTGCCGTCGTCGTCCTCGCCCAAGCAGCGGAACTTGTGCTTGGTGGGCGGTGCGTCGGGCTCAAGGTCGGGGCTGATCGTCCAGTTGCGGTAGGCGAACCGCGAGCGGGTCACTTCGTCGCTCCCGTGCTCTGCGAAGTAGGCGGCAAGCTCGGCGGTGAACTTGGCCACGGTTTCCGGGTGGATGGAGCCTGGCGGCTGGGGAAAACTGGCCTCTTGCTCGGTGGCGGCTTTCGGACGGCGTGGCTTGGGGGTGAGCCACCATGTGAGCTGAGGGAACCGCTTGCGTAGGCGGACTTCGATGGCGCCGAGGGTGAGGGCCAGGCGCAGCGTGAGCCGGGGCCGGTTCATGTGGCGGCTCCGTGCTGAGCATGCTGGTGGCGACGGAGCAAGACGGCCATGTCGGATGCCTTGCTGTAGTCACCGACCTTCCGGGCGTCCGCCCCCTCTTCGGCGAGGCGGGCGCACTGGCTGCACTGCTGCATTTTCCTGGGAGTCGTCACGGCAGCCTCCGCCTGCGTGCGTTGAGCTTCGCCGCCTCGGCTCGCATGTGTTCGTAAGTGCCTGCTGGCTCGATGCTCTCGGGCTCGGCCTGCCACTCCCCGCCGTTCCCCGGCGCGCGGAGAGTCCATCGCCCGGCCGTCGCGCCCCGGAATTCGCCAACGCGGTCCGTGGTGGTGTCGTGCAGCAGTTCGCCGATCTTGGGCAGGTTCTCGCGCGCCGTCGCGTTCACACCGCATCACCGCCGGGCGGCTGGTTCAGCAGCTCGTCCCACGCGATGGGCGCACCGAATTCCGCCAGCGCGACGGCGAGCGCAAGATCATCAAGCGGCGATATGACACCGGCCGTGGTGTCGTACAGTTCCCGGCGGCGCTGCCGCTCGGCCTCGCTGCGCTTGTTGGTCATCGTGACCCCGCGTTTCATAGCGTGCTCGGGACTCGATGACCGTAGGACTGCCGGGAAATGGCAGCCACGCACGGAGCGTGGGAGTTCGTAGCTCTGTGGAAGGGGGCTCCCACGCTCCGTGGGACCTACTCGACAACGCCCAGGTAGCTCTTCATCTCGCGCATGTCCTGGGTGAGGGTGCGCTTGCGCGACTTCAGGATGTCCGCCATCACACGGCGGGCCATGGGCTGATGCTTGATCCACTCGCCTCGCTCGGACCTGATGCACATCAGTTCGTCGGTGGCGTCCTGGTGTGCGCCGAGGATGGTGTGGGCGCGGGCCACGTCCAGCCGGTGCCGTGCCCAGTTGGCGCCCTGCGGCTTTCCAAGCTTCTTCAGTGCCCCCGAGGACAACACGCCTTCATCGGCTCGTGCGAGGACGGCGCGGGCGTCACTGGGGCTACTGCCGCTGACCAGGCAGTCCTCGACGGCCTTAATGGCTGCGGTGACCGGCCCAAAACCTCCCCATGTCGCGGGGAAAGCCTGGTCCTCCCGGTCCATGCCGGCGGCGGCTCGGGCGACCATCCGGCGAGCGGCCTTGGTGTCGTCGGGCCGGTTGTCCCGGATCGAAGCGGCTGCGGCGCGCATCCATAGTTCGCCCCATAGGCCGACCCGGGAACTGTCGGCGTCGGTCATCCGGGGCTCTACCAACTCGGCTGTGGTGGCTGCGAGGTGGTAGCACTCGGCGAAGCGGTCTTGCCGCAGCAACAGCCAGCACATGCCAACAACTCCCGTCGCCGCGAGCTGGCGCTTTTCTGCTTCGCGCGCGAGCCGGATTCCCTCGGCGAGGGCATGATAGGCCATGTCGTACTGGCGGACCTGGGTTAGGTACTTGCCTGCCACCAACAGGGTCAGCGAGTGAGTAATGGTTGCCTGGTGCCGCTCGTCGCCCTCGGCTGCACTGACTGCTGCGTCCGTCTTCCTCAGCAGAGCGGGAAGCTTCTTCGCCACCGAGTCGAACTCGTCTGCCCGGTACAGCGCATGCGTGTCCATGATTTCTCGCCGCATGTCCGCCAACTGCTCGGCACCGACCGGGCTTTGGACGAGGGCGCCATCAATGCCCATCGGCGGCATCAGCGCCGTCCGGAGCGGTACGAGGCTCTGCCGGGTTGCCTCGTCGCCGACTACCGGCGCCGGGGACCCTGCTGCGAACAGCTCGGACGTTGGCACCCCAAGGCCGCGAGCGATGGCATGGAGCGTTTCCGTGAGGACGTGACCGCCCTGCTCCACCTTCTGAACGGTCTTGACCGACAGCCCCGAAGCGTCGGCCAAGCCCTCCTGGCTCATACCCGCCGCACGCCTGAACTTCTTGACGTTCCAACGGACTTCAGCCGTCTCGGATGTCATGCGACTACCTCCCGCTCTCACGGTACGCCTCGGAGCCGCAGGCGCACGTTGCCCAAGGTGTACCCCTACCAGCTGGCATGAGTGCACGGCTTCCCGAAGCCTGACGACTGGCCGGTTGGCCGTGCTGGTGGCTATGGGGTTTGGACCTCAGCCAACGAAAGTCAGCTACGACGCGCCCGCGCTGTGACGATCACCCGCCACGTGTGTCTCCAGCAACCACCCACCGGCATCAGCCACGCTATCCGTTCCCGTCACGGCGGTTGCCCCGGCCGGCCGTTGCGCTGGGTGGCTGCCTTGGCCTCGTTGCTGGCGCTTGTGGCCGTGTCCGGCGGTGGCCTGGTTGTTGGTGTGGCGTGTCCCGCCCGGCGCCCCATGGGCAGTGGTCGGGGACGGTGATCGGTCTGTCAGCCCTGAGCGTCTGTGTTGGCTTCCCGGCCGCGTTGGCGCTCGGGGTTGTCGGCTGCTTGGCGGGGGAACCGCGGAATTGGTCGGGGCTGGCTGCTGGCCGCGTGCGCATGGTCGTGGTGCCTGCGCGGCCGCCTCCGCCTGCGCCTGCCTTGGGGTGCTGCTGCGGGCTGGTGGGGTTGCTTCGCGGGCCTGGTCGTCGCGGTTGCTGGTATGCGCGCTGAGTGGACGGGGGCCGCCGTGAGCGGGGCGGTAGACAGGAGCGGCGGCGGCCACGGGCCGCCAGCGCGCGGCGGCACGCGTGAGCGGGCCGCCCTTGATCCAGTAAAGAAACTCGTAACAGCTCGTCTGCCGCTCCGCGTTGGCCGTGTCCGGCGGATCATTCCTGCGCTGGCTCCTCGCCCGTTGCGCTCGCGCTCCGGCTCGCCCCGCTCCGCACCGACTTTCGCACGTTGCGTGCAACTAGGCGCCGGTTTGCCATGGTTCGTCCGCTCGGTCGTTGAAAAATATCCACAGGGTCCTTATTGGAACCTACTTCCATGAAGCAAATTCCACCTTCCGACGTTGTCCGCCGTTTTCAGGTAGGACTGTTTACGGGGCCTCAAATCCCAAGCATTGCAAGGGGTGTATGGAATGCCCTCTATTTCGCGCTGCCTGCATTCGGGGGTCCGCTCGCGACTCGGAGAGTTGTCCACAGGAGTGTTTGCCGTGCGCCCTCGGGCGGTTTCGACGCCATGTCGGCACTCTGGATTTCGCCTTGGGTGTTGTGATGTGCCTCACGAAGTGTCACACCGCCGAGATCACCGGCACCTGTAGCAATTGCCCGGTGCGGTTCAGGGGTGCGGGGGTGTCCGCTTTCGCTGACCTGCTTCCGGTCGTGCCGGAGAGTCCCGGCGTTCCTGACGGAGTGGAGGGCAAGTGACGGACGTCACATTCGCGGGGGGTCACACGAGCCTGATCAACGAGACCTCTATGGGTGAGGCACAGAGATGGGCTGCGGAACATAGCCGACGATCGCCGGTTACCCAAACCGGCGTTTCTCCGGAGCCTTGTGGGTGTGCCGTTGATGAGCGAGAGGAGGTGGCGCGGGCCGTGGGCGGGGTGTGCCGTCTATCAGGAAAGTCCAGCCGGGCCAAACCGGCGAATGCGTGGATTGTGGGCGTCGGCCGTGGGGCGTGTGTCCCGGCTGATCGGGTGAAGGGAGCGGCTGTGATGGCTGCGCGTGGTCTGCGCTCGTGCCTGTTGGGGCCCCGGCGGACGGCGGAACATAGCACGGCTTTGGCGGTTGGCCAAAAGCACGTTTCTCCGGACTCTGGGTGCACCCGGAGCGAAGGAGTGAGGTGCGTGGCAAGCGGTCTGATGGCCAGTCGAGTGCGGAGAACGGCCGTGATGACGGTGCGGGTCCTGGGCTGTGCTGCCGGGATCGGCCGGCGGGGCTGCTGCGGGCGGGGAACGGGGGCGTCCGCGTGGCCGTGGTGCTTGCCCATCTGCTTGCCCTCGCGGGCAGGGCGGGGGTTACCCGGTGTGGGGCAAGCCTTTGGGCAAACCCTGGCCGGTGGGATGGAGCGCGAGGACACGGCACGGAAGTAAGGCGGGGAACAGGAAATGACCGAGCACGAAACGGCAAGCGAGGCAAGCAAGTTGATGGCCGGTAGCAGTGATGTGGCCGAGGTATATGCGGTGGTGCGCGACCTGGCGGCGATGGCCGGTCGCCTGGCTGGGGAAGTGCAGGCGATACGTCAGGATGTCGCCGTGCTCAGGCAGTGCCGTCCTGCTGGTGGCGCTGAGCTTTCAGCTCATCGACTTCCCGCCTGATCTCCTGAATTTCCGCGCTGATAGTGCGGAAGTCGTCGCGGAGGGAACGCAGCGCTTCGAGGAGGGGGGCGACCTGGACGGTTTCCGGGCCCCCTTCGGTCTCGCTGGCCTGACCGGATGCGGTGTGTACTGGCGAGGCGTGCTCTACAGCGTCGGCGACGTAGCTGCCGCGCCCCTGGACGGTGTAGATCAGGCCCTCGTCCCGTAGGACGCGCAGCGCGCTGCGGGCGGTCATGTTCGCGATGTTGAAGCGTTCTTGCAGCTCGCGGTGTGAGGGGAGCTGCTGCCCCGGCTTGAGCCTGCCGGTTTGGATCTCGCGGCGGATGGCGTCGGCGGCCTGCTGGTACGGCGGCCGGTGGTCGTGCTTGGGGGTTGGCATGCCTTCAGGGTAGCCCGCGTTAGCCCACCTATCACAGGTCCCCCGCACCGCCGCACATGGCTAGCCAACGCATCGCGAGAGATCCCACTTGACTTAGCTAGCCTGGGCTAGGTACTACTTGTGTCACGCCGCACCGAGCGGCACCGAACGAAAGGAAGTTCCCTCATGGCGCGTTTCCGCGTTGGCTCCACCGACTCCACCCGGCACATGGTCGGCACGGGGCCGGTGCCGAAGTACACCGACCAGGAGAAGACGACCCTGGCCACCGACCGCGAGACCGGACAGACCCTGTACACACTGACGGTCTTCCTGATGGAGGAGGAGCGGGCGGAGGCTCTGAAGATCACCGTTCCGAAGGACGGCCTGCCCAACGGCCTCATGCCGGGCATGCAGGTGCGGCCGGTGGACCTGTTCGCCACCCCGTGGGCGAACATCTTCAACGGCCAGCTTCAGCAGGGCGTCGCCTACCGCGCGGCCGCGCTGGAACTGGTCACCGCCCCGCCGGTGGCAGTCGAGTCCGGCGACTTGGCCGCATGAGACCCACCCCTGCTTCCCGCACCGCCCGCGCGACCAAGCTCCGTGCTGTTGCGGCGGTGTGGGAACGCGAGGGCCTCGACCCGTCGGAGGCGCTACGCCGCGCAGAGGTCTGCCTGATCATCACCGGACCCGAGGTCTCCTGGAGCGCTCGCGCCGCAGCGATCCGGGCGCGAAGGACGGATGCCCGGTGAGTGAGACCGAAGAGCGTTTGTGTCTGGCGCCCTCGCTGTGCCACTGCTGCCGGGCCTACCCACTGGATCACTCCGGCCCGGATGAGCGGTTCTCGGAGTCTTTGATCCATTCCGTCATTGGCGTTCTCGTCGGCCACGGCTACCCCCGTGTGGAGAACGTCTACGACTGGGCGGAACTGGAAGCGGCCCTTGTGCACTTCCTCTACCGCCCCGACAAGAAAGACCACACCACGTGACACCGAATGAAGTGATGGGCTACGCCCCGGCTGCGGCCGGGGCCGCCCTGGCCCTGATAGCCCTGTGGGCGGTGCTTTGGGTCGTCCGCTACATCCGCGCCGATGCGGACACCCGCGTCAGTATCCGGCAGGCCGTGCGGGTCCGCCGGGGCTGGAAGCGACTCGCGCAGATGGCGGGGCTGTCGGTCACCGACAAGATGCCCACCGCCCTTGCCTCGCTGGCCAACACCGACGGCAAGTCCCCCAAGCCGCGCGTCCTGACCCCTGTGTTGAAGGTGAAGCCGGACCGGTACGGGATCGTCGCGCGGGCGAACTGCCTGCCGAAGGTCAGCCTGGCGGAGTTCCAGAACGCCGCCCCCTACCTGGCGGACGCCTGGGGCTGTGAGCGGGTCTCCGTCACCCCGGACGGTCCGGGCAAGGTCATCATCCGTGGCGTGCGCACGGACCCCCTGCGCCACAAGACGCAGCACGTCCCCACGGGAGAGGCGCCGGTCGATGTGCCGACCTGGCATGTCGGGGTGGACGAGTACGCCCAGCCGGTGACCGTGGACCTGTCGAACGTCCCCGGAATCACGGTGGCCGGCCTTCCCGGCTACGGGAAAACCTCGGTGATCAACCGCCTGGTTTGTGACTGGGCGCCCTCACCCGCGATTCAGTTCGTCACGGTGGACGGCAAGGTGTCCACCGCCCGTGAGGGCGACTACGCCCATCTGTCCAAGCGCATGTTCGCCTTCGCCGGTGACGACCTGGCGGAAGCCAACGCGATCTTCAAGCGGCTGGTGAACCTGCGCAGCGCGCGGTCCACCTCGATTGAGTCCGTACTCGGCGTGACCAACTTCTGGGACGTCGGCCCCACCGAGGAATACCCGCTCGTCGTCGCCATCATCGACGAGGCACACACCTACTTCGCCGATCACAAGGGACCGGACAAGAAGACCAAGGAACTCGCGGCGCTGGCGGCGGAGAACGCCCGCCTGGTGGGTGACCTGGTGAAGAAGGGCCGCTCAGTTGGCATCGTCGTGATCCTGGCCACGCAGAAGGCCACCGGTGACGCCCTGCCCACGGCCATCCGGGACGTATGCCCGGTGGGCCTGTCCTTCGCCCAGAAGACCGCAGAAGCCGCCGTTGCCGCCCTCGGCGACGACATCCGCAACTGGCCTGACGCCAACCCCACCGACCTCCAGAACCCGGCCTACGTCGGTGTTGCCGCCATGAAGCACAACGAACGCCCCGGCTTCCTGCGCGTACGCACCCCCTATGTGTCCGCCGCTGACGCCCGCCGGATCGCCGAGGAAACCGCCCACTTGACCCGGGACCCTGCCGACCTGCTCATGTGCCAGCTCCCCGGCGGAGACGTGCGCCGCGCCCTGCTCATCAAGCCCGACCCCGCCGACGACATCCCCGAAGCGGCCTGACCTCAACGCCCGGAAAACACCAGTCACTTGGAGGGAGGTGAACACTTCATGAGTGAGGACCGGATCACTCAGCGGACCGTGACCGTGGTCATGGGCGTGATCGCCGCGCTCGCGTTCGTCTTCTCCTTCGGCAACGTCTGGGCCCTGGCCCTGCGTCTGGGCGTTCCCGCTCCGATCGCCCCGCTGATAGCCCCCATGGTCGATCTGTCGGTAGTCGGGCTCCTGGTCGCCCTGCGCTACCTCTCCCTGCGCGGCGTCCGGCCGGAACACATGAAGGCGGCCACCCGGCTCATGCACGTCTCCGGCCTGCTGACCCTGGCCCTCAACATCGCCGAACCGATCACCGCCCACCACTACGGCCGCGCCGCCGTAGACGCCGTGGCGCCCCTGCTCCTGCTCGGATGGGGCGCGGTCGGCCCCCAGCTCCTTCGGGCCTTTCACACCGTCACCACCCCCGACACGGCACCCGCCCCGGCCGATGACCTGGCCCCGGCCCTGGCCGACGAGCCCGAACCGGCCCCGTCGCCGACCGCCGAACCGGCCTCGGCTGCGGCCGTGGTCGCCTCGATCCCGAGACAGGACCCGGCTCCCTTCGTTCCGGTCGCCGTACCGGCGCCCACCGTGGCCCCGGTTGAACCGGCCCCGGCTCCGGTGGCTCCCCGACCGGCCGTACCCGATTCCGCGGTTGCCTCCGCGCCTGCGGTCAAGGTCCCTGAGCCCCTGCTCAACGAGGCCCGAGCCATCGCGGACGCCCATCGCGCTGAACACGGCGAGCCCATCACCGTCGCCCAGCTCAAGCGGCGACTCGGCGTCGGCCTTCCCATGGCCACCGCCCTCCACACGGCCCTCACGGCCTGACCCCCGCCGGCCTTTTCCGGCGCCTCCCCTCACCACTGCCCGCGCCTGGGCTCGGTCCGCCATGCCTCCGGGCAGCACCACCCCCTCCTTGGGTGCTGCCCGGAGCCCCACCCCCTTCGAGCGGAAAGGATCACCCCTCTCATGACGCGCCCCCTGAACCTGCGCCACGTGATCAGCCCCGCTCTGCGGGACCTGGTTGAACTGGCCAACCTCCACGACTTCGACCGCGTGGTCGAGCAGATCCGCAACGTGCGCGGCTGCTCCCGCCCGGTCAACCTCACCGGCCACACCGCCACCCTCGACGCCGCCACGAACACCGTGCTGCGCGCCTACACCACCGCCGACGAACCCACCGGCCGCCTGCTGACCACCTGCGGCAACCGCCGCTCCTCGCGCTGTCCGGCCTGCTCCCGCGTCTACGCCGCTGACACCTATCACCTGATCAAGGCCGGACTCTCCGGCGGCAAGAACGTCGCCGAGACCGTCCGCACCCACCCGCGCGCCTTCGTCACCCTCACCGCCCCCTCTTTCGGCCCCGTCCACAACCGCCCCACCACCGACGCGGGCAAGGTCCTCAAATGCCGCTGCGGCACCCAACACCCTGATGGCGATACGGAGTTGGGGACGCCACTGGACCCGAAGACCTACGACTACACCGGCGCCGTGCTGTGGAACGCCCACGCCGGGGACCTGTGGCGGCGCTTCACCATCTACCTCCGCCGCACGCTGGCCGCGCGCTTCGGCATGACACAGAAGGCCCTGAACGCCGCCCTGCGCGTCTCCTTCGCCAAGGTCGCCGAGTACCAAAGGCGCGGCCTGGTCCACTTCCACGCCGTCATCCGCTTCGACGGCCCTGACGGCCACACCACCCCTCCCCCCACCTGGGCCACCCTCGACGCCCTCACCCACGCAGCGAAGGAAGCCGCCCAGCGCGCCCGGGTCACCGTGGAATCCGACGCCATCGGCGAACGCGAACTCACCTGGGGCGACCGCATCGACGTACGGGAGATCACCGCCCTCGGAGACGGTGAACTCACCGACCGGGCCGTTGCCGGATACGTCGCCAAGTACGCCACCAAGAGCGCCGAAGGCACCGGCACCGTGGACCGATCCTTGATCTGCCGACCCTGCGGCGGACGCGGATACGTCCGTGGACCGGACGGCTACCGCGACCTGTGCGCCGACTGCGAAGGCACCGGGCAAGCGGAACTTATTGCAGATCTCAAGGTAGCCCGGCACGTACGCCAGATGATCCGCACCGCCTGGGACCTCGGCCACCTGCCGGAGTTCGCTGACCTCAAGCTCTGGAAGTGGGCCCACATGCTCGGCTTCCGAGGCCACTTCTCCACCAAATCCCGCCGCTACTCCACCACCCTCGGCGCCCTCCGCGGCATACGCCGCACCTGGCGCATCGAACAGGCCCGCGCCCATGCCGGCACCCCGGCTCCCGAGGAAAACACCACCCTCATCTTCGCCCACTGGACCTACCTCGCATCTGGCTACCGCCCCGGCGAAGAACTCATCGCCGCCCAAGTACGCCACGAGATCGCCGAAGCCGAACGCACCAAAACCGAAGGGGAGCCCTGGCAGTGAGCCGCACCCGACCCGACACCCTCACCCTGCCCGAGGTGCTGGCCGAGATACGGATGTCCCGCGCCGCCTTCTACCGCATGCGGGCACGCGGCAAGGCTCCCAAGTGCCTCAAGCTCCCCAACGGACAGATCCGGGTACGCCGTTCCGATCTCGACGCGTGGTTCGACGGCTGCGAGGTCCCCACGTGCTGACCTATGACGTCCAGATATGGGGCATCCGTAAGCGAGCCAATCGCCCCAAGCCGTACATGCTCCGCTGGCGCGTGGGGGCACAGGCGCACTCGAAGAGCTATGCGCTCAAGGCCCAAGCGGACGGCCGACGAGCTGAGTTGCTGGCTGCCCTGCGTAATCGCGAGCAGTTCGACACCACAACCGGCTTGCCGAGTTCAGAACTTCACGAACTCAAGTCCCCCACTTGGTACGAGCACGCTCGTGCCTACGTCGCCATGAAGTGGCCGACTGCATCGGCAAAGCACCGAGCGAGCATCGCCGATGCTTTGGCCACCGTCACGCCCGCCCTGGTGACCGACATGCGTGGTGCCCCAAAGCCCCGTGTTCTCCGGACAGCCTTGTACGCCTGGGCCTTCCGTCTCTGCCTCGATGCCGAGGGCCAGTGGCAGCCGCGCACCCAGGTGGAAGCGGTTCCGGAACACATCGGTGCCGCACTGGACTGGATCGCCCGGAAGTCCACCAAGGTGACCGACCTCAACACACCCTCGGTGGTCCGCTCGGCCCTGCAAGCGCTGTCGTTGAAGATCGACGGCAAAGCCGCCGCCGCGAATACCGTCAACCGGAAAGTGCCCGTATTCAGCAACGCTCTCCGGTACGCGGTCGAGCGCGAACTGTTGGTGAAGGTGCCCCTGGACAAGGTGGATTGGAAGGCCCCGGAAGTGGATGACGAGATCGATTTCCGGTACGTCCCTGGCGCGGGCCTGGCGAAGCGGCTCGTCCTCGGGGTCGCCAAGCAGGGCAACCGGGGCCGCCACCTGAAAGCGTTCTTCGGCTGCCTCTACTACGCCGCCGCGCGCCCGGCCGAGGCAACCGCCCTGGCACTGCCTGATTGCAAGCTCCCCGAAAGCGGCTGGGGAGAACTCGTCCTCGCTAGGAGTACCCCCCGGGTTGGCTCGGCGTGGACCGACACCGGCGAGTCCTTCGACTCGCGGGGCCTGAAACGCCGGGCCCGGAACGCCACTCGCTCCGTGCCCATCCCGCCCGTCCTGGTCAGCATGCTCCGCGAGCACATCGAAGAGTTCGGCGTCGCTGAGGACGGCCGACTGTTCCGTGCCGCCCAGGGCGGACACCTGCTGTCGAAGGAGTACGGAGACGTCTGGAGGGCTGCCCGCCTCGCCGTGGTAACGGAGGCTGAAGCGGCAACGCCTCTCGCCGAGAAGCCCTATTCCCTTCGGCACGCAGGCGTCTCCCTGTGGCTGATGTCCGGCGTCGCCCCCGCCGAGGTCGCCCGCCGCGCGGGCCACAGCATCGCAGTCCTGTTCCGCTTCTACGCCAAGGTGATCCACGGCCTCCAACAACAAGCGAACGAGAAGATCGAGCGGGCCCTGATGGAAGACCGCGAAGACCGGACCGACTAGCGTCGTCCCGGCAAGTCATGACACGGGTGTGGTCCGTAGCCAGCGCTACGGACCACACCCTTATTGCTGCCCATCAGCGGATTGCCCCTGGTCAGGCTCCGAATCCTGGTCCACGCCTGGTCCACACGCGCTGATCAACAGCGGGAAACAGGCGGTACGAGGTGAGACAGGCCCCCATGCGAAAGGGGCGCCCCCGAACCAGGGACACCCCTTCTGACCAGCGCCTACGCTGACCTGGGCGGAGGCTGTGGGATTTGAACCCACGGTGACATCGCTGCCACGACGGTTTTCAAGACCGTTCCCTTCGGCCGCTCGGGCAAGCCTCCCCGCGCCCGGCTGCCCGCCGCTGCGCGGGGACAGCCTACCGGGTCGGGGTCAGAGATGGCTCAGGGGTTGCCACGCCTCGGGGACCAGGGCGAAGACGGCGGTGGGGAGAAAGAGGACAAGCGTGCTGACCGTCCAGTAGCGGCGGGTGGGCAGTCCGGACAGTCTGCGGACCATCAGATTGATGCCGGCCCAGCCGGCCAGGAAGCCGCCGAGTACGCCGGTGAGAAGGACCAGCCAGAGCAGCAGGCCGCCGAAGTCGCCGGGATCGCGTTCGGTCCAACCCAGGGCGGCCAGCGGGTAGTTGCCGAGAAAGGACCAGGCGTAGCCGAAGGGGACCGTACCGAAGTAGCCGAGCACAAGGTTCACGGCGAGGGGCAGGATCCAGCGACGGCGGTCGGCCCGGCGGGCAGGACGGCGTTTACCGGCGGACGCGGGGCGGCGTTTGGCACCCGCTACGGGGCGGCGCTTCCCGCCGGCGCCGGGGCGGCTTCGGCCGTTCGGCGCCGAACGACTCTTGGCGTTCGGCCCGGGGCGCTTCTTGCCGCTCGGTGCCGGACGACCCGTACTGCCCGGCGCGGGACGGCTGTTACCGCTCGCCACAGGGCGGCCACTGCCACCGGCCGCTGGACGGCCCTTCCCGCCCGAGGCAGGACGGCCCTTCCCGCCCGACGCAGGACGACCGTTCCCACTCGGTACGGAACGACCCGTTACCCCCGACACGGGACGTCCCTTGCCACTCGGTACGGGACGACCATTTCCGCTTGATGCGGGACGACTCTTGCCACTCAACACAGCACGACCACTACCACCCGCCACAGGGCGACCACTGCCGCCCGCCCCGGAACGGCCCTTGCCGCCCGATGCCGGACGACCTCTTCCGCTGGGCGCAGGACGGCCCTTGCCGCTCGACACAGCACGACCACCACCACCCGCCACGGGGCGGCCGTTCCCACCCACCCCAGAACGGCCTTTCCCATTCGGCGCGGGGCGCCCCTTAGCGCCCGGCATGGCACTCACCTTTACCGCCCAGCACCGGAAGCCCCCTGCTCCCCCACACAACATCGCTCTTATCGCCAGGCAGGGAACGCCTCTGGCCACCCGGCACGGCGCCCGCACCCGGCGCCGCGCGCCAAGCATGAACTCCCGGCACACGACCGGGAGTTCAGAGCCAACCCGCCCTACTTGTCACCCTTGCGCTCGCCCAGCGTGATCTCCGTCGTCGACTGCTTGCCGTCGCGGACATAGGTCACCGTGACCTTGGTGCCGGGCTGGTGGGTCCAGATCTCACTGATCAGCGTGGGGCCGCTGTCGATCTTTGTGTCGTCGAGCCGGGTGATCACATCGCCGGGCTTGAGGCCCGCCTTGTCGGCCGGGCCGCCGCGGGTGACCGCGGAGTCGCCGTTGCTGCCGCTGGAGGCGATCTTGGCGCCGCCGCCGGCGTCCTTCATATTCACCGTGGCCTCGATGACCGGGTAGACCGGCTGGCCCGTCCTGATCAGCTGGTCGGCGACGTTCTTCGCCTGGTTGATCGGGATGGCGAAGCCCAGGCCGATGCTGCCGGACTGGCCCTGGCTGCCGCCGAGTCCGCCGCCATTGCCCGCGGACTGGATGGCGGAGTTGATGCCGATGACCGCACCCTGCGAATTGAGCAGCGGGCCACCGGAGTTGCCGGGGTTGATCGAGGCATCCGTCTGGAGGGCGCTCATATACGAGGCGTTGCCGCTGCCGCCGCCGTCGGTGGAGGCCACCGGCCGCTTCTTGGCGCTGACGATGCCGGTGGTGACCGTGCCGGAGAGCCCGAAGGGGGCGCCGATGGCGACCGTGGCGTCGCCCACCGCGGCCTTGTCGGAGTCGCCCAGCGGCAGCGGGTTGAGGCTGGCGCCGGAAGGGTTCTTCAGCTTGATGACGGCGACGTCATAGCCCTGGGCCCGGCCGACGACCTCGGCGTCGTACTGCTTGCCGTTGGAGAAGGTCACCGAGAGCTTGCCGCCGTCGGCGGCCGAGGCGACCACATGGTTGTTGGTGAGGATGTGGCCCTGCTTGTCGTAGACGAAGCCGGTGCCGGTGCCACCGTCGCCGCTGTTGCTCTGCGCCTCGATGGTCACCACGCTGGGCAGCGCCTTGCTGGCGATGTCGGCCACCGAACCCGGCGTACGGCTCTGCACCTTGGGATCGCTCGCGGCGGAGACAGTGGTCGAGTTGCCGTCGTCATGGGTGGCGGCCCAGTAGCCGATGCCGCCACCGATGCCGCCCGCGACCAGCGCGGCCGCCACCACGGCGGCGATCAGCCCGCCCACGCCCTTGCGGCGGGGCGCGGGCGCCGGGGCGGGCATGCCCCAGGGAGCGGCCGGACCGCCGGGCGGCGGACCGTACGGCATGGGGGCGCCGGCCGCGTTGTACCAGGTGCCGGTGGGGGCGGCGGGCGCCTCCGGGTGGGCGACGGGCGCGCCGGCCGCCTCCGGGGAGACGGCGGGCTGCTGGGCGGTGGCCTCGACGGGCGGAGCGGCCGGCGGCGCGGCCGGCGCGGCTTGTGTGGCATGCGCTGCGGCCGGTGCGCCCTGCGCCGGGCCGTCCGCGGCATGCTGCGCGGGCGTGTCCTGCGGCGCGGCGTCGGCGCGCGGAGCCTCCGGCACCCCCATGGCCGGAGACTCCGCCTGCGGCCCGGCCGCTGACGTAGCGGCGGCGCCCTCGTTCTCGGTGCTCACGGCTTCTCCTTATCAGGTACACGTCAGTCGGTTCACGCCTATGGGCCACGCCTGCCCCAGCATCTCCCATGGCGCATCAGAGCGTCGTAAACGGAGTCTGTGCGCCTTCGGCGGAAACCGCGCGGGGCTCCGCACGACCGGCCGGATGACCAGCCGGCCGACCGGCCGGACAAAGGGCCCATGCGCGATTGTGCCAGGCGGTGGCACCATAACGCGGTGACCTATGCGCACCCTGCCCGGGACGGACTGCGGCCCGGGCGCCACTCGCTGGCCGTCGTCGCCCACCGCGGAGCCTCCGAGGACGCGCCGGAACACACCCTGGCCGCGTACCGCAAGGCGATCGAGGACGGCGCGGACGCGCTGGAGTGCGATGTCCGGCTGACCGCCGACGGGCATCTGGTCTGTGTGCACGACCGCCGGGTCAACCGCACCTCCAACGGCCGGGGCGCCGTCTCCGCCCTGGAACTGGCCGACCTGGCGACCCTGGACTTCGGCTCCTGGAAGGGCCAGGCCGCCGACCCGGAGGAGCCCGACCAGCAGACCCCCGACCCGGACAGCACCGCGGTGCTCACCCTGGAACGGCTGCTGGAGCTGGTCGCCGACTCGGGACGGCGGATCGAACTGGCCATCGAGACCAAGCACCCCACCCGCTGGGCCGGTCAGGTCGAGGAACGGCTGCTGGCGCTGCTCGGCCGGTTCGGCCTGGCCGAGCCGCCGCCCGGCGAGCCCTCCCCGGTACGGGTGATGAGCTTCTCGGCCCGTTCCCTGCAACGGGTCCGGGCCGCGGCACCGGGCCTGCCGACCGTCTACCTGATGCAGTTCGTCTCGCCGAGACTGCGCGACGGACGGCTGCCGCCGGGCGTGCGGATCGCCGGGCCGAGCATCCGGATCGTCCGCAGCCATCCCGGCTATGTGGCCCGACTGCACCGCGCGGGACACCGGGTGCACGTATGGACCGTCAACGAACCCGAGGACGTCGAACTCTGCCTGCGGCTGGGCGTGGACGCGATCATCACCAACCGGCCCCGGGCGGTGCTCACCCAACTCGGCCGCCGCTAGGGCGGTTTGGCGGGTGTGAGCAGTTCCGCGCGGCCGACGCCCGCCAACGCCCGTACGCGCGTGCCCCATTACCCGGAGTGCACCGGCGCGTTCGGTATGTGTCCGGCACCGGTGAGTGCCCCCGGTGGTTCGCCGTTGGCCGGTTTCCGGTCCAGGCCATTGGGGCATCCATCCCCTGACGTGGGGCAAAGGAGGTCTCGGGGGTGGCGTTGGTGGTGGCACAGGAGGTGCCCACGTCGTCGATCATGGCCGTACCCCATGGTCCCGCCGGTGTGGGTGAAGCAAGACACCGGATGCGCGAGGAGCTGCGCAACAGCGGGGTACCGGATCCGGTCATCGACGACGCCGTACTGATCCTTTCCGAACTGCTCAGCAACGCGTACCGGCATGGGCGCCCGCTGAGCCGGGAGAACGGCACAAGAGCGGGCCAGGGCAGCGGCGGTGTGCTCGCCGCCTGGCGGGTGGACGATCGCGGCCGGCTGACCGTGGAGGTCACCGACGGCGGCGGTCCGACCCGTCCGTTTCCGGCCACTCCCTCGGTCACGGCCCGCGGCGGCCGCGGCCTGAACATCATCAGCGCCCTCTCCCAGAGCTGGGGCGTACGTGACTGCGCGGGCGAGGTGACCGTGTGGGCGGCGCTGTCGGCGCGCGCCGGTTTCGCTACGCGCGTTGAGCTCGACGCCACACTGGACCCCGCGCTGGATCCCGAGCTGGACCCCGAGCTGCGATTCGCCGATCTTGACGAGCTGGCCTGACCACGCGCGTAGATCACATCCGGCCCGGGGCCGGATCGCGCGCGGCGTGCGGGCGGGTCACCGCGGACAACGATGTCCGAGCGTGCCGGGCCGGGCCCCGGCCGAGCGCTAGGCTCGCGCCCGTCAACGCGTGTGCCATCCGGCACACGAGCCGGACGCACGATCGGGAGACCCGCACGCATGGCCAAGAAGCGCCGCCCCCAGACCAAGGCCGCCACCCCTCTGCCCGGCGACGGTGCGATCCCCGTCGTCGGCGCCCGTGAGCCCTGCCCCTGTGGTTCGGGGCGGCGCTACAAGGCCTGCCACGGCCGCCAGGGTTCCCACGCCGTCGCCGAGTTGGTGCAGCGGCCTTTCGAGTCGCTGCCCGGCGAGGCCGACTGGGTGGCCCTGCGCGAGCTGGTGCCCGCCGCCACGGTGGAGCTCACCCTCAAGGGCGGCCTGCCCGAGGGCGTGCCCTCGGTCACCCTGGCCACCGTGCTGCCGATGGCCTGGCCCGCGCTGCGCCGGGACAACGGCGCCGTGCTGCTGGGCCTGCAGAACGACATCGCCTCCGGCGACATCAGCCGCGACCTGGCCGACACCCTCCAGCGGGCGCTGGTCGCCGAGCCCGGCACCCCGGTCGGCTCCGCCCGCCCGGACCTGGACGGGCCCCGGCTGCAGGACCTGCTGGACCCGGACGCGCCCTTCGAGCCGGTGGTGCACACCGGTTTCGAGTTCTGGATCGAGAACGCCGAGAACGCCACCGGCGAGGTGGCCGCCTCCCTGGAGCGGGCCAACGCGGCCGCCATCCCCACCGCCAAGCTGGCCTCCGTCGCGGGCGCGTACTGGTGCCACACGCCGGAGAAGAACCACCTGCGCTGGGTGATGACCCACCCCGAGGAGCAGCTGCTGGACGCGCTGGCCCGGCTGCACGCGGCCGGCGCCTCCTCGCTCGGCGAGGGCACCCGCCTGGTGGGCTCGTTCCGGGCGCACGGCCTGACCGTGCCGGTGTGGGACCTGCCGGTCGACACCGACGCGGCGGAGGTGGAGAAGCCCGCCGCCGCCTTCGCGGAGCGGCTCGCCACCGCGCTCGCCGACTCCTCGCCGCTGACCGCCGAGGAGCGGCGGGCGCGCAGCGGTCTTACGAGCCGTCAGGTCACCCTGAACTAGCGGCAGTAGAGCGGAAGCGGCGGACGGCGGCCGCGGAAGCGGACCCGGAATGCGCGGAACAAAGCATTCCGGGGCGCCAAGAGGCGTCACTTACGTGACTCCTGTCACAACTCCCGCTTTCAGTCCGGAAATCGGCGTCCGGAAATCCACGATCGAATTTGCGAACGGCCGATCTCTTGTTACGGTTTTAAAAGCCCGGTCGCTGGTGCATCCCCCGTCGCCAGCGACCGGGCGCTTCCATGTCCGGGTCCGGCCCGCGCGCTCCCGCCGCCGCCACCCTCACCAGCCCCTTGGCATCCTGGCCGCCTTCGCCCGGCGGCCGCGTCCACGCCCCGCGCCCCCCGCGCCGCTAATCCTCGGCAGGCTCCGGCGAGTTGCTGCCGGAGCGGAGCAACAGCTTCCCCCGAGCGTCGGCGATCTCCGCGACCGCCGTATACGAGCCATGTCCGCGTGGCGTCGCCGAGGGCGGCGTCTCACAGACGTCCGGAGTCTGCGCGGCGGGCATCGGACAGCGCACCTGGAGCGTCTGCCCGCCGGGCGCCATCAGACTCAGCACGGCCGACAGCGGGCCGCCGGTGCCATTGCGGTAGTAGGTGCGCGCCCAGGTGTCCGGGCCGTCCGCCAGCACACAGGTCTGCGCCTGCAGACCCTCGCCGGCGTCGAGTTCGGGGCCGCACTGGGCGCCGTCCCGGGGCGCCGGGGATTCCTCCTGCCCGGAGTCGCCGAGCTGGGTGCGCGGGGCGCTGCCGGAGGCGGACGGGGCGATGGCCGCGCGCTGCCGGGCGCGGGCCGGGTCCTGGCGTTTGCCGGGGCCGGTTTTGACCCGGCCGGACAGGCCGGCCGGGCCGGCGGTGGCGGCCGCCAGCGGCAGCACCACGGCCAGCGTCACCACGCCGGCCAGCACAATCATCCGGACATTCACCGCACGCCGTCGGCATTCGCCGTCGGCGCGGGCGAGCACACGCTCCATGGGACCACCTGCTGCAACTAGCCGCGGACTGGTTCGATTCGATCGCGGGCCTCGGGCGCGTCCCGCCCGACGGCGGTTCCCTGCGCGGCATCCGATGCGGGCCCTCGCCCGAACATAGCGGTCGTTACCCCCCGCGACCGACCGTGATACGCCCGATTCCCGCAGTTCTCGGCGCGGCTTACACCCGTACGAGTGAGAGCGCGTGCGTCTCCCGTCCGTACGCGCTCCCACCCTCGCTCGCGGCGGGTGTCCCGCACGCGCCGCCGGCCGCGGTCGGCCGGCTCAGTGGGCGAGGCGGCTGCCGCCGTCCGGCATGCCGGTGGCCGCGCTCTGCTCGACCAGGACATCCACCACGCTCGCCACATCCGGCAGCCACGGCCGGGCCGGGCCGGACGGGCGGGACGAACGGACCGGCACCGCCGGCAGCTTGGGCGCCACCTCCCAGCGGGCCCGGCCGGAACCGGTCACCGAGGGCGGCAGCACCACATAGCCGCCCTCCCCGTGGAAGCGCAGCGAGCCCGGCACCCACTCCTGGCGGTGCAGCAGCTCGCCCAGCACCTCCAGCGAGTAGGGGGCCACCAGCAGCGTCCACCGGGTGGGGGTGGCCACCACCGGGCCCAGCCGCACCCCGGCCCGGGCGAAGGCGGCCAGCGAGCGCGCCCCGGCCACCGCCGGCAGGCTCACCGCGCAGGCCGCCCGCTCACCGGTGGCCAGCACAATGGGCGCCTCCGGCCGGTTGGTCCACCACCAGCGCACCATGGCGGCGTCGGTGGTGGCCGCCAGCAGTCCAGGGTCGAAGGGGTGGGCACCCGGAGCCGCACAGTCCGGATGTGCGCAGCCGCATTCGCGCACCCGGCCGATGCCGGGCCGCAGTCCCACCCCGGGGAGTACCGGCCAGCGCCACTCGGTGGCGTAGGTCAGGGCCGCGGTGAGCACCGCGGAACGGCCGGTCCGCCGGAGCGAAAGCTTGCGTCGCCTGCCGAGGATCTCGCGCATGAGCGCTCGTTCCTTTCCGTGAACGTCCGTGAACGCCGAAGGCGGTCCCGGTCCGCTGACCAGGGCCGTCCTGCACTGCTTGCTTGCACTGCTCGGAACTGCTGGTGGAGCTGGGGTGGAACTCGCCCGCACCGGTGTCGAACCGCGGGACACCTCGCGCGGACCGCGGGAACTACATGGCACTACGGGCATTGCGGGCGCGGCGCTCAACGCGCCGTGGCCCTCGGGGACCGGCGCACCACATGGATCACGAGCCACTGCGCGTACAACGCAGCGCATCACGCCGGGGGCCGAGCGTGAAACCTGGCGGAGGGTGGCGCGGGTATGGCGCTTTGTGCTGGACCGGTGCGCCCCTCGCCGACGGCATGGGTCGCCCCACACCGCCCGGGGACGGGCGCGGCCGTCGCCGGGTAAGACGCCCGGCACCCGCTACCGGGTTCCGGAGCCCGTCAACTCCCCTTGCCCGTCCTCGAGTACGTACCCACCGCGGTAACGGTGACGCGCTGTCGAACGACGTCAGTCGACAGCAATCGGGCGGCCACAGCACTATTTTCCGGCCAACTTCAAAACCCCTCAGACACCATCATTCCCACTGGTCCAATGCTGGACATCCGCTCACCAGGGCGTGTACATGTGGAGCCACCTATAGCGCGCACCACGACAGGGGGTTTGCGGTGCTATTCCATGAAACACGCAGGTCGGCGAGGAGCCGCAAAGGCCCCGGCGAGCTGCGGCACGTACCGTCCGAAACCCGCCGCACGGCCGGTCCACCCCCGCCCCGCCGGGGCAGACGGCCATGACCGCGCCCCAGCTCCCGAAAGTGGCCGGAATCGATCCTCCGGTCCCCGCTCCCGCTCCCTCTTCTGCTTCCCCGGCCGCCGGTTCCCCTTCCTCCGCGGCCACTTCCGAGGACCATTCCGAGGCCGGTTCCACGGCCGCCTCGCCCACCGCGGGCGCCCTGGTCCAGGACCATCTCGCACGCTGGGTCTCCGATCTCACCACGCTCCAGGAACTGATCGAGCGACTGCTGCGCACCACCACCCTTGACGACGCCCTGCAGGAACTGCTGCGCGCCGGAGCGTCCCTGGTCGGCGCCGGACGCGGCCTGGTCACCCTGCACCCCGAGGGCGGCCCCCCGGTCACCGTGGGCCTCGGCCTGGGCCGGGCGGACCTCGGCCATCTGGAGACCATCCCGCACGAGCACACGGCGCCCCGCACCGGTTCCCCCTATGTGCGCCTGCTGGAGGACCTGCCTCCGGTGGGCACCCGGGACGGCGTCTGCCACCCGGACATCACCGGCGAGGACGGGCTGGACCCCCGCCACCGCGAGGTGGCCGCCCGGCTCGGCTACGCCGCCAGCTATGCCGTCCCCCTGGACGTGGCCACTCCGGTTCCGCACCGGCTCGGCGCGGCCGTCTGGCTCTACCCGGAGCCGGCCGAACCCGCCGAGCGGCGACGGCATCTGGCCGGCCTCTACTGCGGCTATGCCACCGAGCACCTGGCCCGGCTGCTGGAGCTGGACCGGGTCCGGGAGACCCTGACCGTCCTCCACTCCGAACTGCTGCCCAGCCGGCTGCCCCGGGTGCCCGGCATCCGGCTGGCCGTCCGGCACCGCCCCGGCGCGCAGGGCGGCGGCAGCTGGTACGACGCCCTGCCGCTGCCCGAGGGCGCGCTGGGCCTGGCGGTGGGCACGATCACCGGATCCGGGCCCACCGCGATCGCCGCCATGGGCCGGCTGCGGGCCTCGCTGCGCGCCTATGCCGTGATGGAGGGCGAGGATCCGGTCGCCGTCCTCTCCGACCTGGAGCTGCTGCTGCGGCTGACCGAGCCCGCCCGGGCGGCCACCGCCCTGTTCGCCTACTGCGAGCCGGCCCTGCGCAAGGTGGTGGTGGCCGGGGCCGGCCACTGCTCGCCGCTGGTCCTCGGCGACCACCGCACCGAGTATGTGGAGACCAGCCTGTCCGCACCGCTGGGCATGCTGGCCTGCTGGGAGGCGCCCAGCGTGGAGATCGAGCCGGCCCCCGGCGAGACGCTGCTGTTCTACAGCGACGGGCTGCTGCGCGGCACCGGCGCCGCCATGGACCGGGCCTTCGCCCGGCTGCACCTGGCCGCGGCGACCGTGCCCCGGAACTCCCGGCATGACCCGGACGCCATCGCCGACCATGTGCTGCGCACGGTGCTGCCGGACGAGACGGCCGAGATCACCGATGATGTGGTGCTGCTGGTCGCCCATTTCGAATAGTTGCGTTTTGCCGGGATACATCCGATATCGGGCATTTAATCGATGGCTTCCGGCCCTCTCCCCCTCTTTCGGCCACACCTACGATGGATGACGGCCCCGTTCGAGGAGGAGAGCATGACCGAGCAGCCCGCGCCCGAGAACCCCGAAGGCGACGAGCCCATCAAGCAGCGGAAGAACGGCCTCTACCCGGCCGTCTCCGATGAGCTTGCGGAAAACATGAAGAGCGGCTGGGCCGACACCGAGCAGCGCGACCTGCGGCCGATACCCCAGGCCGGGCAGACCGCGCGGCGCCGCGCCGAGCTCTCCGCCCGGTTCCCCGGCGAGCGCCTGGTGATCCCCGCGGGCAACCTCAGGACGCGCTCCAATGACACCGAATACGCCTTCCGCGCCTCGACCGAGTACGCCTACCTCACCGGCGACCAGACCCAGGACGGCGTGCTGGTGCTGGAGCCGGCCGCGGACGGCCACGACGCCACCCTCTACCTGCTGCCCCGCTCCAGCCGCGAGAACGGCGAGTTCTGGCTGGACGGCATGGGCGAGCTGTGGGTCGGCCGCCGCAACAGCCTGGCCGAGGCCGAGCAGCGCTACGGCCTGCCCTGCGCCGATGTGCGCAAGCTGGCCGAGGCGCTGACCGAGGCCACCGGTCCGGTGCGCGCGGTGCGCGGCCATGACGCGGGCATCGAGGCCGCCCTCACCGACAAGGTCACCGCCGAGCGGGACGAGGAGCTGCGGGTCTTCATCAGCGAGCAGCGGCTGGTGAAGGATGAGTTCGAGGTCGGCGAGCTGCAGAAGGCCGTGGACTCCACGGTGCGCGGCTTCGAGGACGTGGTGAAGGTCCTCGACAAGGCCGAGGCCACCTCGGAGCGCTATATCGAGGGCACCTTCTTCCTGCGCGCCCGGGTGGAGGGCAACGACATCGGCTACGGCTCCATCTGCGCCGCCGGCCCGCACGCCACCACCCTGCACTGGGTGCGCAACGACGGCCCGGTCCGCTCCGGCGACCTGCTGCTGCTGGACGCGGGCGTGGAGACGCACACCCTCTACACCGCGGATGTCACCCGCACCCTGCCCGTCAACGGCCGCTACACCGAGCTCCAGCGCAAGATCTACGACGCGGTGTACGAGGCCCAGGAAGCCGGCATCGCGGCCGTCAAGCCGGGCGCCAAGTACAGCGAGTTCCATGACGCCGCCCAGCGGGTGCTGGCCGAGAAGCTGGTCGAGTGGGGCCTGGTGGAGGGCCCGGTGGAGCGGGTGCTGGAGCTGGGCCTGCAGCGCCGCTGGACGCTGCACGGCACCGGCCACATGCTGGGCATGGATGTGCACGACTGCGCGGTCGCCCGCCGGGAGAGCTATGTCGAGGGCGTGCTGGAGCCCGGCATGGTGCTCACCGTGGAGCCCGGCCTGTACTTCCAGGCCGACGACCTGAGCGTGCCGGAGGAGTACCGGGGCATCGGCGTCCGCATCGAGGACGACATCCTGGTCACCGAGGAGGGCAGCCGCAATCTGTCCGCCGCGCTGCCGCGCACCTCCGCCGAGGTGGAGGCGTGGATGGCGGACCTCAAGGGCACCCGGGGCTGAGCCGGCCGGCCGCGCATCCGCGGATGATCGCGGATGCGCGGCCGGGCGGGGGCGGCGGTGAGTTCACGGCACCGTTGGGGTGTGGCCGGCGGCATGCGCTGGAAGGCTGGAGTGACAGCCGTCCCGCCGACCCGCCCGAGGAGCCTTGAACCCTGATGACGAGTTCGCCCGCTACTACCGGCAACGCACCCTGGAGCTCTGGCCCGCCGAGGGCGACCCGCTGGACCGGCTGGCCCGTCACGCCCTGCTGCCCCAGGGCAAGTTGCTGCGCCCCCGGCTGTTCCTGCTGTGCGTGGCGGCGCTCGGCGGCGACCCCGGGCAGGCGGCGGGACTGGCGGTGGCCCTTGAGGGACACCACACCGCCAGCCTGGTCCATGACGACCTGATCGACGGGGACGCCGAGCGCCGGGGCCGCCCCTCGGTACCGGCCGGATTCGGCCCCACCCAGGCGCTGCTGGGCGGGGATGCCATGCTCTGCCGGTACTTCGCGGACCTGGCCGAGCACCGGCTGGAAGGCGTCGGACCACGCCGCCAGCTGGACTTCATCGCCCTGGTGGGCGGCACCGGGGTCGAGGTCTGCCGGGGCCAGCTGCTGGAGGAACGGCTGCGCGGCGACCTGGACTGCGGCACCGACGCCTATCTGGCCATGGTGACCATGAAGACCGCCGCCCTGCTGCGCGGCACCTGCCTGGCCGCCGCCCTGCTCACCGGGGCCGGCCCCACGGCCGGCGAGGCGCTGGCCGGCTATGGCGAGGCGCTGGGCATCGCCTTCCAGATCCGTGACGACCTGCTGCCCTACCAGAACGAGGGCGTCCGGCGGGCCGCGGGCAAGCCGGCCCGCAGCGATCTGCGCAACCACCGGCCCACATTGCCGGTGCTGCTGGCCATGGAGCGGGCGGCACCGCGGCAGGCGCGCCGGCTGCGGCGGCTGGTCCCCCGGGCCGGCCGCGGTCCACGTGCCCTGGGCCGGCTGACCGTACTGCTGCGGGAGCTGGGGGCACTGGACGGGGCCGCGGAGATGCTGCACGGCTATGCGGAGCGGGCCCGCGGCCACCTGGCCGCGCTGCCGGCCGGTGAACACCGGGAGCGGCTGGCGGAGCTGGCGGGGGCGGTGGAGACCGTCTGAAGGCTTCGCTCCGTCTGAGGGCTTCGCTCCGTCTGAGGGCTTCGCTCCTTGTGACGGCCGGGGTTCAGGACGCCCGCAGCAGCGCCGCCGGCGGCGGGCCGCCCTCTCTCCACTTGAGGATCTTGTCAAAGCTGACCACCGCACCTCGGTGGCCGGGGCGGTTGCGGACGCGAACGTTGTCCGTCAGGGACTCGATCAAAAAGAGACCCCGGCCGTGCTCGTCATGGACGGCAGCCGGGGTTCGCTTTCGCCGGTGGGCGGGGCGACGTTCGCAGGGGCGAGGCCGTTTGGTGAAGCCCGGACCGGAGTCGATGACCTCGATCCGGCAGGTGTCTCCTTCGATGCGGGCGGTGACGCGATAGCCGGTGGAGGAGTCACCCCCGTGCTCCACCGCATTGGCACACGCTTCACTGAGGGCCACCGCCAGGTCGTAGGCGGTCTCCGGATCGACTCCCGCCGTCTCCATCGCACCGACCAGCAATCGCCTGGCGAGCGGAACGCTCGCAGCCTCGCGCCGCAAGTGGAGTGACCACCAAATGCTCATGCTCAGCCTCCTGGCTGCGGCTCGACATATCGATACCTATAGCCGCGCGCGACGGGTGGTAAGCCTGCCGGGTGCCTGACACCGCTCATTCGGCGGATGCGACGGGACGGCGCATTGAGGTATGCCGCCCCACCCTGCCGTAAGGAATGGGTGGGTCCGGTGGGATGATGGCGCGGTCATGCCTCACCCCGTCGCGCGCGCCGGCGCCGATCTGCGACTGATCCGGGCCGCGGTGTTCACCGCGGTCTGTGTTCTGCTGTCCGCGGGCGGGCATGCGCTGGCCTCCGGGATGAGCGTGCCGCTGTGGACGCTGGCCGCCGGCGGTCTGGCCGTCTTCGCGCCGGCCGCTTCGCTGGCCGGGCGGGAGCGCTCGCTGCCGGGCATCGCGGCCGCCCTGGCCCTGGGGCAGCTCGCGCTGCACGCGCTGTTCGGCCTGGGGCAGCGGGGCATGGCCCCGCCCGCCCCGCGACCGGACGGCGGCGGTGCCCATGGCCCGCTGGCCGGCTTCGCCGGAAGGCTGCTGTGCAACCAGCACCCACCGCTCTCCCCCGACCAGGCCCGCCGGGTGATCAGCAACGCCGGGCTGGACCCGATGGCCCACCAGGCCGGGACCGCCATGCCCGCACCGGCCGGCCCCTCGGCCGGCCATGACGCGCTGGCCCATCTGCTGCCGCTGTCCCCGCAGATGCTGCTCGGCCACCTGCTCGCCGCGCTCACCCTGGGCTGGCTGCTGCGCCGTGGCGAAGCGGCCCTGTGGCGCCTGGTCCGGCTGTCGGCGCGCGGCATCGCCGAGTTCGCGCCGGTGCGCGCGCTGCGCGCCGCGCTGACCCTGATACGCGCCCTGCTCGGCCGGAGCGCCGAGGAGCCGGCCGCGCCGGTGCGGCGTGGCGAGCGCCGGGAGCGGCGTCCGGCGCGGGAGCCGGAACTCCAGCACTTTGTGATCAGGCGGGGACCGCCGGGCTTCGCCCTCGCGGCCTGATCACGCGACGCGCTCCGGTTCTCCGACGGAGGGCGGTCGCGGTGTGGCCGCATGCGCGCTCACCCTCAACCGCCTCCACAGTCCCTGGAGTGTTTCGTCATGAACGCCTCGATGACCGCCTCGCGTACCCGCTCGTCCCTGCTGCGCCGTCTCCCGGTGGCCGGATCGCTCGCCGCCGCCGGTGTGCTGCTGCTGGCCGGACCCGCCTTCGCGCATGTCAGCGTGCAGCCCGGCACCGCCCAGAAGGGCGGCTACGGCACCATCGCCATCAAGGTCCCCAACGAGAAGGACAACGCCTCCACGGTCAAGCTGGAGCTGGACCTCGACCCCAAGCACCCGCTGGCCTCGGTGATGCCGCAGCCGGTGCCGGGCTGGGACGTCAAGGTCGAGAAGAGCAAGCTGGACCAGCCGGTCAAGACCGACGACGGCACCGTCACCGAGGCGGTCACCAAGGTCACCTGGACCGGCGGCAAGATCGAGCCCGGCCAGTTCCAGCAGTTCCCGCTGTCGGTCGGCCAGTTGCCCACCGACGCCGACCAGCTGGTGTTCAAGGCGCTGCAGACCTACTCGGACAATGACGTGGTGCGCTGGATCGACCCGTCCATGCCGGGCGGCAAGGAGCCCGAGCACCCGGCGCCCGTCCTCAAGCTGGTCGACGCCAAGGCCGCGGACGACGCCAAGCCGGCCGCTCCGGCCAAGGACGGCGGCTCCGGCGGCTCGTCCTCCGACACCACCGCCCGGGTGCTGGGCGTCGCCGGCATCGTGGCCGGCGCGGCCGGCGTCGGCTACGGCGTGTTCGCCGGGCGCCGCCGCAACGCCGCCTGATCAGCGCCTGATCCCGCCTCACCACCGCACGGAACGGGCCGGGTCCGGCGGAGCCGTACCTCCGCCGGACCCGCGCCGCCCAACCCACCCCCTGGAGAAGAAGCTCCATGCGCACCAAGCTCCTGGGCGCGGCCCTGGTCACCGCCGCCGCGCTCGCCCTGACGGCCTGCGGCGGCTCCGGCAGCGGCTCCGACGCCGACAAGCCCGCCGCCGAGGTCTCCGGCCAGTCCGCCAAGCAGATCGCCATCCCCCTGGACACTCCCAAGCCCAAGCCGGACCTGGTGCTGACCGACACCTCCGGCAAGAAGTACGAGCTGGTCAAGGAGACCCAGGGCCATCCGGTCCTGCTCTACTTCGGCTACACCTACTGCCCGGACGTCTGCTCCACCGTGGTCTCCGACATGGCCGCCGCGGCCAAGCAGCTGCCCAAGGACGAGCAGCGGAACCTGCGGATCGTCTTTGTCACCACCGACCCCGACCGGGACACCCCCGAGCGGATGCGCAAGTGGCTGGACGCCCAGGGCGGGCAGGACATCGTCGGTCTGACCGGCGACTTCGACAGCATCCAGGCGGCCGCCAAGGCGCAGGGGATCCTGGTGGAGAAGGCCAAGAAGGAGAAGGACGGCTCGGTGACCGTCAGCCATGGCGCCCAGGTCGTCGGGATCTCCCCCAAGGACGACAAGGCCCACTGGATCTTCACCGCCGACACCACCGCGGACCAGTACGCCAAGGCTCTCCCGAAGATCGTCAAGGGGGAGAACCCGTGATGCGCAGGACCACCGTGGCCGCCGTCGCGGCCCTTCCGCTGCTGCTGGCCGGCGGCCTGGTGCTGGTCACCGGCTGCGGCGCGGACGGCTCGTCCGCCGGCAAGCACGCCGAGCTCTCGGTGAGCGGCGCCTATATGCCCCAGCCGGCCATGGACGACATGGCGGCCGCGTACTTCACGGTGAAGAACGACGGCGGCAAGGCCGACCAGCTCACCGAGGTCACCAGCCCGCTCTCCGGCGACATCACCATGCACACCACCGAGGGCTCCCGGATGCGGCAGGCCGAGCAGCTCCAGGTGCCCGCCAAGGGCGAGCTGACGCTGGCCAAGGGCGGCACCCATCTGATGCTGGGCAAGCTCTCGCACAAGCCCGGGCTGGGCGAGAAGGTGGAGTTCACCCTGCACTTCGCCGACTCGGCCCCGGTGAAGGTCCAGGTTCCGGTGAAGAGCGCGACCTACCGTCCCGAAGGCTGACGGCGCGATGAGGACACCGGCCGCCGGACGGATAGCGGCGCTGCTGGGCACCCTGCTGGCCGCGCTGCTGTGCACCCTGACCGTGGGCGCGGGCACCGCCTCGGCGCACGCCGCGCTCACCGCCACCGATCCCAGGAGCGGATCGGTGCTGCCCAGCGCCCCGAAGCAGGTGCGGCTCACCTTCTCCGAAGGGGTGCTGCTGTCCGCCGACTCGGTGCGGGTGCTGGACCCCCAGGGCAAGCGGGTGGACAACAGCCGGCCCGCCCACCAGGACGGCCGGGCCGACACGGCCGCGGTCACCCTGAACTCCGTTCTGGGCAACGGCACCTACACCGTCGCCTGGCAGGCGGTCTCCGCCGACAGCCACCCGGTGGCCGGTGCCTTCACCTTCTCCATCGGCGCCCCCTCCAGCACCGTGGTGAAGTCCGCGGTCGCCACCACCGACCCGGTGGTGGGAAGCCTGTACGGCATCGGCCGCTACACCGCCTACGGCGGCTTCGCGCTGCTGGCCGGCGCCTGTGTCTTCGCGGGTGTGTGCCGGTCCTCGCGACCGGTGCAGCGGGTGGCGGTCGGCGGCTGGGTGGCGCTGTTCGCCGCCACCGGCGTCCTGTTGCTGCTGCGCGGCGCCTACACCGCGGGCAAGGGCCTGGGCTCGGTGGCCGATCCCGCCCTGCTCTCCGAGGCACTGTCCACCAAGCCAGGCGCGGCCATGCTCTGCCGGCTGGTGCTGCTGAGCGCCGCGGCGGTGTTCCTGGCCGTGCTCTTCGGCGGCCAGGCCCGCGAGGACGCCCCGGTGCCCATGGAGCGCCGGGCCGTGGTCTGGAGCCTGGGCGCCGGCGGCGCGCTGGTGGCGGGCGGGCTGGCGGCCACCTGGTCGCTGGCCGAGCACGCCTCGGTGGGGATCCAGTCGTACCTGGCCATGCCGGTGGACATCCTGCACCTGCTGGCGGTCGCCGTCTGGCTGGGCGGGCTGGTCGCACTGCTGGCCGTGCTCAAGGCGGGCGAACCGATCCCGCGGGCCGCCGTACGGCGCTTCTCCGCCCTGGCCTTCACCTCGGTCTGCGTCCTGGTGGCCACCGGCCTCTACCAGAGCTGGCGCCAGGTCGGCACCCTGGACGCGCTGACCGGCACCGCCTACGGGCGCTGGCTGCTGGTCAAGGTGGGCCTGGTGACCGTGCTGGTCGGCCTGGGCTACTGGTCCCGGCGCTGGACCGCCCGGATCACCGACCGGGCCCCGCTCGGCCGCCCCAGGCCGGCCGGGCCCGCCAAGGCGCCCCGGGCGACCGGCGAACGGGCCGCCCAACTGGCCCGGCAGCAGGCCGCGTTGGCCAAGGCCGCCGGCCGGCGGCAGCGGGACGCCGACGCCGGCCGCAGCGCCCTGCGGCGCTCGGTGCTCGCCGAGACCGCCGTCGCCGTGGTCCTGCTGGCGGTCACCACCGTGCTCACCGGCACCCAGCCCGGCCGCGCCGTCACCGAGCAGCGCCAGGCCGTCGCCGCCCAGGCGCCCACCGGACCGGCCGAGGTGCGCATCGGGTACGACACCGGTGGCACCAACGGCAAGGGCACCGCCCGGATCACCGTGGACCCCGCCCGTACCGGCGGCAACACCGTGGACGTCCGGCTGACCGACCCGGCCGGCCGGCCCATGGACGTCCCCGAGCTGGACGTCTCGTTCACCCAGCAGGACAAACACATCGGACCGCTGCGCGCCCCCCTTGGACACCAGTCCGCCGGGCGCTGGCGGACCACCGGCTTCCAGCTGCCCATGAGCGGGCAGTGGCAGCTCACCCTGACCGTACGGACCTCCGAGATCGACCAGGTCACCGAGATCGAGAACGTGAAGATCGACTAATGGCTGACAAGACCGAACAAGCCGCGCAGCGGCCCCTGCTGACCAGGCGCCGGCTGCTGGGCACCGCCTCCGCCGCGGGCGCGGCCGGACTGGTGGCGGGCGGCGCCGCGGGCGCCCTCGGGGACCGGGCGGTCCGCGACGAGCCCACGGCGCTGACCACGGTGGGCTCCGCCGCGCTGCCCTTCCACGGCAGCCACCAGGCCGGCATCGCGGAACCGGCCCAGGCCCATGGCCATCTGATGGCCTTCGACCTGGCCCCGGGCGCCGACCGCAAGGCCGCCGCCGCCCTGCTGCGCCGCTGGTCGGCCACGGCCGCCGCGCTGATGGCCGGCGAGGTGCCGCAGGATGACCGCACCGGCGTCGCCCTGGACGCCGGCCCGTCCTCGCTGACCGTCACCTTCGGCTTCGGCCGCGGCTTCTTCGACCGCACCGGCCTGGCCGCCAAGCGCCCCGCCGCGCTGGAGCCACTGCCCGCCTTCACCCAGGACGCGCTGGACTCCCGGCGCAGCGATGGCGACCTATGGGTGCAGATCGGCGCCGACGACGCCCTGGTCGCCTTCCACGCCCTGCGCCTGCTCCAGCGGCAGGCCGACGGCGCCGCCCGGCTGCGCTGGCAGATGAACGGCTTCAACCGCACCCCCGGCGCCACCGACCGGCCCAGAACCGCGCGCAATCTGATGGGCCAGGTCGACGGCACCAACAACCCCAAGCCCTCGGACGCCGGCTTCGCCGCCAAGATCTTCGTCCCCGGTGACCACTCCGGCCCGGACGGCTGGATGGCGGGCGGCTCCTACGCGGTGGTGCGCCGCATCCGGATGCTGCTGGACAGCTGGGACGGTCTCTCCCTGGAGCGCCAGGAGAAGGTGATAGGCCGCCGCAAGTCCGACGGCGCCCCGCTGTCCGGCGGCACCGAGACCACCCCGGCCGACCTGGAGAAGGTCCTGCCGGACGGCTCGCTGGCCATCGCCGGGGACGCCCATATCCGGGTGGCGGCCCCGGCCTCCAACCAGGGCGCGGCCATGCTGCGCCGGGCCTTCTCGTACCACGACGGCTTCCGGGAGGACGGCGCGCCCGACGCGGGGCTGCTGTTCGTCGCCTGGCAGGCGGACCCCATGAAGGGCTTTGTCCCGGTGCAGCGCAAGCTGGACCGCGGCGACGGACTGTCCCGCTTCCTGCGGCATGAGGCCAGCGGTCTGTTCGCGGTGCCGGGCGGGTGTGCCAAGGGCGAGTACGTGGGGCAGCGGTTGCTGGAGGGGTGACGGATCCCTTCCGGGGCACCGCTATCGTGACCAGCCTGCCCTCGGATCCCCAGGACGCCCCCACGACCGCAAGGAGACCGCGTGATGTCAGCGACCCGGTACACCTACCTCGGCCCCGAGGGGACCTTCACCGAGGCCGCACTGCGCACCCTGCCGGAGGCGGCCACCAGGGAACTGGTGCCCATGGTCTCGGTGCCGGCGGCGCTGGACGCCGTACGGCAGGGCGAGGCGGCGGCCGCGCTGGTGCCGATCGAGAACTCGGTGGAGGGCGGCGTCACCGCCACCCTGGACGAGCTGGCCACCGGCGCCCCGCTGACCATCTACCGCGAGGTGCTGCTGCCGATCCGCTTCGCACTGCTGGTACGGCCCGGCACCCGGCTGTCCGACATCAAGACGGTCACCGGCCACCCGGTCGCCCAGCCACAGGTGCGCAACTGGCTGGCGGCCCAACTGCCGGACGCGCACTGGGAGTCGGCGGCCTCCAACGCGGACGGCGCGCGGCTGGTGCGGGACGGGCGGTATGACGCGGCCTTCGCCGGGGAGTTCGCGGCGGCCACCTATCAACTGGAGCCGCTGGTCACGGAGATCCACGATGTGCCCAACGCGCAGACCCGCTTCGTCCTGGCCGGCCTGCCCGCCCGGCCCGCCGCGCGCACCGGAGCGGACCGCACCTCGATGGTGGTCTGGCTGCGCGATGACCACCCGGGTGCGCTGATGGAGCTGCTCCAGGAGTTCGCCGCGCGCGGGGTGAACCTGATGCGCATCGAGTCCCGGCCCACCGGCGAGGGCATGGGCCGCTACTGCTTCTCCCTCGACTGCGAGGGACACATCATGGACCGGCGGGTGGCCGAGACCCTGACGGGGCTGAAGCGGATCTGCCCCAAGGTGCGCTTTCTGGGCTCCTATCCCCGGGCGGGCGAGGAGCCGCCGGGCCGGGCGGGAGCGGGTCTGCGGCCGGGCACCTCGGACGAGGACTTCGTGGCGGCGGCAGAGTGGCTGGCCCGCTGCCAGGACGGCCGGATCTGACCGACCCTGTGGAAAACTCGGAAAGTTTTCCACAGGGGGTACCCGGTCTGGGGATAAGTCGATAGAGCGAGACGCTCTACGAGGGTGCAAAACGGTCAACGTCGACAAATCGCTGTAGCCACCCCATCGGACTATCCACAGATCCGGCGCTCGTCAACAGCGGCCATCCATGAGCCGCCCGTCAGCCGAAAAGCCTCGAACAATCCCTTGGGGTGAGTAATCGCCACTCGAAAGAGTGCTGTCGCGAGGTTTACCCCGCCGGAGCCTCGTAAAGAGAGCGGGGCGAATAAATAGAAACGGAAGAACCGCTTCCGAGATCCACAGATTTCACGCACAGCCTGTGGACAGAGAAGCGGAAGAGCCTGATCCTGTGGACAACATCGCCTGCCAAGCCGCCGACCGGGCCGTTGTACGCACCGTTTAGGCACCGTTTGGCCATTTTCCGGCCGCCCTTCCCAAGCTTTCCGGCAACCTGCCCGGCGCTTTCCGGTAAGCGGCCCGGGGGTGAATGACGGAATTTCCCGGTTATCCGGAACACCGATACCCTCTGGATCTTTCCGCCTTTTCCGCAATCCCAGAATGGGACAAACCGCGACGAAAGGGAATATCGCGTCGAGCGATCACAGCACTCGACGGTAGCCTTGAGGGGTGATTGACCTTCGCCTGCTTCGTGAGGACCCCGACCGTGTTCGCGCCTCCCAGCGCGCCCGTGGAGAGGACGTCGAGCTCGTCGACGCGCTGCTCTCCGCCGACGAGCGGCGCAGGTCGTCCAGCGCTCGCTTCGACGAGCTTCGCGCCGAGCAGAAGGCGCTCGGCAAGCTCATCCCCAAGGCCGCCGGCGAGGAGAAGGCCGAGCTGCTGAAGAAGGCCGGCGAGCTGGCCGCCGCGGTCAAGGCGGCCGACGCCGAGCAGGACGAGGCCGCGGCCGAGACGCAGCGCCTGCTGCTCCGGATCGGCAACCTCGTCCACCCGGATGTGCCGCGCGGTGGCGAGGACGACTTTGTCGTCCTGGAGACCGTCGGAGCCCCGCGTGACTTCGCCGCCGAGGGCTTCGAGCCCAAGGACCACCTGGAGCTCGGCCAGGCGCTGGGCGCGATCGACGTCGAGCGCGGCGCCAAGGTGTCCGGCTCGCGCTTCTACTACCTGACGGGCGTCGGCGCCCTGCTGGAGCTGGCCCTGGTCAACGCCGCCATCGCGCAGGCCACCGCGGCCGGCTTCACGCCGATGCTCACCCCCGCCCTGGTCAAGCCGCGCGCCATGGAGGGCACCGGCTTCCTCGGCCAGGCCGCGCAGGACGTCTACCACCTGGAGAAGGACGACTTCTACCTGGTCGGCACGTCCGAGGTGCCCCTCGCGGCGTACCACATGGACGAGATCATCGAGGCGGACAAGCTGCCGCTGCGCTACGCGGGCTTCTCCCCCTGCTTCCGCCGTGAGGCCGGCACCTATGGCAAGGACACCCGGGGCATCTTCCGCGTCCACCAGTTCGACAAGGTCGAGATGTTCTCGTACATCGCGCCGGAGGACGCCGAGGCGGAGCACGCGCGCCTGCTGGAGTGGGAGAAGCAGTGGCTGACCAGCCTTGAGCTGCCCTTCCAGGTGATCGACGTGGCCACCGGCGACCTCGGTGCCTCCGCTTCCCGCAAGTTCGACTGCGAGGCGTGGATCCCCACCCAGGGCAAGTACCGCGAGCTGACGTCCACCTCCAACTGCGACGAGTTCCAGGCCCGCCGCCTGTCGGTGCGCATGCGCGACGGCAAGAACGTCAAGCCGCTGGCCACGCTGAACGGCACGCTGTGCGCCATCCCGCGCACCATCGTGGCCCTGCTGGAGAACCACCAGCAGGCCGACGGCTCGGTCCGGGTGCCCGAGGTGCTGCGGCCCTACCTGGGCGGGCGCGAGGTGCTGGAGCCGGTCGCCAAGTGAGCGTCGCCCGCGTGGCCGCCGGGCCGCGGTTCACCACGATGCCCGCACCTCTGCGCCACGCGGGCGGAGCGGCGAACCGGAGGGCACGGTGAGTCCCGAGCTGCCGTTCCGCCTGGTCGCCACGGATCTCGACGGGACGCTGCTGCGCTCCGACGAGACCGTCTCCGAGCGCACCCGTGCCGCCCTGGCCCTGGCCACGGCGGCGGGGGCCGCGCACATCGTGGTCACCGGACGGTCGGTGGCCTGGTGCCGGCACATCCTGGACGCCCTGGACTACCGGGGTCTGGCGGTGTGCGGGCAGGGAGCGCAGGTCTACCACGCGGGTGAGCACCGGCTGCTCACCGAGGTGACGCTGGACCGGCAGCTGGCCGGGCTGGCGGTCGCCAAGATCGAGGCGGAGACCGGGCCGCTGCACCTGGCCGCCAGCCGGGACGGGCTGGACGGCGAGGTGCTCACCGGCCCCGGCTACCGGGTCAAGGAGGGCCCGGTGGCGGCCGTCCCCATCACCGAGGCGGCCGAGCTGTGGGCGGCCCCGATCACCAAGCTCTACCTCCAGCACCCCACGCTGGACGACGACGCCCTGGTGGCGGTGGCGCGCTCGGTGGCGGGCGGCCTGGTGGGCGTGACCATGGCGGGCGCCGGGATCGTGGAACTGCTGCCGCTGGGCCTGAGCAAGGCCACCGGACTCTCGCTGGCGGCCCGCCGGCTGGGGATGCGGGCGGCGGACACCATCGCCTTCGGTGATATGCCCAATGACATCCCGATGTTCGGCTGGGCGGCCCATGGCGTGGCCATGGCCAACGCCCATCCGGAGCTGCGCGCGGTGGCCGACGAGGTCACCGGCTCCCACGACGAGGACGGCATCGCGACGGTGCTGGAGCGGCTCTTCGGCCGGCGGCACTCCGGCTGAGACCGCCCAGCCGGCGCCGGACGGCGGCGAAGTCCCAGGGCGGCCGGCCACGGGCGAACGGCCGGCAGGCCAGCCCGATCGCCGCCGCGATGGCATGGCCGACATCGGTGAAGGTGGCGCCGGTCAGCAGCGGCACCGCGAAGAACAACACCACCCCGGCCAGGGCGAGCCGGCGCCAGGGCCGGGGGAAGCGGTGGACCAGCAGGCCGGCCGCGGCGGCCAGGCCGTAGGACACCCCGATGTCCACCACATGCCGCATGGCGCGCGGGGCCCGGTGGTCCTCTATCGCCAGCAGTAGCAGCTTCTGGCTGGTCAGGGTGGCGGCGATATGGGCCACGCCCACCGTCCACAGCCAGCGCAGGGTGCCCACCCAGCGCTCCACATTGGCGTGGATCAGCTCGAACAGCACCGCGTAGAGCAGGAACGAGGACGGGTTCTGGATCCAGAACCCGCTGATCAGCAGGGACTGCAGCGGGTGCTGGTTGAGCTCGTGGATGTTGCTGCTGGTGCGGTGCAGCAGAAAGGCCTCCAGACCCTCGCTGGCCGAGGCGATCACCAGGCTGGTGATCCCGATGATCAGCAGCCAGATATGGGTGCCGGGGGAGGAACGCACCCAGGAGGCCAGCCGGGAGCGGAGGTCGTCCACCATTCGACGGTAGCCGAGGGGGCCCGGCTTCGCAGTTGTAGGATGACTGGGCAACCGGGCGAATCAAACGAGGGGTTATGGGCATGGCAGCACTGCGGGCGGCGGGGCGGCAGTCGCTGGTGGACACCGTGGTGGAGCAGCTGCGCACCCAGGTGACCGCCGGTGAGTGGCAGGTGGGCGAGCGCATTCCCACCGAGCACACGCTGGCCGAGCAACTGGGCGTCGGCCGCAACACCGTCCGGGAGGCGGTACGGGTCCTGGTGCACGCCGGAATGCTGCGCTCCAGGCAGGGCGAGGGCACCTTTGTGGTCTCCTCCGCCGACCCCGCCGAGATCATGCGCGGGCTGCGCCGGGCCGGCGTACGGGACGTCCTGGAGCTGCGCATCGCGCTGGAGACCGAGGCCGCCCGGCTGGCCGCCCTGCGTCATGAACCGGCCGACCTGGAGCGGATGCGGGCCGCCCTCGGCGCCCAGACCGCCTTCGAGGACACCGAGGGCCAGCCGGACTCCGGCAGCCTGGAGCTCTACGCCGACCACGATGTGGAGTTCCACCGGGCCGTGGTCGAGGCCGCGCACAACGCCGCGCTCAGCGCCACCTACGCCTGGTTCAGCAGCTCGGTGCGGGAGGCGCTGATCACCGCACTGGGCGACCGGGACATGCCGCGCATTGTGCACGGCGACCACCACGCCCTGATGGAGGCCATCGCCTCCGGCGACCCGGAGGCGGCCGAGCGGGCCGCCCGGGAGCTGCTGGACCGCCCCAAGCAGGCGGTCGAGGCACTGCTCGCCGACCACGACTGAACGCTCGCCGAGTACGGCCGAGCCGGGCAACACCCTGTTCCTGAAAGGTACTTCATGTCGGAGACGAGGACCCGGACACCTCTGACCACCACGGACACCACCGCCACGGACACCACCACCGCGGACGCCACCCCCGCGGCCCCGGCCGTGGCCCGCGCCCACCCCGCCCTGGTGATGCTGGGCGTGGTGCTGGCCTCGCTCAATATGCGGGCCGCGCTGGCCGGGGTCTCGCCGCTGATGGGCGAGATAAGTGACCACTTCCACCTGGCGGCGGCCGTCGGCAGCCTGGTGACCACCATCCCGCTGCTGTTCATGGGTCTGGGCTCGATCGCCGCGCCCCGGCTGGCCCGCCGCTTCGGCACCGAGAGCGTGCTGTGCGGCGCCCTGCTGCTGCTGTGCGGCGGGATCCTGCTGCGGGTGGCTCCGCCGGTGGTGGCACTGTTCGCCGGCTGCGCCCTGGTCGGCACCGCCATCGCCCTGCTCAATGTGCTGATGCCGGGCCTGGTCAAGCGGGACTTCCCGGACCGGGCGGCCGCCATGACCGCCCTGTACTCCACCACCCTGATCCTGGGCGCCACCGGCTCGGCCGCCCTGGCGGTCCCGCTGGAGAACGCGCTGGGCGGCTGGCGGGGCTCGCTGGCCTTCTGGGCGCTGCTGGCCGCGGTGGCTGTGCTGGTCTGGATCCCGCAGGCGGCCATCGCCCGCCGGGCCCGGGCCCAGGGCGCCGGCCCGTCCCCCCGCGCCGCCGCCGGCGAGGAGACCAGTCTGCTGCGCTCCCCGCTGGCCTGGCAGGTCACCCTGCTGATGGGCACCCAGTCGCTGATCGCCTATGTCTGCATCGCCTGGATGCCCACCGTCTTCACCGACCATGGGATGAGCAAGGGCGAGGCCGGTGTGGTCTATGCCTTCTACACCCTGATCCAGATGGTCGGCTCCTTCTGTGTGCCGGTGATCGCGGGCCGGCTGCGTGACCAGCGGCCGCTGGCGGTCGCCGTGGTGACGCTGATGTCCGGCGGCGTGGAGGAGACGCCGCCGTGCCCGCTGCATCATCGCTCACCGTTCCCGCCGAGCTGGCCGCCTTCCATGAACGCTTCAACGCCGCCTCGGGGCGGGAGTGGGTGGCCGCGCTGCCGGGCCTGGCGGCGGAGTTCCTGGACCGCTGGAACCTGCGGCCGGACGGCGCACCCGCCCATGGCATGGTCGCGTTGATCCTGCCGGTGGTCTGCGAGGACGGCACCAGGGCCGCGTTGAAGCTCCAGCCGGTGGACGAGGAGAGCGTGGGTGAGCCGCTGGCCCTGCGCGCCTGGGGCGGCCATGGCGCGGTCCAACTCCTGGGCCATGACCCGGACTCGGGGACCATGCTGCTGGAACGGCTGGACGGTGCACGGTCCCTGGCCACGGTGCCGGACGACCTGGCGGCGCTGCGGCACCTCGCCGAACTGCTGGACCGGCTGCACTCCGCCCCCGCCCCGGCCGGACTGCGGCAACTCTCCGATATCGCCCGAGGGTTGCTGGAGCAGCAGCCGCAGGCCGCCCCGGCGCTGGCGGACCCCGCCGAGCGCCGGCTGCTGGCCGACTGCGCGGCGGCGGTACGGGAGGTGATCGACGAGCCCGGCCGCCGGCTGCTGCACTGGGACCTGCACTATGAGAATGTGCTGGCCACGCTGCCCGGTGCGCGGCGCGAGCCATGGCTGGCCATCGACCCCAAGCCGCTGGTCGGCGACCCGGGGTTCGACCTGCTTCCGGCCCTGGACAACCGCTGGGCGGACATCGCCGCCACCGGCGATCCGGCGCGGGCGGTGCTGCGCCGCTTCGACCTGCTCACCGAGGTGCTGGAGCTGGACCGGCACCGGGCGGTGTGCTGGACGCTGGGCCGGGTGCTGCAGAACGCGCTGTGGGACATCGAGGACGGGGAGACCTCCCTGATCCCCGAGCAGGTCACCATTGTGCGCGCCCTGCTCTCCCGCCCCGGCCGCTGATCGTCCGTAACCGCTACTCCTCGCCGGCCAGCGTCAGCCGGCGCAGCTTCTGCCCGGCGTACCAGGTGGCGGCCACCGTCACCGCGGCCAGCAGCACCAAGGCGGTGGGCAGGGCGACATCGGAGCTGATGGCCCCCGGTGCGCCGATCTTCTCGGCCAGGGCCAGTGCCCACTGCTGGACGCTGAGGGTGCGGGCGCCGGGGACCAGGTTGCCGAAGAGCGATTCCCAGACCAGGGCGTAGACCAGGCCGGCCACCACCGCATGCCGGGTGAGCGTGGCCAGCAGCAGGAACAGGGCGCTGTAGGCGATGGAGGCGACGGCCGCGGCGGCCGCGTAGGCGACCGCGATCTGCTCGCTGTTGCCGTTGAGGACAAAGCCCGCGATCAGGATGGGTATCACTGAGAAGGCCATGGTGACCCCAATGGCCACCACCAGCTTGGTGAGGATGATCGTCGGCCGTTTGACCGGCTTGGCCAGCAGATAGACCACCGAGCCGTCGTCGATCTCCGGGCCGATGGCCCCGGTGCCGGCGATCACTCCGATCAGCGGCACCATGGTGGCCAGCGCGAAGCCGCCCAGCACATCGATGGCGGTCTGGTCGTCGGCGCCGGTCAGGGCGCGGATGGCGATCGAGACAAGCAGCAGCAGGGCGGGCAGGGACACCAGAATGGCGATCCTGCGGCGGCCCAGCAGCCCGCGGTAGGTGAGCCGGGCGACTGTGGGGTGGAACATCATGGCGTCTGGGGCTCCCTTCAGGCCGCGACGAGGTAGGAGAAGACCGATTCCAGGGACTCGTCGGAGGGCGAGACCGCCAGCAGACGGATGCCCTGGGCCCGGGCGACGGCGGGCAGCAGGGTGGTGAAGCGGCCGAAGTCGGCGGCCTGGATGCGCAACGCGCCTTCCTGGAGGTCGACTTCGATGCCCGCCGTGGATGGATCGGCGATCAGCGCGGCGGCCAGCGCCCGGTCGTCACTGGAGCGCACCAGATAGCGGTGCGGGCGGTTGGTCATCAGCCGGCGGATCTTGCGGAAGTCACCGGAGGCGGCATGCCGCCCGGCCACCACCACCTCGATATGGGCGGCGAGTTGCTCCACCTCCTCCAGGATGTGCGAGGAGAACAGCACGGTGCGGCCCTCGGCCCCCATCCGCCGCAGCAGCTCCATCAGTTGCATGCGCTGGCGGGGGTCCATGCCATTGAACGGCTCGTCCAGCAGCAGCACCGAGGGGTCATGGACCAGGGCGGAGGCCATCTTCACCCGCTGCCGCATGCCCTTGCTGTAGGTGGCGATACGCCGGTCCTGGGCGTACTCCATCTCCACGGTGGCCAGGGCCCGTTGGGCCGCGTCGGCGCCCAGGCCGTGCAGCTCGGCGTTGGCGGTCACAAACTCCAGGCCGGTGAGGAAGTCGTACATGGCCTCCCGCTCGGGGACCAGGCCGATGTGCCGGTAGATCTGCTCATGGCCCCAGATGGTGGTCCCGTCCAGGGTGACGGTGCCGCTGGAGGGGGCCAGGAAGCCGGCCATCATATGGATCAGGGTGGACTTTCCGGCGCCATTGGGGCCGAGCAGTCCGGTGACACCCGGGCCCACCCGCATGGTCACGTCATTGACGGCGACCACATTGCCGAACCAGCGGGAGACCTTCTCGATCTCGACGGTTGTCACAGCCCGGCCTTTCGGTAGCGGCGCATCAGCAGCGCATAGGAGCCGGCGATCAGGCCGAGGACGACCAGCAGGTAGACCGCGCCCGCCGCGGCGTCCGGGCCATGGCCGCCGGGGAAGTTGGAGGTGGCCTGGAGGAAGGCGGTCTGTACGCCGTCGATCAGGGTGAGCGGGGAGAACAAACCCAGCCAGCTGATGGCCTGGGTGGTATCCCGGGCCAGGGCGATGGCCTGGATGGTGCTGACCGCGCCATAGGAGATGGTGAGCACCGCGATGATGGCGGCGACACCGAACCCGCGCCGGGGGGTAAGCGCGGCGATCACCAGGCCGATACCGGCGAAGAGCAGCGACAGCAGGGCCACGGAGACCAGTCCTTCGGCAAAGCCCCGGGTCTGACCGGCGACACCCAACTTGGCCAGCAGGGCGCCGAGATAGAGGATCAGCAGGGGCGCGGCGGTGAGGATGAACAGGGCGGAGGCCAGCGCGGCGAACTTGGCCACCACATAGTCGACCCGTTCGATCGGGCGGGAGAAGTACAGCGGCACGGTCTTGAACCGCAGGTCCCGGGAGACCGACTGGGGCGCCTGGGCGGCCAGGAAGAGGCCGATGACCGCCTGCAGATAGGGGGCGTAGGCGGTGTACGCCACCAGGAGTTTGTTCGCCTTGGTGGCCACCGTCACCGCCACGATGATGGCGGCGGGCAGGCACATCACGGCGAACAGGATCATCGGCAGCACCTTGGACTTGGCCGAGCGGCCCAGGCCATAGGTGCCGCGCAGGCTCTGGACGTAGAGCGAGCGCCGGATGTAGCGGCGGCCGAGGCGGGCGCCGGCGTAGTTGCGGTAGCCGATGTTGTGGATGACGTCCTGGGCGGGGGCCAGGGTGGACTCAGGCGGCATCGGGACTGCCCCATTTCTGCGCGGGCTCGGTCGGCGGGACGGCGGTGGCGGTCTGGAAGACCTCCGCGATGCGGTGCCGGCGCTGTTCCATCCTGACCAGGCCCAGGCCGAGTTGGGCCACCGCGTCGCGCACCGTGTCATAGGTCTCCTCGCCGGCCAGGTCGACCAGCAGCACCCGGCCGGAGCCGGGGGCGCCCTGCTCGTCCGAGGGCTGCACCGTCAGCCCCGCCCCGGTCAGCTCCGAGTGCAGCGCCGCGGTGCCGTCGGGGTGGGTGTCGCTGTCGGTGACCTCGACCGCCAGGGAACCGGTGGCCTGGGTGAAGTCGCTGGTGGCGGAGGAGCGCAGCAGCCTGCCGCCGTCGATGACCACCACCTGGTCGCAGGTGCGCTCCAGCTCGCCCAGCAGGTGTGAGGTGACCAGCACCGAGATGCCGAAGTCGGTGTGCACCCGGCGGATCAGGGCCAGCATCTCGTCCCGGCCGACCGGGTCCAGGCCGTTGGTGGGCTCGTCCAGGAACACCAGGAGCGGGTCATGGACCAGCGCCTGGGCCAGCTTGACCCGCTGCTTCATACCGGTCGAGTAGCCGCCGATGGGGCGGTAGCGCTCCTCGTAGAGCCCCACATGGCGCAGGGTGTCGGCGGTGCGCTCCCGGGCGGCGGCCGGCGGCAGCCCGGACATCCGGGCCATATGGACCACGAACTCGGTCGCCGAGACATCCGGCGGCAGACAGTCGTGCTCGGGCATATAGCCCACCCGCTCACGGATCGCCGCGCCCTGGGTGGCGACGTCCATGCCGAGCACCCGGGCGCTGCCCTCGGTGGCCGGGGAGAGCCCCAGCAGGATCTTGATCAGCGTGGACTTGCCGGCCCCGTTGGCACCCACCAGTCCGGTCACACCGGGGGTGATGTCAACGGAGAGCCGCTCAAGCGCGGTCACCTTGGGGAACCGCTTGCTGAGGCTGTCGATGGCGATCACTGTCACGCCTTCGACGGTAGTGGCGTGGCACACAGCGGTCATCAGCCCAGAGCGTGGCTTGTGCGTAGTCCTCGGGGCTGACCCGCCCGTAGGGGATCGGCCGGAAGAACGGGTGGGTGGCCCTGGCAATCACCGGAGCACCGGACCATGACTCTTGACGCAGCCGCCGAACATTGTCACATTCATTGCTGTCAACTTACCGATTCCGCAACGGGGTTCACCCGGTGCGCTCCGGACGGGCGGGTGGCATGACGGCTGGCGGCGGGAACGGCCTCCCCGGGGAGCCCGGGGAGCTCGATGGCTTCCGGGAGGTGCAGCGCCTGGCCTATGCCTGCGCGGAGGCGGTGGCCGGGCGGCTGCGGCCGGGGGTGACCGAGCGGGAGGCCGCGCGGATGCAGCGGGAGTGGCTGCGCGAGCGCGGGGTGCGGGACTGGTTCCACCTGCCCTTCGCCTGGTTCGGCGACCGGACGGCCTTCGCGGGCTTCCGGCTGCCGCACCAGTTCTTTCCCACCGGGCGCCGGCTGGCGCCGGGCATGCCCTTCATCCTGGACATGGCGCCGGTGTACCGGGGGTTCACCGCCGACATCGGCTACTCGGGCTGCCTGGGCCCCAGTCCGCTGCACCGGCGGCTGACCGGGGACCTGCTGGAGCACCGGGCGCTGATCCTGCGCGAGGTGCGCGAGCGGCGGCCGCTGCGCGAGATCTACCGGCATGTGGACGAGCTGATGGCACGCCAGGGCTATGCCAACCGGCACCGCGCCTATCCCTTCGGGGTCATCGCGCACAAGGTGCACCGGGTGCCCCAGCACCGCTGGTCGCCCAGCCTGTTCGGGTTCGGGGCGCACGCCCTGAAGGGGCTGGCCTCGGACGCGCTGCGCGGGCACCGCGAGGGCTGGTCGCCGCTGTGGAGTCCGTACCGGGTCTCCGACCACCCGCCGCAACCCGGGCTGTGGGCGGTGGAGCCGCACCTGGGCTTCCGGGGCACCGGCGCCAAGTTCGAGGAGCTGCTGGTGGTCACCGACTCCCGGGATCCGGTGGAGAGCGCGTTCTGGCTGGACGAGGACCTGCCGCATCTGCGGCACCGAGCCGAAGGGGTGGCGGCGTGAGCGAGGCGGGGATCGAGGGGGCGCGGGAGCGCCGGGTGGTCTCGGGCGGGGTCGAGCTGTGTGTGGCCGAGCTGGGCGAGGCGGCACAGCCGACCGTGGTGCTGGTGCACGGCTATCCGGACAGCAAGGAGGTGTGGTCCGAGGTCGCCCGGCGGCTGGCGGGCCGCTTCCATGTGGTGCTCTACGACGTCCGGGGCCATGGCCGGTCCACCGCGCCCATGCCGCTGCGCGGCGGCTTCACCCTGGAGAAGCTGACCGAGGACTTCCTGGCGGTGGCGGACGCGGTGAGCCCGGGCGCCCCGGTGCATCTGGTGGGCCATGACTGGGGCTCGGTGCAGGGCTGGGAGTTCGCCACCGCCCGGCGGACCGAGGGCCGGGTCGCCTCCTTCACCAGCATCTCCGGCCCCTCGCTGGACCACCTGGGACTGTGGCTGCGGCGCCGGGCCGCCCGGCCCACCCCGCGAGCCGTGGCCCAGCTGCTGGGCCAGGGCCGCAGATCCTGGTATGTCTCCGCGCTGCACCTGCCGGTGCTGCCGGAGGCGGCCTGGCGGGGCCCGCTGGGCCGGCGCTGGCCCGCCCTGCTGGAGCGCCTGGAGCGGCTGCCGGCGGACGGCTACCCCACCTCCTCGCTGCCCCGGGATGCCGCGCACGGCGCCTGGCTGTACCGGGACAATGTCCGGCCCCGGCTGCGCCGGCCGCGCCGGGACGCCTACGCCCACGCACCGGTGCAGCTGATCACGCCCACCGGGGACCCCTATCTCTCCGAGCACCTCTATGACGGCCTGGAGCAGTGGGCGCCGGGCCTGGTGCGCCGCACCCTGCGCGCCAAGCACTGGGTGCCCCGGCACCGGCCCGATCAACTGGCCGCCTGGATCGGCGAGTTCGTGCTGACCCATCAGGACCGCGGGCCGGGCGCCGCCCGGCCGGCGGCGGTGGCGCGGGAGGCGCAAGGGGCCTACGCCCAGCGGTTCGCCGGACAGCTGGTGCTGGTGACCGGGGCGGCCGGCGGCATCGGGCGGGCCACCGCCTTCGCCTTCGCGGAGGCCGGGGCGCGGGTGATCGTGGTGGACCGGGACGCCGAGGGCGCGGCCCGCACCGCCGAGCTGGCCCGGCTGAGCGGGGCGGCCGGGGCCTGGGCCGAGTGCGCGGACGTCTCCGACGAGCCGGCCATGGAGAAGCTGGCCGCCCGGGTGGCCGCCGAGTACGGCGTGGTGGACATCCTGGTGAACAACGCCGGTATCGGGCTGGGCGGTTCCTTCCTGGACACCTCGCCGGAGGACTGGCGCCGGGTGCTGGATGTCAACCTGTGGGGCGTCATCCATGGCTGCCGGCTCTTCGGCCGGCAGATGGCCGAGCGCGGGCAGGGCGGCCATATCGTCAATATCGCCTCGGCGGCGGCCTTCCAGCCGGTGCGGACGCTGTCCGCCTATGGGGCCTCCAAGGCGGCGGTGCTGATGCTCAGCCAGACGCTGCGGGCGGAGCTGGCCGGGCGGGGCATCGGGGTCTCGGCGATCTGCCCCGGGGTGGTGAACACCGGCATCGCGGGTTCGGCGCGCTATGTGGGAGTGCCCGAGGAGGAGCAACGGCGGCTGCGCAAGCGCGCGGTACGGGCGTACCGGCTGCGCAACTACCCGCCGGAGAAGGTGGCGGACGCCGTGCTGCGGACGGTGCTGCGCGACCGGGCGGTGGTGCCGGTGACGCCGGAGGCCCATGGCGCCCTGCTGCTGTCCCGCTTCGCCCCCCGGCTGCTGCGGGCCCTGTCCCGCATCGAACCCCGGCTGTAGCCATGGCCATTGAGGCCACCGAGACCCCCGAAGACCTTGAGGAGCAAGGATGAACTATCACATATCCCCAAGACGGGTGTCCTTCGACTGGCGCCGGACCCCGCTGCACTGGATACCGGGCGAGCCCACCGCCACCCATGTGATCAATGTGCTGCACCTGCTGCTGCCGGCCGGCGAGCGGTGGTTCATCAAGGTCTTCAAGGAGGCCCTCCCGCTGGTGCGGGATCCCCAACTGCTCAAGGAAGTCAAGGGCTTTATGGGGCAGGAGGCCACCCATAGCGTGCAGCACTCCTATGTGCTGGACCATTTGGCCGAGCAGCGGCTGGACACCACCGAGTACACCCGGCTGGTGGACTTCCTCTTCGATGTGCTGCTGGGCGAGAAGCCGCCGTTCGGCCTGCCGGTCCCGGCCGGTGAGTGGCTGCGCTTCAGGCTGTCGGTGATCGCCGCGGTGGAGCAGTTCACCGCGGTGCTGGGCGACTGGGTGCTGCGCACCGACGCGCTGGACCGGGCCGATCCGGACCCGGTGATGCTGGACCTGCTGCGCTGGCATGGCGCGGAGGAGGTCGAGCACCGCTCGGTGGCCTTCGACATGTACCAGCACTGCGGCGGCGAGGATCCCGGCCGCTATGCCCGCCGGGTGTACGGCATGGCGGTCACCGCGCCCGTGCTGTTCTATCTGTGGGGGTACGGCGCCACCTTCCTCATACGCAACGATCCCCGCCTGGCCGGCCGGGTGCGCTACACCCTGCGTTCCCACAACCGGGCCGTCGGCAAGGGGCTGTTGCCCAGCTGGCGGGAGCTGGGCGCGGCCGTGCCGCGCTATCTGCGGCGTTCCTACCACCCTTCTCAGGAAGGCTCATTGCAGGCGGCGGTGGCCTATCTCGCCTCCTCCCCGGCGGCGGCCCGGGCCGCCTCATGACCAGCGCTGCCTACCGGATCGAGGACCTGGCCCGGCACAGCGGCGCCACGGTCCGCACCATCCGCGCCTACCAGGACCGCGGGCTGCTGCCCAAGCCGGAGCGCAGCGGCCGGGCGAATGTCTACCGCGAGGTCCATCTGGCGCGGCTGCGGCAGATCGCCGGGCTGCTGGAGCGCGGCTACACCCTGGCCAGCATCAAGGAGCTGCTGAACGCCTGGGACACCGGCCAGGACCTGGGCGGGGTGCTCGGTCTGGTCGCCGCGGTGGACGGACCGTGGAGCGATGAGCGGGCCGTCCGGATCACCCGCGCCGAGCTGTCCACCCGCTTCGGCGGCCTCCAGGACGAGTCCGCCCTTGAGGAGGCGGTCGAACTGGGCGTGCTGGAGCGGATCCCCGGCTCCCCCGAGGTGTTCCTGGTGCCCAGCCCCCAGGAACTGGCGGTGGCCGCCGAGCTCCATGCGGCCGGGGTGCCGCTGCCCGCCATCACGGGCCATCTGCGCGAGCTCAGGGTGCGGGTGGAGCACATCGCCGGACGGTTCCTGGACTTCACCACCGAGCATGTCTTCCGCCCCTATCTGGACCATCCCCCCTCCGACGCGGAGGCCGCCGAGGCCGCCCAGCTGGTGCGCCGGCTGCGCCCGCTGGCCCAGCAGACCATGGACGCGGAACTGGCCCGGGCGATGCGGACCTTGGCCACCCGCTTCCTCCGCAACCATCTCAGTGAGTCCGCGCCACCGCCGCCCGGCCCCGCAACATGCCCTGTCCACATGGTCGTTGCCGAGCCGTCCACCCCGGTCCCGGCCCCGGCCGGCGAGGCCATGGACGCCGGCCATGCCGGCCCGCCCCTGGACCGCCCCGACGGCGAACCGGTCACCCTGCCCATGGAGACCGTGCGGGCGGTGCGGGAGCTGGTCGGGCAGGCCCGGGCCGGGGAGTTCATCGCCGCGGCCGCGGAACGGGAGGTGCGGGCCCGGGTGATGGACGAGCTCGCCGCCGGGGGTCAGCGGTCCGCCATCCAGTTGCCATGAAAGCCGTAGGGCACCCGCTGCGGCAGGTGGACCATAGCCACCGGCGGCGCGGAGAGCTCCTGGGCGTCCAGGATGACCAGGTCGCTGGTGCCGGTGGCGGCGTCATAAACATAGGCGAGCAGCCAGCCGGGGCCGCCCGGCCGGTCATCGGCCGGGGCGAAGGCCGCCTCGGCCGGTATCCGGCCCGGCCCGAAGTCATGCCGGGCCACCGAGCCGGTGCTCAGGTCATAGCGGAGCAGCGCACCGGGGACGGGCCCGGCGCCCGGCGGCGGGGCGACCGTGGCATGGCCATAGCGGGCGGGCTTCCCGGCCAGCCGGTCATCGATGCGCGGGAACTCGCAGGGCGTGTCGTCGAGTTGCTCCTCGGTGACGGTGCCCCGGGCCAGGTCGATGGTCCACCGCCAGAGCGCGGGAAGGCCACGGCCGAGGCCGGCGCCGACGGCGTGATCCGGATGGCGCACCACATGGAGAACGATGGTCTCGCCCTGCTCATGGGCGTTGAGCGCATGGAAGACATAGCAGGGCTCCACCGGCAGCCAGCGCACCTCACCGAAGGGGTCATCGCGCCGTAGCACGCCCAGCCGGGCCCCGTACCCGGGATCCCAGACGTAGGGCATCCCACCGCCCGGCCTGCGCACCCGGTCCGGGTCGAAGACGACGGGCAGGTCCATGAACACCACATGGCGGGCGGTGAGATGGAAGTCGTGCATCATCGTGTGGGCCGGTACATCGATGACTCTGCTGAGGACCAACTCGCCCCCGGCGTCGGCCCGGTGATAGGTGAGGTAGGGCGGTGTGAGCCCGCCGTAGCCGAAGAAGTGCAGCTCTCCGGTGTCGGGGCAGGTCTTGGGGTGAGCGGTCATCGGTGTGGTCAGGCGCCCGGCGAAGTCATGGACGCCCACCGTCTCCAGCTCATGGCCCGGACGGCAGTCGATCTCATAGGGGAACGCGGATTCCACCAGGGCCAGGGTGCGCCCGGCATGCCGCACCACATGGGTATTGGCATGCCCGGCGGTGAGGTCCACCCCGCCCCTCCCGTCGTAGAGCCGGGCGCCATGGGTGAACTTGCTGGTGCGCACCCAGCGGTTGCGGTAAGCGGTGGCCCGGCCGGCCGTCAGGCGCACGCCATGGATCATGCCGTCGCCGAGGAACCAGTGGCCGGAGGCCGCGTCCCGCGGGTTGGGTCCGTTGCGGAGGTACCAGCCGTTGAGTCCGGGCGGGATCGCTCCGGTGACCGGAAGGTCATGGGAGGTCAACTCCTGTTGGACCGGTGCGTAGTTGCCGGTGAGGTGGGCGGGTGTGGCGGTCATGGGATGTATCTCCCTGGGGTGACTCAGCGGCTCAGGCGGGCGGCGCGCTCCAGCATGCGGCCGCGGTAGCGGTTGGTGAACAGCACCGGCAGGCCGAACCCGGCGATCTGGACGGCGACGGAGGCCCCAGTGCCCAGACCGGCGGCGTAGATCACGGTCATGGCAACGGCGCTCAGGGTGAAGGCGGTCGCCCAGGCGGCGGTGATGACCACATTGGCCCGCCGGAACAGCGGGTGCTGCCACACCTGCGGCGGGGTCTGGCGCTTGGCTATGCCTTCGGTGAAGGGGCGGCCGAGGGCCAGCGTGGCCCAGGCGGTGACCGCCAGCCAGGCCCAGGACAGCGCGCCGGTCCAGGAGCTCAGCGAGCTGTGCGGAAAGGCGAAGGTCCAGGCGGCGAGGGCCGCGAAGTAGGCCACCGAACTGCATTCCAGGATCAGTGAGTCGGCGGGGGTGCCGGTGGCGCGATCCCTGCCGAGCAGCACCAGCCCGACGAGCAGCGCGGCCAGCGCGCCCCACTGACAGCCGGCCGGAGCGACGATCGCGAAGGCGATCCAGGCGATAAATCCGCGCAGGTAGTTCATGGCAGGTCCCCCCTGTTGTCCCGGTTGCCGGCGCCGCGCCGACATTCCAACTTTGACACGTCGAAAGTAGAACCTCAACCCTTGACATGTCAATAGTGGAATGTCAGGCTGTGCTCATGAGTCTGAGACACGCGATGCTGGGCCTGCTGGCCAACCGTCCGGCCAGCGGCTACGACCTGATGAAGGCATTTGAGTCCTCGCTGGCCAACGTCTGGCCGGCCACCCAGAGCCAGGTCTACGGCGAGCTGGGCAAGCTGGCCAAGGCGGGCCTGCTCAAGGTGTCCACCGAGGGCGCCCGGGGCCGCAAGGAGTACGCGATCACCGAGGAGGGGCGTGCGGAGCTGCACCACTGGCTCACCGGGACCGAGCCGGAGCGCAAGATGCGCAGCGAGGCGATGCTGCGGGTCTTCTTCCTCAACGCCCTCACCCGGCTGGAAGCGGTGACCTACCTGGAGTCCGAGGCGCAGCATGCCGCCGGCCGGCACGCGGCCATGCGGGAGCTGGAGTCCAAGGTCGACTGGGATGACGGCCCGCTGTCGGTCAACGGCCGGATAGCCCTGGAGTACGGCCTGCGGCTGACCGCCATGCAGGAGGAGTGGGCCCGGTGGGCGGCCGAGCAGTACGCCGGGCACAAGCCGGACTGAGGCCGGCCCCAACTGCTCATATGGCCAACGCGGTTCCTGGCCAACGCGGTTCCTGGCCAACGCGGTTCCTGGCCAGGAGGTTCACAGACCGGGCGCGCCCCAGACCGGGAACCAGCGGGCCAGGTCGGGCTCGATCCGCAGGTCGCCGCCCAGCAGGGCCCGTACCTGGAGCTCCAGCCCGTTGTCCCGCCTGTCACGCCTGTCCGGCCCGTCCGGCAGCGGCGCGAACGGGTAGAAAGTGCCCCGCTTGTAGAGGTAGACCAGCGCCAGCGGCCGCCCTCCGGCATCGCGGAAGCCCATCAGTGAGCAGAGCAGTTGCGGTCCGAACCCGCCTTCCTGGAGCAGGGTGTTGACCGCGTGCAGGTCGTTGACCAAGCCCGCGGTGTCCTCCGCCGGGTGCCGGGAGAGCAGCCAGGTGTAGCCGTAGTCGTCCCTGCTGAACTCCACCGGCGCACCGGCGTGTTGGGGGTCCTGGCGGAGTCCCGCGTCCAGCAGTTCCCCGACCTCCTGCCGCAGGCCCTCGAAGGCCCCGCCCTCCACGCTGGCGAAGCACACCGAGCCCAGCCCGGTGGGGCGGAACCCGGCTCCCGCCTCCAGGGTGAGCGCGGCGGAGGGCAGGGCGAAGAGCCGGTCGAGGTCCGGGCGGACGGGTTTGCTGCGTCCCAGGATGACGTCGAGGAGACCCACGGGCCCCAGGCTCCCTTCCGGCTTCCGGGCCGGCCGGGCTTCACCAGCGGCCGGACTTCAAGGTATTCGGGCTTCACAGTGTTCGGGCTTCACGGTGTTCGGGCTTCACGGTGTTCGGGCTTCACGGTGTTCGGACTTCACGGTGTTCGGACTTCACGGTGTTCGGACTTCACGGTGTTCGGGCTTCACGGGCGGCCGAGCTGGGCTGCGATCCGGCCGAGCTGGTCCAGCCGCTGCTCCAGCGTCGGGTGCGAGGACAGCAGCCGGTTGACGCTGTCCCCGGAGAAGGCCGGCGCGAAGAAGAAGGCGTTGAAGGGCTCGGCCTGGCGCAGGTCCCGGGTGGGGATCCGGGCCATCTCGCCGGTGACCTTGGTGAGCGCGGCGGCCAGCGCCGAGGGCCGCCCGGTCAGCAGTGCGGCAGCCCGGTCCGCGGACAGTTCCCGGTACCGGGACAGCAGCCGGGTCAGCAGGAAGCTGATGGCATAGACCACCGCGCTGATCAGCGGAATCAGCACCACCAGGATGGCGGTGTTGCTGTCCCGGCCGCCCACCCGCCGGAAGCCGCCCCACAGTCCGACCCGGGTGACGACCCCGGCCAGTACGCCCAGGAAGGAGGCGATGGTCATCACCGCCACATCACGGTGCGCCACATGCGACAGCTCATGCGCCAGCACCCCCTCCAGCTCCTCCGGCTCCAGCCTGCGCAGCAGTCCGGTGGTCGCGCACACCACCGCGTTGTTCCGGTTGCGCCCGGTGGCAAAGGCATTGGGCACATCGGTGTCCGCGATGGCCACCCGCGGCTTGGGCATATCCGCCAGCGCACACAGCCGGTCCACAGCACCGTGCAGCTCCGGGGCCTGCTCGGGGGTGACCTCCCGGGCGCCCATGCCAAAGGCGGCGATCCGGTCGCTGAACCAGAACTGGGCGACAAACAGGCCGCCCGCCAGCACCAGCACCAGCGGCCAGGCCCCGCGCAGGACGACCATCAGCACGCCGACGAAGACCACATAGAGCAGCCCGATGAAGAACATCGTGCTCACCATGCGGGTGGTCAGCCCTCGGTCCGGAGCGAAACGGGTGCCTTGCATGGAGACCTCCAAGGCTCTGCACCACGCCCCCGTAGGTGCCTCTGCCCCGATTCTCCCTCGCCACCGCCGGCCCGCGCGGTAAAGGACTGGGTAAGAGCAGCAGGGCCGGCAGAATCAACCGCCGCCTCAAACGTCACAGGGGAAACGTAGGCTTCAGGAACATGACGACCTCCCTGCGCCTGAGCACCGTGATCCTTCCCGTCCGCCGCTGGCACGAGGGCGGCGAAGCCGAGTGGCGGCGTGCCGAAGAGCTGGGTTTCCACGCCGCCTACACCTATGACCACCTCTCCTGGCGGAGCTTCCGGGACGGCCCCTGGTTCGGTGCCATGCCGACGCTGACCGCCGCCGCCTGCGCCACCTCCCGAATCCGGCTGGGCACCATGGTCACCTCGCCCAACTTCCGGCACCCGGTCACCCTGGCCAAGGACCTGATCTCGCTGGACGACGCCTCCGGCGGCCGGATCACCCTGGGCATCGGGGCCGGCGGCAATGGCTTCGACGCCACGGCCCTGGGCCAGGAGCCCTGGACGCCCCGGGAGCGCGCCAACCGGTTCGCCGAGTTCGTCCCGCTGCTGGACCGGCTGCTGAGCGAACCGGCCGTCTCGCACCAGGGTGAGTTCTACTCCGCCGAGGAGGCCCGCAACATCCCCGGCTGTGTCCAGCGCCCCCGGATCCCGTTCGCGGTGGCCGCCACCGGACCGCGCGGCATGCGGCTGGCCGCCCGGCACGGCCAGGCCTGGGTGACCACCGGCGACCCCAAGCTGTTCGAGACCGGTACTCCCGAGCAGTCGCTGGCGGCCCTGCGCGGCCAGGTCGAGCGGATCGACGAGAAGTGCGCCGAGATCGGCCGCGACCCCCAGGAGCTGGAGAAGATCCTGCTCACCGGCTTCACCCCGGACCGCCCGCTGGACTCCTTCGACGCCTTTGTGGACTTCGCCGGCCGCCATGCCGAGCTGGGCTTCACCGAGATCGTGATCCACTCGCCCATCCCGGACTCGGACTTCGCCGCGGACCCTGAGGTCTTTGAGCGCATCGCCACCGAGGCCCTGGTCAAGCTGGGCTGAGAGCGGGCCGGGACAGGCCGGGGCCGGGCCAGGGCGCTCCCGGTATGTCCGGCCCCGGCCGTCTCCCCGAGAATGGGAGGGTGACTTCCGCTACCGAGCAGCCCGAGACCCCAGCCGCCCGGCGAAGAGCCCCCCGCCCCCGGCTGATCGCCACCGACCTCGACGGCACCCTGCTGCACGACGACAAGTCGGTCTCCGACCGTACGGTCGCCGCCCTCGCCGCCGCCGAGGCCGCGGGCATCGAGGTCTTCTTCGTCACCGGCCGCCCGGCCCGCTGGATGGACGTGGTCAGTGCCCATGTGCACGGCCATGGCCTGGCCATCTGCGCCAATGGCGCCGCGGTGGTCGACCTGCACGACGGCGGCCGCTTCGTGGAGGTGCGGCCGCTGGAGACCGCCGGCGCGCTGGCCATCGTCGAGACCATACGCACGGCCGTGCCCGGTTCCTCCTTCGCCGTGGAACGCACCACCGGAATCCACTACGAGCCGCAGTACCCGCCCTTCCAGGCCGACCCCGGCGCGGTGATCGCCACCGCCGAGGAGACGCTGTCCCAGCAGGGCGAAGGCACCGGTCCCATCCTCAAGCTGCTCGCCCACCACTCCGACCTGGCCCCGGACGAGTTCCTGTCCATCGCCCGCGCGGTGGCCGGCGAACACGGCTCGTTCACCCGCTCCAGCCCCACCGCCCTGCTGGAGATCAGCGGCCCGGGCGTCAGCAAGGCCAGCACCCTGGCCCGGTGCTGCGCCGAGCGCGGCATCTCCCCCGAGGAGGTCGTTGCCTTCGGCGATATGCCCAATGACCTGGAGATGCTGGGCTGGGCCGGGACCTCCTACGCGATGGCCAACGCCCATCCCGATGTGCTGGCCACCACCACCCACCGCACTTCGGCCAACAACGAGGACGGTGTCGCCAAGGTCATCGAACGACTGCTGGCGGGCTGACCCCCCAACTCCGGTACGGCGCCGGCGCGGCCCCGCTCACAACAGCACCCCCCGCCGGCGCAGCCACTCCACCGGATCGACCGCCGATCCGAACTCCGGCGAGGTACGGACCTCGAAGTGCAGGTGCGGGCCGGTGGAGTTGCCCGTGGTGCCGGACAGCCCGATCCACTCCCCCGCCCGCACCGGCCGCCCCGGCGTGACAAAGGGCGCCGCCAGGTGCGCGTACTGCGAGTACCAGCCGCCGGAGTGCCGGATCACCAGGCTGATGCCGAAGGCTCCGCCACAGCCCACCGCCACCACCGTCCCCGGCCCGATGGCCCGGACCGGGGTGCCCACCGGGACCGCGAAGTCCTGCCCGGTGTGGGTGCTGGCCCAGTTGGCGCCGGTGCCGCCGAAGCCGGCGGACAGCTGGTACTCCAGCACCGGGCGCGTCCAGCCCTGGTGCGCCTCGCCCGCCGGATGCGCGGCATCGCCCGCGTCCAGCGCAGCCCGGTCCACCGGCCGGCACCGGCCGCTGCCCACGGCCGCCTCGGCCAGGCCGTTGAGCACGTCACGGGCCTCCGACAGCTGCTCGTCCAGGGCACCCCTGGCCTGGCGCAGCCGCGTCACCTCCTGCTCCAGCTCCTGCCAGGAGCCGACCGCGGACCGCTCCTCCACGGCCAGGGCCCGGCTGCGCTCCTCGGCCTGGGCCAGCCCGACGGCCAGCAGTTCCCGGCGTTCGGACTCCGCCTTCTGCAGGGCCAGCAGCTCCGCCGGGTCATCGGCGGCCGCCAGGCTGCCCGGCGCGGTGAAGCCACCGGTGCGGTACTGGGCGCGGGCCTCCGCCCCGGCCTGTGCGTGCAGTTCCTGGGCGATCCGGCGCTGGCCGCGCAGCCGTTCGGCCGCGCGCCGGGCCCGCTCCCGGCGCTCCCGTACGCCCGCCAGCCCGCGCTGGTAGCGCTCCTTGGCCCGGCCCGCCTCCTGGGCCAGCCGGTACACCTCCAAACCGACCCGGGCGACCTTGGCCGGTGCCCGTACCGCCGCCGAGGGCTCGACGGTCGGCAGGGGCGCCAGCAGTGTGCACAGGGCGCACAGGGTGACGCCGACGCATCGCCGCCCGGTCCCACGCCCCGGGAGAAACGGGCCAGAAAAGCGACAAAGTGATCGCATGAACGCGATCGTGTCCCGGCCGTCGGCACCCCGCCCGCGCAGAGGACCGTTCGGAGCACACCGGCAGCGCACCCGGGCCGGACACGCCGGCGGGCGGCCACGGCCGGGCGGCTACAGCGGTGCCTCCCACACCACCCGGGTCCCGCCGCCGCCCTCGCCCAGACCGGGCCCATAGGAGCTGGAACCGCCCAGTGACTCGGCCCGTTTGGCCAGATTGCGCAGTCCGCTGCGGCGGCCGCCCGCCGGGATGCCCACCCCGTCGTCGGCCACCGTCAGCCGTACCGCCTCCCGGCCATCCGGCAGCTGGGCCGTGGCGTCCACCACCACCTCGATCCGGGACGCCCGGGCGTGCCGGAAGGCATTGGAGAGCGCCTCGCGCAGCGCCGCGATCAGGTTCTTCCCGGTCCGCTCGCCCACCTTGGCGTCCACCGGGCCGATGAAGTGCGCGGAGGGCTGGAAACCCAGCGGCACCGCCGCGGTGCCGATCTCCCGCAGCACCCGGGTGCGCAGCCCGGCCGGGAGTTCATTGGGCTCCTGCTGGAGCGCGAAGATGGCGGTGCGGATCTCCTGGATGGTCCGGTCCAGCTCGTCCACCGCCCGTCCCACCGTCTGCCGCACCTCCTGGTTCACCGCCCGGCGCTGGGCGCTCTCCAGCACCAGCCCGGTGGCGAACAGCCGCTGAATCACCAGGTCGTGCAGGTCCCGGGCGATGCGGTCGCGGTCCTCGTAGACGGCCAGCCGCTCCCGATCGCGCTGGGCCTCGGCCAGCACCAGGGCCAGCGCGGCCTGGGCGGCGAACTGCCCGGCCAGGGTGCGTTCGGCCGCGGTGTAGGTACGGGCGCCGCGCCGCCGGGGGGTGGCCAGGGCGCCCAGCACCCGGTCCCCGCTCTTCAGCGGCAGCAGCATGCTGGGCCCGAAGCGCCGGGCGGCCGCGCTGTGCATCCGGGGGTCGGTGGCCGCGTCGTCCGCGAACACCGGCTGTCCGGCCAGCAGTTGGGAGACCACCGGGGAGTCGGCGGGCAGCACCGTGCCCAGCAGCCCGCCCTTCTCGACGCCCTCCTCGACGGTCTCCTCGGCGCCCTCCCCGGATGTCTCCTCGCCGTCCGCCACCGCGGCCATCTCCAGGCCGCCCTCCCCGTCCGGCAGCAGCACAATGCCCGCGTCCGCGCCCGCCAGCCGGCGCGCCTGCTCGGCGACCACGGCCAGCGCGTCCTCGGCGTCGCCACCGGAGAGCAGGGCGGTGGTGACGGCCACCGAGCCGTCGATCCAGCGCATCCGCTGCAGGCCCTCCTGGTGCACCCGGGCGTTGCCGATGGCGATGCCCGCCTCGGTGGCCAGGATCCGCACCATATGCAGGTCCGCGACGCCGAACGCGCCGCCGTCCCGCTTCCCGGCGAGATAGAGGTTGCCGAAGGTCTCGCCCGCCACCTGGATGGGCACCGCCAGCAGGTCGCGCCCGGGTGACAGGCCCCGGGAGCGCGGATCGGCGGCCAGCCCGGCCAGCCGGCCCTCCTCCGTGCCGCCCCCGCCGGGGCCGCCATGGGTGATGAAGTCGGCCAGCCCCTCACCGGTTTCGTCCAGTACGCCGATGGCCGCGTAGCCGGCGTGGGCGAGCTCGGCGGCGGTCTCCGCGATACGGTCCAGGGTGGTGTGCAGTTCCAGTCCGGTGCCCACCGACCGCATGGCCTCCAGCAGCTGGGGGATCCGTGCGGTCAGTTCGGTGGACATGCCCTGCAGACTGCGGGTGGCCTCGGTGGCCAGGGCCAGGGAGTCCGCGCGGGAGCGGGGGTCGGGGGGCTGAGCGGTGGCTGCCATACGCCGAGCCTAATAAGCACCTTTTGCCAGGGAAAGCGGTAGATGTTCGCCGGCTGCCTCCCGCGCCAGCATCCGCCGGAACGGGCCGTCCGCCACGGCCAGTTGACCGGGCGCACCGCGCTGCACCACGCGCCCCCCGTCCAGCACGATCACCTCGTCCACCGCCTCCAGGCCGGCCAGCCGGTGGGTGATCAGCACGGTGGTACGGCCCTCGGTGGCCGCCAGCAGATCCGCGGTCAGCGCGTCGGCGGTGGCCAGGTCCAGATGCTCGGCCGGCTCGTCCAGCACCAGCACCGGGAAGCCGGCCAGCAGCGCCCGGGCCAGCGCCAGCCGCTGCCGCTGGCCGCCGGACAGCTGGGCGCCATGCTCGCCGACCATGGTGTCCAGCCCCTGGGGCAGGCCGTCCACCCAGCTCAGCAGCCGGGCCCCGGCCAGCGCCCGGCGCAGCTCGGCCTCCTCGGCGCCGGGGCGGGCCAGCCGCAGGTTCTCCCGCAGCGAGCTGTCGAAGACATGGGCGTCCTGGGCGCACAGCCCCACCAGGCGGCGCACCGCGTCCCCGTCCATGGCGGCCGCCGCCCGGCCCGCCAGGGTGTACGAGCCGGCTTCGGCGTCCAGGAAGCGCAGCAGCACCTGGGCCAGGGTGGTCTTGCCCGCGCCGGAGCGGCCCACCACGGCGATCCGGCGGCCCTCGGTCAGTTCCATGGTGAAGCCGTCCAGGGCGGGGGCCGCGGCGCCCGGGTGGCGGGCGGTCAGCCCGGTCAGCCGCAGCGGGAACGGCGTGGCGGGGGCCGCCCCGGTTCCGTCCCGCACCGGTTCGGGCGCGTCCAGCACCTCGTACACCCGCTGGGCGGAGCGGCGGACACGCTGGCGGTACTGGGCGGCGAGCGGCAGCCCGGCCACCGCCTCGAAGGCGGCCGGCGGGACGAGCACCAGCACCGCCAGCCAGGGCCCGCCCAGCCGGCCCTGGTGCACCGCCGGAACACCCGCCCAGGCCATGGCGGCCATCGTCAGGCCGCAGGCCAGGGCGGTCAGCCCGGCGCCCAGCGCGGTGGCGGCGGACGCCCGGCGCGCGATCCGGGTGAGCGCGCCGTCGGTGTGCCGCAGCCGCGCCAGCCGGCCGGGCAGGGCACCGGCCACCGTCAACTCGGCGGTGCCGGCCAGCAGATCCACCACCTGGTCCGACAACGCGCCGCGCACCGGTGCCAGTTGCCGTTCGGCCCGGCGGGCCACCGCCACCGACAGCACCGGCACCGCGGCTCCGGCCAGCAGCAGGCCGACGGCCAGCGCCACCCCCGCCTCCGGCAGCAGCCAGGCCACCGAGGCCACCGAGGCGGCGCCGACGGCCAGCGCCGCGCCCAGCGGCAGCAGCCAGCGCAGGAAGTAGTCCTGGAGCGCGTCCACATCGGCCACCAGACGGGAGAGCAGGTCCCCGCGGCGGGTGGCGCCCAGCCCGGCCGGGGCCAGGCGCTCCAGCCGCCGGTAGACCGAGACCCGCAGCCCGGCCAGGGCGCGCAGCACGGCGTCATGGGAGACCAGGCGTTCGGCATAGCGGAAGACGGACCGGCTGATGCCAAAGGCACGGGTGGCGGTGACGGCCACCATCAGATAGAGCACCGGGGGCTGCTGGGAGGCCCGGGAGATCAGCCAGCCGGAGGTGGCCATCAGGCCCACCGCACTGCCCAGCGCCAGTGTCCCCAGCAGCAGGGCCAGCGCGAACCGGCCCCGGTAGGGCCTGCCTTGGGCGCGCACCCGGGCCAGCGCGCCGGTGCTCCGCACCCGTGCGCCCGGACCGTGGTGGACCGGCGCCTTGTGGACCGGCGTCTCATCGGCGGACCGGCCCGGCGGCGGGGACGCGTCCACCGGCCGGCTGCCTTCGACGGGCCCGGTCAGGGCCTCCGGACGGCCCAGGTCGATCACCCGGTCCGCCACCGCCAGCAGGGCCGGGCGGTGCACGACCAGCAGCACCGTGCGTCCCTCGGCCAGCCGCCGGACCGCCTCGACGATCTCCGCCTCGGTCTCCCCGTCCAGGTTCGCGGTCGGCTCGTCCAGCAGCAGCACCGGCCGGTCGGCGAGGAACGCCCGGGCCAGGGCGAGGCGTTGGCGCTGTCCGGCGGACAGGCCGGCGCCGTTCTCGCCGAGCCGGGTGTCAGTGCCCTGCGGCAGCATGGAGACAAAGTCCAGCGCCCCGGCCGCCCGCAGCGCCTCGCGCAGCTGTGCGTCGGTGGCGTCCGGCCGGGCCAGCCGTACGTTCTCGGCGACCGTACCGGCGAACAGATACGGCCGTTGCGGCACCCAGGCCACCTGGGACCGCCAGCCATCGGGGGAGAGCGATGCCAGGTCCACACCGTCCACCAGTACCCGTCCGCCGCTCGGCCGGGCCAGGCCCAACAGCACATTCAGCACGGTGGACTTGCCGGTTCCGCTGGCCCCGGTCAGCGCCAGCGTCTCCCCGGGCCGCAGCTCGAAGGAGGTCTCCGGCAGAGACGGTGCGTCCCGTCCGGGGTGGCGCACCACCAGGCGGTCCACCCGCACGGTGGCCCGGCGGGCGTCCGGCGCGGGGCGGTCACCGGACGGCTCCGGCTCCCGCTCCAGCACCGCGAAGACCTGGTCGGCGGCGGCCAGGCCCTCCGCCGCCGCATGGTAACGGGCACCCGCCTCACGCAGCGGAAGGTATGCCTCCGGCGCCAGGACCAGCACCAACAGCCCGGTGTAGAGATCGAGTTCACCGCTCACCAGCCGCATGCCGATGCCCACCGCGACCAGGGCCACCGAGAGGGTGGAGAGCAGTTCCAGGGCGAAGGAGGAGAGGAAGGCGATGCGCAGGGTGCGCAGGGTGGCCCGCCGGTAGTCGGCGGTGATCTGCCGGATGGACTCCGCCTGGGCCTTGGCCCGGCCGAAGACCTTGAGCGTGGGCAGCCCGGCCACCACATCCAGGAAGTGGCCGGACAGCCGGGACAGCAGCCGCCACTGCCGGTCCATCCGGGCCTGCGTGGCCCAGCCGATCAGGGCCATGAACAGCGGGATCAGCGGCAGGGTGAGAACGATGACCAGGGCCGAGAGCCAGTCGGCGGTGACGATACGGGCCAGCACCGCCACCGGCACCACGGCGGCCAGGCCGAGCTGGGGGAGGTAGCGGGCGAAGTAGTCGTCCAGCGCGTCCACACCCCGGGTGGCCAGGGTGGTGAGCTCGCCGGTGTTCACCGCGCCCGGCCCCAGCCGGGTGACCTGCGTCAACAGCCGCATGCGCAGCTGGGACTTGACCGCCGCGCCGGCCCGGTGCGCGGCCAGCTCGGTGAGCCAGGCGACCAGCGCCCGACCCGCCGCCACGGCGGCCAGCAACACCAGCGGGCCGGTGAGTTCGGCGGCGGAGCGGCCGTGCCGGAAGGCGCCGGTGACAATCTCGGCGATCAGCATCGCCTGCGCGATCACCAGTCCGGCCCCGGCCAGCCCCAGCAGCACCGAGGCGGCCAGGAAGAACCGGGTGGCGGAGGCATACCGCAGCAGCCGGGGGTCGACGGGCTTCATGGCACGGGCCTCAGTGCCCGGCGGGGACGCGCTGGGCGCCGGAGGCGTCGGGGGCGTGCTGGGCGGGGATGTGCTGGGTGCCGATCCGCTGCCGGAACACCCAGTAGGTCCAGGCCTGGTAGCCGATCACCACCGGGGTCATCAGGCCCGCCACCCAGGTCATGATCTTCAGGGTGTAGGGGCTGGAGGCCGCGTTGCCGACCGTCAGGCTCCACCGGGGGTCGGTGGTGGACGGCATCACATCGGGGAAGAGGGCCAGGAACAGCATGGCGAAGGCGGCCACCACCACCAGTCCGGAGCAGGTGAACGCCCAGCCCTCCCGGCCCAGTCGGTTGCACACCAGGGCGGCGGCCAGCGCCGCCACCGCCACCCCCAGCGCGGGCAGGCTGCGGCCATTGCCCGACTGGATCTGCGTCCACACCAGGAAGGCCACCCCCAGCACCCCAGCGGCCAGGCCGTACCAGCGCGCCTGGGCGCGGGCCCGGTGCCGGATCTCGCCCACCGTCTTCAGCGCGGCGAACACCGCGCCGTGGAAGGTGAACAGCACCAGGGTGAACAGCCCGCCCAACAGGGCGTACGGGCCCAGCAGATCGAGCACCGAGCCGGTGAAGTTCTTGTCGGGGCCGATCGGTACGCCCCGTACCAGGTTGGCGAAGGCGACGCCCCACAGGAAGGCGGGCAGCAGCGAGCACCAGAAGATGACCTGTTCCCAGTTGCGCTGCCAGCGCTCCTCGGGGCGCTTGTGGCGGTACTCGAAGGCCACACCACGCAGGATCAGGCAGACCAGGATGGCCAGCAGCGGCAGATAGAAGCCGCTGAACAAGGTGGCGTACCAGTCGGGGAAGGCGGCGAAGGTGGCGGCGCCGGCCGTGATCAGCCAGACCTCGTTGGCGTCCCAGACCGGGCCGATGGTGTTGATCAGCACCCGGCGTTCGGTGCGGTCCCGGGCCAGGGTCCTGGTCAGGACGCCGATGCCGAAGTCAAAGCCTTCCAGGAAGAAGTAGCCGGTCCACAGGACCGCTATCAGCAGGTACCAGAAGTCGTGGAGGTGCATAAGGGGTTGTCTCCGTTCCGCCGCGCGCCGGGCCGTTCAGGGTCCGCCGTCAGTACGCGTCAGTACGCGAAGGTCATCGGCTTCTCATCGGCCTCGGCCGCCGCCGCACCCGTGGGCAGCCGCAGCCGGGGGTCCTTCGCCGGGGGCTGTTCGTCGGTATCCGGCCCGGCCTTGGCGTACTTGACCAGCAACCGGACCTCGACCACCGCCAGCACCGCGTACAGCACGGTGAACACGGCCATGGAGGTGATGACTTCGCCCTGGCTCACTCCGGGCGACACCGCCTTGCCGGCCTTCAGCAGGCCATAGACCGCCCAGGGCTGCCGGCCCATCTCGGTGAAGATCCAGCCGAAGGAGTTGGCGATCAGCGGGAAGCCCATGGTGAGGATGCCGATCCGCCAGGACCACTTGGTGAGGAAGGGGCCCATCTCCTTGGTGCGGGTGAGCATCAGCCGGGGCACCTCGTGCTCGCCGGTGCGGAACTCCGGTGCCAGCCACAGCTTTTTGCGGGTGGTCCACAGTCCGATGACACCGGCGACAAAGGAGGTCATCCCGAAGCCGATCATCAGGCGGAAGCCCCAGAAGGTCATAAAGATGCTGGGGATGTAGTCGTCCGGCTTGCCGCCGTAGCGGGCCGCCTCCTGCCGGGCGATGTCATTGATGCCGGGCACCGCCTCGGAGAAGTTGCTGTGCGCCAGGAAGGAGAGCACACCGGGGACCTCGATCTCCACGCTGTTGTGGCCCTTGGAGACATCGCCCACCGCGAACACCGAGAACGGCGCCGGTGACTGGGTGTCCCAGAGCGCCTCGGCGGCGGCCATCTTCATCGGCTGCTGCTCGAACATCACCTTGCCCAGGCTGTCGCCGCTGATCGCGGTGCCCAGTCCGGCGATCACCGCCACCACCAGGCCCAGCCGCAACGAGGCCCGCATGGCGCCCACTTGGTGACGCTGCTTCTCGCCCAGCTCCGCTCCGCGCAGCTGCCGGCGCTTGGCCCGCCAGAGGTGGAGGGAGGCGATGCCGACCACAAAGGCGGCACCGGTGAGGAAGGCCGCGGTGATGGTATGGAAGACCACCACCAGGGTGGTGTTCTGGGTCAGTACCGCCCAGATGTCGGTGAGTTGGGCCTTGCCGGTGGCCGGGTCCACCCGGTAGCCGGTGGGGTGCTGCATCCAGGAGTTGGCGGCCAGGATGAAGTACGAGGAGAGCAGGGTGCCCACCGCGACGATCCAGATGCAGGCGCAGTGGAGCTTCTTGGGCAGCTTGTCCCAGCCGAAGATCCACAGTCCGATGAAGGTGGACTCGAAGAAGAAGGCGAGCAGCGCCTCCATGGCCAGTGGTGCCCCGAAGACATCGCCCACAAAGCGCGAGTAGTCGGACCAGTTCATCCCGAACTGGAACTCCTGCACGATGCCGGTGACCACGCCCATGGCGATATTGATCAGGAAGAGCTTTCCCCAGAACTTCGTGGCGTGGAAGTACTTCTGCTTCCCGGTACGGACCCAGGCCGTCTCCAGCCCGGCGGTGATCGCCGCCAGGCTGATGGTGAGGGGGACGAACAGGAAGTGGTAGACGGTGGTGATGCCGAACTGCCAGCGCGCCAGGGTCTCCGGCGCCAGAGCCAGATTCACTCTGCCCCTCCTTGCCTCGTGCACCGCCGGCGCCACACGCCGACGCTTTTGCCCCGTATGCCCCACTGAAAGCTGGACATAAAGGCGAGCTTGTGAACGCGTTCACATTCACAAGCCATTATGACGCACGGGGTTTCGCCTTGGACAGGGGGGTCCCATCCGGCCCTTGACAAGAGTCCGGACATGGCAATGCCCCGGACCGGGTCCCGGTCCGGGGCATTGCCCAAAGGCGGTCCGCCGGTTGTCAGAGCTCCTTGCGGAACTCCTCGGCCGCCCGCAGGAACAGGTCGTTGGCCTTTACCTCGCCGATGGTCACCCGAACTCCCTCGCCCGGGAACGGCCGCACCACCACACCGGCCCGGTCACAGGCCGCCGCGAAGTCCGCGGCGCGCTCCCCCAGCCGCAGCCAGACAAAGTTGGCCTGGGTGTCCGGCACCGTCCAGCCCTGGCCGGCCAGCGCCTCCACCACCCGGGTGCGCTCGGCCACCAGCGCCTCGACCCGCTCCAGCAGCGCCGTCTCGCTGCGCAGCGAGGCCACCGCGGCGTCCTGGGCGACCTGGCTCACCCCGAAGGGGACGGCGGTCTTGCGCAGCGCGGCCGCCACCGGCTCATGCGCCACCGCGAAGCCCACCCGCAGCCCGGCCAGGCCGTATGCCTTGGAGAAGGTGCGCAGCACACAGACGTTGGGCCGGTCCCGGTAGAGCTCGATCCCGTCCGGGACCTCCTCGTCCCGGATGAACTCGCGGTACGCCTCGTCCAGCACCACCAGCACATCGGAGGGCACCCGGTCCAGGAAGGACTCCAGCTCGGCCCGGCGCACCACGGTGCCGGTGGGGTTGTTGGGGTTGCAGACGAAGATCAGCCGGGTCCGCTCGGTGATCGCGGCCAGCATGGCATCCAGGTCGTGCACATCCCCGGCGGTCAGCGGCACCTGCACCGGGGTGGCCCCGGCGACCCGGGTGATGATCGGGTACGCCTCGAAGGACCGCCAGGCGTAGAGCACCTCGTCACCGGGGCCCGCGGTGGCCTGCACCAGCTGCTGGGCCACGCCCACCGAGCCGGTGCCGGTGGCCAGGTGGGTCAGCGGCACCTTGAAGTGGTCCGCCAGCTCCGCCATCAGCTCCGCGCAGGCCATGTCCGGGTAGCGGTTGAAGGAGCCGGCCGCGGCCAGGGCGCTCTCCAGCACGCCGGGCAGCGGCGGATAGGGGTTCTCGTTGGACGACAGCTTGTAGGCGACCGGGCCCCCGGGGGCGGCCGGCCGGCCCGGCTTATAGGTCGGCACACTGTCCAGCTCAGGGCGCAGCCTGGGAGTCTTCTCGGTCACCGCGGATCCTCCTCGCTTGAATACTGCACACCTTATGAGGATTCCCCCGGACGGCGTCCAGAGCCTGGGCGGCGCATCTTGGTCCGGCGCGCGCCGTGGCGGGCGCCGTGGCGCGCATCGCTCATGAAGGTGAGTTGGGGACTGGGGGAGACCTGGACCAGTCATCAGAGGTGGATATGCCAGGTCCCGACGGCTCATCGCCGGATGGCTCAACTGCCTCTGGTTCCAAGGTCATTGCCGGGTGTTTGTCGTGCAGAAACGTACCTGTCAACAGTGAATTCCCGCGCCCTGCCAATAAGCCACCCGAGCCCTACTATCGGCTCGCCATGACAGCAGCAGGGAAGCATCAGGTGAGCCGCGCGGAGTCGACGCGCAGGGGCGGCCGGCCGGGCCGGGCGGGTATCCGCGATGTGGCCGCCGCCGCCGGGGTGTCGATCACAACCGTGTCCGACGCCCTCAACGGCAAGGGCCGGCTGCCGGACGCCACCCGCCGCCATGTCCGCGAGGTCGCCGACCGGCTGGGCTACCGCCCCTCGGCCGCCGCCCGCACCCTTCGCACGGGCAAGTCCGGGCTGATCGGGCTGACCGTGACCACCTACGGGGATGAACCTTTCACCTTCACCGAGTTCGCCTACTTCGCCGAGATGGCCCGGGCCGCCACCTCGGCGGCGCTGGCCCGGGGCTATGCCCTGGTGATCCTGCCCGCCACCTCCCGGCACGATGTGTGGTCCAACGTGGCCCTGGACGGCACCGTGGTCATCGACCCCTCCGACCATGACCCGGTCGTCTCCGACCTGGTGCGCCAGGGCATCCCGGTGGTCTCCGACGGCCGCCCGGCCGGCACCCTGCCGGTCACCGCCTGGGTGGACAACGACCACGAGGCGGCCGTGCTGGGCATCCTGGACCACCTGGCGGAGGCCGGCGCCCGCCGGATCGGCCTGCTCACCGGCACCACCACCGACACCTACACCCGGCTGTCCACCCACGCCTATCTGCACTGGTGCGAGCGGGTGGGCCAGGATCCGGTCTATGAGCAGTACCCCGCGCACGACCCCCGCGCCGGGGCGGTCGCCGCCGACCGGCTGCTGGCCCGGCCCGACCGGCCGGACGCGGTCTACGGGCTGTTCGACCCCAATGGCACCGATCTGCTGGCCGCCGCCCGCCGCTACGGCCTGCGGGTCCCCGACGACCTGCTGCTGGTGTGCTGCAGCGAGTCCACCGTCTATGCCAACACCGAGCCGCCCATCACCACCCTGTCGCTCAAGCCGCGCCGGATCGGCACCGCCGTGGTGCAGCTGCTGATCGACGCCATCGAGGGGCTGGACTGCGGACGGCCGGTGGAACAGGTCATACCCACCGAGCTGATCGTGCGGACCTCCTCCGAGCGCCGCCCCCCGCGCGCCACGGTCAGCGCCCCGCGCGGCCCCGCCACCACCTGACCACCACCCGGCCACCCCCAATGTCGCCGCACGCCCCTTCCCCGCGCCCTTCGAGCCCCCTCCCGCACCACTCCGTCCCGCTCCGGTCCGCTCCGGTCTCCGGCGTCAACACGGCCGGCCCCGGGTACAGCAAAGCGAGCAGTTCGGCCGGGGGCCGTGACGGCATGACCCGCCACCTCGTTGACCGCCGCGAATGACGCAATTGGGGAGAAATGACCGTCGAACCTCGGTCCGCTCCCCGATTGACGGACCCTGGTGCGTCACAAGCCGCGACGGTCATTCCTATGATGGGCGAACGACACCACGGGCCGCCGGCGACCAGGCAGGGTCCACAAGGTGCACTGCGGCGCGACGGTGGAGGGGTCGATGGCTCAGGGGGCCGAACAGGAACCAGCGGCAAGGGTGGCGGAGGCGGCTACGCCCTACCCCGGGTACGCCGTACCTCCCGTCGCCTCCCCGTACGCCGCCGAGGCCGCCAATCCGTACACCGTCGAATACGCCCGTCCCGTCGCGCACCCGGAATTCCCCGCCATGGATCACCCGACCGTGCCCGCCGAGGGCACCGCCCACCTCGCCGCTTACACCCCGACCGCCCGCGATCTCCCGGTGATCGCCCAGGCCGTCCCCCAGGATGTGCCCACGGTGGAGCTGACCCCGGTGAGCACCCCGCAGACCCAGCCGCTGCCGCCCGGCCCCGGCCCGCTCTTTGTGGTGGGCGACGTCCACGGCTACCTCGATGAACTGCATGAGGCGCTGGCCGCCCAGGGGCTGATCGACGACCAGGGCCACTGGGCCGCGGGCAATGCCCGGCTGTGGTTCCTGGGCGACTTCACCGACCGCGGCCCGGACGGCGTGGGCGTGATCGACCTGGTGATGCGGCTGTCCGCGGAGGCCGCGGCGGCCGGCGGCTACTGCAAGGCTCTGATGGGCAATCACGAACTGCTGCTCATCGGCGCCAAGCGGTTCGCCGACACACCGGTCAACTCCGGCGCCGGCACCGCCTCCTTCCAGGCGGCCTGGCTGCTCAACGGCGGCCAGCGCACCGACATGGAGCGCCTGGAGGACCACCACCTGCAGTGGATGTCCCGGCTGGACGCCATGGCGGAGGAGGACGGGCACCTGCTGGTGCACTCCGACACCACGGCCTACCTGGACTACGGCGACTCCATCGAGGAGGTCAACGACGCGATCACCGTTGCCCTGCAGCGCAATGACCCGGACGAAGTCTGGGATCTGTTCCGCAAGTTCACCAAGCGGTTCGCCTTCCGGGACGAGTCCGGCAGCCAGGCCGCCCGCGAACTCCTGGACACCTATGGCGGCAGCCGGGTGGTGCACGGCCACAGCCCCATCCCCTATCTGCTGGGCGAGGTCGGCGCCGAGGACGAGGACGGCGAGGAGGGCGCGCCGGTGGTCAGCGGTCCGCATCTGTACGCGGACGGGCTGGCGCTGGCGATGGACGGCGGGGTCACCATGGCCGGAAAACTGCTGGTCGTGCAACTTCCCCTGGCCGGCTGAGGATTCACGCCGGGTAACGACGGGCAAGTACGGAGTTCCACCGGCATGGGCTAATTCGCAAAACGCACTGTCACCCCATGCCGGTGCGGCTCTACCATCGGCTTATCCGTAGCAGGCTCTCCTCCGTTTCCGCCCACCGTCCGGTACCAGCCGGCTACTAGGCCCTACGGAGCATCGGGGGATGCACATGAACAGCGCTCCGCATCTGCTGGCCGAGGACCGCCCGGAGTTCGAGCGGGCCCTGGACCAGGCGTTGCGTTCAGCGGACCGAGACCCGGAAATCAGCGCACTGATCGCCGCCGTGGGACAGCGGCTCAACACCGAACAACTGCGCACCATGGCGCTGGGCGCCATGGCCGCCATCTCGGCGTGCGCGATGGCGGAATACCGCACCTATGTCAGAGCGCGTGAGGAACAGCGCAGCCACAGCACGGCCGTTCAGCCCCAGCCCGTCGTCGCCGGCGGGTCCGCCCGGGGCGCGGACGGCGAACGGACGTCCGGCACCGCCGACTCCCCGGCGGCCGCCGCCGAGGGTGCGGGCGCCGGTGCGGTGCTCGCCGTACTGGCCCCGGTGCTGGCGGGGATCGCCGCGCTCCTCTTCCTGGTCATCGGGTATGTGCTGCGGCTGACCGCGGCCCATGACTCGGTGGGCGGCCCCATGGTCACCGTGGGCTGGTGGTTCGCCGGCCTGACCGCCGCCAGCGCGCTGGTCGCCATGGCCGCGCTGCTGATCACCGCGCTGCGCAATGGCAGCGGTGCGGGTCCGGGCGCGGGCGCGGAGGGCCGTGGCCACCATCGGCCGACCGAGGTCGATCTGGCCCGGGATGCCTGGCGCGAGGCCCTGCTGGAGCGCGGCATCCTGCCGTTCCTCCGGGAGGCCCTGGCGAACGCCCCGTCCTCGAACGGCGGTTCCCACGTCCCGCGACCGCGCGAGAGCAATGGGCGTACGCCGCACCTGGGTTACTCGCGGCCCGGTTTCACCAGCCCGGATTTCGGGGGCGGGTCGTCGTCTTCGGAGGAACGGCGGGAGTGAGGGGCCCGCTTCTCCATTCGAGCACCTTGCTCGCACAGCGGAAGTCGATCGATCCGCCCCGATTGAGGGAACTTCCGTTTATACGGCGGTAGTCGGGGTTTCTGCCTGCTTACGGTCCGGTGTGGAGGTGATGCTCACCATGAGCACGAGACAATCCCCACCGGACCGGACGGCGGGCAGGCAAGAGGCCATTGACGTCGGTGACTTCGTGTATGCGGCGACGGGGGCGCGGATTCGACGGATCACTCTGCCGAACGGAGAGCACTGGTTCCCTGCGGTGGATGTGTGCAAGGAACTGGGCTACACAACCACACGCAAGGCCCTGCTCGATCATGTCCCAGAGGAGCGCCGAGAGTTTCTCGAGACAGTGACTGGAAGTCACTCTCTCAGCGTTCCCGCAGGCAGGGAGTGGCGCCGAGACTTGCAGATGGTCGACTTGCAGGGTCTCATCCTGCTCGTCAACGGGTCCACCAAGCCCTCGTGCCAGCCCTTCAAGCAGTGGGTGGCAAAGGTCATCCGCATGGTTCAACAAGACGGCTCGTACTCCCTGGACAGGGCCGAAGCACAACCGTCGGCGGCCACGACATATACCGTGCCGGTGGAGATTGCCGAGGCGATCGTAAGGCTGGAAGAGAGCAACCTCCGGCTGGCCGAAGAGCTTTCGGCCGCGCAACGGGAGACCGGGCGGTCCCAGCGCGAAGTGGTCGAGGGCATCCGGGAACTCAGCACCGTGCAACAGGGCACCAATGACGCCCTGATGCGATTCATGTCCGAACTGTCTTCACAGTTCGACCGGCTGGCCGACCGCATGAGCGAGATCGTCGACCGTCCGCCGTCGGCCCGGGAACGGGCCCCCGCCCGTCCCCGGGTAACGGCCGAGTCCGTGATCAACGGCTGGCGGGACCGCAATCTGGCGGTCACCAATGACATCTGGGCGGTGGCCGCCTACATCCTCCCGGCACTCATCGAATCCGGCGAGTGCGCCCACCGGTTGGACGCCATCGCGGTGCGCACCGGGCTCACCGTCTCACGCGTCCATGACGCGCTGCGCATGATGCTGAAGCGCGGTTGCATCCGGCAGACCGGGACGCTGGGCGACGGTACGCCCGTCTACGCGCTCAAGTAGACGGGCGAAAGCGGGGCCCGAAGTCGCAACCGAAACTTGCGGCTTCGGGCCCGCTCGGACTGTACCGGGTGACGCTCTCCCTACCAGGGCGAACGCCGAGACCGTACCGTCCAGTGACGGTCTCGGGATACGCATGCTGCGGAACTTCAGCAGTCAGTCCGCCAGTGGCAGGTAGACCCGGTTGCCCTGGGCCGCGAACTCCTCGGACTTGGCGGCCATGCCCGCCAGGGCCTCGGCGTCGTAGCCGTTCGCGACGGCCGTCGAGCCGTCCCCGTGCTCATCGCGGATCTGCTGACTGATCTTCATCGAGCAGAACTTGGGCCCGCACATCGAGCAGAAGTGCGCGGTCTTCGCCGGCTCCGCCGGCAGGGTCTCGTCGTGGAAGGCGCGGGCCGTGTCGGGGTCCAGGGCCAGGTTGAACTGGTCCTCCCAGCGGAACTCGAACCGGGCGTCGGAGAGGGCGTCGTCCCAGACCTGGGCGTCGGGGTGGCCCTTGGCCAGGTCGGCCGCATGGGCGGCGATCTTGTAGGTGATCACACCGGTCTTGACGTCATCCCGGTCCGGCAGGCCCAGGTGCTCCTTGGGCGTGACGTAGCAGAGCATCGCCGTGCCCCACCAGGCGATCATCGCGGCGCCGATGCCCGAGGTGATGTGGTCGTAGGCGGGCGCCACATCGGTGGTCAGCGGGCCGAGGGTGTAGAACGGCGCCTCCTCGCAGATCTCCTGCTGGAGGTCGATGTTCTCCTTGATCTTGTGCATCGGGACATGGCCCGGGCCCTCGATCATGGTCTGCACATGGTGCCGCTTGGCGATGGAGTTGAGCTCGCCGAGGGTCTTCAGCTCGGCGAACTGCGCCTCGTCGTTGGCGTCCGCGATGGAGCCGGGGCGCAGGCCGTCGCCCAGCGAGAAGGTGACGTCGTAGGCGGCGAGGATCTCGCAGAGTTCCTCGAAGTTCTCGTAGAGGAAGGACTCCTTGTGGTGGGCCAGGCACCAGGCCGCCATGATGGAGCCACCGCGCGAGACGATGCCGGTCTTGCGGCGGGCGGTGAGCGGGACATAGCGCAGCAGCACGCCCGCGTGGACGGTCATATAGTCCACGCCCTGCTCGGCCTGCTCGATGACGGTGTCCTTGTAGATCTCCCAGGTCAGGTCCTCGGCCTTGCCGTCGACCTTCTCCAGTGCCTGGTAGAGCGGCACGGTGCCGATGGGGACAGGGGAGTTGCGCAGCACCCACTCGCGGGTGGTGTGGATATTGCGGCCGGTGGAGAGGTCCATCACCGTGTCGGCGCCCCAGCGGGTGGCCCAGGTCATCTTCTCCACCTCCTCCTCGATGGAGGAAGTGACCGCCGAGTTGCCGATGTTGGCGTTGACCTTCACCAGGAACTTCTTGCCGATGATCATCGGCTCGATCTCGGGGTGGTTGACGTTGGCCGGCAGCACGGCCCGGCCCGCGGCGATCTCCTCGCGGACGACCTCCGGCGAGACGTTCTCGCGCAGCGCCACATATTCCATCTCGGCGGTGATCTCGCCGCGCCGGGCGTAGGCGAGCTGGGTCACCGCGGCGCCGTCCCGGCCGCGGCGCGGCTGGCGGGGGCGGCCGGGGAAGACCGCGTCCAGATTGCGCAGTCCGCCGCGCGGCGAGGTGTGCTTGATGCCGTCGTCCTCGGGGCGGACGGGGCGTCCGGAGTACTCCTCGGTGTCGCCCCGGGCGATGATCCAGTTCTCGCGGAGCGGGGTCAGCCCGCGCCGTACATCGGTCTCCACGGCGGGGTCGGTGTAGGGGCCGGAGGTGTCGTACAGCCGGACGTCCTGTCCATTGCTGAGGTGCACCCGGCGCACCGGGACCCTGAGGTCCGGCCGTGAGCCGGTGAGGTAGTCCTTGTGCCAGCCGATCCGCTCGGCGGAACCGCTGGTCTGGGTGGACGTGGTGGCAGACGTGTGCGCGTCCTGCGTGGCCATAAGACCGTAACTCCCTACGCCGGCATTACCCGGTAACAGGTTCGGCGGTCGACGCAGCGGCTTCCGTACGAGTTCTTCGGTACGGAGGTCAGCGCCCTCTCAGCCCGGTGCTCCGAGCTCCCGCGATTGCAAAGGTGGCACAACGCTAGCGCCTTCCCCGGCGACACGGCCAGTGGGCCTTGGCATGATGCGGCGGTGACCAGCACCGACCCCGTGCCTCGCGCGCCCCAGCCACCGGCGCACGCTCCCGCGCACGCCCACGACCGCTCCCCCGGGCACGCCCATGGCCATGCCCATGGCCACTCCCATGCGCATGCGCATGGCCCGGCCGCCCCGGTCTCCACGCATCTGCGCAAGGTGATCGCCGCGGTGCTGATCCCCTTCGCGGTCGCGGTGGTGACGGGGCTGGTGGTGCTGTGGCCGGGGGGCGCGCCGCCGCATCAGCACTCCGGGGTGGGCCTGGACCAGCAGACGCGCGCGGGGCGCGTGGTGAGCGTGCAGCGCGCCGACTGCGCCGCGCTGGGCGCCCAGCCCGCCGCGCCCCCGCCGTCGGGTCCGGGACAGAACGGGCAGAACGCACCGGTCCAGGGGCCCTGCGAGAAGACCACCGTGGAGGTGGCCTCGGGGCCGGATCAGGGGCGCACCTTCACCGAGATCGTGCAGCCGAGTGCCTCCCGGCACTACACCACCGGGCAGAAGGTGGTGCTGGCCTACGCCCCCAAGGCCCCGGAGAACCTTCGCTATTCGGTGATGGATGTGGACCGCAAGCTGCCCATGGGCCTGCTGGCCGGGGTGTTCGCGCTGGCGGTGGTGGCCATCGGCCGGCTGCGCGGGGTGTTCGCCCTGGTGGCGCTGGTGCTCAGCTTCGGGCTGCTGACGATGTTCATCCTGCCGGCCATCCTGCAGGGTTCGGATCCGCTGCTGGTGGCGGTGATCGGCGGCAGCGCCATCATGCTGATGGCGCTCTATATGTGCCATGGCCTCAACGCCCGTACCTCGGTGGCGGTGCTGGGCACGCTGAGCTCGCTGATGGTGATCGGGCTGCTGGGTTCGCTGTTTATCGGCTGGGCGCATCTGACCGGGGACACCGATGACCAGACCGGTCTGGTGCACACCCTCTATCCGCATATCGAGATCCGGGGACTGCTGCTGGCGGGGATCATCATCGGGTCGCTGGGGGTGCTGGACGATGTGACGGTGACCCAGACCTCCGCGGTGTGGGAGCTGAAGGAGGCGGATCCGTCCGCGAGTTGGCGCAAACTGTACGGTTCCGCGATGCGCATCGGGCGCGATCACATCGCCTCGGTGGTCAACACTCTGGTGATGGCCTACGCGGGGGCCTCGTTGCCGCTGCTGCTGCTGTTCTCGATCGCGGACAGCGGGGTGAGCACGGTGGCGACCAGCGAGGTGGTGGCGGAGGAAATTGTCCGCACCCTGGTCGGCAGCATCGGGCTGGTGCTGTCGGTGCCGGTGACCACCGCGCTGGCGGCGCTGGTTGTCAGTGCCGATCGCCACACTGTGAGTACCGGGCGGCATCCCGGGGCAAGGGGCAGGGCAAGAGCCAGGGGCGGGCGCCGGCGACGAGCCGGCTGACCGCCGCTGAGGTCGGGGAACGGGGGATCACCGGTGATCGGTGAACTGGGCAGAGTCACCGGGACGGTGGGTCCCGGGCTGGTGGGCGAGGTGATCGTCCGGGTGCGGGGCGGCGCGGAGGCGTTCCTGGCGTATCCGGCGGAGCCCGGCGCCCGCCTGGAGCGGGGCACGGTGGTGATGGTCGTGGAGTACCAGCCGCCGCGCACGGTCTATGTGACCGCCGCCTACGACGGCGGATGACCGGCCCACGACGGCGGTCAGGGCCGGCCGCGGTGGCGGCCGGCCGGCCCATGCCCCGTTGGCCCGGCGGCAATTGATCAACACCAAGCCCTGGGCAAACGGCGCCAAGGGCGTCAAGGGCGTATGGCAGAGGGGGGTTCAACCGTGTTCATCGGAGTCATCGCGGGGGTCGTGGTCGTCGCGGCCGCGGTGCTGATCGGCCTGTTCAAGCTGATGTGGCGGGTGGCGGAGCCCAATGAGGCGCTGGTCATCTCCGGTTCCAAGCACCGCACCGAGGGCCTGGGCGAGGGCATGGGCTTCCGGATCGTCACCGGTCGCGGCACCCTGGTGCTGCCCGGGGTACAGGCGGTGCGCAAGCTGTCGCTGGACCTCAACGAGGCGGATCTCCATGTGGATTGCGTGACAAAGCAGGGCATTCCGCTGAAGGTCCATGGCGTGGTGATATTCAAGGTCGGCGACGATCTGGTGTCGATCGCCAATGCCGCCCGCCGCTTCCTGGACCAGCAGAAGGTGATGGCCGACCGGGTGCACAACGTCTTCGCCGGTCATCTGCGGTCCATCGTCGGCGGTCTCACCGTGGAGGACATGATCCGGGACCGGGAGCGGCTGACCGGGGAGACCCGGGCGGCCTCCGGCACCGAGATGGAGAAGCTGGGCCTGATCATCGACTCGCTGCAGATCCATGAGATCCAGGACCCCACCGGCTACATCAAGAACCTTTCCGCGCCGCATGCGGCGGCGGTGCAGCGGGATGCCCGGATCGCGCAGGCGGAGGCGGACCGGCTGGCCACCGAGGCGGAGCAGCAGGCGGCGGCCCGGATGGCCCAGGCCAAGCGGGACAGCGAGATCCTCCAGGCCGGTTACCAGGCCGAGCGGGACAGCGCGGCGGCCAAGGCCCGGCAGGCCGGGCCGCTGGCGGAGGCGGCGGCCCGCCAGGAGGTGGTGGTCCAGGAGACCCGGGTGGCGGAGCTGGCGGCGCACCGCAAGGAGCAGCAGCTGCAGGCGGAGGTGCGCAAGCCGGCCGACGCGGCGGCCTATGAGAAGCGGACGCTGGCCGAGGCCGAGCGGGACGCCCGGATCTCGGCCGCCCAGGCCAACGCCCGGGAGACCGAGCTGGCGGCCGCCGCCGAGGCGACCCGGGTGAAGGCGGCGGCGGCCGCCGAGGCGGAGGCCACCAAGGCGCGCGGCACGGCGGCCGCCGAGGCCACCCGGGCCACCGGTGAGGCCGAGGCCGCGGCGGCGCGGGCGCAGGGTCTGGCGGCCGCCGAGGCGGCCCGGGCCAAGGGTCTGGCGGAGGCCGAGGCCATCAAGGCCCGGGCGCTGGCGCTGGCGGAGAACCAGGAAGCGGTGGTGGCCCAGCAACTGGCCGAGAACTGGCCGGAGATCGTCCGGGCCGGGGCCGAAGCGTTTGGCAGTGTCGACCATATGGTGCTGCTCAATGGCGCGGACGGGGTGTCCGAGCTGCTGGCGAAGGCGCTGACCATGGGGGGTACGGGGCTGGGGCTGGCCCGCCAACTGCTGGCGTCCATGGGCCCGAGCGGCGGACCGGGTACGGGGAACGGAGCGGGTTCGGCGCTCGTCGGCGCCCGGGGTGCCGGGGGCTCGGCCGAGGAGGCCGGGGCTTCGGTGGTGGACGGGCTCGTCCCCCCGGCACACACCGCGGTGGCGGAGGAGTCCGGGGCGGCCGGGCAGCGGGGTGCGGCCCCGCGTACCGAGCGGGTGCCGATCGAGGCGGAGCCCGCCGTGGAGGGCGGTGCCGCGCGGGAGGGTTAGGCCGTGTCCGGCGGGTGCGGACCGTGTGGGGTCGCGCCCACGCGGCACAGCCGCGGAGGAACCCGGCCCGCGCCCCCTGACGGGGCGCGGGCTAACCCGCGTTCTGCCCTTCGGGGTTGCCGGCCAGGATGCTGTCCAGGGCGGCGGCCAGCTCGTAGTCGAAGTCGGCGACCGAGTGCTCCTCGCCCAGCGGGGCGACGCGGTCGGTGCGGTCCAGGAAGGCCACCAGGGGGGCCGCACCGGCCCGGAACAGGGCACCCTCGCCGCCCACTTGCAGCCGGATGAAGACGTCCGACAGATGCTGCGCGGAGGCGGGGGCGATATGCACATCGCCCTCGCCGGACGGCTGGCTCAGCCCGTCCAGCAGCAACTCCCTTGCGAACGCCCAGGTCACCGGGGCGTCCCCGGGGAGGTGGAAGGTGAACTTCACCGCATAGGGGTCGCTGCTGTCGTAGCCCAGCTCCACCGGGATACGGAAGGACAGCTCCTCGGAGACGAGGAACGTCATGATCACTTCTGCCTGAACTGTGTCGCGCATCGCCCAATGCCCCGTCTTCGTCGGTTTGGCCGGGATTGGATCCTCATGACCCGCTAATGACGCCATAGTCTGACAACAACGTGGCTCGGACCACAAGGAGTGATTTTTCAGTTACCGATAGAGACCGAGAGGGAGCTTACGAGCTCTCCGACTCTGGAGCGTAGCGACTCGACTACGGGGCGGAGTCGTTCCCGGCGGAATCGGTCCCGGGCAACCACGAGGAACTGGCCAAAGTGGCAGTCATCACAGGGCTGCTGGCAATCCGGACGGCCAACCTGCGGACGTGCGGGCGAAACACGGACAGCAGGCAGCACCGAAGACCCACTCCTGTCACAGGCAAACAGGTTGGAATCGTGGCGAGATGGACAGGACGGGCAGATGACACAAGCCGCCCGCTCGCACACGCGGTGCCGGGGTGAAAGAGCGGTGGCCGCTGACGGAAAAAGTACACCCCGGGCATTACCGCGCTGAGTTGACGAACCCCCCGAATTCCACCGAGGACTTAAATCAGCGGGCACAGTCGACGAAAGGCGCTGAAGCGACAAAGACACCGAACCACCGGAGTGCTGGAGTGCGTAGGGCCCGCGCCGAGTTCGGCGCGGGCCCTACGCCCCACGGTGCCCCGCGGGCACGACGCGCTTACCAGTCGCCCTTGGAGGACGAGGAGGAAGTGAACTTCTTGAAGACGAAGACCAGGCCGCCGATCAGCGCCACCAGCAGCAGGGCCTTGAAGACCAGGCTGATCAGGAAGCCCAGCACGCTCATGATCAGCGAGCCGCACACCACAACCACCAGGATCGGCAGCGCGATCCACTTGACCCACCAGGGCAGCCCCGCGAGTATCCCCTTCTCCGTCATGTCGTCCCCTGCTCTCCACGCGTCGTTGATGACCCCGGAACGGGAAGCCGCTCCGGTCTGCTTTCGATGCTAGGGCGGCGAAGGGGTCCGGCGGGGGCCTCGCGGCCCCCGTAGACCCCTGAGCGGACCCCTACGGGATGCCGGGGACGGCCGTCAGCTCTCAGGGGGAGAGAAGACCACCAAAACCCTGAGGTCCTCGCTGATGTGGTGGAAACGGTGCGGCTGCCCGGCCGGTACGTACACCACGCTGCCCCGCCCCACTTCGGTGGTCTCGGTGCCCACGGTGATCGACGCCCGGCCGCTCATCACCAGGTAGACCTCGTCCTGTTGGTGCGGCCCCTGGGGGTCCGGGCTGCCCGCGTCCAGGGCATAGAGCCCGACCGACATAGTGCGCTCCCGCAGGAACTGCAGATACGCCCCGTTGTTGGCGGCCCGCTCCGCCTCCAGCTCGTCCAGCCGGAACGCCTTCATGCGCCGTCATCCTCTCCGCGCGGGCCCCCGCGCGCTCCGCTCGCCTCCGACCGCACTTATGTCGCCTGTCGGACCCGTCTGCCACGATCTCATGTATGAAGAATTTCGCAGTAAAGACGATCGCCAACGCCGCGGCCCTGGCCGCCGCCATCTGGCTGCTCAAGGGCATCAGCCTGGGCGGCGCGACCACCGTGAAGAAGGCGGTCTCCCTGCTGCTGGTGGCACTCCTCTTCGGCCTGGTGAACTTCCTGGTCAAGCCGGTGGTGAAGTTCCTGTCCTTCCCGCTGTTCATCCTCACCCTGGGACTGATCACCCTGGTGATCAACGCCCTGATGCTGCTGCTCACCAGCTATCTGGCGGGCCGGCTCGACCTGGCCTTCCATGTGGACGGCTTTGCCTCGGCACTGGTCGGCGGCGTGATCGTCTCGGTGGTGGCCTGGGCGATGCATGTGATCCTGCCGGACGACAACGACTGACCAACCGGACTGTTGCACAGGCCACTTGACCGGCCGGCCCGGTCAACCGACCGGACCCCGAGGAGAGTTCAGCGGGCCGGCGGACCGTCGTAGCCCACCGTATTGGTGGCCAGCTCCTCCGGGGTGATCTCGGTGGCCCAGCCGTCCGGGGGCTCCTGGTACGGACTGCAGCTGCCACAGGCGGCACAGGTCCACCGGCCGTGGATGCCGTGGACGATCGCCCCGCAGCCGGCGCAGGTGTCCGTGGTGTAGTAGGGCGGCTCACCCGGCAGCGCCGGCGAGCTCCATGGGTGCTCATCCATGCGCCCCAGACTGCCACGCGCCCGCCATGGGCGACACCGAAGGAGCACACCGGGGTGCGGACAGCGGGAGCGGACAGAGGAAAGGGCGGCTCGAGCCTCCCCCCTCTTGGCTCGAGCCGCCCGGGATCTCCGCGCGAACCGCACCGAAGCGGTTCCGACGGAGAAGTTCCGCCCGAATCAGGCTAGTTGACTCAGCGTCAGTGTCCAATCACCCTGGCGACACAGCCCTATCGACTTATTTATAGTTCTCTACGGTCGGTGCTGGGCTAGCCGGGGAGGCTGCATGGATCTGACCCTGTTGCGCACCTTTGTCACGGTCCACCGGGCAGGCTCCTTCACCCGCGCCGCCGCCCTGCTGGGGCTCTCCCAGCCCGCGGTCACCGGCCAGATAAGGACCCTGGAGCGCCGGCTGGGCCACCCGCTGTTCCTGCGCAAGGCCCGTGGAGTGGTGCCCACCACCCTCGGCGACGAGCTGGCCCACAAGGTGGCGCCGCATGTGGACGCCCTCCAGGAGATCACCGAGGCGGGCCTGGACGAGCAGTGGCCGCACCGCACCCTGCACCTGGCCGGCCCGCCGGAGTTCACCGCGCTGCGCGCACTGCCCGCGCTGGCCCCGCTGATCGTCCAGGGGCTGACGGTGCGCACCGCCCATGGCATGGCCGAGGAGCTCTTCGAAGGGCTGGCGGACGGCCACCATGAACTGGCCATCACCACCTCGCGCCCGCGCGGGCGGCTGCTGACCGCCACCCCGCTGTGCGACGAGGAGCATGTCCTGGTCGGCGCCCCGCGCTATGCCGCCCGGCTGGGCGGGGCCGCGGTGGTGCGGGACAAGGGTGTGGCGGTACTGGAGCACCTGCCGGTGGTGGAGGTGCATGAGAGCCTGCCGTTTGTCACCCGCTACTGGACCGCCGTCTTCGACGCAAAGCCGGTGGCCGCCGGCACGGTGATCGTCCCCGATCTGCGCGCGGTGCTGTCCTGTGTGGCGGCCGGCGCCGGGATCGGGGTGCTGCCCCGCTATCTGTGCGCGGAGGCCCTGGACACCGGCGAGGTGGTGGCCCTGCTCAGCCCGCCGGTGCCCCCGCTGCGCACCTACTTCCTGGTGGTGCGGGCCGGAACGCTGGCCCTGCCCCATCTGGCCCGGGCACATGAGTGGCTGCTGCGCGCCGCGGTCTCCTGGTGAGACGGGGGTTTTGGCGGGTGTTCCCCGCGGCAGATGTCGCTTATGACCGTACGACCGGTGGTCAAACGCACCGCCCGCGCCATCCTGCTGGCCGAGGATCCGGCCTCCGGCGAGCCCCAGCTGATCCTGATCAAACGCACCAAGCCCGGCGAGCCGCCGTACTGGATCACCCCCGGCGGGGGCGTGGAGCCGGCGGACGAGTCGGTGGTCGCCGCGCTGCACCGGGAGGTGGACGAGGAGCTGGGCGCCAAGGTGGTGGATGTGGTGCCGGCCTTTGTGGACACCGTGCCGCACCGGCACGGGGTCAAGGTGCAGCACTTCTTCGTCTGTCTGCTGGCCTCGATGGACCTCTCGCTGCGGCATGGCCCGGAGGTGGACGAGCCGCGCGGGACCTATGAGGTGGTCCGGATTCCCTTCACCCGGGAGGGCATCGCCTCGGTGGAGGTGGTGCCGCCCTCGCTGCGCCAGTACCTCAGCGGCAATGTCGAGGGGGTACGGGCCCTGCTGGCGGACGACCTGGGCTGAGCAACTCCCCGCCGGACGGGGCCCGTTGTGGCGCGGCCACCGTCCGGCGCGGGCCTCAGGACGCCGTCAGCGCATAGGCCTCGCGCAGGTCCGGACCGTCGTAGCAGTGGGTGGCCAGGTCGCGGACATGGTGGTCGGCGTTGACCGCGACCGCGACCGGGACGGCGGCGAACAGGGCCGCGTCGGACATGGAGTCTCCATAGGCGACACAGTCGGCGCGGCCCAGTCCATAGCGGGCGCACAGTTCGTCGGCGATCCGCACCTTGGCCCGGGCGTCGAGGATGCCGGCCGGGTCGATCGGTTCCCGCAGCGGGAGTTCGGGCCAGCGGGAGCCGTGCGCGGAGTGGGCGCCCCAGTCCAGCAGGCGTTCCACAAAGAAGTGCGGGGACAGCGAGATCACCGCGATCCGCTCGCCGCGCTCGGCGATCCGGGCCCAGACCTCCTTGATGCCGCCCAGCCAGGGGGCGCCCTCGAAGGTGGCGGCCAGCACCGCCTCGGTCAGCCGCTCGCCCCACAGGGCACAGGCCCGGGCCGCGAACTCGGCCGGGGTCAGCTGCTTGGCGGCAAAGGCCCGTTCCACCTCGGCGATCTCCGCCTCGGTGCCCAGCCGCCGGGATATCTCGATCGCCGCCGCGGACTTGTGGATCAATGTGCCGTCGAGGTCGAACAAGTGGAGTCTGCTCATGAAGGCGAGCGTAGGCGCACCCGGTTCCCGGGTGCGCCTGTGTTTTCGCGGCCTGCGCCGTGCTCAGCGGCCGGCGCCCACCGGGTCCGCGCCGACCGGCCGTACGGTCTCCCGGCCGCCGCCGGCGGTGGCGGTGTGCCGCTCCAGGGCCGCCGAGACAAGGGCCAGCAGCAGCGCGGAGAGCGCCATGGCGGCGCCGACCCAGTTGGGCGCGGTGTAGCCCAGGCCGGCCGCGATGACCAGGCCGCCCAGCCAGGCGGCGATGGCGTTGCCCAGGTTGAAGGCGCCGATGTTGGCCGCCGAGGCCAGGGTGGGGGCGTCGGCGGTGTGGTCCAGCACCCGCTTCTGCAGCGGCGGGACGGTGGCGAAGCCAAAGCCGCCGATCAGCGGGATGGCGATGGCCGCGGTGACCTTGTGCTGTGCGGCCAGCGGCATCAGGGCCAGCATCAGCGCCAGCCCGCCCAGCGCGGTGCACAGCATCGGCATCAGGGCCCGGTCGGCGAACCGGCCGCCGATCAGGTTGCCACCGAACATGCCCACCCCGAACAGCGCCAGCAGCCAGGTCACCGAGGCCGGGCCATAGCCGGTGACCTTGGTCATCATCGGGGTGACATAGGTGTTCATGGTGAACACGCCGCCGAAGCCCAGCACAGTCATCGCCATGGCGAGCAGCACCTGTGGCTTGCGCAGCGCGGCCAACTCCCCGCGCAGCGGGCTGTGTTCGGGGCGCGGCAGCCTGGGCACCAGGGCGAGGACGCCCAGCACGGCCAGCAGGCCCAGCCCGGCTATCAGGCCGAAGGTGATCCGCCAGCCCAGGTGCTGGCCGATCAGGGTGGAGGCGGGCACACCGACCACACTGGACAGGGTCAGGCCGGTGAACATCAGGGCGATGGCGCCCGCCTTCTTGCGCGGCGGGACCAGTCCGGCGGCCACGATGGAGCCGATGCCGAAGAAGGCGCCATGCGCCAGCGAGGCGACGATCCGCCCGGCCAGCATCACCGGGAAGGTGGGGGCCAGCGCGGACAGCGCGTTGCCCAGCGTGAACAGGCCCATCAGGCCGGCCAGCATCCGCTTGCGCTCGATCCGGCCGCCCAGGATGGCCAGCACCGGCGCCCCGGCCACCACACCGAGCGCATAGCCGGTGGTCAGAAAGCCGGCGGTGGGGATGGAGACGCCGAAGTCATCGGCGATCTCCGGCAGCAGGCCGGAGATCACAAACTCGGTGGTGCCGATACCGAAGGCGCCGATGGCGAGCGCCAGCAGGGCAAGGGGCATGGGAGGTCCTTCGGACAGGGGGACGGGGTGCGGCGGAGAACGGGCCGGGGAACGCAGATTCATTGCGTCCAGCCTTAACCGGCGTCCACAATAATTGCAGACGCCTGATACTTGCAAGCGCGGGCTATTGCGGAGGAGGTCTACCCTGGGAGCGGGCGACTGCCCGTACGCCCGACAAGTCGAAGGAGGGGCGCCCTATGTCCGCCATGCCTCGCGTTCCGGACCCCGCCCTGCTCGGCCTCGCCCAGGGCTGGTGCGCGCTCTCCGCCCTGCACGGCCGGATCGAGGGCCATATCGAACGGGCCCTGCAGGCCGGGCACGGACTGAGCGTGCGCGAGTTCTCGGTCCTGGACGTCCTCAGCCGCCAGCACGACGGCGAGGGCGGCCATCTGCGGATGAACGAGGTCGCCGAGGCCGTGGTGCTCAGCCAGAGCGCCACCACCCGGCTGGTCAACCGGCTGGAGGAGCGCGGGCTGTTGACCCGGTTCCTGTGCACCACCGACCGCCGGGGCATCTACACCGATGTCACCCCCGCCGGCCGCGCCCTGCTGGCCGAGGCCCGGCCCACCAATGACGCCGCTCTGCGCGAGGCGCTCCGGGAGGCCGCCCGGCGGCCGGAGCTGGCCCCGCTGGTGGCCGCGGTGGAATCCCTGGCACCGGCCACGGCGGCGGCCTCCGCCTGAGGTCCGCCCCCGGCCCTCAGCTACGAGCTCTGGCCCGCTCCCGGTGCGCCTTCTGCCGGCAGGCGCCACCGCAGTAACGGGCCGGACGGCCGGTACGGGCCGGCGGGATCGGCCCCCCGCACACCGCACAACCGGTTTCGTTACGGGGTTTGCCCGGAACCGGCGGCAGTTTCGTTATGGATCGTCCCGGGCGGAGACTGTCGCAGGCCAGCGTGGTCATCCGCCCGGGCGCCCCGTCCGGGCCGCGCCGCTGCTCCATCGACAGACAGCCCAGCAGCAGGGCCAGCACATCCTCCACGGTGACGTCCCGCCGTACCGCACCGGCCTGTTGGGCCCGTGCCAGCAGCACCGACAGGGCCTCCCGGAAGTCCTGCTCAATGCCCGGCGAGGGCTCGAACCGGCCCCTGGCGGATGCCTCCAGGGCGTCGCACAGGCCCTTGTTGCGCGCGGAGAGCCGGACCACCGAGGACAGATACCGGAAGAACACCGGTCCGGGGTCGGCGGAGTGGGCCAACTCCCTTGCGGTGTCGGTGAAAAGCCGGACCCGGTCCACCACCGTCGCCCTGAACAGGGCTTCCTTGGACGGGAAATGACGGTAGACGGTGCCCGCGCCGACCCCGGCCCGGCGGGCGATCTCGGTCAGCGGCACCGCCAACCCGGCTTCCTCAAAGGCCGATCGGGCCGCGGCGAGCACCAGCGCACGGTTGCGCCGGGCGTCCGAGCGGACGGCCACCGAGAGGGCCGAGGAGGCGGAGCCGGCGTTCCGGGCCATGGGCGGGGACCTCGAAGGGGGATCGGGAGTGAACCGGGTCAGGAATTCCGATTCTATCCGGGCCGCTGAACGCGATCATGGACGGCGCCTTCGATATGTGGGCGGCGTGGGCAACGAAAAAGGCCGCGACCCGGTGCGGATGCACCGGATCGCGGCCCGGCCGGAGGCCGTCCCCCGGATCAGCCCATGGTCGCGCTGTCCCAGGCCGTCTCCGCGGCCGCCAGCGCCTCGGCGGGGTGTTCCGCCACGCCCAGTGCCCGCAGCCCCTCGGCCAGCGCGGCCACCGAGGCGAGCACCACATCGCGGGCCGCGGCCGGCCCGTAGTGGTTGACCCGGATCATCTCCTTGGCCAGCGCCCCGCCCGCCGCCTGCACCGGCACCGAGCCATCGGCGGCCAGCGCCGCCCGGACCACCTCCCGGGCGTCCAGTCCGTCCGGCGCCCGCAGGGTGGTGGCCACCGGTGCGGCGTCCTGGTCCCGCACCACATACGGGGTCAGGGCGCCCAGCGCCCGTACCCCCGCCCGTACCGCGTCCCGGGCGGCGCGGTGGCGGGCGATGACCGAGTCCAGGCCCAGTTCCCCGATCCGGTCCACGGCCTGCTCCAGGGCCAGCATCTCCAGCTGGGCGGGGGCGTGCGGCAGCATGGTGCGCCCCGCGTCGATCCAGCGCTCCTTCCAGTCCAGCAGGGACAGATAGGAGCGGCGCGGCGCCCGCTCATTGGCGGCGATCCGCTCCCAGGCCCGGGCGCTGACCGAGACCGCGGAGACGCCGGCCGGTCCGCCCATCGCCTTCTGCGCGCCGATGACACACAGGTCCACGCCCCAGGCGTCGGTGAGCAGCGGCTCGGCGGCCACCGAGGCCACCGCGTCCAGCATCAGCAGCGCCCCGTGCTCGCGCACCACCGCGCCGATCTCGGCCACCGGGTTGGTGTTGCCGGTGGCCGCCTCCGCGTGCACCAGGCTGACGAAGTCGATGGCCGGGTGGGCGCGCAGCGCCTCGGCGATCCGCTCGGCGCTCACCGCGCCGCTGAACGGGGCGTCCACCGTGACCACTTCGGCGCCACAGGAGCGCAGCCAGCCGCCGAAGGTCTCGCCGTACGGCCCGGTGACCACATTGAGCGCGGTGCTGCCGGGGCGTACCGCCGAGCGGATGCATGCCTCCAGCGGCAGCAGCGCCTCGCCCTGGGTGGCGATGACGGTCTCCTCGGTGCGCAGCAGCGCGGCGATCTTGTCCTCGATGCGGGCGAAGTGCGCGGCGCTCAGCGGGGGCAGGCCGAGCAGGTCGGGTGCGGTGTCAGCGGTCACGGTGCCTTCCAGGTGTGTCGCGCCGCCTCGCGGCGCCGGCCGGTCTCGTCCCGACCCTACGTCCGCCCCTCAGCGCCAGCCGTGTCCGTCCACTCCCCCGGGCACCGCCTCGCCGGGCTCATAGGGCCGGCGGGTAAAGACAAAGGTGCCGATGTCCAGGTGGCTGAGGGTGCCGTCGGCCTGGCGCACCGCCCGTAGTGTCTCGCCCGCGTAGTAGCCGTCCAGGCCGGTGAAGGTGCCGTCCGGTTCGGGGCGGAAGGCGGCGGCCCGGCCACCGCCGCCGAGCGGGGACAGGTCCAGCGTCCCGTCGGCGCGCAGCCGCAGCGCCATGGGCTGGGCGCCCCAGTACCAGGGGCCGGTCAGTTCCAGCAGCGCGGGATCGATGCCCTTGGCCGGGCGCCAGGGCCGGGGGATACGGGGTTCCAGCCGGGCCACGGTCTCCAGCAGGTCCCCGCCGGGGCCGGCCACCTGGCCCGAGGTGGCGTTGGAGAGCAGCACGGCGGCCAGGCCGTCCTGCGGGCTGGTCCACAGCACGGCCGCGAAGCCCGGCATGGAGCCGGTGTGGCCGCAGAGCAATCTGCCGTCCCGGCGCAGCAGTTGGATGCCCAGGCCATAGCCACCGGACCCGTCGGGCCCGGACGGCGGGGCCAGCGGGGTGCGCATCTCGGCCAGGGTGGCGGCGCCCAGCACCCGGTCGTCGCCGTGCAGCAGGAAGGCCGCGAACCGGCTCAGGTCCTCGGTGGTGGACCACAGCTGCCCGGCCGGGGCCATCCGGCCGGTGTCCACCGCCGGTTCGGGCAGCAGCGCGTCCGCCCAGGGGTGCACCGCCCAGCCCTCGGCGTGCGGCGCCCGGGGCGCGTAGCCGGTACGGGCCATGCCCAGCGGCCGGAGCACCTCCTGGTCCAGCACCTGGTGCCAGGGGGCGCCGCGCAGCTCTTCCACCAGGGCGCCCAACAGGGCGTAGCCGGGGTTGGAGTAGTGGTGGACACGCCCCGCCGGATGGCGCTGGGGGTGCTCGCCGAACAGATCGGCCACCTCCGGGCGCAGTGCCCCGTCCGTGCGCTCCCACCATGGTCCGCGCGCCTCGGCCGCCAGGCCCGAAGTGTGCGCCAGCAGTTGGACGATCGTCGCCTCGCCGCCCTCGGCGGTCTCCAGGTGCTTGCCCAGCGGGTCGTCCAGGTCCAGCAGCCCCTCGTCGCGCAGCCGCAGCACCAGCACGGCGACCAGGGTCTTGGTGAGCGAGCCGATGCGGTACTGGGTGTCGCCGGTGGGCGGACGGCCGTTCACCTCGCCGCGTCCGGCGGACCACACCGTCCGCCCGTCCCGCAGCACCGCGGCCGCCAGCGAGGGCAGGCGGCCCTCGGACTGGGCGGTGGCGACCCGGTGCGTCAGCGCGCGGCGGGTGGCGGGGAGCAGGTCGTGGAAGTCGTCGGTGATCGTCATCCGGGCAGCGTAGGTGGTGGCGGGGGCGCTGTGGTGCGGGGCTGGCCTTGACGCCGACGGCAAGGTTTACCGTCATCGCCATGCGCATCGGGGAACTGGCCCGCCAGGCGGGTCTGAGCACGCGTGCCCTGCGGCACTACGAGTCGCTGGGGCTGCTGACCGCCCGCCGCGATGCCAATGGCTACCGCAGCTATGACGAGCGGGACCTGCGGCTGCTGCGGCAGATCCGTACCCTCCAGGACTTCGGCTTCGGCCTGGAGGACACCCGTCCGTTTGTGGAGTGCCTGCGTGCCGGCCACCCGGCGGGCGACTCCTGCCCGGCCTCGGTGGCGGTCTACCGCCGCAAGCTGGCCGAACTGGACGAATGCATCGAGCACTTGCAGCGGATCCGGGCCGAGGTCGGCGCCCAGCTGGTACGGGCCGAGGCCGAACTGCCCGGCGGACCGGCCCCGCGCTGCGCGCTCCCGTTCTCATCCCCCGCGCTGTCTGCGTCTCCGTCTTTGTCTCCGTCTCCGTCTCTGTCCGCGTCCGAGGAAGGCACCCTCCCATGACCGTCACATCTGTCGTATCCGTCACCGACGCCACCTTCGCCACCGAGGTGCTGGCCGAACAGCGGCCGGTGCTGGTGGACTTCACCGCCGAGTGGTGCGGCCCCTGCCGTCAGATCGCCCCGGTGCTGGAGCAACTGGCCGAGGAGGAGGGCGCCCGGCTGAAGATCGTCCAGCTGGATGTGGACCACAGTCCGGCCATCCCGGCCGCGTATGCCGTGCTGTCCACGCCCACCCTGATGCTCTTCCGGGAGGGCGGTCCGGTGCTGTCGGTGGTCGGTGCCCGTCCCAAGAGGCGGCTGCGGCAGGAGCTGTCGGCCGAACTGCCGTGGATCGCACCGGAGTAGGCACGTCCCTTGCTCAGGGCAACGCAGGAAGCGAACGGCAGAGTGCCTCCAGCGCCCCCGCGAACGCATGGTCGGGCGGCGTCGCATAGCCCACCACCAGGCCGTCGTAGGGGGTGTCGGAGCTCCGCGGGTGGCGGTAGCCGGCCAGTCCCTCCAGGGCCACCCCGCGCCGGGCCCCGGCCCGGACCACCGACTGCTCGGTGCCGGGCGGCAGCCGCAGCACCGCGTGCAGTCCGGCGGCGATGCCCGAGACCCCGATATGCGGGGCGTGTTGGGCCAGGGCGGCCACCAGGCGGTCGCGCCGGTCACGGTAGCGCTGGCGCATCCGGCGTACCTGGCGGTCATAGCCGCCGGAGTCCAGGAACTCGGCCAGGGTCAGCTGGTCCAGGGCGCTGGTGTAGCCCTCCCGTTCGCCCTTGAGCCGCAACAGTTCGTCCACCAGGTGGTCGGGCAGCACCAGCCAGCCCAGGCGCAGCGCCGGTGACAGGCTCTTGCTGACCGACCCCAGGTACACCACCCGTTCCGGGTCCAGCCCCTGGACGGCGCCGACCGGCTGCCGGTCGTAGCGGAACTCCCCGTCATAGTCGTCCTCCAGCAGCAACCGGCCGCTTCCGGCCCGGGCCCATTCCAGGGCCGCGGTGCGGCGGGCGGAGGACAGCGGGCCGCCGGTGGGGAACTGGTGGGCGGGGGTGAGCAGGGTGGCCCGTATACCCCTGGCCGCCGTCAACCCTCCCGTGTCTGCGCCATGTTGGTCCACCGGCAGCGGAATGGTGCGCAGCCCGGCGGCGGTCAGGATGGAGCGGTGGTAGTCCAGGCCGTAGGACTCCACCGCCACCGTGCCGCGCAGCACCCCGGCGCACAGCAGCCGCAAAGCGTGGGCGAACCCGGCGCAGATCACAATCCGTTCGGGGTCGGTGCGTACCCCGCGGGCCCTGGCCAGATAGCCGGCCAGGGCATGGCGCAGCTCAATGCGGCCCTGGGGATCGCCGGGGCCGAAGGCGGAGTTGGGGGCCGCGTTCAGGGCCCGGCGGGCGGCGGCCAGCCACGCGGTGCGGGGGAAGGAAGCGGCGTCCGGGCGGCCCTGGCGCAGGTCGTGTGCCAATTCCGGTGTGCCGTAGGCCGGTTCCCCGCGATCGTGGGACGGATACTGCCGGGTAAGTGACGTGCGGCGCGATGGCTGACGAGGTGCGGGCCGGTGGGCGACGCTGGTGCCGGAGCCCTGCCGGGCCGCCAGCCAGCCCTCGGCGACCAGTTCGGCATAGGCCTCGGCCACGGTGTTCCGGGCGATGCCCAGGTCGGCGGCGAGCGAGCGGTAGGGCGGCAGCATGGTGCCGGGGGCCAGCCGTCCGTCGCGGACCGCCTCGCGCAGCGCCGCGGTCAGCATGGCGCGGCGGCTGCCGGTGCCGGACAGCTCCAGGTGAAGATCGGTGCCCAGCGCGGAATTGACCCGGTTTTCTGCCATGGAAATGCACCCTATCCATGGTCGCCGGGCTGCCTAACGTGGCCCGTATGACGCACTCACAGCACACCTCCCGTCTGGACTTCCCCGCCGCCGCCCCCAAGGTCTTCAAGGCCGTGCTGGCCCTGGACGCGGCCGCCGGGGAGGGCCTGGACCCGGTGGTCCGGGAACTGGTGAAGATCTATGCCTCACAGCTCAATCACTGCACCTACTGCATCGAGTACCACACCACCGACGCCCGTGCGGCGGGCGAGACCGAGCAGCGCATCTACCAGCTCGGCGGCTGGCGGGAGTCGCTGCTCTACACCGCCGCGGAGCGGGCGGCGCTGGCCCTGACCGAGGCGGTCACCCTGCTGCCGGGCGGGGTCCCGGACGAGGTGTACCAGCGGGCCGCCGAGCACTTCGACGAGCGGCAGCTGGCCGGGCTGATCGCACTGATCGCCACGGTCAATGTCTGGAACCGCATCAATGTCACCGCCCGCACCACGCCCGGCACCCGCTAGAAGTAAACCTCGTTCACGGGGACTTGATGGTTCCGCATGCCCGATGCCCCGGCCGGCGCCGGTGACCACCGCGGCGGTCAACCAGCCACGAAACGAAGGGTGTTCACAGGGAGTCGAGCAGGGCGTCCACCGCCCGTCGCAGGCGCCGTGGATCCGCCTCGACCCGGGCGGTGAGCCGCAGCCCGACCAGGGTGGCGAGCAGCAGGCCGGCCAGGGCGGCGGCGTCCCGGGAGGCATCGATCTCGCCGGCGCGCTGCCCCTCTTCCAGCAGCGCCCGGAACGCATCCTCGATGCGGTCGAACATCCGGCGCACCAGCAGGCCGGCCGGTTCATCGCCCTTGCCCAGCTCTGCCGCGGTGTTGACGGCCAGGCAGCCCCGGCGGTCGGGGTCGGCGAAGTCCGTCTCCAGCAGCAACAGCAGCACCTCGCGCAGCCGTTCCTTCACCGGGCCGGACCGTTCCAGCAGCCCGACCAGGGCGAGGGCCTGGCTGTCGCGATAGCGGCGCAGCGCCAGGTCGAACAGGGCGCGCTTGCTGCCGAAGGCGTGGTAGAGGCTGCCCTTGCCGATGCCCAGCGCGTCCACCAGGTCCTGTGGCGTGGTGGCGGCATACCCCTTGCGCCAGAAGACCTCCATCGCCTGTTCCACGGCGACATCGGGATCGAACTGCTTCGGTCTGCCCATGGCCGCCACCTTAGCAAGTTAATGTACTCGTAAGTCAAGAACCTGGATGGGCAGTTGGGGCGGGGAGTTGACGGCCGCGCAACCTTTTACCGGGGTGGCCAGTCAATGCGGTGGGCGCGCCGCCGGTGTGCCCGGCGTGACCGACCCAGGGGGGACCACCCGTGATGCACCACCGCATATCCCGGCGCGCCGGCGGCGCGCTGTCGCTGGCCCTGGCCACCGGCGTGCTCGCGGCCGCCACCGCCTCACCCGCGGTGGCGGCCACTCCCCGGGTGGCCTGCACCTCGGCCAAGCCGGGCCTGGCCGACCGGCTGACCAGGGACCTCGAATCGGCCCTGCGCGGGCGGTCGTCCATCACCGCGATCGCCCTGTACGACCCGGCCACCGGCACCCGTTGCACCCTGCGGGAGAACCAGCGCTTCGACTCCGCCAGCGTGGTCAAGGTGACCGTGCTGTCCACCCTGCTCTGGGACGCGGACAAGCGGAACCGCAAGCTCACCCGGGACGAGACCCGGTGGGCGCACAAGATGATCACCGAGTCGGACAACGCCAGCACCACCGCGCTGTGGAAGCGGCTGGGCGTGGCCAGGGTACGGTCCTTCGTCCAGGCCGCCGGGATGACCCGTACGGTGCCCGGCACCGACGGCTACTGGGGCCTGACCCAGATCACCGCCCGGGACGAACAGCGCCTGCTCACCCTGCTGACCACCAACAACCCGGTGCTCAAGGACAGTTCACGCGCCTATGTGCTGGACCTGATGAACAAGGTGGTGCCGGCCCAGCGCTGGGGCACCCCGACCGGGGCGCCCCAGGACGCCCAAGTCCATGTGAAGAACGGCTGGTTGCAGCGGAGCGCCTCCCGTGACTGGCGGGTGCACAGCATCGGGGCGTTCACCGGCGGCGGGCACAACTACACCATCTCGGTGCTCACCGAGCACAACCGCACCATGAATGCCGGAGTGAGCACCATAAACGCCGTGGCCCGGGCGGTTCACCGCAACCTCAACCCGGCCGCCAGACCGCCCATGACCATCGCCCCGCCCGCGGAGCCGGAGGAGGTCATGCCGCCGGTGCCGGAGTCCAGACCGTCCTCAACTCTGCTTCTCCGCTCGCTCGATGAGCGTCTGGACGCCGTCCAGGAGGCGCTCCAGGCCGAACTCCAGCGGATCGATGGCGGCCGGGGCGAAGGCGCCGTCGACGATGGCCCGGGTCAGTGCGGGGAAGCGCTCGGCATGCCGGTCCAGCAGCTCGCCGGTGAGCCGGTTCCACTCCTGGCTGTGCTCCGCGTCGAAGTCCAGCACCTGCTGGATCAGGGTGCGCACCAGCCCGGCGACCAGGAGGAAGATCTGGTGGCGCTGGGCGGCCGGCAGGCCGGTCGGCTCCAGGGCGGCGAGCGCCGCGTCCAGCCAGGCGAGCTGGTGCGGGCCCATCAGCCGGCGGCGCATCGCGGTGGCCGCCAGCAGCCAGGGGTGGGCCCGGTGGACCTCCGAGGACTGCCGGGCCCACTGCTTCAGGCCGTCCCGCCAGTCGCCGCCCGCTGCCAGCCGGGGCGCCTCGGCCAGGATGGACTCCACCATCAGCTCGACCAGTTCGGCCTTGCCGGGCACATAGCGGTACAGGGCCATGGCCGAGACGCCGAACTCGCCGGCCACCCGGCTCATGGAGACGGCGTCCAGACCTTCGGCATCGGCGATGGCCACCGCCGCCTCCGCGATCCGGCGGGGACTCAGGCTGGGCTTGGGGCCCCGGGTCGGCCGGTCCTGTTCGTCCCACAGCAGCGCGATGCCCGCGCGCAGGTCGCGCGCCTTCTCCCTGGCCATTGGCCCTCCCTCTCGGTGGCGCCCAACGCCGTTCGTTGACACGCACCTCAACTGTATATACCGTAAACGCAGTCGCTTACGGCATAAACAGTTTCGGGGGTTACCAATGATCGGCACCATCGCCACCGCTTCCGCCGCCCTCCTCGCCACGCCGGTCGCCGGCCTGCTGGGCTACCGGCAGCTCAAGCGCGCGGCCCTGGCCCGGCGGCTGCGCATCACCAGCGCCCGGGGCATCGACGAGTCGGGCCCGGTCCGCATCGGCGGCATCGAGCAGTGGATCTCCATCCGCGGCGAGGACCTGGACAACCCGGTGATCCTGGAGATCCACGGCGGCCCCGGCGCGTCCAACCTGATCTACGCGGCCCGTACCCGGGACTGGGAGCGGCACTTCACCATCGTGCGCTGGGACTTGCGCGGATCCGGCAAGACCTTTGGCCACGGCGGCCCGGACGGACAGGGCGATATGACCCTGGACCGCCTCCAGGCCGACGCCCTGGAGGTCACCGCCCATGTCCGGGCCCGGCTCGGGGTGGCCAAGGTCCTGCTGGTCGCCAACTCCTTCGGCACCGTCCTGGGCCTCCGCCTGGCCCGCAGCCACCCCGAGCTGTACTCCGCCTATGTGGGCACCGACCAGAACATCATGGCGGGCGGCCGCGACCGCACCGCCTACCACGCCCTGCTGGCCCGGCTTCAGCGGGCGGGCAAGCGCAAGGAACTGGCCGACGCCACCGCGATGGGCCCGGATGCCACGGCCTGGAGCACCCACCAGTGGTCGCGGTACAACAAGCTGGTGGTCACCTCCCATCCGCTGACCTTCGACACCATGAAGACCGTGGTGATCCGCTCGCTGTGGTTCTCACCCCGGCACACGCTGCGCGAGGTGCGCGGCTACCTCAAGGGCATGACCTTCTCCGAGCGGCTCGGGCCGCAGGCCATGGGCATCGACGAATGGGCGGAGGGCACCGAGATCCCGGTCCCGTTCTTTGTCTTCCAGGGCGCCGAGGACGTCCTCACCCCGCCCGGCCCGGCCAAGCGCTTCTTCGACGACGCCACCGCCCCGGTCAAGGACTTCGCCCTGATCCAGGACGCCGGCCACTTCGCGTCCTTCCGGCACCCCGGCCGCTTCCTGGAACTGATGCTCACCAAGGTCCGGCCGGTGGTCACCGGGGAGCCGGTGGGGGTCTGACCTCCCGGATCACGGCTCTGCTGGGGGCGACCCGCGATCAGGTCTGCGCCATGTCCACAAAGCGCGAGTAGTGGCCCTGGAAGGCCACCGTGATGGTGGCCGTCGGACCGTTACGGTGCTTGGCGACGATCAGGTCGGCCTCACCGGCCCGCGGGGACTCCTTCTCATAGGCGTCCTCGCGGTGCAGCAGGATGACCATGTCGGCGTCCTGCTCGATGGAACCCGACTCACGCAGGTCGGAGACCATCGGCTTCTTGTCGGTGCGCTGCTCGGGGCCTCGGTTCAGCTGGGACAGCGCGATCACCGGCACCTCCAGCTCCTTGGCCAGGAGCTTGAGGTTACGGGACATGTCGGAGACCTCCTGCTGACGCGACTCGGGGCGCCGCGCACCACCGGACTGCATCAGCTGGAGGTAGTCGATGACCACCAGCTTGAGGTCATTGCGCTGCTTCAGCCGGCGGCACTTGGCGCGGATCTCCATCATCGACAGGTTCGGGGAGTCGTCGATATAGAGCGGCGCGGCCGAGACATCGGGCATCCGGCGGGCCAGCCGGGTCCAGTCCTCGTCGGTCATGGAGCCGGAGCGCATATGGTGCAGGGCGACCCGGGCCTCGGCCGACAGCAGACGCATGGCGATCTCATTGCGGCCCATTTCCAGCGAGAAGATCACGCTGGGCAGCGCATGCTTGATGGAACAGGCCCGGGCGAAGTCCAGGGCGAGCGTGGACTTACCCATGGCGGGCCGGGCCGCGATCACGATCATCTGGCCCGGGTGCAGGCCGTTGGTCAGGGCGTCCAGGTCACTGAAGCCGGTGGGGACGCCGGACATCTGGCCGCTGCGCGAGCCGATCGCCTCGATCTCGTCGAGCGCGCCCTCCATGATGTCGCCCAGCGGCAGATAGTCCTCGCTGGTGCGCTGCTCGGTGACGGCGTAGATCTCGGCCTGGGCGTTGTTGACGATGTCGTCCACATCGCCGTCGGCCGCGTATCCCATCTGTGTGATGCGGGTGCCCGCCTCGACCAGGCGGCGCAGCACGGCCCGCTCATGGACGATCTCGGCGTAGTACTCCGCGTTGGCAGCGGTGGGGACGGTCTGGACCAGGGTGTGCAGATAGGCCGCGCCACCGACCCGGGTGATCTCGCCGCGCTTGGTGAGCTCGGCGGCGACCGTGATCGGGTCGGCGGGCTCGCCCTTGGCATAGAGGTCCAGGATGGCCTGGTAGACCGTCTCGTGCGCGGGCTTGTAGAAGTCGGCGCCCTTGAGGACCTCGACCACATCCGCGATGGCGTCCTTGGACAGCAGCATGCCGCCGAGCACGGACTGCTCGGCCTCCATGTCCTGCGGGGGCACCCGCTCGAAGCCGCTCTGGGCGCCCTGCCAGGGGCCGTCCTCCTCGCCGCCACGGGGCTTGCCCTCGCCGCGCCGGGAGCGGGGGAAGGGGAGCCGGTCGCCGGGACCGCCGTCGGCCCAGGGGTCGTCCATGGGCTCGGGGACGCTCACCCTGCCACCTCCTCCCGTCCGCGGCGCGGACCTCGCAGTGCCCGATCAGTCTTACGGCACGGCACCGACAAACAGGACGCCCGGCTCCGGTTGGGACACGTCCATTCGGACCGGCCTCGTACCCTCGATGGAGGGTCCGCGGGACGGGGAAACAGACGGCGGGCGCCGGTCCACGGTAGGCCCGCGGGCACCGTCAGCCAATCTGGTTATCCACAGGGCATGTGGATGAGAGGCGCCATCCTGTGGAGAACCCGCCCCAACCTGTGCACGGGTCGGGGGAAACCGCTGTGGACAAACCCACAGTCACCTTGGGCGCACCGCTCTGACCTGCGGGTTTACCGTCCACGGGCTGTTGAGGAGAAAAACTTCTGCGGCCGGGGCTAGATCACGACAAACGGCGCAGAGAAGATCGCCCACCGGGGAGTGAAGTAAGTGACAAAAGGCCATTGTGCTTGTTACCTGTGGAAGATTGAATGGGACCTGTGAGTCATACGCTTCCGCTGTCCCGGCGCGCCGCCCGCCGTCATGACCGCGAGATATTCGCGCTGGCCCTGCCCGCCTTCGGCGCGCTGGTCGCCGAGCCCCTGTTCGTGCTGGTGGACAGCGCCATCGTGGGCCATCTGGGCACCCGGCCACTGGCCGGTCTCTCGGTGGCCGCCACCCTGCTGACCACCGCGGTCGGCGTCTTTGTCTTCCTGGCCTATGCCACCACCGCCGCCGTCTCCCGCCGGGTGGGCGCCGGCGACCTCCGGGCCGCCATCCGCCAGGGCATGGACGGCATCTGGCTGGGGCTGCTGCTGGGTGCGGTGATCGCGCTCCTGGTGCTGCCCACCGCCCCGGCCGTCGTCCAGCTGTTCGGCGCCTCCCCCGCCGCCGCCCCATACGCCGCCGAGTACCTGCGCATCAGCGCCCTGGGCATCCCGGCCATGTTCGCGGTGCTGGCGGCCACCGGGGTGCTGCGCGGACTCCAGGACACCCGCACCCCGCTCTATGTCGCCATCGGCGGCTTCACCGCCAACGCGGCCCTCAATATCGGCCTGGTCCAGGGGGCCGGCCTGGGCATCGCCGGCTCCGCCTGGGGCACGGTGATCGCCCAGTGCGCCATGGCCGCCTGCTATCTGGCCGTGGTGGTACGCGGCGCCCGCCGGCACGGCGCCTCACTGCGGCCGGACGCGGCCGGGATCCGCGCCTGCGCCCAGGCCGGCGCCCCGCTGCTGGTGCGCACCCTGGCCCTGCGCACGGTGCTGATGACCGCCACCGCGGTGGCTGCCCGGCTGGGCGACAGCGAGGTCGCCGCCCACCAGATCGTGCTGTCCCTGTGGTACCTGCTGGGCTACGCCATGGACGCCCTCGCCATCGCCGGGCAGGCGATCATAGGGCGCTCGCTGGGCTCCGGCGACACCGAGGGAGCACGCGCGGCCTGCCGGCGCATGGTGCAGTGGGGAATCACCGCCGGAGTGCTGCTGGGAGTGCTGCTGGCCATGACCCGGCCGCTGCTGCTCCCGCTGTTCACCACGGACGCCGCGGTACGGAGCGCGGCGCTGCCCGCCCTGCTGGTCGCGGCGCTCAGCCTGCCGGTGACCGGCGTGGTCTGTGTGCTGGACGGGGTGCTGACCGGCGCTGGGGACGGCCCCTACCTGGCCTGGGCCATGCTGGGCGTGCTGGCCGTGTTCACCCCCGCCGCCCTGCTGGTCCCCGCGCTGGGCGGCGGGCTGACCCTGCTGTGGTGCGCGATGGCGCTGATGCTGCTCACCCGGACGGTGACCCTCTGGGCCCGGGCCCGGTCCGGCCGGTGGCTGGTCACGGGGGCGGTGCGGGGCTGAGGCGCATAAAAAGCCGAAGCGCATGAAGAGAGGGCCGTACCCCGGGGGGTACGGCCCTCTCTACGCTTCGCGGCCCTTAGGCGGCGATGACCTCGACGCCGAGCTTGGCGACAACGTCGGCGTGCAGACGCACGGACACCTGGTGGGCGCCCAGGGTCTTGATCGGCGAGCCCAGCTCAACGCGGCGCTTGTCGACCTCGGGGCCACCCGAGGTCTTGATCGCGGACGCGACATCGGCCTGGGTGACCGAGCCGAACAGGCGGCCGGCCTCGCCGGCGCGGACGGCAAGGCGGACCTTGACGCCCTCGAGCTGCGCCTTGACCTCGTTGGCCTGCTCGATCGTGGCGATCTCGCGCAGCTTGCGGCCACGGCGGATCTGCGCCACGTCCTGCTCGCCACCCTTGGTCCAGCGGATCGCGAAACCGCGCGGGACCAGGTAGTTGCGGGCGTAGCCGTCCTTGACGTCAACGACGTCACCGGCGGTGCCGAGGCCGGAGACCTCGTGGGTGAGGATGATCTTCATTAGTTGGTCACCCTTCCCTTATCGCGCGGACGAGGTGTAGGGCAGCAGCGCCATCTCACGGCTGTTCTTCACGGCCGTGGCGACGTCACGCTGGTGCTGGGTGCAGTTGCCGGTCACGCGACGGGCACGGATCTTGCCGCGGTCGGAAATGAACTTCCGCAGCATGTTCGTGTCCTTGTAGTCCACGTAAGCGGTCTTGTCCTTGCAGAAAGCGCAGACCTTCTTCTTGGGCTTGCGCGGAGGCGGCTTAGCCATTGTCTCTCTCCAGTGTGATCAAGAAGTTTGTTGCTGTTCGCCCTAGAAGGGCGGTTCGTCGGAGTAGCCGCCGCCGGAGTTGCCGGAGCCGCCGCCCCAGCCGCCTCCGCCGCCGCCCTGCTGGCCGCCGGACGGAGCGCCGGTCGCCCACGGGTCGTCGGCGGGAGCCCCGCCGCCGCCCTGCTGGCCGCCGGGACCGCCGCCCCAGCCGCCACCCTGGCCACCGCCGTTGCCGCCGCCATAACCACCCTGGCCACCACGACCGGTGGTCTTGGTGACCTTCGCCGTGGCGTTCTTCAGGCTGGGCCCGACCTCTTCGACGTCGAGCTCGTAGACCGTGCGCTTGACGCCCTCGCGGTCCTCGTAGGACCGCTGCTTGAGCCGGCCCTGCACGATGACGCGCATGCCGCGCTGAAGCGACTCGGCGACGTTCTCCGCCGCCTGCCGCCACACCGAGCACGTCAGGAAGAGGCTTTCGCCGTCCTTCCATTCGTTGGTCTGGCGGTCGAAGGTGCGGGGAGTGGACGCGATACGGAACTTCGCGACCGCCGCACCGGACGGGGTGAAGCGCAGCTCGGGGTCGTCGACGAGATTGCCGACGACCGTGATGACGGTCTCGCCTGCCATGGGTGAACCTCTCGGCGGGTGTGCTGGCTGCTTGCTACTCGTTGCGATACAGCCCGATTACCGCTGAACCGGTGGGGTTCAGTGGGTCTCGGGACGGAGGACCTTGGTCCGGAGGACCGACTCGTTCAGGTTCATCTGGCGGTCGAGCTCCTTGACGACCTCAGGCGTGGCCTGCAGGTCGATGACCGAGTAGATGCCCTCGGGCTTCTTCTTGATCTCGTAAGCGAGACGACGACGGCCCCAGGTGTCGACCTTCTCGACCTTTCCGTTGCCCTCACGGACGACGGAGAGGAAGTTCTCGATCAGCGGGGAGACAGCACGCTCCTCGAGATCGGGGTCGAGGATGACCATCACCTCGTAGTGACGCATGTGGAACCCACCTCCTTTGGACTCAGCGGCCACGGTCGATCCGTGGCAGGAGGGTCGTAATGCGTTGTCAACGGTATCCGCCGACACTGACAAGCAGGTGCGGCTATGAGAGATACCGATGCAGACCGTCCAGAGTACCCGCACCCTGCCGTCCGGTTGAAATCCTCTCGCCCGGGCCCGCAAGCTGGACGCATCGGTGTGACCGGCGCTACAGCGCGCCGCCCGCCTTCAGGAGGTAGTGCCATGACACAGGCAGTCCGGCAGACCCCGAGGAGTCCCCGCGGGCTGCTCGCCGTGCTCAACAGTGACGGCAAGCCCCATCCCCTTGAGAACACCCTGGTCGCGGTGACCGTGGCGCTCGGCGCCCTGGCCTTTATCTCCTCGGCCTTCAAGGACCTGCATCTGCTCAGCTCCTGGAGCGGGCTGGCGGGCGTGCTGACCGGCGCGTACGGGCAGTACATCTCGGCCACCACCGGCGAGCGCTTCTTCCTGGTCATCGCCATGGGAGCGGCCGCCATCGGGCTCTTCCTGGGCATCGCCCACGGCGGGCTGTGGGGCGGCGTCATCGGATAGCGGACCGTACGCCCAAACGGGGCACTCCCCGGTCGCAGTAGGCTTCGGCGCGAGAGCCGGAGCCCCGACCCTGGGGACACACCTGCCGAGGAGCGCCCCGCATGACCCTGACCCTGAGGACCATCAGCCGAGAGCAGCATCTGGCATACATCCAGAGTCTGCCCGCGGCCAGCCACATGCAGGTTCCGGCGTGGGCGGACGTCAAGGCGGAGTGGCGCTCGGAGAGCCTGGGCTGGTTCGACAAGACCGGCCAGATGGTCGGCGCCGGCCTGGTGCTCTACCGGCAGCTGCCCAAGATCAAGCGGTACCTGGCCTATCTGCCCGAGGGACCGGTCATCAACTGGTACGCCCCCAACCTCGAGGACTGGCTGCAGCCCATGCTGGCCCACCTCAAGAAGCAGGGCGCCTTCTCGGTGAAGATGGGCCCGCCGGTGGTCATCCGGCGCTGGGACGCGGGCGCCATCAAGACCGGCATCGCCGACCCGGACGCCAAGCGGCTGCGGGACGTGGAGCCCACCTTCATCGAGCCGCGCGCCTTCGAGGTCGCCGACAAGCTGCGCCGGATGGGCTGGCAGCAGGGCGAGGACGGCGGGGCCGGCTTCGGTGACGTCCAGCCGCGCTATGTCTTCCAGGTGCCGCTGCAGAACCGTTCCCTGGAGGACGTCCACAAGGGCTTCAACCAGCTGTGGCGACGCAACATCAAGAAGGCCGAGAAGGCCGGCGTCGAGGTCGTCCAGGGCGGCTACGAGGACCTGGCGACCTGGCAGCACCTCTATGAGATCACCGCGGAGCGCGACAAGTTCCGCCCGCGGCCGCTGAGTTACTTCCAGCGCATGTGGACGGCCCTCAACACCGAGGACCCCAACCGGATGCGCCTGTACTTCGCCATCCACGAGGGCGAGGCGGTGGCCGCCGCCACCATGCTGATCGTCGGCGGGCACGTCTGGTACTCCTATGGCGCCTCCGCCAACCACAAGCGCGAGGTGCGGCCGTCCAACGCCATGCAGTGGCGGATGCTCCGCGACGCCTACGCACTGGGCGCCAGCGTCTACGACCTGCGCGGCATCGGCGACTCCCTCGACGAGAGCGACCACCTGTTCGGCCTGATCCAGTTCAAGGTCGGCACCGGCGGGCAGGCGGCCGAGTACCTCGGCGAGTGGGACTTCCCGCTGAACAAGCTGCTGCACAAGGCGCTCGACATCTACATGTCGCGCCGCTGACCCCACCGATCCGTCCACATCCAGGGAAAGGCTCCAGGACCGGTCATGGCGCTCACGCTCTATGTCGACACCCAGCGCTGGCGGGCACACCAGCAGTCCGTCCTCCAGCAGTTCCCGGGCATCGTCCCGGTCTGCAAGGGCAATGGCTACGGCTTCGGCCACGAACGGCTGGCCGATGAGGTCACCCGCTTCGGCGCGGACACCCTCGCCGTGGGCACCACCTACGAGGCGGCCCGGATGAAGGACCTCTTCGGCGGTGATCTCCTGGTGCTCACCCCCTTCCGGCTCGGCGAGGAGCCCGTTCCGCTGCCGGACCGGGCCATCCGCTCGGTCTCCTCGGTCGAGGGCGTGCGCGGCCTGGTCGGCGCCCGGGTGGTGGTCGAGGTGATGAGCAGCATGAAGCGGCACGGCATCAGCGAGGAGGACCTGCCCAAGCTGCACGCCGCCATCGAGGACGTGCGCCTGGAGGGCTTCGCGATACACCTCCCGCTGGACCGGGCCGACGGCACCACCGGGGTGGACGAGGTCGCCGGCTGGATGGAGCGGCTGCGCGCCGCCCACCTGCCGCTGCACACCATGTTCGTCAGCCACCTCAAGGCCGATGAACTGGCCCGGCTGCAGCAGCAGTACCCGCAGACCCGGTTCCGGGCTCGCATCGGCACCCGGCTGTGGCTCGGTGACCATGACGCCACCCAGTACCGCGGCGCGGTGCTGGATGTCACCCCGGTCGCCAAGGGCGACCGCTTCGGCTACCGCCAGCAGAAGGCGGCCGGCGACGGCTACCTGGTGGTGGTGGCCGGCGGCACCTCGCACGGCGTGGGCCTGGAGGCGCCCAAGGCGCTGCACGGCATGATGCCGCGGGCCAAGGGCGTGGCCCGGGCGGGCCTGGCCACCATGAACCGCAACCTCTCGCCGTTCGTCTGGGCGGGCAAACAGCGCTGGTTCGCCGAGCCGCCGCATATGCAGGTGTCCATCCTGTTCGTGCCGAACGACGCTCCCGCGCCGCAGGTCGGCGACGAGCTGGTGGCTCATCTGCGGCACACCACCACCCAGTTCGACCGCATCGTCGACCACTGATCCCACCCCCTCGGTGACCGGGCCGGCAGCGGTGGCGCTAAACCGTGCCGCCGCTCCCGGCCCCCCATCGGACCGGCTCGTCCGCCCGCTCCCCCAGGGGCCGCGCGTCCCGTACGGCGGGGAGGGTGACCCTGTCCGGCGCCCCGTCCAGCACACCCCCCGAGGGGTCGTCCGAGCCGTCCCGGCGCACCACGTCGTGGTGCGGGGCCAGGATGTCGCGCACCACCAGGGCGCACAGGCAGAGGGTGCCCAGCAGATGCAGGACCAGGGCGAGTTGGTAGCCCTCCAGGGGCAGCCCCTGGCGCTTGTCGCCGCTGCCGGTGTAGGCCAGGTAGTACCAGATGCCCAGGAAGTACAGGACCTCGCAGCCCTGCCAGATCAGGAAGTCCCGCCACCTGGGCCGGGCCAGCGCGGCCAGCGGGACCAGCCACAGCACATACTGCGGTGAGTAGACCTTGTTGGCCAGCACAAACAGGGCCACCATCAGGAAGGCCAGCTGGGTCAGGCGCGGCCGCCGGGGGGCGTACAGCGCCAGGGCGCCGATGGCCAGCGTGCCGAGGATCATCACCACGGCCACATAGGTGTTGACGTCATCCAGCGGATCACCGGTGCGCTGGGAGATCAGCAGCCAGAGCGAGCCATAGTCCACCGGCCGCTGCTGGCTGAAGGAGTAGAACTTGGCCCAGCCGGGCCGGATATGCAAGCCGCCCCCGGAAAGGGTGAGCATCACCGGCAGGTTGACCAGCAGCCAGGCGCCGGCGCTGGCCGCCAGGGTGCCGAGGAACTGCCGCAGCCGTCCGGCCCGCAGGCACAGCACCAGCAACGGGCCCAGCAGCAGCAGTGGATAGAGCTTGGCCGCCCCGGCCAGCCCGATGAGCACGCCCGCCGCCACCGGCCGGCTCCGGGACCACATCAGCATGGCCCCGGCCGTCAACGCCACCGCGAACAGGTCCCAGTTGATGGTGGCGGTCAGCGCGAGCGCCGGGGCCAGCGCCACCGGGAGCGCGTCCCAGGGGCGGCGGCGGTGGGTGCGCGCCACACAGATCACGGTGATCACGGCGCAGACCATCAGCAGCCCGGCGTTGGCGAACCAGTTGTACTGCTCGCGCGCCTGCAGGCTGCCGCCGCCGGGGGTCAGCAGCGCGGCGGCCTCCATGAACAGCCCGGTGAGCACCGGGTATTCGAGGTAGTCCATATCACCGGAGCTCTGCGGGATCCGGTCGAAGTACGGGATCAGCCCGCGGTCGAAGCCACGGCCGGAGAACAGGTGCGGGATGTCGGAGTAACAGGCGTGGGTGTACTGGGTGGTGGCGCCGAAGAACCAGCCGTGGTTGTAGCAGGGCAGCTTCTGCACCATGCCCAGCGCGAACATGCCGATCATCAGCAGCGCGACCACCAGCGCGGCGGCCCGCCACCCGCCGGGCAGCGCCCGCCGCCCGGCCGGCCCGCCGATGAGCTCACTGCTCACGGCGGCCACCTCGTCCTCCTCGGTGGGCCGTACCGGCTCCTCGTCCCGCTCGCTCCTCATGCGCCCATCCTGCCGTACGGCGCCAGGGCCCGCTGGGGGCTGTGCATGAGGCGCCGCTTGTGGACAACTCCGTCACCCGGCGGGGGAGCCGGCGGTGCTCACCCCGCGCGGGAGCCGGCCGGTCTCACCCCGCGGGCCCGCCGAAGAGGCCGCCGCCCGCCCGCCGGGTCGGGGCCGCCGGTGCGGGTTCGCCCTGGTCGCCGCCGCTGCCGGTGCCGCCGGGCCCGCCGTCGTCCGTCCCGCCACTGTTGCCGGTGGCGCCGGGGGGGCAGTGGTGGTCCAGCGGGGAGCAGCCCCTGCTCGGGGAGGGCGAGGCAGTGGGCGAGGCGGTGGCGGGCGGCGAGGCGGACGGGGAGGCCGAGGGGGAGGGCACGGCCGTGGGCGCGGGGGAGGGCGAGGGGCTGGCGCCGCCGCCGTAGACCTTCTCCCCGATCGGCTGGGGCGCGTCGAAGTCCTCCACCGGCCGGCCCCGGAGCGCCTGGCCCATATAGGCCGCCCAGATCTCGGCGGGGAACGAGGCACCGTGGATGGTGGGCTTTCCGCCCACCCCGCGCATCGACAGGAACTCCTGGTTACGGGCGTTGGGGTCGACGCGGAACATGCCGATGGCGGTGGACAGCTGGGGTGTGTAACCGGCGAACCAGGCCGAGCGGTTGCCGTCCGTGGTGCCCGTCTTCCCGGCCACCGGCCGGCTGCCCAGTTGCGCCGCGGTACCGGTGCCGGCCTCCACCACCGTCTTCAGCACATCGGTGACATTGTTGGCCACATTCGCCGGGAACGCCTGCCTGCTCTGTTTCTCGTGCTGGAAGGCGGGCTTGCCGTTCTTCTCCACCTTCTCCACCGAATAGGGGTCGATCTGCCGCCCGCTGTCGGCGAAGGTCGCATAGGCGCCGGCCAGCCGGATGGCGCTGGGCGCCGAGGTGCCCAGCGAGAAGGTCGGGGTGAGCGAGGCCAGTTGCTCCTTGTCCAGGCCGGCGTTCAGCGCCGCGTCCCGCACCAGGTCCGTCCCCACGTCCATGCCCAGCTGGATGTACGGGGTGTTCACCGAGAACTGCATGGCGGTGCGCAGGCTGATCAGTCCGCGGTCCTCGCCCCCGTCGTTCTTCTGGTGCCATTCGCTGCCGTCCCGGTCGTGCCAGACGGCGCCGTTGTAGGTGCGCAGGGTCAGCATGTTGTCGCCGTTGTAGACGCTTTCCGGGGCGACCCGGGTGCGCTGGTCGTCGCTCTGCTGCGGGCCGAGCGCGGGATTGCGCCTGCCGTGTTCCATGGCGGCGGCCAGGACGAAGGGCTTGAAGGTGGAGCCCACCTGGGCACCGGTGTAGTCGGCGTTGTCGGTGTAGTGGGTCAGCGCGTTCTCGCCGCCGTAAATGGCCACGATCTTCCCGGACTTGGGCTCCACCGAGGCACCGCCGAATTGCACGAACTGGTCGACGCCGCGCACTTCCGGCTTGATGTTGGTCTTGCGCACCGCCTCCACCGATTTCGACAGGGATTCCACCTTGTCTCGGTCGAAGGTGGTGTAGATCTGGTAACCGCCCTTGTCCAGCTCGCCCTTGCTGATCTTCGAGTGGGCCACGATGTAGTTGTCGGCGAGGTCGGTGAGGTAACCGATCTGCCCGGCCCGGTTGGTGGCGGGCTTGGGTTTCTGCGGGGTGGGGAACCCCTTGGCCGCCCACTGGTCGCGCTCGGCGGCCTTCAGATGGCCGACCTGCACCTCCCGGTCCAGGGTCCATTTCCAGCGGTCGCTCGCCCGCTTGAGGTTCTTCTCCGGGGTCGCGGCCGGCCCCTGGCCGCCGTAGGGGTCGTAGAGGTTGGGGCCGTTGAGGGTGGCCGCCAGATAGGCGCTCTCGCTGGCCGTCAGGTCGGCGCAGTCCTTGTCGTAGTAGGCGCGTGCGGCGGCCTGGATGCCATAGGCGCCGCGCCCGTAGTAGGCCGTGTTCAGATAGCCCGCGAGAATGTCGTCCTTGTTCTGGGTGGCGCCCACCTTCACCGAGATCAGCAGCTCGGTGGCCTTGCGCTTGAGCGTCTGCTCCTGGCTCAGATAGGTGTTCTTGACGAACTGCTGGGTGATGGTCGAGCCGCTCTGGGTCTCACCGCCCTCGGCCATCTTGACCACGGCGCGGAGAATGCCCATCGGATCCACGCCCCAGTCCTTGTAGAAGCTGGCGTTCTCGGCCGAGATCACCGCGTTCTGCATGGACTTGGGAATCTGCGCGATGGGCACGATCTGCCGGTTGAGACTGCCGCCGCCGGCCACCACCATCTGTTTGCCGTCGGCCCAGTAGTAGACGTTCTTCTGCACCTTGGAGGCCAGCTGGGCGCTGGGCACCCGCACCACCGCCAGGGCCACGCCCACGGTGCCCAGCAGGAGTCCGGCGAAGATGCCGCAGACCCCGGCGACCAGCTTCCAGGAGGGGATCCAGCGCCATATCCCGGCCTTGCCGGCGCGCGGGTAGTCGATATACCGCCCCAGGCCCGTTCTGGGCGGCCGGGCCGGGCGTCTGCGCCCGCCGCCGCGCTGGGCGGCGCGGCGGGCCGCGGCCCGTCCGCCGTGCCCGGGCGGCTCTCCCCGGCGCGGGCCCGGCGCCGGGGAGCCGCTCCGCGGGGTGGCGCGGCGGCCGGGCGTCGGCTGCTGGGCCGCGCGCCGGGCCGCGGCTCGTGAGCCACCGCTGTGGGACCGCGGCGGCTTGCGGCGATGCTCGCTCATGGAACGACTACTTCCTCGGGGTGGGACCGGTCCGCGTGGCGCACAGACTACGCACGGTCAAACCCCGACTACTGCGGATGTTCACTCCAAATGTGGCTCCGCATGTCCCACGAACCGGTGATGTGAGCTCGTTCACCACCCCCGCTCTTGTCGACGGATGATCGCCGTTCTATCGTCTGGATGTATCGAGTCGATACATCAGCTCGGCATAAGGGACCAATAAAGGCAAGGGATCAAGGGATTAGGCTGTGGGGGACAAGGAGGCGAAACATGAGCAGACGCTCCGGCATCCTCGAGTTCGCCGTCCTCGGCCTGCTCCGCGAGTCCCCGATGCACGGCTACGAGCTGCGCAAGCGCTTGAACACCTCACTCGGGGTGTTCCGTGCGTTCAGCTACGGAACCTTGTATCCCTGCCTGAAGTCGCTGGTGGCGAACGGCTGGCTGGCGGAGGAGACCGGCGGCGCTCCCGAGGACGCCCGTGCGGCGTCCCTGGCCGGACGGCGGGCGAAGATCGTCTACCGTCTGACGGCCGAGGGGAAAGAGCACTTCGAGGAGTTGCTCGCCCACACCGGTCCGGACACGTGGGAGGACGAGCACTTCGCCGCCCGCTTCGCGTTCTTCGGACAGACCTCACGGGATGTCCGGATGCGGGTGCTGGAAGGCCGCCGCAGCCGGCTGGAGGAGCGCCTGGAGAAGCTGCGCGCTTCGCTGGCCCGTTCCCGCTCCCGGCTGGACGACTACACCCTCGAACTCCAGCGGCACAGCATGGAGTCGGTGGAGCGCGAAGTCCGCTGGCTGAACGAGCTGATCGAAAGCGAGCGGGCCGGGCGTGACAGACGCATCGGTCCGGACAAGTAAGCCCTGCGACCCGCAGGGCTTGGTCGAGAACACACAGGGAGCAACCGGAATGGGTTCGGTTCGCGTAGCCATCGTCGGCGTGGGCAACTGCGCCGCCTCGCTGGTGCAGGGCGTCGAGTACTACAAGGACGCCGACCCGAACGGCCGCGTGCCGGGTCTGATGCACGTGCAGTTCGGCGACTACCACGTGCGGGACGTCGAGTTCGTGGCCGCCTTCGATGTGGACGCCAAGAAGGTGGGCCTGGACCTCGTGGACGCCATCGGCGCCAGCGAGAACAACACCATCAAGATCTGCGACGTGCCGGCCTCCGGTGTCACCGTCCAGCGCGGCCACACCCTCGACGGCCTGGGCAAGTACTACCGTCAGACCATCGAGGAGTCCGCCGAGGCCCCGGTCGACGTCGTCCAGGTCCTCAAGGACAAGCAGGTTGACGTCCTGGTCTGCTACCTGCCCGTGGGCTCCGAGGACGCCGCCAAGTTCTACGCCCAGTGCGCCATCGACGCCAAGGTCGCCTTCGTCAACGCGCTGCCGGTCTTCATCGCCGGCACCAAGGAGTGGGCGGACAAGTTCACCGAGGCCGGTGTGCCGATCGTCGGTGACGACATCAAGTCGCAGGTCGGCGCCACCATCACGCACCGGGTGATGGCCAAGCTGTTCGAGGACCGGGGCGTCATCCTGGACCGCACCATGCAGCTGAACGTCGGCGGCAACATGGACTTCAAGAACATGCTCGAGCGCGAGCGCCTGGAGTCCAAGAAGATCTCCAAGACGCAGGCCGTCACCTCCCAGATCCCCGACCGCGAGCTGGGCGAGAAGAACGTCCACATCGGCCCGTCCGACTACGTGGCCTGGCTGGACGACCGCAAGTGGGCCTACGTCCGCCTGGAGGGCCGTGCCTTCGGTGACGTCCCGCTGAACCTGGAGTACAAGCTCGAGGTCTGGGACTCCCCCAACTCGGCCGGTGTCATCATCGACGCGGTGCGCGCCGCGAAGATCGCCAAGGACCGCGGCGTCGGCGGCCCGATCCTGTCGGCCTCCTCGTACTTCATGAAGTCCCCGCCGGTGCAGTACTTCGACGACGAGGCGCGGGACAACGTCGAGAAGTTCATCAAGGGTGAGGTCGAGCGCTAAGCGCCGAGCTCCGTTCGTTACGGGCCCCCGGGGAATCGCCCCCGGGGGCCCGTCGCGTATGTGAGGCTGACCGCATGCCCGTTGTGCGTGATCTTCGCGTCCTGCTGCGCCTGCGCGATTTCCGCCGCCTGCTGGCCGTCCGGCTGCTCTCCCAGGGGGCCGACGGCGTCTACCAGGTCGCCCTGGCCTCCTTTGTGGTCTTCTCCCCCGAGAAACAGCCCTCCCCCGCCGCCATCGCCTCCGCCATGGCGGTGCTGCTGCTGCCGTACTCGCTGCTGGGGCCGTTCGCCGGGGTGCTGCTGGACCGCTGGCGGCGCCGCCAGGTGCTGCTGCACGGCAATCTGCTGCGGGCCGCGCTGGCCGTGGGCACCGCGCTGCTGATCGCGGCACGGGTGCCGGACTGGCTGTTCTATGTCTCCGCCCTGTCGGTCACCGGGGTCAACCGCTTTGTCCTGGCGGGGCTTTCCGCGTCGCTGCCGCATGTGGTGGACGGCCCGCAGCGGCTGGTCATGGCCAACGCCCTCTCGCCGACCGCCGGCACCCTGGCGGCCACCGCGGGCGGTGGTCTGGCCTTCGCGGTACGCCTGGTCAGCCCGGGCGGCGCCGCCTCCGACGCCATGGTGGTGCTGGTGGGCGCCGTGCTCTACCTGACCGCCGCGCTGGCCGTCCTGCGGCTGCCCATCGCCCTGCTGGGGCCCGAACTCCCGCTGCCCCGCGCCCAGTTCGGCCTGGCGCTGACCGGTACCGCGCGCGGCCTGGCGGCCGGGCTGCGGCATCTGGCCCGACGCCGGCCGGCCGCCCGGGCGCTGGCCGCGGTGACGGTGATGCGGTTCTGCTACGGCGCGCTGACGGTCACCCTGCTGATGCTCTGCCGGTACACCTGGACCCACAGCAGCGCCGCCGGGCTGGCCCTGCTGGGTCTGGCGGTGGGTGTGTCCGGGGGCGGGTTCTTCGCCGCCGCCCTGCTCACCCCCTGGGCGGTCGGACGGCTGGGCCGGCTGGGCTGGATCGGGGCCTGCGCGGGGGCGGCGGCGGTCCTGACCCCGGCCCTGGGCCTGCCCTTCCGGCTGACCCCAATGCTGATCGCCGCCTTTGTGGTGGGACTGGCCACCCAGGGCGCCAAGATCGCCACGGACACCGTGATCCAGTCCTCGGTGGACGACCGCTTCCGGGGCCGGGTGTTCTCGATCTACGACGTGCTGTTCAACGCCGCCTTTGTCTCGGCGGCCGGGGTGGCCGCCCTGATGCTGCCGCACGACGGGCGGTCGGCGGCCCTGCTGATCACCGTCGCGGCGCTCTACGCGGCGGTCGCGGTGGCCATGGCCCGCGAGGTTTCACGTGAAACACGGCCCCCGGCCGACGGGAGCGGCTGTTTCACGTGAAACAGCGGACGCAGCGGCGACGGGCACTCAGCCCTGGGCCGCCCACCACTCCTTGAGCGCGGCCACGGCCCGTTCCCGCTCCATCGGGCCGTACTCCAGCCGCAGTTCCAGCAGGTGCCGGTACGCCTGGCCGATCTGCGGGCCGGGGCCCACGTCCAGGATCTCCATGATCTCGTTGCCGTCGAGGTCGGGCCGGATGGCGTCCAGCTCCTCCTTCTGCTTCAGCTCGGCGATCCGCACCTCAAGCCCGTCATAGGCCTCGGAGAGCGCCTGCGCCTTGCGCTTGTTGCGCGTGGTGCAGTCGGACCGGGTGAGCTTGTGCAGCCGGTCCAGCAGCGGACCCGCGTCCCGCACATAGCGCCGCACGGCCGAGTCGGTCCACTCCCCGGTGCCATAGCCATGGAAGCGCAGGTGCAGCTCCACCAGCCGGGAGACGTCCTTGACCAGCTCATTGGGGTACTTGAGCTTGGTCATCCGGAACTTGGTCATCTTGGCGCCCACCACCTCATGGTGGTGGAAGGAGACCCGGCCGTCCTTCTCGAAGCGGCGCGTCCTGGGCTTGCCGATGTCATGCAGCAGCGCGGCCAGCCGCAGGGTCAGATCCGGGCCCGTGGTCTCCAGCGCTATGGCCTGGTCCAGCACGATCAGGGTGTGCTCGTAGACGTCCTTGTGCCGGTGGTGCTCATCGCGCTCCAGCCGCAGTGCCGGAAGCTCCGGGAGCACCAGGTCGGCCAGCCCGGTCTCCACCAGCAGCCGCAGACCCTTGCGCGGGTGGCCGGAGAGGACCAGCTTGTTCAGCTCGTCCCGGATCCGCTCGGCGGAGACGATCTCCAGGCGCCCGGCCATCTCCCGCATGGCGGTGACCACCTCGGGCGCGACCTCGAAGTCCAGCTGGGCGGCGAAGCGGGCGGCCCGCATCATCCGCAGCGGGTCGTCGGAGAAGGACTCCTCCGGGGTGCCGGGGGTGCGCAGCACCCGCTCGGCCAGGTCCTCCAAGCCGCCGTGGGGGTCGATGAACTCCTTCTCCGGCAGCTTCACGGCCATGGCGTTGACCGTGAAGTCACGCCGGACCAGGTCCTCCTCGATGGAGTCGCCGTAGGAGACCTCCGGCTTGCGGGAGGTCCGGTCGTAGGCCTCCGACCGATAAGTCGTGATCTCCAGATCAAGGCCCGATTTGCGGCAGCCCACCGTGCCAAAGGCGATGCCGACCTCCCAGACCGCGTCCGCCCACGGCCGCACGATCCGCAGCACATCCTCGGGACGGGCGTCGGTGGTGAAGTCCAGGTCGTTGCCGAGCCGGCCGAGGAGCGCGTCCCGTACCGACCCGCCGACCAGGGCCAGCGTGAATCCGGCCGCCTGGAAGCGGCGGCCGAGGTCGTCGGCCACGGGGGAGACCCGCAGCAGCTCGCTCACGGCACGGCGCTGCACCTGGGTGAGCTCATCGGGCGGGGTCTGGTGGCTGTCGTTGGCGTTCGGCACAACAGGAAAGGGTACGTGGCCCGGTGCCCACGGGCCTCCCGGCGGCGGCCCGCCCGGCGATCACCGAGCGATCACCCCGGCGACTCTCCGGTGACAGACCTCACATAGCAGGCAGAGTAGGGCATCGGGCTTACTGGACGATCTTGTACAGCGGTCCGCAGCACTTCGCCACAGCGCATCTCGTTACCATTCGTGGACGCACAACCGACGACCACTGACGACGACGAGAGACGGGCGAGCGCGTGGCCGAGGCGGCAGATTTCCGGGAGAGGTTCCAGGAGACATTCCAGGGAACGCCCCAGGAGACGCCGTCCGCCCCTGCCCGCCGCCGGTCGCGGCCGCTGGCGGTGCTGCTCACCGGGGTGCTGTTCTTCCTGGGCCTCACCCAGCTGCCGGCCGCGCCCAAGGCGCACGCGGAGCCCATCGGCTCCCGCACCGTGGGCGTCTCGGTCGACTCCCTGACGCCCGCCGCGCCCACCCAGGGCGACAAGATCACGGTGTCCGGCACCGTCACCAACAACGGCAGGTCGGTGATCACCGGCGCCCATGTGGGACTGCGGGTGGGATCGCTGCTCAGCACCCGCAGCGACATCGACGACATCGCCGGCCGCACCGGCTACTCCCCGTCCTCGGACGGCGGCGAGCTGTCCGGCCACACCCAGAAGATCGACAAGCTGGCTCCGGGCGTCAGCCGGGAATTCAGCCTCAGCCTGCCCGCCAAGGACCTGGGCCTGGACAAGGACGGCGTCTACCCGCTGGGCGTGACCCTCTCCGGACAGACCGCCGACCAGCAGTACGACCGGGTGCTGGGCATCAAGCGCACCCTGCTGCCCTGGCAGCCCTCGTCCGGCGAGGGCAAGAAGACCCAGCTCACCTTTCTGTGGCCGCTGATCTCCAGCACCCACCTGACCGGCCACACCGAGCCGGACCAGCAGCAGACGCCGATCTTCCGCAATGACGACCTGACGGCGGAGCTGGCCCCCGGCGGCAGGCTGCAGCAGCTGGTCGCGCTGGGCAAGGACCTCCCGGTCACCTGGGTGGTCGACCCGGACCTGCTGGCCACCGCCGAGGCGATGACCAAGAGCTACCACGTGGCCGGCCCGGACGGCACCACCACCCAGGGCCACGGCCAGGTGATCGCCAAGCAGTGGCTCAGCCAGCTGCAGAACGCGGTGGCCGGCCATGAGGTGGTGGCCCTGCCCTTCGGCGACCCCGACCTGGCCTCGCTGGCCCACCGCGGCAAGGACGTCCCCGGCGCGCTGGGCCACCTGCAGCCCGCCACCGAGCTGGCCGCCACCACCGTGGACACCATCCTCGGCGTCAAGCCGCGCACCGACTTCTCCTGGCCGGTGGACGGCGCCGTGGACTCCTCGATCGTGGACGTGGCCACCTCGGCCGGCGCACATAACGTCATCGCCCGCAGCGACAGCCTGCGCGAGCCCGGCGGCTCCCCCTACGCCCCCACCGCCGCCCGGCAGATCGGCGGCGGCAACACCGCCGTGGTCGCCGACGCCCGGCTCTCCACCGCCTTCCAGGGCGATATGACCCGGGCCGGCGACGCCTCGCTGGCGGTGCAGCAGTTCCTGGCGCAGAGCCTGATGATCAACAAGCAGGCCCCGGAGAACGAGCGCAGCATCGTCGTCGCCCCCCAGCGGATGCCCACCACCAGCCAGGCCCAGACCATGGCGGCCGCCCTGCGCGGCCTGTCGGACGGCCGCTGGACCCAGCCCCTGGAGCTGGGCGACGCCACCAAGACCAAGCCCGACCCGGCCGCCAACCAGCAGGTGCCCGGCCCCGGCTCGTACCCCGCCGCGCTGCGCGCCCAGGAGCTGCCCTCCCAGGCGTTCCAGGACATCCAGGTGACCCAGACCACCCTGGACCGCTTCAAGACGATCCTGACCTCCCAGGACCGGGCGGTCACCCCCTTCGGCAACACGATCATGCGGGAGATGTCCAGCTCCTGGCGGGGCGACGCCGGGGGCGGGGCCGCCTTCCGGGGCGGGGTGCAGTCCTATCTGGACGACCTCACCAAAAAGGTGCAGCTGGTCAAGAAGTCCGACGCCACTCTTTCCGGCCGCAGCGCCACCATCCCGGTGACCGTGCGGAACGGCCTGCTGCAGGGCATCACCGGACTGCGCCTGGAACTGGAGTCCAGCCAGCCCAACCGTCTGAGCGTGGACAAGTCGCAGCCCATCAAGATCGAGGGCGGGCACAGCCAGACGGTGAAGTTCGAGACCCGGGCCTATGCCAACGGTCCGGTGAAGGTGACGGCGCGGCTCTACACTGCCGACAACCAGCAGTACGGCCAGGACATGACCTTCACTGTGCAGGTCACCTCGATCACCCCTATCGTGCTCCTGGTCATCGCCGTCGGTGTGCTGCTCCTGGTGCTCGCGGGGCTGCGTATCTACCTCAAGCGCAAGCGCTCGGGCACCCGCCCGGCGGGCAACGACGGCCCCCCGGCCGGCAGTGAGGGCGGCCCGGACGGGGACGGAAACGGCGACGACGGCAAGCCCGGCCGGGACGGTGCCCACACCATGGACACCGGAACGCCGAGCGGTGAGCAGTCCGGCCCGGGTGAGAAAGTGGAACATTGACGTGTTGCGGGGCCGGTCGGCCGCGGACTGATGAGGTGGGGTAGCGATGAACGCGCCGTACGACGGTGACCGCGGCCAGGGCGCGGGTGGTGACCAGCGGGCCCAGTACCCGCAGGTACCGCCCGTCCCCGAGCCGCAGCACCCCGGGCCGTACGCCCAGGACCCCTATCTGCGGGACGCCTACCCCGCCGGCCCGTACCAGGGCGAGGCCCCGGCCGCGCCCGCGCCGTACGACCCGCCGCCCTACGACCCGCTGTACGACCCCGCGCAGGCCGCGCCCGCGCCGGCCCCGCAGCAGCGCCCCTGGCCGCAGGCCCCCGGCTACGGTCCCGAGGAGTCGACCCAGCTGATCGTGGGCGGCTTCCCCGGCCGGTCCCCGGAGCAGCAGGACGCCTTCGCGCACCTGTACCGGGACCAGCAGCAGCCGCAGCCGCATGAGCCGCCGCAGGCCCAGCCTCCGGTGCCGGCCGCGGGTGCCTTCGTCCCGCCGCCCTCCGAGCCGCTGTCGGCGGAGCCGCTGGACGAGCAGGAGCCGGTCCCGGCCGCGCCGGCCGCCAAGAGCAGCAAGGCGGGCGGGCTGCTGAAGTCCAGCGCCCTGATGGCGGCCGGAACGCTGGTGTCGCGGCTGACGGGCTTTGTGAAGTCGGCGCTGCTGGTGGCGGCGCTGGGCGCCGGCATGCTGGGCGACACCTACCAGGCGGCCAATATGGTCCCCTCGATGATCTTCTTCCTGACCATCGGCGGCGGCCTGAACTCGGTGTTCGTGCCCCAGCTGGTCCGGGCCATGAAGAACGACGAGGACGGCGGCGAGGCATACGCCAACCGGCTGCTGACCCTGGTGGCCGTGATCCTGGGCGCCCTGGTGGTGCTCTGTGTGGCCGGGGCGCCCCTGCTGGTCCGCCTGGTGTCCAACGACTTCGCCAATGACCCGGCGGCCAACTCGGTCACCGTGACCTTCGTCCGCTACTGCATGCCCACCATCTTCTTCACGGGCATCCATGTGGTGATGGGCCAGATCCTCAACGCCCGTGGCCGCTTCGGCGCCATGATGTGGACCCCGGTCCTCAACAACGTCGTGGTGATCACGACCGTCGGCCTGTTCATCGGGGTCTACGGCACCTTCGCCCACAGTGGCATGACCGTCAGCACGATCCCGCCTGAGGGCCTGCGCCTGCTGGGCCTGGGCACTCTGCTCGGGCTGGTCGTCCAGGCCCTGGCGATGGTCCCCTATCTGCGCGCGGCGGACTTCAGCATCCGGCCTCGGTTCGACTGGCGCGGCCACGGCCTGGGCAAGGCCGCCAAGCTGGCCAAGTGGACCATGCTCTTCGTGCTCGCCAACCAGGCGGGGAACATCGTGGTCACCCAGCTCGCCACGGCGGCCGGTCACACAGCGGAACATCAGGGACACCCCGGCACCGGCATCACCGCCTACCTCCAGGCGCAGCTGATCTGGGGCATGCCGCAGGCCATCCTCACCGTCTCGATCATGGCTGCGATGCTGCCGAGACTGTCCCGGTCCGCCGTGGACGGCGACACCGCGGCCGTCCGCGACGACATCTCCCAGGGCCTGCGCACCTCGGCCGTCGCCATCGTGCCCCTGGCCTTCGGCTTTGTCGCGCTCGGTGTCCCCATGTGCACCCTGCTCTTCGGCTCCTCCGGCCTGACCAGCGCCCGCTCCATGGGCCACGTCCTGATGGCCTTCGGCCTCGGCCTGATCCCGTTCTCGGTGCAGTATGTGGTGCTCCGCGCCTTCTACGCCTACGAAGACACCCGCACGCCGTTCTACAACACCGTGATCGTCGCCGCCGTCAACGCGGCCGGCGCCGCCCTCAGCTATCTGCTGCTGCCCGCCCAGTGGGCGGTGGCCGGCATGGGTGTCTCCTACGGACTGGGGTACGCGGTGGGGGTCAGCGTCGCCTGGAAGCGGCTGCGCAAGCGGCTCGGCGGTGACCTGGACGGCGCCCGTGTGGTGCGCACCTACGCCCGCCTGGCCGGGGCCTGCGTCCCCGCCGCCCTGATCAGCGGGGTCGCCGCCTATGGCATCGGCCAGACGCTGGGCGGCGGCGTCACCGGATCGCTGGCGGCGCTGACCGGTGGCGGCCTGCTGCTGCTCGCGGTGTTCTACATCGCGGCCAAGCGCATGCGCGTCGAGGAACTGACCGCCATGGTCGGCATGGTCCGCGGACGCCTGGGCCGCTGACCGGAGCACAACCTTGGCCCGCATTCGCGTGTCGTGCATAGCGTCGGACTGTGGGCACAATTGTCGTGGCTGTGGACAGGGTGCAACGGATGGGGAGGCAGGAGCGGCGGTGGCGGAACGGAGCAGGGCTGCCGTCGACGTGGCAGACAACAGCGACACCCCTGACAAGGCGTCGCTGACCGCCAAGGCGGGCAAGGCCACGGCCGACGGGGCGGAGGCCGAGAAGAACACGCCCAAGGACGGCTCTGGTGCCCATGGCACGAGTGCCGCCCACGACACTCAGCGCCCGGAGCCGCACAGCGGCCACAAGCTCGCCAGAAGGTACCGCCTGGAGGAGTGCGTCACCCGTCTGGAGGGATTCAGCAGCTGGCGTGCGGTGGACGAGAAACTGCGCCGTGCCGTCGGAGTCCATCTGCTGCCCGCCGACCACCCGCGGGCCCGCTCGGTGCTCGCTGCCGCCCGCTCCGCCGCGCTCCTCGGCGACCCCCGCTTCGTCCAGGTGCTGGACGCGGTCGAGGAGAACGACCTTGTCTATGTGGTCCATGAGTGGCTGCCCGACGCCACCGAACTGACCACCCTGCTCGGCTCCGGCCCCATGGAGCCGCACGAGGCGTACCAGCTGGTCAGCCAGGTCTCCCAGGCCATGGCCGCCGCCCACCGGGAGGGCCTGGCCCATCTGCGCCTGGGCCCCGGCGCCGTGCTGCGCACCGGCACCGGCCAGTACCGCATCCGCGGCCTGGCCGTGCTGGCCGCGCTGCGCGGCATCACCTCCGACCACCCGCAGCGCACCGACACCGAGGCCATCGGCGCCCTGCTGTACGCCGCGCTCACCCAGCGCTGGCCGTACGAGGGCAACGCCCACGGGCTGCCCGGCCTGCCCAAGGGCGTCGGCCTGATCGCCCCGGACCAGGTGCGGGCGGGGGTGCACCGTGGCCTGTCCCAGCTGGCGATGCGGGCGCTCGTCAACGAGGGAGCCACCGCTTCACGGCAGGAACAGCCGTGCACCACGCCGGAGGAGCTCGCCAAGGCGGTCGCCGCGATGCCGAAGATCCGGCCACCGGAGCCGGACTTCACCGCCGCCCCCGCCTATGGGCGCACCACCTACCAGCCGGGCAGCTACGGGGCGGGGACCTACGGGCCGCAGCCGGCGCCGGTCACCCCGCCGCCCCCGCTGCAGAGCCGCACCGGCACCGCGATCAAATGGGTCGTCAGCACCCTGCTCATCGTGGCGCTGGGGCTGGGCACTTGGCAGCTGGCGGACACCCTGCTCAAGCACACGGACAGCGATGAGCAGCGGTCGTCGGTGCCGGGCGACAACGGGTCGCGGAAGCAGCCGAAGCCGGTGAAGCTGAAGATCGCGGGTGCCCGGGAGTACGCGCCGGACGGCAATTTTCAGCACGAGAGCCAGGTCCAGGACACCTACGACAACGATCCCGCCACGATGTGGCGGACCAGGTCGTTCAACGACCAGCTGGGGACCACCGACTTCAAGAAGGGCGTGGGCATCGTCTACGACCTCGGGTCCGTGCACACCCTTTCCAGTGCCACGGTGAACATGGAGTTCGGCGGAGACCACACCACCCTGGCGCTCTATGCGAGCGACCACCTGACCCCCGGTCAGCCAGTCAGCGCCATGAAGCAGCTGGCCAAGACCACGGTCTCGGCGAACAAGGCCGTGCTCTCGGTCAAGAAGCCGGTCAAGACCCAGTATGTGCTGCTGTGGCTGACGGCACTCCCTTACGGGGATAGCGGGGAGTGGAGCCAGGCCGGCTACAAGCAGTCCATCAGCGAAGTACGGTTCCTGGGTCAATGACCACTCATCGGTAAAGCCCGGCTGAACCCCATCAGCCGGGCCCCGTTGCCCCTATCCAGCCAAACCCCCTCCTCTCTAAGTTGGTCTTGGCAACGGGCCGTTCCCGGCGCGGGACGGCGCTCTCTGGGCGGGGTGAGTGCGATCACAGCAGACGACCGGCGGCGGGGACCCCGGACAGACGACAGCGAACTGCTCGCCCAGCACCTCGCGGGCGACCCGCATGCCTTCGGTGAACTCGTCCGGCGCCACCGCGACCGGCTCTGGGCCGTGGCGCTGCGCACCCTGGGCGACCGGGAGGAGGCCGCGGACGCCGTCCAGGACGCCCTGGTCTCCGCCTACCGGGCCGCTCACACCTTCCGCGGTCAGTCCGCCGTCACCACCTGGCTGCACCGCATCACCGTCAACGCCTGCCTGGACCGGGCCCGCAAGGCCGCCTCCCGGCGCACCGCCCCGCTCGCCGAGACCGAACGGCTGGAACAGCTCCTGGAACCCCATGAGTCGGCCGCCGAACCCGCCGAACGCGGCGATCTGCACCGAGAGTTGCTCGGCGCCCTGGCCACCTTGCCGCCCGACCAGCGGGCCGCGCTGGTGCTTGTGGACATGCAGGGCTACCCGGTGGCCGAGGCGGCCGCCGTGCTGGACGTACCGGTGGGCACCGTGAAGAGCCGCTGTGCCAGAGGACGGGCCAGACTGCTGCCGATGCTCACCCATCTGCGTCCCGGCGGCAGGGGTAGCCCTCCCGCCGACAGGGAAAGGAACCGGTCGCAGGGGACGTCCGTCCCACCACCGGCGGGGCAGAGTGACACGGATCCAGTGAAGGGCGGAGGTGGACGAGCGTGACCTCGACGACCGGCACGGACGGGCACCCGGAGGTCGCGGAGATCTCCGCGCTCACCGAGGGAGTGCTCCCTCCCGGGCGGACAGCCGACCTGAGGGAGCATCTGGCCGACTGCGCGCTCTGCGCGGACGTCCGCAGCTCCCTGGACGAGATCCGCCGCACCCTGGGCACCCTGCCCGGACCGGTGCGGATGCCCGCGGACATCGCCGGGCGGATCGATGCCGCGCTGGCCGCCGAGGCGCTGCTGGACGCCACCGCCCCGCACACGGTTTCACGTGAAACCACGGCGGTCGCCCCGGATGGGATGCCCCACGACGTGGTTTCACGTGAAACAGCGGCCGGGGACACCGGACGGGCCGCCATGGAGGGGCGTGTTTCACGTGAAACCGGCGACCGTCCGCCGGCCCGGCCGCGCTCGAGCACCGGCCCCGGCCGCCGCCCGCCCGCCGTCCCGGCCCGGCGGCGCCGCTGGTCGCGCGCCCTGCTGGGCACCGCCTGTGCCGCCGCGGTCCTCGGCGCCGGCACCTTCCTGCTCCAGTCCGGCGGGGACGACGGCGGCCAGGCCCGCTCGGCCGCCCCCACCCCGGCGCGGAGCCTGGCCGCCGCGGATCTGCGGACCAGGGCGCACACCCTGCTGAGCTCCCTGGAACCCACCTCGACCCGTGGCATGAGCGCCCAGAACTCCTCCGAGACCCTGCGGGACTCCGGGGCCACCGCCCCCGCCTGTGTCCGCGAGGGCATCGGCCGCCCCGAACAGGCGCTGGCCACCCGCCAGGAGAGCTTCTCGGGCTCCGACACCTATCTGGTGCTGCTGCCGCACCCCGGAGATGACACCCTGGTGGACGCCTATGTGGTCTCCGCGGCCTGCGCCTCCGCCTCTCCCTCGGTGCCGGGCCGGGTGCTGACCCACCAGACCGTGCCACGCTGAGCGCACCCGCCGCTGCCACTGCCGGGGTGCCACCGCGGGGAATGCTCGCCCCGTAGGATCCGTTGGGTGGGGTGAGACCCAGCAAGGACCTCAGTCAGCAGTCGGCAGACAAGGAAGACACCCGTGAGCGACGTCCGCAACGTGATCATCATCGGCTCCGGGCCCGCGGGCTACACCGCCGCGCTCTACACCGCCCGTGCGTCGCTGAAGCCCCTGGTCTTCGAGGGCGCCGTCACCGCCGGTGGTGCCCTGATGAACACCACCGACGTGGAGAACTTCCCCGGCTTCCGCGACGGCATCATGGGCCCGGACCTGATGGACAACATGCGGGCCCAGGCCGAACGCTTCGGCGCCGAGCTGATCCCGGACGACATCGCCGCGGTCGACCTCAGCGAGGACATCAAGACGGTCACCGACTCCGCCGGCACCGTGCACCGCGCCAAGGCCGTGATCGTGGCCACCGGCTCCCAGCACCGCAAGCTGGGCCTGCCCCGCGAGGACGAGCTGTCCGGCCGTGGCATCTCCTGGTGCGCCACCTGCGATGGGTTCTTCTTCAAGGACCAGGACATCGTGGTGGTCGGCGGTGGCGACACCGCGATGGAGGAGGCCACCTTCCTCTCCCGGTTCGCCAAGTCCGTCACCGTGGTCCACCGCCGTAACGCCCTGCGGGCCAGCAAGGCCATGCAGGAGCGCGCCTTCGCCGACCCGAAGATCTCCTTTGTCTGGGACAGCGAGGTGGCCGAGGTGCACGGCGAGACCAAGCTCTCCGGCCTGACCCTGCGCAACGTCCAGACGGGGGAGACCTCCGAGCTGCCCGTCACCGGCCTGTTCATCGCCATCGGCCACGACCCGCGCACCGAGCTGTTCAAGGGCCAGCTGAACCTGGATGACGAGGGCTACCTCAAGGTCGACGCGCCCTCCACCCGCACCAACCTCAAGGGTGTCTTCGCCGCCGGTGACGTGGTCGACCACACCTACCGCCAGGCGATCACCGCCGCCGGCACCGGCTGCTCGGCCGCCCTGGACGCCGAGCGCTTCCTGGCCGCCCTCGCCGACGGCGAGAACGTCCGCGAGCCCGAGCAGACCCCGGCCGTCTGATCCACCCCCACCCCCACCCCTACCGAAAGATCCAAGGAGACCTCAATGGCTCTCAAGGCCGTGACCGACGCGTCCTTCGACGAGGACGTGCTCAAGAGCGACAAGCCCGTGCTGGTCGACTTCTGGGCCGCGTGGTGTGGCCCCTGCCGCCAGATCGCCCCCTCCCTGGAGGCCATCGCCGCCGAGCACGGTGACAAGCTGGAGATCGTCAAGCTGAACATCGACGAGAACCCGGATACCGCCGCCAAGTACGGCGTGATGTCGATCCCGACCCTCAACGTCTACCAGGGCGGCGAGGTCGTGAAGACCATCGTCGGCGCCAAGCCCAAGGCCGCGCTGGAGCGCGACCTGGACCCGTTCCTGGCCGGCAAGTAGTCGTCGCACGCCGCTGTTTCACGTGAAACGGGGCCGCCCCTCGCCAGGGGCGGCCCCGTTTTCCGTCATAGCGGCCGCAGCGCCGGTTCCTTCTGCACCGCGCCCAGCAGCCGGTCCAGCGCCAGCTCCACGTCCTCCTTCCAGGACAGCGCCGACCGCAGCTCCAGCCGCAGCCTGGGGTAACGCGGATGCTGCCGCACCGTCTTGAAACCCACCGCCAGCAGATGCTCGGCGGGCAGCACACAGGCCGGTTCCTTCCAGCAGGCGTCGCCAAAGGCCTCGATCGCCTTGAAGCCTCGCCGCAGCACATCCTTGGCGACGGTCTGCACCATCACCCGCCCCAGCCCCTGCCCCTGGTAACGCGGCATCAGCCAGGCCGTGGTCAGCTGTACCGCGTCCGCGGCGACCGGACTGGTGGGAAAGGCCGTTGAGCGCGGCACATAGGCCGGCGGGGCATAGAGCACAAAGCCCACCGGCACCTCGTCGACATAGACCACCCGGCCACAGGAGCCCCACTCCAGCAGCACTGCGGAGATCCAGGCCTCCTTCTCCAGCTCCGGCCGGCCGGCCCTCAGCGCGGCTTCACCACTGACGGGGTCCAGCTCCCAGAAGACACAGGAGCGGCAGCGCTTGGGGAGGTCCGGGAGATTGTCCAGCGTGAGCGGTACCAGCCGACGCCCCATGAAGCCAGTTCCTCACTTCCCTCACGGGCTACGGCCTCGGCGGCACTCAGCGCGCTGCGCTCCCTGAGCAGGCTGCCGACGAATCCGCCGACCGCCCCCAGGCTCAGGCCCGTCACCACCAGTCCGGCCCGGCTCACCGTTCGCATGGCCTCGCCCCTGTCGTGAACGACGTCAACGTGTCCCACTCGGTGTGCTGGTGCGCCACACTCCAACGCATCGTATCCGCAGGCCCATTGGGCGGACAGCCGGACAAGGCAAAGGGCGGGTCGTGTTTCACGTGAAACACGACCCGCCCCTCGGCGGTCACCGCACGGCGCTAGTCGTCCGTGTCCCCGTCGGACAGCTTCTGGTCCAGCACGCCGCCCTCGCCCGGGGCCATGCTGCCCAGAATGCGCTCCAGATCCTCGATGGAGGCGAACTCCACCACGATCTTGCCCTTCTTCTGGCCGAGGTCCACCTTCACCCGGGTCTCAAAGCGGTCGGACAGCCGGGAGGCCAGATCGCTCAGCGCCGGAGAGACCCGGGCGCCCGCCCGGGGACCCTTGGCCTTCGCCGGGCGCTTGGTCCGGGAGGACATCAGATGGACGATCTCCTCCACGGACCGCACCGAAAGCCCCTCGGCCACGATCCGCCGCGCCAGCTTGTCCTGCTCCTCGGCGTCGTCCACGGCCAGCAGCGCCCGGCCGTGCCCCGCCGACAGCACCCCGGAGGCCAGCCGCTGCTGCACCGCCGGAGTGAGCTTCAGCAGGCGCAGGGTGTTGGAGACCTGTGGCCGGGACCGGCCGATGCGGTCGGCCAGCTGGTCATGGGTGCAGCTGAAGTCCTTGAGCAACTGGTCGTAGGCGGCGGCCTCTTCCAGCGGATTGAGCTGGGCCCGGTGCAGGTTCTCCAGCAGCGCGTCCAGCAGCAGCTTCTCGTCGTCGGTGGCCCGGACGATGGCCGGGATGCGCTCCAGCCCGGCTTCCCGGCAGGCCCGCCAGCGGCGCTCGCCCATGATGAGCTCATAGCGCTCCGGCGCCGTCTGCCGCACCACCACCGGCTGGAGCAGCCCCACCTCGCGGATGGAGGTCACCAGCTCGTCGAGGGCCTCCTCGTCGAACACCTCCCGGGGCTGGCGGGGGTTGGGGGTGATGGCATCCAGCGGCAGCTCGGCGAAGTACGCCCCGGCCACCGTCCCGCCCGGCTCCCCCGGGGCAGCGTCCACCGCCGCCATGGCCGGCGGCTCGGTTTCCCGTGAAACGGTCTCCTGCTGGGGCGCCGTCAGCATGGCCACCTGCAGCGCCGCGCCCCGGTCCGCCGTCAGCACCGGAACCGCGGTGGGTGAGGTGGCACCGAGCCCCGTCATGGGCGTGTCGCTCTCCGGCCCCGTCGGTGCCGCCGGGATCAGCGCACCGAGCCCACGGCCCAGTCCCCTACGTCGCTCACTCACTGCAGCCCCTCCGACATGCTGTGCTGGTCTTGCTGTTGCTGTTGGCCCGCCTGCTGCTGCCCCATCTGCTGCTGGCTCACCACATGGGCGGCCGCGCCGGGTTCATAGCGGACCCCGACCCCGCGCAGCGCGATCTCCCGGGCCGCCTCCAGATACGACAGCGCGCCGCTGGAGCCCGGGTCATAGGTGAGCACCGTCTGCCCATAGCTGGGCGCCTCGGAGATCCGGACCGAGCGCGGGATGCTGGTGCGGAGCACCTCCTGGCCGAAGTGGCTGCGCACCTCCTCGGCCACCTGCGAGGCCAGCCGGGTCCGGCCGTCGTACATGGTCAGCAGGATGGTGGAGACATGCAGCTTGGGGTTGAGGTGGCCGCGTACCAGCTCCACATTGCGCAGCAGCTGGCCCAGGCCCTCCAGCGCGTAGTACTCGCACTGGATGGGGATCAGCACCTCGGCCCCGGCGACCAGGGCGTTGACGGTCAGCAGGCCCAGGGAGGGCGGGCAGTCGATGAGGATGTAGTCCAGCGGCTGCTCATAGGCCTTGATCGCCCGGTCCAGCCGGCTCTCCCGGGCCACCAGCGAGACCAGCTCGATCTCGGCACCGGCCAGGTCGATGGTGGCGGGGGCGCAGAACAGCCCCTCCACATCCCGTACCGGCTGGACCACATCGGAGAGCTGCTTCTGGTCCACCAGGACGTCATAGATGGACGGCACCTCGGCATGGTGGTCGATGCCCAGTGCCGTGGAGGCGTTGCCCTGCGGGTCCAGGTCGACCACCAGCACCCGGTTGCCGTGCAACGCCAGCGAGGCGGCCAGGTTCACCGTGGTGGTGGTCTTGCCGACCCCGCCCTTCTGGTTGGCGACCACCATCACCCGGGTCTGGTCCGGCCTGGGCATCGGCTGCGGCGTTTCACGTGAAACCGCGTCCCCGGGAGCCAGGGGAGCAGGTACCGGTTCGGAGTCGGCGGGGCGGGGACCGGGGACCGGATCGGCCATCGGCCCCGCGATATTGGCGTCGGACCGCAAGGATTCACTCTCCTCGACATCAGGCTCGCGATGTGCAGAGCCTGCCATGTTTCCAGGGCCGTGAACCAGCAAGCCCCGCTCTGTGGTGAATGAGTCCACTTCCCCCGTGGAGACACCCACGTCCGCGACCGGCCTGCGGTCGCGACCGGCGGCCACCCGGCCGCGACTGATGATCCCATGCAACAAGGAGCGATGTTTCACGTGGAACACCATGCATAGCACCCACCGCTACCCCACCGCGACACTCCGGTTTGGGTAGTTTTGGCAGCTTGTATGGAGCATGGTGCTGGGCGGAACGGGCGGCCCTCAGCGCCGGCGGCGGGACCGGCCCACCCGGGCGGCCTTGGCCCGCTTGGCCGCGAACCGCACCCCGCCCGGGCTCTCCCCGACCTCGACCCGCACCAGGGTGGACGGCGGATCCACCACTCCCGCTCCGACCTGGAGCACCGAGGTCTCCACCACACCGAGCTTGCTCAGCGCTGCCCGGGCGCTCTTGAGCTCCTCCTCGGCGGTGTCCCCCTTGAGGGCCAGCATCTCGCCGTACGGCCGCAGCAGGGGCACGCCCCAGCTCGCCAGCCGGTCCAGCGGGGCCACCGCCCGCGCGGTCACCACATGCACCGGCGGCAGCTTGCCCAGCATCTCCTCGGCCCGGCCGCGCACCACCGTCACATGGTCCAGGCCCAGCAGCTCCACCACCTCGGACAGGAAGGTGGTCCGCCGCAGCAGCGGCTCCAGCAGGGTGATCTGGAGGTCGGGACGGACCAGGGCCAGCGGGATGCCCGGCAGGCCCGCGCCGGAGCCCACATCACAGACCGAGACGCCCTCGGGCACCGCCTCGGAGAGCACCGCGCAGTTCAGCAGGTGCCGCTCCCAGAGCCGGGGCACCTCCCGGGGACCGATCAGCCCGCGCCGCACACCGGCGTCGGCGAGCAGCTCCGCGTAGCGCACGGCATCCGCAAACCGGTCGCCGAAAACCTCCCGGGCCTCGGGGGGCGCCGGCGGGAGCTCCGCTGCCTCGTCCACGGGAAACCGTCCTTCCAACGTTCTGAGCGTGCACTACGCACTACAGGCACTACGCACTACAGGCACTACAAGGAACTGACTACCAGGCTGACAAGGATCGGCCCCGCCTGCGCGCAGACGGGGCCAGAGATACCTGGGACTACTCGATCGGGGACCGGGCTCAGGCGGGCAGCACGACCACGCGGCGCTGCGGCTCCTCGCCCTCGGACTCGCTGCGCAGCCCCGCGGCGGCCACCGCGTCATGGACCACCTTGCGCTCGAAGGGGGTCATCGGGTCCAGCTTGACCGCCTCGCCGGTGGCCTTGGCCTCCGCCACCGCCTGGGCACCCAGCTTGGCCAGCTCCGTCCGCTTACGGGCCCGGAAACCGGCGATGTCCAGCATCAGCCGGCTGCGGTCACCGGTCTCCCGGTTCACCGCGAGCCGGGTGAGCTCCTGGAGCGCCTCCAGCACCTCGCCGTCGCGGCCCACCAGCTTCTGCAGGTCACGGCTGTCGGCGTCGTCGCTGATGATGGAGACCGAGGCCCGGTCGGCCTCGACATCCATGTCGATGTCGCCGTCGAGATCGGCGATGTCCAGCAGACCCTCGAGGTAGTCGGCCGCGATCTCGCCCTCCTGCTCCAGGCGGGACAGGGTGTCGGTGCCCTCGGCGGCGGCCGCACTGGTCTGGTGCTGGGTGTCCGTCACGGTGGACTCCTTCTTACTTCTTGGACGAGGGGTGCTGAGGCCGCTGCTGGCCCTTGCGCTGCCCGGACTTGGCGCTACGGGACGAGGAACCGCGCTGCTCGGGCTTGGCGTCCTCGGGCTCCTGCTTGGCCGCACCGTTGCCGGACGAGGCCCGGGTGCGGGGCTGCGCGGGACCGGCCGGAGCGCTGGTCTGCCGCTTGGCCTTGGTCTGGCGCTTGGGCTGCTGGCGCGCGGACCGCGCGGCCTCGGCGGCCTCCTTGGCCGCCACCTCGGCCGGGTCCTCCTTGAGCTTGCCCTTGGCGCGCAGCCGCTCCTGGCGCTCCTGGTAGGCGAGGCTGCCCGGGGTGGGGTTGCGGCGGATGACGAACATCTGCTGGCCCATGGTCCACACGTTGGTGGTCAGCCAGTAGACCAGGACACCGACCGGGAAGTTGATGCCGAAGACGGCGAACATCACCGGGAAGACGTACATCAGCATCTTCTGCTGCTGCATAAACGGCGTCTTCACCGTGAGGTCGACGTTCTTGGTCATCAGCTGGCGCTGGGTGATGAACTGCGACAGCGACATCATCACGATCATGATGATCGTGACCACCCGCACATCGGTCAGGCTGGCCCCGAGGGACTCGACCTTGGCGGCGCTGTCCATGAACTTCACCGACAGCGGGGCACCGAAGATGTGCGCGTGACGGGCGCTGGTCAGCAGGTCCTGGTTGATGAAGCCAACCGTCTTGCCCTGGGCGATGTGGTTGAGGACCTGGTACAGCGAGATGAAGAAGGGCGACTGCGCGATGATCGGCAGGCAGCTGGAGAGCGGGTTGGTGCCCGTCTCCTTGTAGAGCTTCATCATCTCTTCGGACTGGCGCTGCCGGTCGCTCTTGTAACGCTCCTGGATCGCCTTCATCTTCGGCTGGAGCGCCTGCATGTTCCGCGTCGCCTTGATCTGCTTGACGAACAGCGGAATCAGGCAGACACGGATCAGCACCACCAGCGAGACGATGGACAGACCCCACGCCCAGCCGCTGTCCCTGTCGAACATCAGGCTGTAGAACGAGTGGAACTGGACGATGATCCAGGAAACTGCGTAATAGAGAGGACCGAGGATCGTGTCCACGAATCAGGCTCCTTGGGCGTTGGGCTGAGTCTCGGGCTGTGCGGCGGGCCCCAGCACGGGGTGCCCGCCCAGTCGGCTCCTCAGCCGCTGGTGCCAGACCGGACGCTTCCGGGGAGGTACGTGGTCGACGCCACCGAGCGACCACGGATTACAGCGCAGGATGCGCCAGGCCGTCAGCGCCGTTCCTTTGATCGCGCCATGCACCTGGATGGCCGTATAGCCGTAGTGCGAGCACGAGGGGTAGTACTTGCAGACCGGGCCCAGCAGCGGGCTGACGGTCCACTGGTACAGCTTGATCAACCACAGCAGCGGATACTTCACCGTGCGCTCCCTCCCGGGCCTCGGCCCGGTGTCCGGAGATCGCCCTCCGGGGGATTGCAGCTTCGCGGCGCCCTGCTCCCGGCAGCACCGGGAACATCCCCACCCAACAGCCGCTGCAGCGCGGTATCCAGGTCGCGGGCCAGCTGACCGTGATCCGCCTCGCCCGCGCCCGGCAGGGCGCGTACCACCACCAGGCTACCGGCGGGCAGCAGATCCAGCCGGTCACGCATCAGGTGGCGCAGCCTCCGCTTGACGAGATTGCGGACCACGGCGGAACCCACTGCCTTGCTCACGACGAAACCCGCACGTACCGGGGGAGCACTCTCCCCAGGTGCGTGCGGGTCCGTTGCGCCGCTGCGCAGGTGGACGACGAGGAGCGGGCGGCCTGCCCTGCGCCCTCGCCGGACCGCGGTCGCGAAGTCCTCGCGCCGCCTCAGCCGAGACTCGGAAGGCAGCACATCAGGACCTTGGCGTCAGGCCGGTCAGGCCGACAGGCGGGCGCGACCCTTGCCACGGCGGGACGCGAGAATCGCGCGGCCGGCACGGGTGCGCATACGCAGCCGGAAGCCGTGGGTCTTCGCGCGGCGGCGGTTGTTCGGCTGGAAGGTGCGCTTGCTCACTCGGGGGCTCCAGAAATGAATCGTGTGATGGCGTGACATCGCCTGGCTGTCACCGTGCGCCCACGAGAAGCTCGCAAGTGCGCGATTGCACCGCTTCACGATCATCTTCCGCTACGGAAGAGTGACCCTTGCCCATCGGAGGCAGGCGGCAGCAGCCATCGACAACTCGACCGGGCTACGGTACGCGTGATTACGCCATCCGGTCAAACCGGGAGCGCACCAGCCACCACCGTAGCGTTCCACGGGCCCGGCCGGACGACGCCATGCCTGGGACGCCGGGATGGCCATCGCATGGCACAGTTGTGCACACCCTGTGGACAACGACTTGAACCACGCCCCGCGGCCTGACTACCGTGACTGAACTCCGAATCCTTCCCGCCCGTCCCGAGAACCACACTTTCGTGGGACTCAAGGGCTCCCCAAGCTGACCGAGAGAGCGTGCCCTGTGGCTGACCTGCCTGCCGATCTTGCCGCAGTCTGGCCGCGCGTGCTGGAACAGCTGCTCAGCGAGGGCCAGGGCGTCGAGAGCAAGGACGAGCACTGGATCCAGCGCTGCCAGCCGCTGGCCCTGGTGGCCGACACCGCGCTGCTCGCGGTGCCCAACGAGTTCGCCAAGGGCGTACTGGAGGGCCGGCTGGCCCCGCTGGTGAGCGAGACCCTCAGCCGGGAGTGCGGCCGGCCGATCCGGATCGCCATCACCGTCGACAACACCGTCGGCCAGGAAAGCGCCCCGCCGGAGCGCCCGCAGCGCTTCGAGCCCCCCGCCGCCCAGGGCCGGGACGGCTACGAGGGCTATGACGCGCGCGGCGGCTACGAGCCCCGCGAAGCCCGTGAGCCCCGTGAGGCCCGCGATCCCTACGGCCGCCAGGGCGCCGCCGAGGAGCTGCCCGCCGTCCGCCCGGCCTACCCCGACTACGACCGGCCCCGCACCGAGCCCGGCGCCTGGCCGCGTCACCCGGCGCCGCCGGCCCAGGAGCGCGGCGACTACGGCTGGCAGCAGCCGCGCCTGGGCAGTTTCGCGGAGGCCGAGCGGGACCCGTACGGCACCCAGCCGCCCTCCGCCGGCTATGAGCCGCAGCAGAACGACTACCGCCCCGGCACCCCGGCGTACGAACCCCAGCGCCGCGAGCTGCCCGAGCCCCCCGCGCGCGGCAGCGGCCAGAGCGAGCGCCCCACGCCCGGCGGCGGCTCCGGCGACCGTCCCACCGGCGGCTCCGGTACCTCTGGTCCCGCTGAGCCCACCGCTCGCCTGAACCCCAAGTACCTCTTCGACACCTTTGTCATCGGCGCCTCCAACCGCTTCGCACACGCGGCCGCGGTGGCGGTGGCCGAGGCGCCGGCCAAGGCCTACAACCCCCTGTTCATCTACGGGGAGTCGGGGCTGGGCAAGACCCATCTGCTGCACGCCATCGGGCACTACGCGCGCAGCCTCTACCCGGGCACCCGGGTGCGTTATGTGAGCTCGGAGGAGTTCACCAACGAGTTCATCAACTCCATCCGGGACGGCAAGGCGGACGCGTTCCGCAAGCGCTACCGCGACATGGACATCCTGCTGGTCGACGACATCCAGTTCCTGGCCAGCAAGGAGTCCACCCAGGAGGAGTTCTTCCACACCTTCAACACCCTGCACAACGCCAACAAGCAGATCGTGCTGTCCTCGGACCGGCCGCCCAAGCAGCTGGTGACCCTGGAGGACCGGCTGCGCAACCGCTTCGAGTGGGGCCTGATCACCGACGTCCAGCCGCCCGAGCTGGAGACCCGGATCGCCATCCTGCGCAAGAAGGCGGTCCAGGAGCAGCTCAACGCCCCGCCGGAGGTCCTGGAGTTCATCGCCTCCCGTATCTCGCGCAACATCCGCGAGCTGGAGGGCGCGCTCATCCGGGTCACCGCCTTCGCCAGCCTCAACCGGCAGCCGGTGGACCTGGGCCTGACCGAGATCGTCCTCAAGGACCTGATCCCGGGCGGCGAGGACGCCTCCCCGGAGATCACCGCGCCCGCCATCATGGCCGCCACCGCCGACTACTTCGGGCACACCGTGGAGGACCTGTGCGGCGCCTCGCGCAGCCGGGTGCTGGTGACGGCGCGGCAGATCGCCATGTACCTGTGCCGGGAGCTCACCGACCTCTCACTGCCCAAGATCGGCGCCCAGTTCGGCGGCCGGGACCACACCACGGTGATGCACGCGGACCGCAAGATCCGCGCGCTGATGGCCGAGCGGCGCTCCATCTACAACCAGGTGACGGAGCTGACCAACCGCATCAAAAACGGCTGAGCAGGCACACGAGAACGCCGTCAGGGGCGCCTCGGGACGGATCCCGGGGCGCCCTTCGGCGTTCCAGGGGCCCGCTCGCCCGGGCCGCACCGCCAGCCGCCTGTTCGATTACGGGCCGCCGGCCGCCGGTTCTCCACAGAATCCGCCCGCGACCGGCGTCCACACCCTGGGGACCTGGAAGTTATCCAGATGATGTCCACAGCAGGCCCTGTTGATAGTCCATCAGGGGAGGTCAACGGCGTGTGGATTTGTGGTTGACCGGATTCCACACCCTGTGGACAGCCGGTCCGCGCGCAGCGCGGCCGCCGGTTGTCCACCGCCCGCCCACAGGCAGACCCCTGTTGTGCACAGCCTTTCCACATGGATGTCCACTGTTCGGCAACGAAACGCCCGGCGGCACCGGGGGGAGTGAAAGGCGTCACACCAGGTTGCCGGGTTGGCCTGTGGGGAACGCGGGTAAACCTGGGGACGGCTCTGGGGAGAAGTGCGCCCCGCCTGTGCACCGCCTGTGCAGAACTTTCTGTTCTCCACAGCGACCCCGGTTTTTCCACCACCGCCGCCCACAGGCCCCGTGGACAAAAATCCGCACCTGACCTGGGAGAAGGCGGTTATCCACGGTTTCCACAGGCCCTACTACTACGACCACAGAGTTCAAGCAGGGAAATCGCTTCGAAGTGGGTCCTGTGCACAACTTCGCCTCGGGCCGCCGAACGCCACCCGGGCCGACTTGACCCCGAGCAGCAACAGCTGTCAGCGGTGTGCGTCAGACTGGTCTCCGGCTACTGAAGCCAAGACGAGGCCAGCAAGGCGACGAGCCAGCAACAAGCAGGAGGCGGTTCCGGTGAAGATCCGGGTGGAGCGCGATGTACTCGCGGAGGCAGTGGCCTGGGCGGCCCGTAGCCTCCCGGCCCGTCCGCCGGTGCCGGTCCTCGCCGGCCTGCTGCTGAAGGCCGAGGACGGCACGCTCAGCCTCTCCGGCTTCGACTACGAGGTCTCGGCCCGGGTCTCGGTGGAGGCCGATGTGGAGGAGGACGGCACCGTCCTGGTCTCCGGCCGCCTGCTCGCCGACATCTGCCGCGCACTTCCCAACAGGCCTGTGGAGATCTCCACCGACGGCGTGCGGGTCACCGTGGTCTGCGGCTCCTCCCGCTTCACCCTCCACACCATGCCTGTGGAGGAATACCCGGCGCTGCCCCAGATGCCCACCGCCACCGGCACCGTCCCCGCCGAGGTCTTCGCCTCCGCCGCCGCCCAGGTGGCCATCGCCGCCGGCCGTGACGACACCCTGCCGGTGCTCACCGGTGTCCGCATCGAGATCGAGGGCGACACCGTCACCCTGGCCTCCACCGACCGCTACCGCTTCGCCGTCCGCGAGTTCCTGTGGAAGCCGGAGACCCCCGATGTCTCCGCGGTCGCCCTGGTCCCGGCCAAGACGCTGCTGGACACCGCCAAGTCGCTCAGCGGCGGGGAGAGCGTCTCGCTGGCGCTGTCCGGCTCCGGCGCGGGCGAGGGCCTGATCGGCTTCGAGGGCGCCGGCCGCCGCACCACCACCCGGCTGCTCGAGGGCGACCTGCCCAAGTACCGCACCCTCTTCCCGACCGAGTTCAACTCCGTGGCGGTGATCGAGACCGCCCCCTTCGTCGAGGCCGTCAAGCGCGTGGCCCTGGTCGCCGAGCGCAACACCCCGGTGCGGCTGAGCTTCGAGCAGGGCGTGCTGATCCTGGAGGCCGGTTCCAGCGACGACGCACAGGCTGTGGAAAGGGTCGACGCCCGCCTGGAGGGCGAGGACATCTCCATCGCCTTCAACCCCGGCTTCCTGCTGGAGGGCCTGTCCGCGATCGACTCCCCGGTCGCCCAGCTGTCCTTCACCACCTCCACCAAGCCCGCGCTGCTCAGCGGCAAGCCGGCGGTGGACGCGGAGGCCGACGAGGCCTACAAGTACCTGATCATGCCGGTGCGGCTCTCCGGCTGACGCCATCCGGGACGGAGCGTTTGAGCGCTCCGTCCCGACAGGTGTGCGCCAAGGCCCGGGCGTAGGCTCGGACCGGGGAACCATCCGCAACCACTACGGCACAGAGGAACAACTGATGGAGCTCGGTCTCGTCGGTCTCGGCAAGATGGGCGGCAATATGCGTGAGCGCATCCGCCGCGCAGGCCACACCGTCATCGGATACGACCGCAACCCGGACCTGGCGGATGTCCACAGCCTCAAGGAGCTTGTGGATTCCCTGACCGGTCCGCGCGTGGTGTGGGTCATGGTCCCGGCCGGGGCCGCCACCCAGTCCACCATCGACGAGCTGGGCGAGCTGCTCTCGCCCGGTGACATCGTGGTCGACGGCGGCAACTCCCGCTGGACCGACGACGAGAAGCACGCCGAGGAGCTGGCCGCCAAGGGCATCGGCTTCGTCGACTGCGGTGTCTCCGGCGGCGTCTGGGGCCTGGAGAACGGCTACGCCCTGATGTACGGCGGCGACGCCGGGAACGTGGCGAAGGTCCAGCCGGTCTTCGACGCGCTCAAGCCCGAGGGCGACTTCGGCGCGGTGCACGCCGGCAAGGTCGGCGCCGGTCACTTCGCCAAGATGGTCCACAACGGCATCGAGTACGCCATGATGCAGGCCTACGCCGAGGGCTGGGAGCTGCTGGAGAAGGTGGACTCGGTCACCGACGTCCGCGAGGTCTTCCGCTCCTGGCAGGAGGGCACGGTCATCCGTTCCTGGCTGCTGGACCTGGCCGTCAACGCCCTGGACAGCGACGAGCACCTGGAGCAGATCCGCGGTTACGCGGCCGACTCCGGCGAGGGCCGCTGGACGGTGGAGGCCGCCATCGACAACGCGGTGCCGCTGCCGGCGATCACCGCCTCGCTGTTCGCCCGCTTCGCCTCGCGTCAGGACGACTCCCCGCAGATGAAGATGATCGCCGCGCTGCGCAACCAGTTCGGCGGCCACGCGGTCGAGAGCAAGAAGTAACCCGTAGGACAACAGGAGGCTCGGCGCGCACTCATGCACGTTTCGCATCTCTCGCTCGCCGACTTCCGCTCGTACGCCCGGGCCGAGGTTCCGCTCGGCCCGGGCGTCACCGCTTTCGTCGGCCCCAACGGCCAGGGCAAGACCAACCTGGTGGAGGCCGTCGGCTATCTGGCCACCCTGGGCAGCCACCGGGTCTCCTCGGACGCCCCGCTGGTGCGGCTGGGCGCCGACCGGGCCGTCATCCGCGCCGCCGTGGTGCAGGACGAGCGGCAGCAGCTGATCGAGCTGGAGCTCAACCCCGGCAAGGCCAACCGGGCCCGGATCAACCGTTCCTCCCAGGTCCGGCCGCGCGATGTGCTGGGCATGGTGCGCACCGTGCTGTTCGCCCCGGAGGACCTGGCGCTGGTCAAGGGCGACCCCGGGGAGCGCCGGCGGTTCCTGGACGAGCTGGTCACCGCGCGTTCCCCGCGGATGGCCGGGGTGCGTTCGGACTATGAGCGGGTGCTCAAGCAGCGCAACACCCTGCTGAAGACCGCGGCCATGGCCCGGCGGCACGGCGGCCGTTCCATGGACCTGTCCACCCTGGATGTCTGGGACCAGCATCTGGCCCGGGCCGGGGCCGAACTCCTGGCGCACCGGCTGGAGTTGATCGCCACGCTGCTGCCGCTGGCGGATCAGGCGTATGAGCGGCTGGCGCCCGGCGGCGGCCCGGTGGCCTTCGACTACAAGGGCCCGCTGGGTACCGAGAGCGTCCGTGGCCGCGAGGAGCTGTACCAGGTGCTGCTGGACGCGCTGGGCGAGGCGCGCAAGCAGGAGATCGAGCGCGGGGTGACGCTGGCCGGCCCGCACCGTGACGATCTGGTGCTGCGGCTGGGCCGGCTGCCCGCCAAGGGGTACGCCAGCCATGGCGAGTCCTGGTCGTATGCGCTGGCGCTGCGCCTGGCCTCGTATGAGCTGCTGCGCTCGGAGGGCGCGGAGCCGGTGCTGGTGCTGGACGATGTCTTCGCCGAGCTGGACGCGCGGCGCCGGGAGCGGCTGGCGGAGCTGGTGGCCGGCGGTGAGCAGGTGCTGGTGACGGCGGCGGTGCCCGAGGATGTGCCGGGGGCGCTGAGCGGTGTGCGGTATGCGGTGTCCGAGGGGTCGGTGGAGCGGGCGTGACGGAGCAGACTCCTCAGCCTTCCGGGGTGGATCTGGCGCGGGTGGCGCTGCGTGCCGCCAAGGAGCAGGCGCGGGCGCGCGGCAACGCGGTGCAGCAGAAGAAGCAGGCGCGGCGCGGTGGTCTGCGTTCGGGTGCGCGGGCGGACGGCCGTGATCCGCTGCCGCTGGGGGCGGCGATCAGCCGGCTGATCACCGAGCGGGGCTGGGAGACGCCGGCCGCGGTGGGCGGGGTGATGGGCCGCTGGCCGCAGATCGTGGGTCCGGAGGTGGCGCTGCACTGTGAGCCGCAGCGCTATGACGATCAGGCCCGGGTGCTGACGGTGCAGTGTGACTCCACGGCCTGGGCCACCCAGTTGCGGCTGCTGGCGCCGACGCTGGTGGCGCGGCTCAATGACGATCTGGGTCAGGGCACGGTGCGGTTGCTCAAGGTGCTGGGGCCGGGTGGTCCGGCGCGCCGGTATGGGTCGCTGCGTGCTCCGGGGAGCAGCGGGCCCGGCGACACCTATGGGTGAGCATGGGTGGGCCGTGGCGTATGAGACCCCGCTCACGGTTGCGGGCGGTTGACAGCTCGAAGCGCTGAGTGCCGCTGTGAGCCCCCTGAAGCCCGGGGCCACATATAGGGAGTCGGCTGATGCCGGTTCAGGGCGGCACATGAGGACTCAGGCGCCGCCAAACCCCCATTCATGTCGGAGCTACCGGTAGACTGGTGGCATTCCGTCGCCAATTCGCGGAACAAGTCGAACGACGCAGCCGCTCCTGCCTGTCCGCCGGGTCCAGCCGGCCGGGGGCAACTCCCCGCAGCAGTCAGGGGAAGGGCTGTGCTGTGCCAGAAAGGGCGCTTCGTGGCCGATTCCGGCAACCCCAACGAGAACACCACCCCTTCCGCTCCTGGCGGTGAGACGTCGTACGACGCCAGTGCGATCACCGTGCTGGAGGGCCTGGACGCGGTTCGCAAGCGTCCGGGTATGTACATCGGTTCCACGGGCGAGCGTGGTCTGCACCACCTCGTCTATGAGGTGGTCGACAACTCCGTGGACGAGGCCCTGGCGGGCCACGCGGACACCATCGATGTGACGATCCTGCCGGACGGCGGGGTGCGCGTGGTGGACAACGGCCGCGGCATCCCGGTGGGCATCGTCCCCTCCGAGGGGAAGCCGGCCGTGGAGGTCGTGCTGACCGTGCTGCACGCGGGCGGCAAGTTCGGCGGCGGCGGCTATGCCGTCTCCGGTGGTCTGCACGGTGTCGGCGTCTCGGTGGTCAACGCGCTGTCGTCGCGGGTGGCCGTCGAGGTCAGGACCGATGGCTTCCGCTGGACCCAGGACTACAAGCTGGGCGCCCCCACGGCTCCGCTGCAGAAGAACGAGCCGACGGACGAGACCGGCACCTCGGTGACCTTCTGGGCCGACGGCGACATCTTCGAGACCACCGAGTACTCCTTCGAGACGCTGTCCCGGCGTTTCCAGGAGATGGCCTTCCTCAACAAGGGCCTGACCCTGTCGCTGACCGATGAGCGCCCCGACCATGTGGACGAGGAGGGCAAGCCGCTTACCGTCCGCTACCACTACGAGGGCGGCATCTCGGACTTTGTGCGCTACCTCAACTCGCGCAAGGGCGAGCTGGTGCACCCCACGGTGATCGATTTCGAGGCCGAGGACACCGAGCGCAAGCTCTCGCTCGAGGTGGCCATGCAGTGGAACACCCAGTACAGCGAGGGTGTCTACTCGTTCGCCAACATCATCCACACCCATGAGGGCGGTACTCATGAGGAGGGCTTCCGGGCCGCGCTGACCTCGCTGGTCAACAAGTACGCGCGGGACAAGAAGCTGCTGCGGGAGAAGGACGACAACCTCACGGGTGATGACATCCGCGAGGGTCTGACCGCGATCATCTCGGTCAAGCTGAGCGAGCCGCAGTTCGAGGGCCAGACCAAGACCAAGCTGGGCAACACCGAGGCGAAGACCTTTGTCCAGAAGGCGGTCTACGAGCACCTCACCGACTGGCTGGACCGCAACCCCAATGAGGGCGCGGACATCATCCGCAAGTCCATCCAGGCGGCCACCGCCCGGGTAGCGGCCCGCAAGGCGCGTGATCTGACCCGGCGCAAGGGTCTGCTGGAGACGGCCTCGCTGCCGGGCAAGCTGTCGGACTGCCAGTCCAATGACCCGGCCAAGTGCGAGATCTTCATCGTCGAGGGTGACTCCGCCGGTGGTTCGGCCAAGTCCGGCCGCAACCCGGAGTACCAGGCGATCCTGCCCATCCGCGGCAAGATCCTCAACGTGGAGAAGGCGCGGGTCGACAAGATCCTGCAGAACCAGGAGATCCAGGCGCTGATCTCCGCCTTCGGCACCGGTGTGCACGAGGACTTCGACATCTCCAAGCTCCGCTACCACAAGATCATCTTGATGGCGGACGCCGATGTCGACGGCCAGCACATCAACACCCTGCTGCTGACCTTCCTGTTCCGCTTCATGCGCCCGCTCGTGGAAGCCGGGCATGTGTACCTCTCCCGTCCGCCGCTCTACAAGATCAAGTGGGGCAAGGATGACTTCGAGTACGCCTACTCCGACCGTGAGCGCGACGCCCTGATCCAGCTGGGCCGGGAGAACGGCAAGCGGGTCAGGGACGACTCGGTGCAGCGCTTCAAGGGTCTCGGCGAGATGAACGCCGAGGAGCTGCGGGTGACCACCATGGACATCGACCACCGGGTGCTCGGCCAGGTCACCCTGGACGACGCCGCCCAGGCGGACGACCTGTTCTCGGTGCTCATGGGCGAGGACGTCGAGGCGCGGCGCTCCTTCATCCAGCGCAACGCCAAGGACGTCCGCTTCCTCGACATCTGAGTCGGCCTGGACCAACTTCCGCGGCTTGAAAGGACTTTGAACGACAATGGCCGACGAGACCACTCCCGAGACCCCTCCCACGCCCACTCCCGTCACGCCCGAGGGCCAGCCGGCCGCCATCGAGGGCGTGGGGATGCGCGTCGAGCCCGTGGGGCTCGAGACCGAGATGCAGCGCTCCTACCTCGACTACGCGATGAGCGTGATCGTCTCGCGTGCGCTGCCCGATGTGCGCGACGGTCTCAAGCCGGTGCACCGCCGGGTGCTCTACGCCATGTACGACGGCGGCTACCGGCCGGAGAAGGGCTTCTACAAGTGCGCCCGCGTGGTCGGCGACGTCATGGGTACCTACCACCCGCACGGTGACGCCTCGATCTACGACGCCCTGGTGCGCCTGGCCCAGCACTGGTCGATGCGGATGCCGCTGGTGGACTCCAACGGCAACTTCGGCTCCCCGGGCAATGACCCGGCGGCCGCCATGCGGTACACCGAGTGCAAGATGGCGCCGCTGTCGATGGAGATGGTCCGGGACATCGACGAGGAGACCGTCGACTTCCAGGACAACTACGACGGCCGTAACCAGGAGCCGACGGTGCTGCCGTCGCGCTTCCCCAACCTGCTGGTGAACGGCAGCGCCGGCATCGCCGTCGGTATGGCCACCAACATCCCGCCGCACAACCTGCGCGAGGTGGCCGAGGGTGCCCAGTGGTACCTGGCCAACCCCGGGGCATCGCCGGAGGAGCTGCTGGACGCCCTGATCGAGCGGATCAAGGGCCCGGACTTCCCGACCGGCGCCCTGGTGGTGGGCCGCAAGGGCATCGAGGAGGCGTACCGCACCGGCCGCGGCTCGATCACCATGCGCGCGGTGGTCGAGGTGGAGGAGATCCAGAACCGCCAGTGCCTGGTGGTCACCGAGCTGCCCTACCAGGTGAATCCGGACAACCTGGCGCAGAAGATCGCCGACCTGGTGAAGGACGGGAAGATCGGCGGTATCGCCGACGTCCGTGACGAGACCTCCTCGCGCACCGGCCAGCGTCTGGTGATCGTCCTCAAGCGGGACGCGGTCGCCAAGGTCGTCCTCAACAACCTCTACAAGCACACCGATCTGCAGACCAACTTCGGTGCCAACATGCTGGCGCTGGTGGACGGGGTGCCGCGCACCCTGTCGCTGGACGCGTTCATCCGCAACTGGGTGACGCACCAGGTCGAGGTCATCGTCCGCCGGACCCGCTTCCGGCTGCGCAAGGCCGAGGAGCGGGCGCACATCCTGCGCGGTCTGCTCAAGGCGCTGGACGCCATCGACGAGGTCATCGCGCTGATCCGGCGCAGCGACACCGTCGAGGTGGCCCGCACGGGCCTGATGGGCCTGCTGCAGATCGACGAGATCCAGGCCAACGCGATCCTGGAGATGCAGCTGCGGCGGCTGGCCGCCCTGGAGCGCCAGAAGATCGTCGCGGAGCATGACGAACTCCAGGCGAAGATCAACGAGTACAACGCGATCCTGGCCTCGCCGGAGCGGCAGCGCGGCATCATCAGCGAGGAACTCACCGCGATCGTCGAGAAGTTCGGCGACGACCGGCGCTCCAAGCTGGTGCCGTTCGAGGGCGACATGTCCATCGAGGACCTGATCGCCGAAGAGGACATCGTGGTGACCATCACCAACGGTGGCTATGTCAAGCGCACCAAGACCGAGGACTACCGCTCGCAGAAGCGCGGCGGCAAGGGCGTGCGGGGCACCAAGCTGAAGCAGGACGACATCGTCGACCACTTCTTTGTCTCCACCACCCACCACTGGCTGCTGTTCTTCACCAACAAGGGCCGGGTCTACCGGTCCAAGGCGTATGAGCTGCCGGACGCCGGCCGGGACGCCCGCGGCCAGCATGTGGCCAATCTGCTGGCCTTCCAGCCGGACGAGAAGATCGCCCAGATCCTGGCGGTGCGGGACTACGAGGCGGCGCCCTATCTGGTGCTGGCCACCAAGTCGGGCCTGGTGAAGAAGACTTCGCTGAAGGACTACGACTCGCCGCGCTCCGGTGGTGTGATCGCCATCAACCTCCGGGAGATGGCGGACGGCCGCGAGGACGAGCTGATCGGCGCCGAGCTGGTGTCGGCCGACGACGACCTGCTGCTGATCAGCAAGAAGGCGCAGTCCATCCGGTTCACCGCGACCGATGACTCGCTGCGGCCGATGGGCCGGGCGACCTCGGGCGTCAAGGGCATGAGCTTCCGCGAGGGTGACGAGCTGCTGTCGATGAATGTGGTCCGTCCGGGCACCTTTGTCTTTACAGCCACCGACGGCGGCTATGCCAAGCGGACGCCCGTGGACGAGTACCGGGTCCAGGGACGCGGCGGTCTGGGCATCAAGGCCGCGAAGATCGTCGAGGACCGGGGTTCGCTGGTCGGTGCGCTGGTGGTCGAGGAGGGCGACGAGATCCTGGCGATCACCCTCAGCGGTGGCGTGATCCGTACTCGGGTCAGCGAAGTCCGGGAAACCGGCCGTGACACGATGGGCGTCCAACTGATCAACTTGGGCAAGCGAGATGCCGTGGTCGGCATCGCCCGCAACGCCGAGGCCGGCCGCGAGGCCGAGGAGGTCGACGAGGAGCCGTCGGCCGAGGCATCGGGCGTGACGGGTGACCAGACGCCCGAGACGGCCGAGGGCACCGAGTCCCCGGCCGAGACCACCGAGGAGTAAGACGTGAGTCGAGCCACGGGCGCCACGGGTGGGCGTCGCGGTTCCGCGAGCAGCGCATCCGATGAGACCGGCGCCCGTGTCCCCGGCGGGGACGGGGCAGACTCCCGGGGTGGGTCCACCACGGGCAGGGGGATAACCATGACGGACACCCGAGAGCCGTACCACCCGCCGAAGGCCTATGAGCCTCCGGCGGGGGCGGACGGGGCCGGCGGGGGCGGTGGTGCCAAGACCGGCACCAAGGCCGCCGCCGCGGCGGGGGACGGGAAGACCGGAAAGACCGGTGACGGGACCGGCGACAAGGCCGGTCCGAAGACCGGCGTGAAGACCGGCGTGAAGGCGCCTGCCAAGGCCGTGGGACGGCCTCAGCAGGCCGCGCAGCAGGGCCGGGCGGCCACCGAGCGCCCGGCCCCGGCCGCGGCCGATCCGGGGCCGCGTACCCGCTCGGCCCGGCTGCGGGTGGCCAAGGCCGACCCCTGGTCGGTGATGAAGGTCAGCTTCCTGCTGTCGGTGGCGCTGGGCGTGTGCACCATCGTGGCGGTGTCGGTGCTGTGGCTGGTGCTGGACGCCATGGGTGTCTTCTCCGCGGTGGGCAGCACCATTCATGACGCCACCGCCGGCGAGGGGGGCGGCTTTGACCTGCAGGGCTTCCTGTCGCTGCCGCGGGTGCTGATGTTCACCGTGATCATCGCGGTGATCGAGGTGGTGCTGGCCACCGCGCTGGCCACGCTGACGGCCTTCGCCTACAACCTCTCCGCCTCCTTCGTGGGCGGGGTGGAACTGACCCTGGCCGAGGACGACTGACCGCGATTTTGGGACTGGGCCCCAAGTGCGCTAATCTTTCGGTGCAGCGCGGGGCTATAGCTCAGACGGTTAGAGCGCTTCCCTGATAAGGAAGAGGCCACAGGTTCAAGTCCTGTTAGCCCCACCGGCGCGATCGGCCCGGACGGAGATTCTCCGTCCGGGCCGATCGGCTTTCCCGGTACGGGAGTTGGGATACGGCAAAGGTCGGGACGCAGGTCACCGATCGGTATCGGCCGGTGTGTATCATCGGCCCCCAGAGTCCCCTTACGTCAAGGAAAGACGAGGTCGCGCGGTGAAGAAGCTCCTCCTGGTCGCACTGGCCGCCATCGGCGGGCTCCTCGTGTACCGCCAGATCCAGGCGGATCGCGCCGAGCAGGATCTGTGGACGGAGGCGACTGACTCCGTGCCCGCAGGTTCGGGTGTGTGAGACATAGAGCCCCTGACCGGGCCCCGGCCGTTCCCACGGCCGGGGCCCGATCTGTTTTCCTGCTGCACCCACTCCCACTCTATTTGCCACTGCAAATAAAATGATTGCGAAGGTGAATGCCGCCGGTCAGCCGGTGGCCAGCGCCCACAACCCCACCGCCAGGCAGACCAGGGCCAGCAGCAGCACCGGCACCGCGACCCTGGCGGGCGGCCCCGGCGCCCGCCGGACGGCCGCCGGGGCGGCGGGCAGCGGAAGGGTCGGCGCGGACGGCGTAGGGCCCGTCAGGGGCGGCTGTGGGGTCTGTGGCGGGGTGTGCGGCGGGTGGACGGGACGCGGCGGTGTGACGGGCCCGCCCGGGGCCTCCGGCGCCATGGGGGTGCCGGCCGCGGTGGCCCAAGTGCCCTGTGCCCGGGCGGTGTCGGGCTCCGGACCGTCCGGCCCGAAGCCCGGCGGCAGCGGGCCGAGCTGGTCGAAGACCTCGATCCGCTCCTCCTCCCCGCCGGGCTCCGGCAGCAGCTCCACCACCGCGCCCAGCGCCTTGCGCACCCCGGTGGCGGTACGGAAGCGCACCGCCGGATCGGGCTGCAGCAGGCCGGCCACCACTTCCCACAGCGGCGGCGGGACTTCCGCCGGCGGGCCGGGTACGCCCTGTTCCTCAAAACGCCGCACCAGGGCCTCGGCGTCCGGTTTCCGCCCGGAGAGCAGATAGAGCGCGACCAGTCCCACCGCGAAGAGATCGGCCGGGAAATCCGGTTCCTCACCCGCCATTTGCTCCGGCGCGAAGTAACCGGGCGTTCCCATGACGTAGTTGGCCTGGGTGAGCCGTGGCTCGCCCTTGCGCATGGCGACGCCGAAATCCGAGAGCCGTAAATGCGGGCGGCCCGTTCCGGTCGCCTCCAGAAGGAGATTGGCGGGTTTGATGTCGCGGTGCACCACGCCCTCCAGATGCACCGCGGCCAGCCCGGCCAGCAACTGGTCCAGCAGCACACAGACGAAGCGCGGCGGCAACGGCCCGTAATCACCGATGAGATGGGCCACCGAACCGCCGCGCACCAGGTCCATGGTGAACAGCACCTTGTCGTCGTCGGCCGCCCAGCTCTGCGGTGCCAGCACATGGGGGTGGTCGATGCGCAGCGCCTGTTCGCGGACGAACCTCAGCAGGGTGTGGGCGTCACTGTGCAGCAGCACCTTGGCGGCCGCATAGCGGCCGCGGCGCCGGTCCCAGGCGCGCCACACGGCCCCCGCGCCGCCGCGCCCGATGGGGTCGACGAGGTGGTAGCGCCCGGCGAAGAGCTCACCCATGGCTCCGCTCCGGGCGCCGTCAGCTCTGGTGCGCCTCGTAGTGCGCGACCGCCTCGGCGGTGCGTCCGGCGCCGTAGACCCGCAGGAACTCGGCGAGTTCGGGATGGGCGGGGGCGAGGGTGTGCGCGGCGTCGATGATGTCCCCGGCGCCGGCCACCGAGCGCAGCAGCGACTGGATCTCGCGGACCACCCGCTTGACGGTCGGAGCGCCGCTGCTGGCCGTGGTCTGGGTGGAGTTGAGGACCGAGCCGCCCGAACTGCGCTTGACCTCCTCCATCCGCTCCGCCGCCTCGACGGCGCTGACCGAGCCGTCGGCGACCTGGGTGGAGAGCTCCTGCAGCGCCTGAACCCGCTGTACCACCGCCGGGTTGCCGATCTTGGCGCGCTGACCACTCATCAACTGGGAGAGCATGGGCGCCGAAAGGCCCAGCACGGAGGCGAGACGCGCCTGGTTGAGGCCGAGATCGTCGATGAGACGGCGGAACAGGGCCCCCAGCGGCTCCCCGTACCAGCTCCGCTGAAGCTCTCGTGCGCGGGCCGTGGCATCCTGCTGTGCTGCGTCCATCTCGCTCTCCCCTTCGCTTCGCTGCCGCGAATCTTGCGCTGCATCCTACGGAGAGCGACGGGTGCGGGCGATACCCGGTCGGGAACACCTCCGACACCGGGTAGTCTGGTGCGGGACGGGGCCTTAGCTCAGTTGGTAGAGCGCTGTCTTTGCATGGCAGATGTCAGGGGTTCGACTCCCCTAGGCTCCACTGGACGCCACTTGTGAAATGCCCCCTGACCTGCGGTAACGCTGGCTCAGGGGGCATTTTGGCGTGCGCGGGCGGGGAGCGCTCATGCGGCGGGCGGCGTTATTCTCCGAACCAGTGGGGGTGAGCACGTCCAGGGGCGGCCGGGCGGCGCATGCCGCGGTCGGCGTCCTTTCGGCGGGCGCGACAGGGAGGTGCTGCGATGTACGGGGCACCGGGACGGGACACATCCGAGCGTTATCTGCCGATCGCGGACCACGGCCTGATCGGGGATCTCCGCACGGTGGCTCTGGTGGGCACCGACGGCACCATCGACTGGTACTGCTGCCCGGCGTTCGATTCCCCCAGCGTCTTCGCGGCCATCCTCGACGCGGACCGGGGCGGGGCCTTCGAGCTGGCCGCCGCCGTTCCGGCCCGTACCAAGCAGCTGTACTTCCCGGACACCAATGTGCTGATCACCCGGTTCTTCACCGAGGAGGGGCTGGGGGAGATCCAGGACTTCATGCCCTTGTCGGAGTCCGGCGAGGCGGACGGCCACCGGCTGGTCCGGCGGGTGGTGTGCGTGCGCGGAACGATCCCGTTCCGGGCCCGGGTGGCCCCCCGGTTCGGCTATGGCGCCGAGCGGCACACCGTGCGGATGACGGACGGGGCCGCGGTGTTCGACTGCGCGGCACTGTCGCTGTCGCTGAGGCTGACCGCCACGGTGCCGCTGGAGTGCGACGGCGGGGATGTGGCGGGCGATTTCCGGCTCGCCCGGGGCGAGAGCGCGGTCTTCGCCCTGGAGCGGGCCGGCGGTGAAGCCGCGCCGCGCGGCTGCCCATGGGAGCGGGCCGAGCGGGAGTTCACCGCCACGGTCGCCTTCTGGCGGAACTGGCTGCGCCAGTCCCGCTACCGCGGCAGATGGCGGGAGATGGTGCACCGCTCGGCCCTCACCCTCAAGCTGCTCACCTACGCCCCCACCGGCGCGATCGTGGCGGCCCCCACCACCAGCCTGCCCGAGCGGATCGGCGGCGGGCGGAACTGGGACTACCGCCATGTATGGGTGCGCGATGCCGCGTTCGCCGTCTATGCGCTGCTCAGGCTCGGTTTCACCGGGGAGGCCGAGGCGTTCATGGGCTTCCTCACCCGGCACACCGAGCGCCGAGGCGGCGGACCGTCCGGTCCCCTTCAGGTGATGTACGGCATCGACGGACGCCTTGAGCTGCCCGAACGCGTGCTGCCCCAGCTGGAGGGGTACCGGGGCTCGGCACCGGTGAGGGTCGGCAATGGTGCCGCCACCCAGCTGCAACTGGACATCTACGGTGCTCTGCTGGACTCCGTCTACCTGTACGACAAGTGGTGCCGGCCCATCTCCAGCAGTCACTGGCGCGGGGTGTGCGCCCTGGTGGACTGGGTCTGCGAGCACTGGGACCAGCCGGACGAGGGGGTGTGGGAGACCCGTGGCGGGCGCAAGAGGTTCCTCTACTCCCATCTGATGTGCTGGGTGGCCATCGACCGGGCCCTGCGCATCGCCCAGCGGCACAGCCTGCCGGCGAAGTCGGCCCGCTGGGTGCCGGTCCGGGACGAGATCTACTGGCGGATCATGGACCGGGGCTGGTCGCCCGCCCGGCAGGCGTTCGTCCAGCACGAGGACTCCGAGGTGCTGGACGCCGCGGTGCTGATGATGCCGCTGACCAAGTTCATCGCGCCGACCGACCCGCTGTGGCTGTCCACCCTGGACGCCCTCGGCGAGGAGCTGGTGTCCGACTCGCTGGTGTGGCGCTATGACCCCAAGGCCAGCCCGGACGGCCTGGAAGGGGAGGAGGGCACCTTCTCCATCTGCTCCTTCTGGTATGTCGAGGCCCTCACCCGGGCCGGGCGCCTGAACGAGGCCCGGCTGGCGTTCGAGAAGATGCTCACCTACGCCAACCACCTCGGTCTCTACGCCGAAGAGATCAGCCACACCGGCCGGCAGCAGGGCAACTTTCCCCAGGCGTTCACCCACCTCGCCCTCATCAGCGCCGCCTTCAACCTCGACCGCGCCCTGGGCTGACCCCGCCGCCGGGGCGATCCAGGTGCGGAAGTCCGGCTTGTCCCGCAGGCTGGCGAGGAGGGGGTAAGACGGCGGAGGGAGTGACGGGGATGCGGGTCGTGGTGGATCTCACCCGTTGCCAGGGCTATGCGCAATGCGTGTTCCTGGCACCGGAGGTGTTCCAGCTGCACGGTGAGGAGGGGCTGCTGTACGACCCGGCCGTCCCCGACGAGCAGCTGGAGCGTGTGCGCCAGGCAGCGGCGGCCTGCCCGGTCCAGGCCATCCTCCTCGGTGCGGAGGTGAACCCCGATGGGCGGTGACCTCAGGGACGGCCGGATCGTCATCGTCGGCGCCTCGCTCGCCGGACTGCGGGCCGCCGAGAAGCTGCGCGAGGAAGGCTTCACCGGCTCGCTGACCGTGGTCGGGGACGAGCCCCATCCGCCCTACGACCGGCCGCCGCTGTCCAAACAGGTGCTGCTCGGCCAGGCGGCGCCCCGGTCCACCGGGCTTCCGATGCGCCGGGACCCGCACGCCGACTGGCGGCTGGGCGTACGCGCCACCGGCCTGGACCCCCTCGGCAAGCGGGTGCTGCTGGCCGACGGCGAGCCACTGCCCTACGACCGGCTGCTGATCGCCACCGGCACCCGGGCCAGACCCTGGCCCAACCCCCAAGAGGCCGCCCTGGACGGGGTGTTCACCCTGCGCACCCGCGAGGACGCCGCAGGCCTGGCCGAGCGGCTGGCCGCCGGGCCGCGCCGGGTACTGGTCATCGGCGGCGGCTTCACCGGCTCGGAGATCGCCTCGGCCTGCCGGGAACGCGGACTGGACGTCACCGTCACCGAACGCGGCCCCGCGCCCCTGATCGGCGCGCTCGGCGGCACCCTGGCCAGACTCGCCGCCGCCATGCACCGCAACCACGGCGTGGACCTGCGCTGCGGGGTGACTGTCACCGCACTGCGCGGGGACGCGGGCGGCCGGTTCACCGGCGCGGACCTGTCCGACGGCAGCCGCCTGGAGGCGGATGTCTGCGTCGCGGCGCTGGGCGCGGTCCGCAACGTCGAGTGGCTGGCCGAGACGGGACTGGCGGCGGGCCCGCGCGGCATCGCCTGCGACGCCGGGTGCCGGGCCTTCAACATGTACGGGATCGTCACCGACGACGTCTTCGTGGCCGGCGACGTCTCCCGCTTCCCCCACCCGCTCTTCGGATATCAGCTGCTCTCCCTGGAGCACTGGGGCAACGCGGTCGCCCAGGCGGAGGTGGCCGCCCACAACATGGTCAGTCCAGGGCCGTTGCGCCGCCCCCACCTGGCCCTGCCCACCTTCTGGTCCACCCAGTTCGGCCTCAATATCAAGTCGGTGGGCGTCCCCACCTTCTCCGACCAGGTGGTCATCGCCCAGGGCACGCTGGAGGAACGCCGCCTCGCCATGGTCTACGGCTACCAGGGCCGGGTCACCGCCGCGGTCACCGTCAACATGGCCAAGTCCCTGGAGTACTACCAGCACTTGATCGAGACCGCCGCCCCGTTCCCGCCCGCGCCCGGCGCGCCCGACCGCCCGATGGCGGCCGAAATCCCGGTTCCCTCCGATGTGCCGGACCCCAAGGGCCTGTCCCACGGCCCCACCGTGGCACTCACCGGTCACCTCCCCGACCGCCGGCTGACCGTGGTGCCGCCCGCCGGCTGACCCGCGTTCCCGCCCACCCATGAGGAGCCGACCCCCATGCCCGCTGACACCCTGCTGCAACGGATCACCGACTACGCCAGCCGTCCCGATCCCTATCCGCTCTACGCGGAACTGCGCCAAGCCGGCCCCGTGGTGCGGCAGACGGACGGCAGCTACCTGGTCGGCACCTACTACGAGATCACCGCCCTGCTCCACAACCCGCGCTTCAGCGCGGACCCCCGCAGCGGCACCACCGCGTCCGGGGAGGAGCCGAAGCCGCCGTTTCTGCGCCTGGACGACCCCGAGCACCACAGGCTGCGCACCCTGGCCATGCGGCCGTTCGGCCCCCCGCACAGCCCCGGCCGGGTCGATGGCATGCGCGAGGAGATCGCCCGGGTCACCGGGGAACTGCTCGACGGGCTGCGGGACCGTACCCAGATCGATGTCGTGGACGACTTCGCCTACCCGCTGCCGGTCATGGTCATCTGCCGGCTGCTCGGTGTTCCGCGCGAGGACGAGCCGCAGTTCCGGCAGTGGTCCGACGCGGTGGTCGTCTCCGCCGACATCCGGCCCGGAGAGGACACCTCCACCGAGCGGGACCAGGAGGGCGAGCGGGCACGCGTCGCGATGGGCCAGTACCTGGTGAACCTCGCCGAACAGCGCCGCGGCCACCCCACCGGCGACATGCTCTCCGCCTTCGTCAACGAACCCGACCCCGCACTGCGGCTCACCCCCGAGGAACTCGCCCAAACCGGCGTGCTGCTGCTGATCGCCGGACATGAGACAACCGTCAACCTGATCACCAATGGTGTGCTCACCCTGCTTCGCCACCCCGACCAGCTCGACCGGCTGCGCCGCGACCCCGGCCTGCTGCCGGCCGCGGTGGAGGAACTGCTGCGCTATGAGCCCCCGGTCCATATGCGCGAACGCATCCCCCTCGCCGACATCGACATCGCCGGTACCACCATCCCCAAGGGCTCCTCCGTGGTGCTCGCGCTGGCCTCCGGCAACCGCGACCCCAAGCGCTTCCACGACCCCGACCGGTTCGACCCCACCCGCACGGACAACCAGCACCTCGGCTTCGGCAGCGGCATCCATCTCTGCTACGGCGCCCCGCTCGCCCGTATCGAAGCCCAGACCGCGCTCGCCGCGCTGATCCCCCGCCTCGGCGCCGCGACCCTGCTTCAGGACCCGCCCCCCTACCGGCAGGCGGCCATGCTCCGCGGACCGCGCCACCTCCCCGTCCAGTTCTGACGACGTCCAGTTCTGACGACGAACGCCCTCCGACCCGCTGACCCGCGAAGGGGCGGTCGGAGGGCGTCCTGGTAGCCCGGGTAGTCCTGCTGCGCGCCGGGCTACGGGTTTTCGTGCCGGTCGTCCTCGCCCTCGCCCAGGCGGTCGGCCTCCGCCTCCTTGGCCTGGACCTCCGGGTCCAGACCCCCGGCGCCGACGCTGCCGTCCACCGAGCTGAGCGAGGAGCGGCCGGGCTCGGTGGCGAGCGGGGGTTCGACCAGCCAGTCGGGGTTGGACTGCCGGTCCCACCACTTCCAGGCGGCGACGGCGCCGCCGGCGAGCAGGCCCAGGATCGCGAGCCGCTTGGCCACCCGGCCCGCCCGGCAGCGCCGCTGTCGCTGCCGCACCAGCTTGTCCACCTCGGCGGCGGAGACCTGGCCGCGCAGCGCGGCCAGCGCGGCACCGCCCCGGGCGAGCGCCTCGTCCCGTACCGGCTCGGCGGCCTCCAGGGCCCGGGCCGCGGCCTGGCCGACCCTGGGCGGCAAGGTCTCGCGGGCCTGTTCCAGCCGGGGCTGCAGGTGGGCGTCGTACTGCGCCCGGGCCTGCTGCGCGGCCTCCGCCATAAGGGGGGCGAGCCGTTCCCGGGCCTCGTGGGCATAGTGCACGGCGGCGTCCCTGGCCGTGCCTGCGTAGGGCGCCACCATCTCCGCGGCGTGGCGCACGCTGTCCTTGGCGGTGCTGGTCGCGGCGCGCACGCTGTCCTTGCGGGTCACGAGAACCTCCTCCTCGGTGGCGTATGGTTTGTCGCCTTTCCACCCAATGGAAGATCATGCCTGCCGATGGGCGGTCCGGCATGTGCGAGCGGGCATCCGGGTCATGGGAGCTCGGCTTCGACCATGCCATGGTTCGCCGCCGCGCGCGGGGCTTTGGGCATTACTCGCCCGCCGCCGCTCCATGCGAGGATCGGGGGCTGTCAGCGCACACTATGGAAGGTAGATCGTGGCCGAGCAGCTCTACGCCACCCTGAAGACCAACCAGGGGGACATCGTGATCCGGCTTCTGCCGAACCACGCTCCCAAGACGGTCAAGAACTTCGTCGAGCTCGCCCAGGGCGAGCGCGAGTGGACCCACCCGGCGACCGGCAAGAAGTCCCAGGACCGGCTCTACGACGGCACCGTCTTCCACCGGGTCATCAGCGGCTTTATGATCCAGGGCGGTGACCCGCTGGGCAACGGCACCGGCGGCCCGGGCTATGAGTTCGGTGACGAGTTCCACCCCGACCTGGCCTTCACCAAGCCCTACCTGCTGGCCATGGCCAACGCCGGCCCGGGCACCAATGGCTCGCAGTTCTTCATCACGGTGGCCCCCACCACCTGGCTGACCGGCAAGCACACCATCTTCGGCGAGGTCGCCGACGAGGCCAGCAAGAAGGTCGTGGACGCCATCGTGGGTACGCCCACCAACCGCAACGACCGCCCGCTGCAGGACGTCAAGATCGAGTCCGTGGTGGTCGAGACCCGATAGGGCGCAACGCGCACGTACCGGGAACCCGGCGCCCCGCCCGTCCGTATTGACGGGCGGGGCCGTGTGTTCCGCCGGCCCCCGACCGGGGCGATGGGGAGAGCATGAACGACCAGGCCGTCTGCTGTTACCGGCATCCCGACCGGGCGGCGGGGGTGTGCTGTACCCGCTGTGACCGGCGGATCTGCCCCGACTGCATGGTCAGTGCCTCGGTCGGCTTCCAGTGCCCGGAGTGCGTGGCCGGTCCGTCCGGCACCGGCCACCGGCCGCACCCCGAGGAGCCGCGCACCGTCACCGGTGGCGCGCACCCCAGGGACCCCGCCCTGGTGACCAAGATCATTCTTGGTGTCAATGTCGCGGTGTGGATCGCGGTGCTGGCGGCCGGCGACGACCTGGTCACCAGGCTGGAGCTGTTCGGCCGGTTCCCGCTGCGCGACGACCTGTCGGCAGGCGTCGCCGAGGGCGAGTGGTACCGGCTGCTGACCAGTGTCTTCCTGCACCAGACGCCCACCCATATCGGCTTCAACATGCTCTCGCTGTGGTGGCTGGGCCCCCCGCTGGAGGCCGCCTTCGGCCGGGCCCGCTATCTGGCGCTGTATCTGCTGGCCGGGCTGGGCGGCAGTGCGCTGACCTACCTGGTCGCCCCGCCGGACAGCGCCTCGCTGGGCGCCTCCGGCGCGATCTTCGGGCTGCTGGGTGCCACCGCCGTGCTGACCAGGCGGCTGAAGTACGACATGCGCCCGGTGCTGGCCGTGCTGGTGCTCAACCTGATCTTCACCTTCACCTGGAGCAATATCGCCTGGCAGGCGCATATCGGCGGCCTGGTGGTGGGCACCGCGGTGGCCTACGGCATGGTGCACGCGCCCCGGGGCAGGCGGCTGCTGGTCCAGACGCTGACCTGTGGGGCGGCGCTGGCCGCGATCACGGCCCTGGTGGTCGTACGGACGTTCCAGCTCGGCTAGCGGTCACTCACACCGGTGGGCGCTCAGGTTGTCCACAGCGTCCCCCACTTGGTGGACAACCACTGGGGACATGCCCATGGGCAGCCCATCGGAGCCGTGTTTGCGCTGGAAGAAGCCGGTGTGACGGAGGGAACGCAGCGCTTGCGATCAGTCACACCGGCGTCAACCGGCTGGAAGTTATCCACAGATCTTCTGAGTTTTTCCCCACTGTGGACGAGGGTGTGGATAACTCGCCCCGCCGGGGGCTACTTCCACTGGGTGGAGACCACGAACCCGGCGGCGATAAAGCCGAAGCCCACCACGATGTTCCAGTTGTGCATGGCCGAGATGGGCATGTCGCCGCCCGTCACATAGAAGACCACGATCCAGGCCAGCCCGATCAGGAACATCGCCAGCATCACCGGCGCCACCCAGCCGCGCCCGGAGCTCAGCTTGATGTTCTGCTGCTTGACGGGCGGCGGGGTGAAGTCGTCCTTCTTGCGGATCCGTGACTTCGGCACGAGGAACTCTCCTGTCGATGCGCTGCGTGACCGCGCTGGGGATGTACAAGGGCTGTGTTGTCGGGCTGTGGTGTCCGGCGGAGCGCGCTGCCTTCCCCCGGGCGTCCGTTAGCGTAGTGCTTCCGCGGCGTCGGAGAGGACAAGGGTACGTTGAGCAATTCCGCCGACTCCACCAGCAGGCCCTCCCGGCGATTCCGGCCGGTCCGGCTGTTGACCGTGGCCGTGTTCGCGCTGGCGGGCCTGATCTTCTGGATGAGCTTCAACACCGCCAAGGGCACCAACATCCGTACCGATGCCTCGATGCTGCGGCTGTCCGACCTGATTCAGGAGCGCAGCCGGGCCAATGGCGAACTGGAGGGCGGCGCCGCCGGCCTGCGGTCCGAAGTGGACGCGCTGGCCAGGCGGGACACCGGCGGCAACACCGCGCAGAACAAGCGGCTGGCCGCGCTGGGTGCGGCGACCGGCACCCAGCCGCTGACCGGCCCCGGACTGACCGTCACCCTCACCGACGCCCCGCCCGGCGCCGGCCCGAAGATCCCCGGGGTGCCCCCGCCGCAGCCCAATGACCTGGTGATCCATCAGCAGGACCTGCAGGCCGTGGTGAACGCCCTGTGGCAGGGCGGCGCCCAGGGCATCCAGATCATGGACCAGCGGCTGATCGCCACCAGCGCGGTGCGCTGTGTGGGCAACACCCTGATCCTGCAGGGCCGGGTCTACTCCCCGCCGTACAAGGTGACCGCGGTCGGCGACCGGGGCGCGCTGCGCAAGGCGCTGGACGCCTCCCCGGCGATCCGCAACTACCTGCAGTATGTGACCGCCTATGGCCTCGGCTGGAAAGTCGACCAGCATGACTCGGTGACTCTTCCCGGCTACTCGGGCACAGTTGACCTCCCCTATGCCAAGCCCGTGGGGTAGCAACGGGAGGCGCGGATGCGGCTGTTGGTCCGTACGCTCAGTGAACTGTGCGTCACCGCCGGTCTGTTGACGGTCCTGCTGGTGGTCTACCTCCTCTACTGGACCGGGGTCCGGGCGGACGGGGCCATGGACGGCGAGCTGCACCGGCTGCGGCAGCAGTGGGCGGCCCCGGCCGGCCCGGCGGGCCGTTCCGCGTCCGGGGCCGGCGAACGGACCGGACCCGGGGCCGTGGCCGGAGCCGAAACGGGAACGCGAACGGGACCGGCCCCCGCCGCGCAGCCCCCCGGGGAGCCGCCGCCCGGCTACCGCCCGGGCGCCCCCTTCGCGGTGATGTACATCCCGCGGCTGGGCGCCCACTGGGCCAAGCCCGTCCTGGAGGGCACCGGCACCGGGCTGCTGAAGAAGGGGCTGGGCCACTACGCGGGCACCGCCCGGCTGGGCGCGGTGGGCAACTTCGCGGTGGCCGGGCACCGACGCACCTATGGCGACCCCTTCAAGGACCTGCCGCGGCTGCGGCCCGGCGACGCGGTGGTGCTCACCGACGGCAGCAACTGGTTCACCTACCGGGTGGACGCCCCGCCCTACCGGACGCTGCCCGATGACACCACGGTGCTCGATCCGGTGCCCGCCGAGGCGGGCCGGACCCGGCCGGGCCGCTACCTCACACTGACCACCTGCGATCCGGAGTGGGGCCACAGCCACCGGCTGATCGTCTGGGGACACCTGGACGCCATACGGCCGGTGTCCGACGGCAAGCCCAAGGCTTTGCCCGGCTGAGCCCCGTGGCACCGCCGCGCCCCTTAGGCTGGGACCGCAATTCACTCGGTCAGTTCGGTGAGTGGTCATTCGGCAAGCAAGTAGGGACAGTATGTACGCGTGGATCTGGCGTCATCTGCCGGGCAACGCATGGGTGAAGGCGCTGATCTCCCTGGTGCTGGGGCTGGGCGTGGTGTACCTGCTCTTCCAGTACGTCTTCCCCTGGGCGGAGCCGCTGCTGCCGTTCAATGATGTGACGGTCGACAACGGCATGGCGGTGACCCGATGAGTCCTGCACGCATTCTGGTCGTGGACAACTACGACAGCTTTGTCTTCAACCTGGTCCAGTACCTCTACCAGCTCGGGGCCGAGTGCGAGGTGCTGCGCAACGACGAGGTGGCCACCCGGCACGCCCAGGACGGGTTCGACGGCGTGCTGCTCTCCCCCGGCCCGGGCACGCCCGAACAGGCCGGTGTCTGTGTGGAGATGGTGCGGCACTGCGCGGACACCGGGGTGCCGGTGTTCGGCGTCTGCCTGGGCATGCAGTCGATGGCGGTGGCCTACGGCGGAGTGGTGGACCGGGCCCCGGAGCTGCTGCACGGCAAGACCTCGCGGGTGACGCACGAGGGCGCGGGCGTCTTCAAGGGCCTGCCCTCCCCGTTCACCGCCACCCGCTACCACTCGCTGGCGGTGGATCTGGACCGGCACTGGCCGGATGAGCTGGAGGTCACCGCCCGTACCGAGTCGGGCGTGGTGATGGGGCTGCGCCACCGCGATCTGCCGGTGGAGGGTGTGCAGTTCCACCCCGAGTCGGTGCTCACCGAGTACGGCCACCGGATGCTCGCCAACTGGCTGGTGGCCTGTGGCGACGAGGGCGCGGTGGAACGGTCCGCCGGGCTGGCCCCGGTGGTCGGCACGGCCGGGGCGTGACCACCGAGGACCTCCGGCCGTCCCAAGTGGCTTACGGGTCCGGTGCGTTGTATGTGACCGGCGCCGGAACGCCGTCGGCTCCGCGGGCGGTGTCCCAGCCGCTGCCGCCGGAGGACGACGCCACCATGCGGCTGCGCCGGATCGAGGTGCCGGCGCCCCGGCCGGCCGGCGGCCGCGCCCAGCGGCGCCGGGCCGCCCGGCGGGCGCGGCGGGACGGTCTGGGGGTGGTGCTCAGCCGGTTCACCGGCGAGGTGTTCATCACCGTGGGCGTGGTGATGCTGCTGTTTGTCGCCTACCAGCTGTGGTGGACCAATGTGATCGCCCACCGGCAGGCGCATGGCGCGGCCAGCAGCCTGCAGCACGCCTGGGACAGCGGCGGGGGCAGGGACCGGGACGCGGGCGCCTTCTCGCCCGGCCAGGGCTTCGCCATCATCTATATCCCCAAGCTGGATGTGAAGGCGCCCATCGCGGAGGGCACGGGCAAGCACCAGGTGCTGGACAAGGGCATGGTTGGGCACTACTCCAGTCCCTTCAAGTCCGCGATGCCCTGGGACAAGCAGGGCAACTTCGCGCTGGCCGGGCATCGCAACACCCATGGCGAGCCCTTCCGGTACGTCAACCGGCTGCAGCCCGGCGACAAGATCGTGGTGGAGACCAGGAGCGCCTTCTACACCTATGAGGTGACCAGCCGCCTGGACCAGACCTCGCCCGCCAATGTGGGCGTCATCCAGCCGGTTCCCCAGGGTTCGGGCTTCGGCGGGCCCGGCCGCTACCTCACCCTGACCACCTGCACCCCCGAGTTCACCAGTACGTACCGGCTGATCGTGTGGGGCAAGATGGTGGACGAGCGGCCGAGGAGCAAGGGCAAGCCGGATGCGCTCCTTGAGTGACCGCCAGGTCTCAGGACAGGGAAACGGGGTACGAGCAGCGGTGGCAGAGCGGCACGACCGTACGCGCGGGCGGATAGCCGCCACCGTCGGCGTCATCGGTGAACTCCTCATCACGGCAGGGGTGTTGACGGCCCTGTTCGTGGTCTACTCGCTGTGGTGGACCAATGTCCTGGCGGACCGTGAGGCCAAGCGGCAGGGCGATCAGGTGCGCAGGCACTGGGCGGCGGCCGGCGGGCCCGGCGCGCTGGACACCAAGGACGGCATCGGCTTCCTGCATGTGCCCGCCATGCACAACGGCGAGGTGCTGGTGAAGCAGGGCACCGGGACGAGTGTGCTCAACGAGGGCGTGGCCGGTTACTACCGCAAGCCGGTGAAGTCGGCGATGCCCTGGGACAAGCAGGGCAATGTCACCCTGGCCGCGCACCGGGACGGGCACGGTGCCAAGTTCCACAACATCCACAAGGTGGCGAACGGTGACGCGGTGGTCTTCGAGACCCGGGACACCTGGTACGTCTACAAGGTCTTCAAGGAGCTCAAGGAGACCTCGCGGTTCGATGTGTCGGTGCTCGACACGGTCCCCAAGGAGTCCGGGAAGACCGCGCCCGGCCGCTATCTGACGCTGACCACCTGTACGCCCATGTACACCTCGGACTACCGGTATGTGGTCTGGGCGGAGCTGGTGCGCACCGAGAAGGTGGACGCCAAGCGGACTCCGCCGAAGGAGCTGCGCTGAGCGGTAGCCGCACAAGGGGAAGCCCCCGGTGAGTTTTCACTCACCGGGGGCTTCCTCGTCGTCAGTCCTGTCCGCCTGTCCAGTTGCCCAGGGGGCCGCCCTGGTTGCCGTTGGCGCCGTTCTGGCCGGCGACACCACCGGGGAGGGGGACGCCCGTGGTCCACAGATTGACCGGCTTGCTCTTGTCGCCCTGGCTGTTGCCGGCCGGGTCCTGGGCGGTGACGAGGGCGTTGTCGTCCTGGGACCCGTTGATGGCGCCGACCTGGAACCCGGCGTCGGTGAGCGCCTTCTTGGCGTCCTTGAGCCTCTTCATGGTCACCATGGGCACCGCGGTCTGCTGCGGGCCCTTGGAGACGGTGAGGGTGACCGTGGAGCCGGGGGCGGCCTGGGTGTTGCCGTCCGGGCTCTGGGTGATCACATTGTTGGCCGGCTGGTCGGAGTCCTGGTCCTGCCGCTGGACCGAGAAGCCCAGGTCGGAGAGCTGCTTCTTGGCGGCGTCGAAGGGCTGGCCGACCACGGAGGGCACGGTCCGCTTCGCCTGGGCGATGGCCACGGTGAGCTTGATCTTGGCGCCCTTGTCGGCCTTCTCACCGTCCGAGGGGTCCTGGGACAGCACGGTGCCCGGGTCCTGCTCGGTGGACTCCTTGGTGGCCTTGGAGACCTCGAAGCCCTTGTCCTCCAGGATCGACTTGGCGTCGTCGTACTGCTTGCCCCGGACGTTGGGCACATCGATCTGGCCCGGTCCCTTGGACAGCACGACCTTCACCGTGCTGTTCCGCTTGACCTTGGTGCCGACCTTGGGGTCCTGGTCGCAGACCTTGCCCGGGTCCTGGTCGCAGTTCTTCTCGCCGCCCTTGACCACCTTGAGGTCGACGTTCTGGCCCAGCTTCTGGGCGGAGTCGAAGGTCTCACCGGTCAGCTGCGGGGTGGAGACATCACCTCCGGAGCCGCTGGTGCCGCTGAACAGCGACTTGCCGATAAAGATCGCGCCGACCAGCACCAGGACGCCGGCCAGCACCAGCAGCACGGTGGAGAGCTTGCTCTTGCGGCCGCCGCCGTGGCCGCCATGGCCGGCGGGTCCGTCGTCATAGCCGCCGTAGCCGCCGCCACCGTCGCGGACCGGCGGCAGCATGGAGGTCTGGCCGGCGCCCGCGTCGTGCGGGCGGAGCATGGTGGTGGGCTGGTCCTCGCCATAGCCGCCGTAGCCCACCGCGCCCATGGCCGCGGTGGCCGCCACCGGACGGCCGTCGAGGTACGCCTCGATGTCGGCGCGCATCTCGTCGGCCGACTGGTAGCGGTAGTCGGGGTCCTTGGTCAGCGCCTTGAGGACGATGGCGTCGATCTCCGGCGCGATCTCGGGGTCGAAGACGCTGGGCGGGTTGGGCTCTTCCCGTACGTGCTGGTAGGCGACCGCCACCGGGGAGTCGCCGATGAACGGCGGCCGGACGGTCAGCAGCTCGTAGAGCAGGCAGCCGGTGGAGTAGAGGTCGGAGCGCGCGTCGACCTGCTCGCCCTTGGCCTGCTCGGGGGAGAGGTACTGGGCGGTGCCGATCACGGCCGCGGTCTGGGTCATGGTCATGCCGGCGTCGCCCATGGCCCGGGCGATGCCGAAGTCCATCACCTTGACCTGGCCGGTGCGGGTGAGCATCACATTGGCGGGCTTGATGTCGCGGTGGACGATGCCGGCCCGGTGCGAGTACTCCAGCGCCTGGAGCACACCGTTGGTCATCTCCAGCGAGCGCTCGGGCAGCAGCTTGCGCCCGGAGTGCAGCAGCTCGCGGAGGGTGGACCCGTCCACGTACTCCATGACGATGTACGGGATCGAGACCCCGTCCACATAGTCCTCGCCGGTGTCGTAGACCGCGACGATGGACGGGTGGTTGAGGGAGGCGGCCGACTGGGCCTCACGGCGGAACCGGGCCTGGAAGGACGGGTCGCGGGCGAGGTCCGCCCGCAGCGTCTTCACGGCGACGGTGCGGCCGAGCCGGGTGTCGTGGGCGAGGTAGACCTCGGCCATGCCACCGCGGCCGAGCACCGAGCCCAGCTCATACCGGCCGCCGAGGCGACGCGGCTCTTCCATAGCTCCAGCCCTTCCGTTTTCCGACCGCACGGGGCGTGGGTCCGGCGGTGTGCTGTTCGCGCATACGGTACCCGGCGTACTCGGCACCGGGCCGTCACCCGATACGCGACCGTTACCACCGGCCGTGACCGGGGTCACTTCGAGGTGCTGAGCACCGCCTGCATGACGTTCTTGGCGATCGGGGCCGCCAGCTTGCCGCCGGCCACGTCGTCCCGGGCGGTGTCCTTGTCACCTTCGATGACCACGGCGACCGCCACCGGGGAGCCCTTGTCGGTCATCGCGTAGGAGACGAACCAGGCGTAGGGCTTGCCGCTGTTGTCCACACCGTTCTGGGCGGTGCCGGTCTTGCCACCGACTCGGACGTTGTCGATCTGGGCGGCCTGTCCGGTGCCGTCCTTGACCACCGTCTCCATGGCGCTCTGCAGCTGCTGGGCGTGCTCGGGGGTGAGCGGCTGGCTGAGTTCCTTGGGCTGGGTGGTGTCGATCACATTGAGGTTGGGGGCGCGCAGCTTGTCCACCATGTAGGGCTGCATCAGCTTGCCGTTGTTGGCGATGGCGGCGCCCACCATGGCCATCTGCAGCGGGGTGGCGCGGTTGGAGGCCTGGCCGATGCCGTCCATGGCGTTCTGCGGGCGGTTGTCCTTGGGGTAGACGCTCTCGGCGACGCCCACCGGGGTCATCAGATTGTTGTTGTTGAAGCCGAACTTCTGGGCCTCGGCGCGCATCTTGTCGTTGCCCAGGTCGCCACTGATCTTGCCGAAGACGCTGTTGCAGGAGACCCGCAGGGCCTCACGCATCGAGACGTCCTTGCACTGGATGGTGCCCTCGTTCTTCAGCGGGACGTTCTGGGTGTCCGGCAGGTAGTACGGCACCGGCGACTGGGTGTTCTGGTCGACGCTGCCGTAGAGCCCGTTCTCCAGCGCGGCGGAGGCGGTGACCAGCTTGAAGGTGGAGCCCGGCGGATAGGTCTGGCGCAGTGCCCGGTTGAGGATGGGCTGGTCCTTGTCCGCGTTGAGCTTCTTCCATGCCTCGGTGTCATTGGCACCGGCGATGGTGGAGGGGTCGTAGGAGGGCGTGGAGGCCAGCGCGAGGATCTTGCCGGTGCGCGGGTCTATGGCGGCGACGGCGCCCTTCTTGTCGCCCAGGCCCTTGAAGGCGGCCTCCTGGGCCTTGGCGTTGAGGGTGGTGATCACGTCACCGCCCTTCTTGCCCTTGCCGGTGATCATGTCGATGGTCCGGTTGAAGAACAGCCGGTCGTCGTCGCCGGTGAGGATCTTGTCCTCGACGCCCTCCAGGTACTTGCTGCCGTAGACCTGGGAGCTGTAGCCGGTCACCGGCGCCCACATGGCGCCGTCCTTGTAGCTGCGCTTGTACTTGTAAGTGATGCCGTTGACCTGGTCGGAGCCGGTGATGGCCTGACCGTCGACGATGATGTTGCCGCGGGGCTGGCTGTAGCGGGCGATGGTGACCCGCAGGTTGTGTTTGTTGTTCTTGAGTTCGTCGGCCTGGACGAACTGGAGCCAGTTGTCGCGGATCATCAGGGCGAGGACCAGGAGTCCACAGAAGATCGCGATCCGGCGCACGGGCTTGTTCACGGTCGGACCACCTGGGTCATCTCGGCGTCGGGGTTGACGGGGGTCGGGGCAGGGCGGCGGGCGGTGTCGCTGATCTTGATCAGGATGGCGATCAGCGCCCAGTTGGCGATCACCGATGAGCCGCCCTGGGCCAGGAACGGCATGGTCATGCCGGTCAGCGGGATCAGGCCCATGACGCCGCCGGCCACCACGAACACCTGGATGGCGAAGGCGCCGGAGAGGCCCACGGCGAGGAGCTTGCCGAAGGGGTCACGGGCGGCCAGGGCGGTGCGTACGCCGCGTTCCACGATAAGGCCGTAGAGCAGCAGCAGGGCCATCATCCCGGCCAGGCCCAGTTCCTCGCCCACGGTGGCCAGGATGAAGTCGGAGTTGGCGGCGAAGCCGATCAGGTCGGAGTTGCCCTGGCCCCAGCCGGAGCCGGAGACCCCGCCGGAGCCGAAGGTGATCAGCACCTTGACCATCTGCTCGCTGGCATCGGACTTGCCCCAGCCGGCGAAGGGGTCCAGCCAGGCGGCCACCCGGGCCTGGACATGGCTTTCGAAGGAGGCCACGCCCACCGCGCCGACCGCGGACATCAGCAGGCCGAAGGCGATCCAGCTGGTGCGCTCGGTGGCGACATAGAGCATCACCACGAACATGCCGAAGAACAGCAGCGAGGTGCCCAGGTCGGTCTCGAAGACCAGGATGAGGATGCTCATCGCCCAGACGGCCACGATGGGGCCGAGGTCGCGTCCACGGGGCAGGTACATGCCCATGAAGCGGCGGCTGGCCAGGGCCAGGGCGTCCCGCTTGACCATCAGATAGCCGGCGAAGAACACCGCCAGGATGATCTTGGCGAACTCGCCGGGCTGGATGGTGCCCAGGCCCGGGAGGTTGATCCAGATCCGGGCGCCGTTCACGGGCGGGAAGAACATCGGCGCGATCAGCAGCACCAGCGCCAGCGCCATCGAGATATAGGTGTAGCGCTGCAGGATCCGGTGGTCCTTGAGCAGCATCAGCACCGCGACGAACAGGGCGATGCCCAGCGCGGAGAACAGCAGCTGGTGGGTGGCCGCGGGGGCGAAGGTCTTCAGTGCCCGGAAGCGTTCCGACTGGTCCAGGCGCCAGATGATGACCAGGCCCAGGCCGTTGAGCAGGGTGGCCAGGGGCAGCAGCACCGGGTCGGCGTGGCGGGCGTAGCGGCGCACCGCCAGGTGGCCGACGCCGGCCAGCAGGCCCAGGCCGATGCCGTAGCCGAGCATGCCGGAGGGCATCTTGCCATCCAGGGCCAGTCCCACGTTCGCATAGGCGAAGCAGGGAATGACCACGGCGAAGGCCAGCAGGATCAGTTCGGTGTTGCGCCTGCTGGGCTGGCCCACCGTGCTGATGGTCGCGGTGGGGTTGGTGTGGGGCAAGGGGGAGATCGCTGCCATGCTCGCTGTCCCGGTGTCCCTACTGCGAGCCGACGCTGCACTGGTCGGCCAGCTTGCGCTCTTCGTCGCTCAGGGTGGGGGCGGGACTGGGTGCCGGGGTGGCGGCGGGCGGGGTGGCCTTGGCGGTGCGGGTACGGACGTCGCCGGAGATCTTGCTCTCGGCCTTGGCCGCGGCGGCCCGCTTCTGGTTGTCCCGGTTCTGCTTCTCGGCCTGGTCCAGCGCGGCCTTCTTCTTGCAGACGCCGGCGATGGTGCCCAGGTCCTTGACCTTCTGCAGGGCCTGCTCGCGGCTGCCCATGGCGATGGTGTCCTCGACCCGGCTGCGCTGGTCGACCGGCAGGTACTTGAGTTCGATCTCGGGGTGGTCCTCGGCGAGCTTGCTCAGGCTGACCCAGGCCAGGTTCTGGTCGATGCCCTGGTAGAGGGCGACATGGTTGCCGTCCTTGGCGCCCACGTAGTACTGGGTCTGGGTCCACTGGTAGCCGCCGTAGAGGCCGCCGCCGACCACGCCCAGGGCCAGGGCGATGATCAGGGAGCGCTTGAGCCACTTGCCACGGCGGGCGGGGCGCAGCGGTTCCTCGTCGAAGTCGTCCACAAAGGCGCCGAAGCCGCCTTCGGGAGCGCCGTCGACGGTGGGGCCGCTGCCGGGCGGGCCGAAGCCGCCGGCGGGTTCCTGGGGGGTGCGGCCCAGCTCGGAGGCGCGGCCGGCGGGGGTCTGCATGGCGCTCTCGCCGAGCGGGAACTGGTTCTCGGCGACCGCGCCGACGATCACCGGGGTGTCGCTGACCTGGTGGCCGAGGGTGTCGTCCCCGCCGAGGTCCAGGACGTCGGCGACGATCACGGTGACATTGTCGGGGCCGCCGCCGCGCAGGGCGAGCTGGATCAGTTCCTGCACGGTCTCGTGCGGGCCCTGGTACTGGGCGAGGGTCTCCTCCATGGTCTGGTGGCTGACCACGCCGGAGAGGCCGTCGGAGCAGATCAGGTAGCGGTCGCCGGCCCGTACCTCGCGGATGGAGAGATCGGGCTCCACATGGTCGCCGCTGCCCAGCGCGCGCATCAGCAGCGAGCGCTGCGGGTGGGTGGTGGCCTCTTCCTCGGTGATCCGGCCCTCGTCGACCAGGCGCTGCACCCAGGTGTGGTCCTGGGTGATCTGGGTGAGGACGCCGTCGCGCAGCAGGTAGGCGCGGGAGTCGCCGACGTGCACCAGGCCCAGGCGCTGGCCGGTCCACAGCAGGGCGGTGAGCGTGGTGCCCATGCCCTCCAGCTGGGGGTCCTCCTCGACCATCACCCGCAGCTGTTCGTTGGCGCGGTGGACCGCGGTGCCCAGCGAGGTGAGGATGTCGGAGCCCGGGATGTCGTCGTCCAGGGTCACCAGGGTGGAGATCACCTCCGAGCTGGCGACCTCGCCGGCGGCCTGGCCGCCCATGCCGTCGGCGATGGCGAGCAGCCGGGGGCCGGCGTAACCGGAGTCCTCGTTGCCCTCCCGGATCATGCCCTTGTGCGATCCGGCGGCGAAACGCAGTGTCAGACTCATGCGCACCTCGCCGGTCGGTTCCGGGTACAGGCCGTTGGCCACCTCGCTGCCCACCCTCCGGTCGTCATGGTCCTACTACTTCCGCAGCTCGATGACGGTCTTGCCGATGCGAATCGGCGCGCCGAGCGGGATAGGGGTCGGGGTGGTCAGCCGGGTCCGGTCGAGGTACGTGCCGTTGGTCGACCTGAGGTCTTCGACGATCCACTGGCCGTCGTTGTCCGGATAGATCCTGGCATGCCGGCTGGAGGCGTAGTCGTCGTCCAGCACGATGGTGGAGTCATGGGCGCGGCCCAGGGTGATGGTCTGCCCCTGCAGGGCCACGGTGGTACCGGCCAGGGTGCCCTCGGAGACCACCAGCTTGGTGGGCGCTCCGCGGCGGCCGCGCTCGGCCCGCCGGCCGCCGCTCTGCTGCTGGCGCTGCGGCGGCGGGGTGGCCTGGGCCTGCCGCTGGGTCTGCCGCTCCGCGCCGCCGCGTCGTGAGCCACGGGCGGTCACCCGGGTGCCGAAGAGGTCACTGCGGATGACCTGTACGGCCACGATCACGAACAGCCACAGTACGGCGAGGAAACCCAACCGCATGACCGTGAGGGTCAGCTCTGACATTGCCCCCGCTTCACCCTTCGGCTTGCCGGTAAACGATGGTGGTACTGCCCACGACGATGCGTGAGCCGTCGCGGAGCGTAGCGCGGGTGGTGTGCTGCCCGTCCACGACGATGCCGTTGGTGGACCCCAGGTCCTGGACCGTGGCGGGGGTGCCCACCCGGATTTCGCAGTGCCTGCGGGAGACACCGGGGTCGTCGATGCGCACGTCCGCCTCCGTGCTGCGGCCCAGCACCAGGGTGGACCGGGAGATCTGGTGGCGGGCGCCGTTGATCTCGATCCAGCGCCGGACCTGTCCGCTGGGGGCGGCCGGGCCCGCGGGGCGGGGCGTGGGGCGGCTCACACCGGGCGGCGGTGCGGAGGGCATGGGCGGTGCACCGGCGGGCGACGGGTAGCCGGCGCCCTGGGTGGCCGCGCTCGGACCCGAGCGGGGAGCGCCCGGATATCCGCCGTGCGCCTCCTGGGACTCACTGGCCGCCAGGGTGCGGCTGCGCACCCGGTACAGCCCGGTGTCCAGGTCGTCGGCCTTCTCCAGGTGGACCTTGATGGTGCCCATGAAGGTGTAGCGCTGCTGCTGGGCGTAGTCGCGGACCATGCCGGACAGCTCGTCGCCGAGCTGGCCGGAGTACGGGCTGAGCCGCTCGAAGTCCGGTCCGCTGAGCTCGACGATGAAGTCGTTGGGAACGACCGTCCGGTCGCGGTTCCAGATGGTGGCGTTGTTGTCGCACTCCCGCTGGAGTGCGCCCGCGATCTCGACCGGCTGCACCTCTGACTTGAACACCTTGGCAAAGGTGCCGTTCACGAGACCCTCGAGTCGCTGCTCGAAGCGCTTCAGTACTCCCACGGGGCACCTCCTTCCCTCGGTGACGCCTGTGATGCTCGGTGCCGTTCCTTGTACTGCTTACTGATCGTATCCACGCCTCGGGAAAACGGCTGGTTCCCCTTCGGCGCCATGAGTGACGAGTGTCGCCCTCGGGCCGTCGCGCGTGCCCGCACCACGGATCGTAGAGGCGCCCGGGAGCCAGTGTCCCGCAACCGTCCGCCTGCGCGGGCGGGCGGCCGCCGGGAACGGGTTTGTAAAGCACCCTCGGAGCCGTGCTAATGTTCTGCATGTCGGAAGGCGCGAGCGGCCCGGAAGGGAAGCGAAGGCCCGAAGGCAACACCCAGATGCGCGGGTGGCGGAATAGGCAGACGCGCTGGATTCAGGTTCCAGTGCCCGCAAGGGCGTGGGGGTTCAACTCCCCCCTCGCGCACCACCGAAGAGGTGTCTCCCCGGTGACGAAAGTCACCACGGGAGGCACCTCTTCTCGTTGTTCCCCTTCAGTGTTCCCCCTCGGCGCCCGCCCGCCGGCCCCGCCCGTCTAGGCCGAGGCGTTGTAGCGCAGCAGATAGGCGGCGAAGCGGGCCAGGTCGTCCTCGTTCCAGTCGGCCAGGCGCTGCTGGAAGGCGGTGCGGCGGCTGGTGGTGACCTGCTCCAGGGTGTGGATGCCGTGCTCTGTGAGATGGAGCACCTGGACCCGCTGGTCGTCGGGGTGGACCCGGCGCTCGACCAGGCCGAGCTGTTCCAGGCCGGCGACCTGGCGGCTGACCGTCGACTTGTCCAGCAGGTAGTGCGCGGCGAGGTCGGTGGCGCGGCATCCCTGCTGGTCCTGGAGGTGGGTGAGCAGGGTGTACGAGACCAGGGACAGTTCCGGGTGCATCCGGGCGGCGGTGGCGCGGGCGCGGCGGGCGAACTTGGTCAGCTCGCGCTGGATGGTCTCCAGCGAATCGGTTCGGTCCGGCACGGGGGATTCCTTTCGGCGCATGTAGTTGTACAGTACAACTTGACCGATGAGTTGTAGAAGCCAACTATCTCCCCGAATCAACCGAGAGGGGGCCGCCATGAGGCCCGCGCTGCGTCATGTCCTGACCCATCTGCTCACCCCCCTGCTGATGTGCCTCGGCATGGGGCTCGCCTACCTGGGCGCCTTCGCCGACCCTTCGCCGCACCACCTGCCGGTGGCGGTGGTCGGCTCCGGGCCCAGGGCCCAGGTGCTGGCCCAGTCCATCGAGGAGAAGGCCGGGCAGGGCCGGCTCGAGGTGCGTACCGTCGCCAGCCGCGCCGAGGCGGTGCACCAGCTCCAGCGGCAGCAGGTGTTCGGGGCGTATGTGCCGGACCGGCGGGCGCCCGAGCTGCTGACCGCCTCGGCGGGGTCGGACACCACGGCCTCGGTGGTGCAGAAGGTCTTCGCCCCGGTCGCCGCCCGCCAGCAGGCGCCGCTGAAGGTGACCGATGTGGTGCCGCCGGCCGGGCACGACCCCACCGGGCAGGGCATCTTCTTCCTGCTGGTGGCGCTGAGCATCGGCTCCTACGCCTCGGTCGCGGTGATCGGCGGCGCGGGCGCGGCCCTGCCGATGCGGATCCGGGCGCTGCTGGCGGCGGCCACCTCACTGGTGGTGAGCCTGATCGGGGTGATGCTGGCGAAGCCGGTGTTCCACCTGGTCGACCATGGTCTGTGGGGCGTGTGGGGCATGGCCTGGCTGTACTCGGCGGGCGTGCTGCTGATCGGCACCGGGCTGCACACCTTCCTCAAGCGGTGGACCACGCTGGGACTGATGGTGTTGTTCGTCATGCTCAACTTCACCAGCTCCGGCGGGGTCTTCCGGCCCGAGATGCAGAGCGGGTTCTTCGCCGCACTGCACTCCTTCTGGAATGGCGCGGGCTTTGTGGAGGGCGTGCGCAGCCTGGTCTACTTCGGCCACGCCGGCCTGTCCGGGCACCTGTGGACGCTGGGGCTGTGGCTGCTGGCCGGCCTGGTGGCCGTCGCCCTGGCCTGGGGCGTTGAGTCCCGGCGGACGGGCGTAACGGCTCCCGCCGCGGAGGCCGCGGAGTCCGAGGAGGCCGAGGAGGAGATGGCGGAGGCGGTCGGCGTCTGACCGCTCCCGCCGCCGGGAACTCGTACGCTGGGCGGGTGACCAACCCGGAGACGGAACCCCAGGAACCCGGCACCGAGCGGCTTGCTCAGGCGGTGCTCACGGCCGAACAGGCGCTGATCGAGTTCGAGATAGCGGTGGAGACCTTCCGGGTGGAGGTGGACAACTTCTCCCGGCTGCACCACCAGCGGCTGGGGCCGCTGTACGCCACGCTGGACCGGCTGGACGCCCGGATCGCCGAGGCGGTCGCGGCCCGTACCGGTGACCCTGAGGACCTGCGCAAGGCGCAGGAGGCGGCGGCGCTGGTGGAGCCCATGCCGGGCATCGAGCAGCTGTTCGGCGGCTGGCTGGAGGAGGACGGGTTCTCGCCCGAGGCCATGGCCATGCTCACCGGTCAGCCGGTGCAGCCGCCCAAGCGGGTGCGGCCCAGCGACGCCGCCCGCAAGGCCTACCGCGAGCTGGTCCGCAAGGCCCACCCGGACCTGGCCCGGGACGACGCCGAGCGGGAGCGGCGGGAGGCGTTCCTGGTGCGGGTCAACGCCGCCTATGCGGCCGGGAACGAGGCGGAGCTGGCCGAGCTGGCCGAGGAGTGGGCGGCGGGTCCGGTCCCCGCCCAGCGCCGGCCCGGCCGGGCCGAGGAGCTCTACGCCCGGCTGGAGTGGCTGGCCGAGCGCAAGGAGATGCTCTCCCGGCTGGTCGCGGAGCTGGAGGAGTCCGCGATCGGCTCGATGATCAGGATGGCGCCGGACGACCCGGACGCGCTGCTGGAGGAGATCGCCGCCGGGCTGCGCTCCCAGATCGCCGAGCGGGAGGCCCGGCTGGCCGGGCTGGTCGGGTAGCGTCGGCGTTATGAGTTTCGGAGCTGGAATCCCCACCGTCGAGGTCGCCGAGCTGGCGCCGGATGCCTTCCTGCTGGACGTCCGGGAGGACGACGAGTGGGAGGCCGGGCACGCCGAGGGTGCGCTGCACCTTCCGATGAGCGAGTTTGTGGCCCGCTTCGGCGAGCTGACCGAGGCGGCCCCGGACGGGGGCCGGATCCATGTCATCTGCCGCTCCGGCGGGCGGTCCGCCCAGGTGACCAACTATTTGGTGCAGCAGGGGCTGGACGCGGTCAATGTGGCCGGTGGGATGCAGGTGTGGGAGGCGGCGGGCCGGCCGGTCATCGGCGCCGGCGGCGCGCCGGGCGTGGTGATCTAACGGCTGGCACGGTGTGCCGAGTGTGTCGTGGGGTTGCCCCCCGGGGGGGGCCCCCCCCCCGGGGGGGGCCCCCCCCCCCCCCGGGCCCCCCGGGCCCGGGGGGCGGGACCCCCCCCGCGCGGCCCCCGGGGCCGGGGGCCGGCCGGCCCCCCCCCGCCCCC
>NZ_JBIUAW010000005.1:329628-541275 GCF_044593195.1 Streptomyces sp. NPDC052396
GGGGGGGGGGGGGGGGGGGGGGGGGGGGGGGGGGGGGGGGGGGGGGGGGGGGGGGGGGGGGGGGGGGCCCCCCCGGGGGGGGCCCCCCCCCCCGCCCCCCCCCCCCCCCCGACACACCTACGACATGGGCTAGGACGCGTCGTAGTCCGTGTCCAAGCGCTCGCGGGCCTCCCGCTGGGCCTCGTCCTCCCGCTCCTTGCCGGGCCGGCGCCCGCGTTCCGGGGATTGGTCCTTGCCCTTACTGGTGGCCCGTCGGGCCTCCGGCGTGTCCTGGGACCGGTCCTTGTTGCCCATGGCGTCCTCCTGGCAGGGCGCGGGTGCGCGACGAGACGATGTGCTCCGTTTCCATGGACGCATCTCACGGCCGAAGCGCCACCCGGAACTGCCAACCAGGTGAAGCTACTGCTCCGCCGCCAGACAGTCCCCCAGTTCCTCCTCCCACGCCGCCGCCGGCCCCAGCGCCAGTTCCAGCTGCTTGGCCCAGGCGTGGTAGCGGTGCAGCGCATAGGTCACATCGGCGCCGAAGCCGCCGTGCAGATGCTGGGCGGTGGCCAGCACCCGCCGTACCCCTTCCGCGGCCCATACCTTCGCCACCGCGACCTCGGCCGGTGCCGGGCCCGACTCCAGGCGCCAGGCCGCCTGCCAGAGCGTGGCTTCCATGGCCAGCAGGTCGACATAGCGGTCGGCCGCCTGCATGGCCACCGCCTGGAAGGTGGCCAGCGGATGGCCGAACTGCTCGCGTTTTCCGGTGTATTCGGCGGTCATCCGCAGCGCCGCCGTGCCCGCCCCCAGCGCCAGGGCGCACACCCCGGTGGCCAGTACCGCCCGCAGCCAGGCCCAGGCGCCCCCGGCGGTCAGCACCCGCTCGGCGCGTACCTGGTCCAGGCGCAGTTCGGCCAGCGCCTCTCCGCTGGTGGACACCTGTCCGGCCAGGGTCACACCGTCGGCGGCCGGCTCCACCACGGCCAGCACCGCCCGCCCCTCGGAGGTGTGCGCGGGCAGCAGTACCGCGTCCACACACCCGGCCCAGGGCACCGCGGTGTGCAGCCCGTCCAGCGCCCAGGCCGCGTCGTCCAACGGCCGGGCCAGCACGGCCAGTTCGGCCGGGCCGTGGCCGGTGCGGCCCTCGGCGGCGACGGTCAGCGCCACCTCGCCCCGGGCGATCCGGGGCAGCAGCCGCCAGGGGTCGCCATAGCGGCCCAGGGTGAGCGCGGCCGCGCCGGTCTCCAGCAGCGGGACCCGGGCCAGCACCTGGCCGGCCTCCCGCAGGGCCAGGCACCAGGCGATGGGGCCCAGTCCCGCGCCGCCCTGCCCGCCGGGCACCGTCAGCCCCAGGACATCCGCCGCGGCCAGCCGCCGCCACAGCGCGCGGTCGAAGTCCTCGGCCACCGCGTCCCGGTTCAGCGCCGGGCTGGGCACCGTGTCCGGGGCGACCTGCGCGAAGACGCCCCGTGCCGCCTCGGCCGCCGCCTGCTGCTCCTCGGTGAAGGTGAAGTCCACCGCCCTCGACCCCCGATCTGACGTGCCGTCAAAAAGGTAGGGGCAAAAGGTAGGGCGGTCAGCGGTCGAAGTCCAGCTCCACCCGCTCGGTGGCCGGATGCGACTGGCAGGCCAGTACATAGCCGGCGTCCAACTCCTCCTGTTCCAGCGCGAAGTTGCGGTCCATCCGCACCTCGCCGGCGGCCAGGAACGCCCGGCAGGTCCCGCACACCCCGCCCTTGCAGGCGTACGGGGCGTCGGGCCGGTTGCGCAGCACCGTCTCCAGCAGTGTCTCGCCCTCCCGCACCGGCCAGCTGCCGCTGCGCCCGTCCAGGTGGGCGGTGACCGTGGCGTGCGCCGGGACGGGGGCACCGGTGCCGGTGACGGCCGGCTCGCCGCCCACATGGAAGATCTCCTGGTGGACGCGCTCCCGGGGCACGCCCAGTGCGCCCAGCGCCCGTTCCGCGCCCTGCACCAGCCCATGGGGGCCACACAGATACCAGCCGTCCACCGCCGCCACCGGCAGCAGTGCGGGCAGCAGTTCCGTCAGCCGCTGTTCGTCCAGCCGGCCGGAGGCCGGGCCGGCCTGGCGCTCCTCGCGGGAGAGGGTCTGCACCAGCTGAAGGCGGTCGGGATAGCGGTCCTTGAGGTCGGCGACCTCGTCCAGGAACATCGTGGAGGCGCTGGTGCGGTCGCTGCGGATCAGGGTGAAGCGGGCCTTGGGCTCCCGGGCCAGCAGGGTGGTGACCATGCACAGCACCGGGGTGATGCCGCTGCCGCCGACCACCGCCGCGAAGTGCCCGGGCCGTGGCCGGAGGACGAACCGCCCGGCCGGCGGCAGCACATCCACGGTGTCCCCGGCCGTCAGCTCCTTGAGCGCGTAGCCGGAGAACGCCCCGCCGTCCACCAGCCGCACCGCCACCCGCAGCGACTCGGGCCCCTCCGGCCCCGGCGCCAGGCCGCAGAGGGAGTAGTTGCGGCGGATCTCCCCGCCGTCGGTGAACCTGCGCAGCGCCAGGTGCTGGCCGGGGGCGTGCGCGAAGACGTCCCGCAGTCCGGGCGGCACCGCGAAGGTCACCGCCACCGAGTCATCGGTGAGCCGCTCCACCTCCGTCACCCGCAGCGGGTGGAAGACGCCGTGCCGGGCCGCCGTCATCACAACTCCTTGAAGTGGTCGAAGGGTTCGCGGCAGGCCTCGCAGCGCCGCAGCGCCTTGCAGGCGGTGGCGGAGAAGCGGCTGAGCAGGGTGGTGTCGGCGGAGCCGCAGTGCGGGCAGCGCACCGGCTCCGCCGGTTCGGCGGCCCGGCGCGTGGGGCCCAGCGCGACGGGCACCGGACCGGCCGGGCGCGGCGGCGCGATGCCGTACTCGGCCAGCTTCCGGCGCCCCTCGGCGCTGATGTCGTCGGTGGACCAGGGCGGCGCGAGCACGGTGCGCACCGTCACCTCGGCCATGCCCCGCTCGCCCAGCACCCGCCGCACATCGGCCGCCATGGCCTCGATGGCCGGGCAGCCGGTGTAGGTGGGGGTGAGGTCCACCTCCACCCGGCCGGGCCCGGTGACGCGGACGTCGCGCAGTACGCCCAGCTCGGCCAGGCTGATCACCGGCAGCTCGGGGTCCGGCACCGCCCCGGCCAGGGTGCGCAGTTCGTCCTCCCGTACGGTCACCATGACGCCCCCGGGTGGCTGCGGTGCAGGTGCTGCATCTCGGCCAGCATCCGGCCGAAGGGCTCGGTGTGGATGCCCTGCCGGCCGGCGCCGGCCGTCCAGGCGTCGGAGGAGGGGCCCTCGGGCAGGTCCAGGCCGGCGTCCCGCAGCGTGCCGTGGACCAGGGTCAGCCAGTCCTCGCGCAGCGCGGTCCAGTTGGCGTCCACGCCCTCCACCGGCTCGAAGAGTTCGCCGGTGTAACGCCACAGGGCGTCCAGCGCCTGCTGCATCCGGCGGTGGCTCTCGGCGGTGCCGTCGCCCAGCCGCAGGGTCCAGTGCTCGGCGTGGTCGCGGTGATAGGCGGTCTCCTTGACCGCCTTGCCGGCCAGGGCCGCGAACGGGCCGTGTCCGGCGGCCAGTTGGGCGTAGAGCAGGTGCTGGTGGACGGAGAAGTACAGCTGGCGGGCGATGGTGTGGGCGAAGTCGCCATTGGGCTGCTCCGTCAACTGGACGTTGGTGAAGGCCCGTTCCTCGCGCAGATAGGCCAGCTCGTCCTCGTCGCCGGCCATGGAGAGCAGGGTGCGGGCCTGGCCCAGCAGATCCAGCGCGATATTGGCCAGCGCGACCTCCTCCTCCAGCACCGGCGCATGGCCGGCCCACTCCCCCAGCCGGTGGGAGAGCACCAGCGCGTCATCGCCGAGGGCCAGCGCGGCGGTTCTGGTCACAGGTGCTTCACTCCTTCGGGGATCTCGTAGAAGGTCGGGTGCCGGTACGGCTTGTCGGCGGCCGGCTCGAAGAACGGGTCCTTCTCGTCCGGCGAGGAGGCGGTGATCGCGGCCGAGGGCACCACCCAGACCGAGATGCCCTCGGAGCGTCTGGTGTAGAGGTCGCGGGCGTTGCGCAGCGCCATATCGGCGTCCGGCGCGTGCAGGCTGCCGGCGTGGGTGTGGGAGAGCCCGCGCCGGGAGCGGACGAACACCTCCCACAGCGGCCAGTCGGTGCTGCTGCTCATGCCCGTTCCTTCCGGTGTTTGGCGGCGTACGCGGCGGCGGCGTCCCGTACCCAGGCGCCGTTCTGGTGGGCGGTGCGGCGGCGGGCCAGGCGTTCGGCGTTGCACGGGCCGTTGCCGCGCAGCACCTCCTGGAACTCGTCCCAGTCGATGGGGCCGAAGTCGTGGTGCCCGCGCTCCTCGTTCCAGCGCAGGTCCGGGTCGGGCAGGGTCAGTCCCAGGGACTCGGCCTGGGGTACACAGATGTCCACGAACCGCTGGCGCAGCTCGTCGTTGGAGTGCCGTTTGATCTTCCAGGCCATGGACTGGGCGGAGTGCGCGGACTCCTCGTCCGGCGGGCCGAACATCATCAGGGAGGGCCACCACCAGCGGTCGACCGCGTCCTGGGCCATGGCGTGCTGGGCCTCGGTGCCCCGGCTCAGGGCGAGCAGCAGCTCATAGCCCTGGCGCTGGTGGAAGGACTCCTCCTTGCAGATCCGCACCATGGCGCGGGCGTAGGGGCCGTAGGAGCAGCGGCACAGCGGCACCTGGTTGGTGATCGCGGCGCCGTCCACCAGCCAGCCGATGGCGCCCACATCGGCCCAGGTGAGGGTGGGGTAGTTGAAGATCGAGGAGTAGCGCTGGCGGCCGGAGTGCAGCTTGTCCAGCAGTTCCTCGCGGCCGACGCCCAGGGTTTCGGCGGCGCTGTAGAGGTAGAGGCCGTGGCCCGCCTCGTCCTGCACCTTGGCCATCAGGATCGCCTTGCGCCGCAGCGAGGGGGCCCGGGTGATCCAGTTGGCCTCCGGCTGCATGCCGATGATCTCGGAGTGGGCGTGCTGGGCGATCTGGCGCACCAGCGTGGCGCGATAGGCGTCCGGCATCCAGTCCCTGGGCTCGATGCGCTCGTCGGCGGCCACGGCGGCGTCGAAGGCCGTCTGGGGGGTCGCCGCTTCCGGCACCGTCGTCGTCATGCCGTGCCCTCGCTCTCTGCCTGCGCGGGGCCCGCCGTTGAGCGGCCCCTACCGACCGATCGTTCGGTTCAATGGTGCGGGGCCCGCTCATGAGGTGTCAAGGCGTGGCGGGCGTCGGTAGCGTGCACCGGGCAAGTCCCGGCGCGGCGTCGGTGACCGGACGGCACCCACAGGAATCGGGGCGGTTGATGTCAGTGGACGACAGGGGTACGGCGGCGGGGGAGCGGGCCGCGCCGCCGGGCTGGGCCGGGCTGTCCCGGCCGGCCCGGGCGGTGGTGGCGGGCGGCGCCGCGCTGGTGGCCATGGCCACCGCCGTTCACCTGGTGATGATGTTTCTCCATGTGGCGCCGCTGAACACGGTGAGCCGGCAGCACGCCGCCGCCATCAACCACTACGTCCTGCCCGAGTTCGAGCAGAACTGGAAGCTGTTCGCCCCCAACCCGCTCCAGCAGAACATCTCCGTCCAGGTCCGGGCCGGGCTGCGCGGCCCCGACGGCCGGGAGATCACCAGCGACTGGATCGACCTGTCCGCCGAGGACGGGGCCGCGATACGCCACAACCCCTTCCCCAGCCACACCCGGCAGAACCAGCTCCGCCGGGCCTGGGACTTCTACGCCAACTCCCATGACACCGGCGAGCATCCGCTGGGGCCGCGCGGGCAGCTCTCCGAGGCATATCTGCGCCGGCTGGTGATCTCCCGGATCGGCACCATGCGCGAGGCGCGCACCGTGGCCCGGATACAGGTGCGCTGTGTCAGCACCCCGGTGGGCCTGCCCTCCTGGAGCGGGCAGCACTCGGACACCACCCCCACCTACCGGGAGCTGGCCTGGTGGGCCGTCACCGCCCAGGACCTGCCGGGGGACCGATGAGCGTGCGCCACCACCTGGGCCGGGCCTTCGCCCGCGTCACCGACCAGGCCCTGGGCCCGTACCAGACGGCCGTGATCCGCATCGGCCTGTCCTTCACCTGGCTGTGCTTCCTGCTGCGCGAGTGGCCGCACCGGCACCGGCTCTACGGCCCGGACGGCCCCTGGAGCTGGTCCCTGGCCCGCCAACTGACCGCCGGCAACGGCGCCTTCACCGCCCTGCTGTGGTCCCGCGCCGACTGGTGGTTCGAGACCTGTTACGCCCTGGCCATGCTCTTCGCCCTGCTGCTGATGCTGGGCTGGCACACCCGTGCGGTGTCCGTGCTGTCCATGATCGGGGTGCTGTCCCTGCAGAACCGCACCGTCTTCGTCGGCGACGGCGGCGACAATGTGCTGCACCTGATGGCGCTCTATCTGGTGCTGACCCGCTGCGGCCGGGTCTGGTCGCTGGACGCCCGCCGCCGCGCCGGTTCCGGCACCGGGGGCCTGGTCCTGTGGATCAGCTGCGGCCTGGCCCTGGCCCTGGTCCAGACCCTGACCGGCGCCCATCTGCGCTGGACGGACCACGGCCCGCTGCCCGGCCTGGGCTGGGCCACCGTCCTGTGGGGCCTCTGGCTGATGCAGGCCCTGTGGTGGCTGGCCGGCGCCTACGCCCCCGGCGAGCCCCGGTCCGTGCTCGACGCCCTGGCCAATCTGATCCACAACGCGGCGCTGCTGGTCATCATGGCCGAGGTCTGCCTGATCTACGCCACCGCCGGCTGGTACAAGGTCCAGGGCAGCCTCTGGCAGGACGGCACCGCGCTCTACTACCCGCTGCACCTGGACTACTTCTCCCCCTGGCCCTGGCTCTCCCACCTGCTGGCCGGCAGCGGCGTCCTGGTCCTCGTCCTCAGCTATGCCACCGTCGCCATGCAGGTGGCGTTCCCCTTCACCCTGATCAACCGCCGGGTGAAGAACGTCCTGTTGGCGGTGATGATGGCCGAACACCTGGGCATCGCCGTGCTGTTGGGCCTGCCCTTCTTCTCCCTGGCGATGCTGTTCGCGGACGCGGTGTTCCTGCCAACGGCCTTTTTGCGGTGGGTGGGGGACAGGGTGGCGGGGCGGGTGGGGGTGAGGATTCCGGCGCAGCGGGCGGAGCGGGTGGAGGCTTTCCCCACCGCCCATGACGCGGCCGCCCGGGCCTACCATGCGGAGTGACGCCACCGAGTGCGCAGGTCTTGCGGCGCCACCTCGCGGATGCCTCGGTGGGCTGCCCATGCCTGATTCGCTGCCATCATGGCCGTGAGCCACGAGGCGTCGGGGTTCCGCTCCGCGAAACGACGATGCATCCGCAGATTGGCTACCGCGAAGGCATCGATCGCTCTCGGGTCTGCGTTTGACCATGCAGCGCAGCCAGCGACCCAGGACTCGGCGGATTCGGGGCTATGACCTGCGGCGATAAGCTGCACGACGAGACAGGCGGGGTCGAAGAATGCGGCACCGTGCGTCGGCCACGACCAGTCAACCGCCCAGGTCTCTCGGTCCCCGATCATCAAGTTGCCTGGATTGATGTCGGTATAGAGCAGGGCATCACCCCGGAAGAGCAGGGTGTCTGCCTCTTGTGCGGCGAATCGGTCCCACCGGGTTTCCGGCCAGTCTCGGGCCACTTCCGGTAGGGCCAGTTCACCAATGCGATTGAGGAGGCCGATAACCGCGGGCAGGTCAGGGGAGCCAGGTTCGAACGAAGACGACCGCCCTTCGACAAAGTCGAAGCCGAGCACGATCCACTCGTCATCCTCTGCGTGCCACCGCAGAGCGGGAGAGACCGGCACGACGGCCGGGTTGATTAGCCGTTCCCGGATGATGGAGTCACGGCGGCCCCCAGGCTGGTTGGGGACCGCCTTGACGAAGAACCGCCCCTTCTCACCCTCGGCCAGGGCTGTGACATCCGAGCTGTGGCCGCCCGGGACGGGCCGTGTGCCAGTCAATTTTCCGGTGTGCGACTGGACCAGGGCCCAGAAGTCTCGGGAGGGAAGGGTGCGGCTCATGTGTCCTTCTCAGTTCCTCGGAGAGCACGAGCTGCCCGGGAAACCCGGGGTGCACTCGTCTTCGGTGGGGCCGCAAGGACCGCTACCGCCCCCGCTGCCTCCGCTACCGCCCTTGCCGCCACTGCCTCCGCTGCTGCCTCCCCCGCTGCCCTTGTCCTTCTTGCCGGCTTCGATTCGGATGGCGGCATTGGCGCGGGCCATCTCGGCGCCGCCGAGGATATCGGCGAGAGGGGCGCTCTTGACGTTGCCGACACCCAGCCATGCCGACATAGGGCATGGTGAGACTTCACCGGTGGGGCTGACAGCTGCCTTGCCGGATCCGCACCGACCACAGAGTTGAGCCATGTCCGGTGCCCGGCCGTCGCCGCCACGCCCGAAGGGTCGGATGCGGTCGACCCTGATCCTGGTTTTGTCCACGCCCATGGCGGCGAGGTCCCGCAGGGCTTCGTCAGTGTGCCACCCGCTCCCGTTGGTAGTGATGCCGACTCGAAGGGGGACGGCGAGCCGGACGGCCTTTTCGATGTTCGCCCGGGTCAGGCGGTGACTACGTCGCTCTGTCATAGCGTCGTGCGCCTCGGCCTGAGCCGCGTAGTACGAGGTGGCGAGTGAAAACCCCTCGCGCTGGAAGAGCTTCCAGCACTCCGGGGAGACGTGGACGAGGTTGCTGTAGACCTCGACGTTCAGCCCGATGGTCAAAGCGTGGCCGAGCAGTTCCGTGAAGTGCGGGTGCATGGTCGGCTCGCCGCCGATGAACTGAATGTCGCTGATGCCGTAGGCGGCGGCCTGGTCCAGGACGCCGGCCCAGTCGTCACGGGACATGGTGCCGTGGGTCCCCTTGGGGCCCGACTCGTTGAAGCAGTGCTTGCAGGAGAGCTGGCACTTACGGGTCAGGTCCAGCCACAGAAGCCGAGTAGTGATCTGCTCGGCGGGCAATGCTTGAGTCGTCATGCCTGTGCCCTTCTACTCGTTGACCAGGATCAACGCGGGGCTTTCCCAGCGTCGTCGTGCCCTTGCTGACCCGCCCGGCCGGGACTGTCCTCACCCAACGGGGCGGCCGGACGGGAGGTCATGGGGTTGCGCTCGCGCGTGGAGCATGAGCGCCGGGGACGCCTCTACCGCTCGGGCGTGCTCAACCGTCTCGCCCTGGAGCACCTTCACCGGTACGAGGCCTTCGGGCAATTCGAGCTGCATGTAGTCGCTGAAGATGCGGCGGTACCGAAGATGGCCCGAGTCCTGGGTGTGCTTTCGCGCCCACTCTTCGACTTGAGCGGGTCCCGGCATCTCGCCGGAGTCTGCCCCACAGTCGGCATCGTCCCCTGAGACGCACACGGCACGGTATTCCGGCCAAGCGGTCAGGTCTTGGAGGAGCGTGAATGGAACGTACCGGAAGTAGCGGCTCACGGCCTGCCCCTCCATCGAGCAGATGACTCCACATGAGCGAGGCGGCGGACGGCGGTCGTCGCTTCCTTGACCTCCGCGACGGCGTTTTCGATGATCGTCTTCCCCGGCTCATCTCGCGCCCGTGTCTGGTGTTCTGCCGCAGCTCCCATACTCATCCCCTTGATGTGACTTCCTGCCTACACCCAGTCAACTAGTGGCAGTACCAGGGGACTTGCACAGAAGTTGCACAGTGGAGCTGCGCCAGGGGCTGGAACGTTGGGAACATGGAAACGACCCACTGCACCGAAGGGGATCTGATGGCCCACGAGGAACGTACGCCGGGACCGGGTAGGAACGTCGCTGTCCTCCGCAAGGAGCGCAACCTAAGCCAAGCCCAGCTAGCTCGACGTGCCGGCGTGTCGCTGTCGATGCTGAGCAAGATCGAAACCGGCGACCGGGCCCTGACTCAGGGAATGGCCGCCGCTATCGCCAGCGCGATGGGCATCACCCTGGATGAGGTCTTGGGCAAGGCTCCGGTCGTGAGCGAGGACAACCTCAAAGACCTTCGAGCGGCAATGCGCCGATTCGACCTCGCGGGCGAACCGCCGCGTTCGCTCCAAGAGCTGAAGCAGGACCTCGCGAAGCTCACCGCGCACCGCTTCAACACGGACCTCGCCGAAGTCCTCGCACTTCTCCCGGACGTCTTGAGCCGCGCCCAGAACTTCGCCCACGGCAAGGGGACGCCAGAAGCCTGGACGCTGGTGGCCGACACGTACAGCACTGTCTATTGGGTGGCCGCCCGGCACCGGTGGCTGGACGTCTGCGAGCTTGCTTCCATCAAGCAGGTGCTCGCCGCCGAACGGGCGACACCACTGGTAGGAATCGTGGCGGCTCGCGACCAGGCAGGCATGTTCCTCAACAACGGGGACTTCGCAGGCGGGTTGGCTGTGGTCGAGCAGGCCATCTCAAAGGCGGAGTCCACGTTGACCGGGCCGGAGCGGGCGTTCGGCCTGGGCTGCCTACACCTTCGGGGTCTGACCCTCGCTGGCCGACTGAGGGACAAGACCGAAGCTGACAAGCACATTGAACGGGCGCAACGATTGGCCGAGGAGTTCCCAGAGGATGTGATCAAGCACGAGATGCACTTCGGCCCGCAGAACACGGCGGTTCATGTCATTTCGACATCAGGCGATCTCCGGAGGCACAGCAAGGCACTTCAGGTGTCCCAGGACCTGCAACGACAGCGAATCACCCTTCCCGCCACGCGGGTTGGTCCGATGCACCTGGACACTTCACGTGCCCGGTTGGCGCTCGGCGATCGGGATGGCGCACTGGACTCTCTTGAGCAGGCGTGGGAGGTGGCTCCGCAACTCGCGAAGGTGCATCCGACCAGTCAGGAGCTGTTCCGCGTCCTGCTGTCGCTCCACAAGCGAAGCAATCCGCGACTCAACAAGATCGCCAAACGAGTAAAGATCTCGATCTGAGCTGGGCTGAACACGACAAAACGGCCCGCCTCGAGCGGCATGTTCGCCCGGCTAAATGCTGCCGCTGGACGGGCAATTGGTCATCGGTGGCGTACGGCGGATCAGGCTACGTTGGAGCGGTCCGGGCAAGGTGCCTGACTTCGCTCGCCAAGTCCAGTCCGTACGCTTGGGCCCATGACCCAGACCGCCCCCCACCAGTGGCAAGACCATGCCCCCACCTCCGTCCTCCTGGACGGATTCCACGCGCTCAAGCACGCCCTGCGCTTCGGCGCCGAGGTGCGGGCGGCCGTGGCCACCGACAAGGCGGCGGCCCTGGCGCTGGCCGGGAAGCTGGCGCCGGATGTGGCCGGGGAGCTGGACCGGCTGCTGGTGGAGGTGGACGCGCGGACGCTGCGCGAGCTGGTGCCCAGGGTGCATCCCACGGGCGTGGCGGCGCTGGCGGCCCGGCGGGACCGGGCGGTGAATCTGGCGGCGCTGGACGGCCGTACCGCGCCGGTCGTGGTGCTAGACAACCCCCGCAACCTGGGCAACATCGGCGCCGTGGTGCGACTGGCCGCCGGCACGGGCGCCGCCGGGGTGCTCACCACCGGGGACATGGACCCCTGGCACCCCAACGCGGTACGGGCCGGGGCCGGGCTGCACTACGCCACCGTGGTGGAGCGGGTGGCGCTGGACGAACTGCCCGCCGGCCCGCTGTTCGCCCTGGACCCGGAGGGGGAGGACATCCGCTCGCTCACCGTCCCCGACGGCGCCCTGCTCGCCTTCGGCTCGGAGCGGCATGGCATCTCCCCCGAACTGCGGGCGCGGGCCGACCGGTTGGTGTCTCTGCCGATGCGCCCGCAGGTCTCCAGCTACAACCTGGCCACCAGCGTGGCGATGACACTGTTCCACTGGACGTGCGGGAGTGCCCCGTAAAGGGGCGCGGGGAACTGCGCGATCAGCCACAGATCACCCGCACCCGAATCGTAAGCCGCCCTAGGCCGGCCGCCGCACCTCCACCGGACGGAACCGCCCGGCCACATAAGCCCCGTCGCACAGCGCCGCATTCGCGGCCGGGTTGCCCCCCGTGCCGTGGTAGTCGGAGAAGGCGGCGGTCTGGTTGACATAGACGCCGCCGGTGAGGTTGAGCGAGAGCTGGGCGAGCTCGTCCAGGCAGGCGTCCTCGACCAGGTCCGCCACCTCCGCCGAGGTGGTGTGGGCGCCCACCGTCAGGGCGCCCTTCTCCCGCACCGTGCGCCGCAGCAGTTCCACCGCGGAGGCGGTGGAGTCCACGGCCACCGCGAAGGAGACCGGGCCGAAGCACTCGGCGAAGTAGGCCGCCTCGGCGTCCGGCTTGGCGCCGTCCAGCTTGATGATGGCGGGGGTGCGGACGGTGGCGTCGGGGAAGTCGGGGTGGGTCAACGAGCGTGCGGCGAGGGCGACTTCGCCGAGGCGGGGGGCGGCCTCCAGGCGCTCGCGGACGCCCGGGTTGACGATGGCACCCAGCAGGGCGTGCGCCCGGGCGTCGTCGCCGAGCAGCTTGTCCACCGCGGTGGCCAGGTCGGCGACCACCTCGTCATAGGACTTGTGCCCGGCGTCGGTGGCGATGCCGTCCCGGGGGATCAGCAGGTTCTGCGGGGTGGTGCACATCTGGCCGCTGTAGAGGGAGAGCGAGAACGCCAGGTTGCCCAGCATGCCCCGGTAGTCGTCGGTGGAGTCGATGATCACCGTGTTGACGCCGGCCTTCTCCGTGTAGACCTGCGCCTGGCGGGCGTTGGCCTCCAGCCAGTCGCCGAAGGCGGTGGAGCCGGTGTAGTCGATGACCCGGATCTCCGGGCGCACGGCCAGGGACTTGGCGATGCCCTCGCCGTCCCGTTCGGCGGCCAGCGCCACCAGGTCCGGGGAGAAACCGGCCTCGCCCAGCACCTCGCGGGCGATCCGCACGGTGAGGGCGAGCGGCAGCACGGCGCGCGGGTGCGGCTTGACCAGCACCGGGTTGCCGGTGGCCAGGGAGGCGAACAGGCCCGGGTAGCCATTCCAGGTGGGGAAGGTGTTGCAGCCGATGAGCAGCGCGATGCCACGCGGGGCGGCGGTGAACTCCTTGGTGAGCTCCAGGGGTTCACGCTTGCTCTGCGGCTTGGTCCACTCGGCGGTGCGCTCCACCTCCGCCTGGGCGGCATAGGCGTAGGCGACGGCCTCCAGGCCGCGGTCCTGGGCGTGCGGGCCGCCCGCCTGGAACGCCATCATGAACGCCTGGCCGCTGGTGTGCATCACCGCGTGCGCCAGCTCGGGGGTACGGGCGTTGATCCGCCGGAGGATCTCCAGGCAGACCAGGGCGCGGTGGCGGGGCCCAGCGGCCCGCCAGGCGGGGATCGCCGCGCGCATCGCGGGCAGCAGCACATCCGGGTCGGCGTGCGGGTACTCGATGCCCAGCCGGGGGCCGTAGGGCGAGACCTCCGAGCCCGTCCAGCCGTCGGTGCCCGGCTGGTCCAGCTCGAAGCGCCGGTCGCGCAGCGCCTCGAAGGCCGCCTGGCCGTCGTCGGCGTACGCCTTGGGGTGCTCGGCGTGCGGAGACCAGTAGGCACGGCTGCGGATGGTCTCCAGGGCCTGGTCGAGCGTGGCCGTGTGATCGGCGGCCAGCTTGTCGATGGTGAGCTCGGCGGTCACGGCTGACCAACTCCTCGTCGAACGGCTCGGATACGAGATCGGATACGGGATCCGGATCGGATACGGAATCGGATACGGAATCGGATCGGGGTGGGGCGACTTCGGAGAGCTTTCGCAGCTACATTAACCGAACGATCGGTCGGGACAAGGGGGCCCGGCGAAGCCGTCCGCAACTCATCGGGAAGGATCACGGATATGACCGCACTCCAGCCGGACCGCGCGGTGGCCGTCGTCGGCGCCGGGACCATGGGCCAGGGCATCGCCCAGGTCGCCCTGCTCGCGGGGCACCCGGTGCTGCTGTACGACGCCATGGAGGGCCGCGCGGCCAAGGCGGCCGGGGCCATCCTGGACCGGCTGGAGCGCCGGGTGGCCAGGGACGGGATGAGCGCGGCCGACCGCGACGCGGCCGCCGCGCGGCTGCGCCCGGTGGAGACCCTTGCCCAACTCGCCGGTGCCGGCCTGGTCATCGAGGCGATTGTGGAGCAACTCCCGGTGAAACAGAAGCTGTTCGCCGAGCTGGAACCGGTCGTCGGGCCGGACTGCCTGCTGGCCACCAACACCTCCTCGCTGTCGGTGACCGCCATCGGCGGGGCGCTGCGCCGGCCCGGGCGGTTCCTGGGGCTGCACTTCTTCAACCCGGCCCCGGTGCTGCCGCTGGTGGAGGTGGTGCGGGGCTTCGCCACCGAGGAGGCGGCGGCCGAGCGGGCCCGGGCCACCTTGGCGGCCTGGGGCAAGGCGCCGGTGCGCTGTGCCGACACCCCGGGATTTGTCGTCAACCGGGTTGCCCGGCCGTTCTACGCCGAGGCCTTCCGGGTGTACGAGGAGCGGGGCGCCGATCCCGCCACCATCGACGCGGTGCTGCGGGAGAGCGGCGGTTTCGCCATGGGCCCCTTTGAGCTGACCGATCTGATCGGGCAGGACGTCAATGAGGCCGTCACCCGTTCGGTCTATGAGGCATTCAGCCATGACCGTAAGTTCACCCCGTCCCTGGCCCAGCGGCGGCTGGTGGAAGCGGGGCTGCTGGGGCGCAAGAGCGGGCGGGGCTGGTACCGGCACGGGGCGGACGCGGTGCGGCCGGAGCCGCACACCGCGGAGCCCTGCCAGGCGCCGGCCGCCGTCACGCTGAGCGGGACGCTGCCCGCGGCGGCGGCCGTGCTGCCGGAGCTGATCGAGGCGGCGGGCATCGAGATCCGCCGCGAGGACGGCGGCTTCGGGCAGCTGGTGCTGCCCGGCGGGACGCCACTGGTGCTGGCCTTCGACGAGGCCGGCGGTGACTCCGTGGTGCGCTTCGACCTGGCGCTGGACTACCGCACCTGCACCCGGGTCGCGCTGGCGCCCTCGGTCACCGCCCCGGCGGCCGATGTGGCGGCGGCCACCGGCCTGTTCCAGGCGCTGGGCAAGAAGGTGAGCGTCCTCGGTGATGTACCGGGCGCCGTGGTGGCCCGTACCGTGGCGATGCTGGCGGACTTCGCGGAGGACGCGGTGGGCCGGGGCGTGGCGGACGAGGCGGATGTGGACACCGCCATGCGGCTGGGCGTGAACTACCCGCGCGGACCGCTGGAGTGGGGACGGTCGCTGGGCCCGTCCTGGGTGTGCCGCCTGCTGCGGCATCTGGAGGCCCAGTACCCCGGCGGCCGCTACGCCGCCGGCCAGGCCCTGCGCCGCCGTGCGGCCGCCGAGAGGAGCCTGCTTCAATCATGACCATGGCCAGACGTGACACCTACACCCCAGAATCGCTGCTCGCGGTCGCCGTGGAGGTGTTCAACCGGCGCGGCTACGACGGCACCTCCATGGAGCACCTCTCCAAGGCGGCCGGGATCTCCAAGTCCTCGATCTACCACCATGTCAGGAGCAAGGAGGAGCTGCTGCGGCTGGCCATAAGCCGGGCGCTGGACGGCCTGTTCGGGGTGCTGGAGGAGCCCGGCGCCCGGGAGGGGCGGGCGATCGAGCGGCTGGAGTATGTCGCCCGCCGCGAGACCGAGGTGCTGATGGCCGAACTGCCCTATGTCACCCTGCTGTTGCGGGTGCGCGGCAACACCGGCACCGAGCGCTGGGCCATGGAGCAGCGCCGCGAGTTCGACCACCGGGTGGCCGAGTTGCTCAAGGAGGCCGCGGCGGACGGTGACATCCGCCCGGATGTGGAGGTACGGCTGGCCACCCGGCTGCTGTTCGGAATGATCAACTCCATTGTGGAGTGGTACCGGCCGGACCGCGGTGGCGCGGCGAGCGGCGAGGAAGTGGCCGAAGCGGTGGTCCGTACGGCCTTCGCGGGGCTGCGGACGGCCGGCTAGTCCGGCGGCCGGCTGTTCCCGCGGCCGGCTGGGCTGCGTCTGACGGACCTTGGGCCGCGCCATGGCCGGTCGGGAGTCATCGGGCAGGCGCTAGAAGTCCCGCGGCCGGCCCTCGTCGAGGTCGCGTTCCTCGAAGACCAGCAGGGTGCGCGTGCTGAGCACCTCGTCCATGGCCTGGATACGGGTGAGCACCAGCTCGCGCAGCGCCCGGTTGTCCTTGGTGTGCACCAGCAGCAGAACGTCGAAGTCGCCGCTCACCAGGGCGATATGGGCGGCGCCGGGCAGGTCCTGGAGCTTCTCCCGGACCGTCCGCCAGGAGTTCTGCACGATCTTCAGGGTGATGTAGGCGGACGCGCCCTGGCCGGCCCGCTCCTGGTCGATGCGGGCGCCGAAGCCCCGGATCACCCCGTCGTCGATCAGCCGGTTGACGCGCGCATAGGCGTTGGCCCGTGAGACATGCACCCGCTCGGCCACGGAGCGTATCGAGGCGCGTCCGTCGGTGCGCAGCATCCGCAGTATCGAGCGGTCTATCTCGTCCAGCGGCCGGGCGGGCGCTCTGCCCGCGGATGTGGCCATCTGTTCGTCCGGCATACCGCCCTGCCTCCCCTTCATGGACACCCTGTCCATATCTCACGGCCGGCTGAACCGTTTGTCCACAGGCCTGGGTCGCCCGTAGCCAAAATGCAGGATCAACCGAACAATCGGTAGGGAGAGCGCACGGCGCTTTTTGGTCAAGCTCGTTGTGGACGCGTCCCTTAAGGAGGTGCTCGTCATGACGGTTCTGGAGCAGCCCGGCTCGTACCGGCCCTCCTCGCCACCGGCCTGGCAGCCCCGCACTGATCCCGCACCCCTGCTACCGGACGCGGAGCCGTACCGGCTGCTGGGTACCGAGGCCGCCGACGCGTTGGATCCGGAGCTGCTGCGGCGGCTCCACCGGGAACTGGTGCGCGGCCGCCGCTACAACACCCAGGCCACCGCGCTGACCCGGCAGGGCCGGCTGGCGGTCTACCCGTCGTCCACCGGCCAGGAGGCGAGCCAGGTGGCCGCCGCGCTGGCCCTGGAGGAGCGGGACTGGCTGTTTCCCAGCTATCGCGACACCCTGGCCGCCGTGGCCCGGGGCCTGGACCCGGTGCAGGCGCTGACCCTGCTGCGCGGCGACTGGCACACCGGCTACGACCCCCGGGAGCACCGGATCGCCCCGCTGTGCACCCCGCTGGCCACCCAGCTTCCGCACGCCGTGGGCCTGGCGCACGCCGCCCGGCTCAAGGGCGACGAGGTGGTGGCGCTGGCCATGGTGGGCGACGGCGGCAGCAGCGAGGGCGACTTCCATGAGGCGCTGAACTTCGCCGCAGTCTGGCGCGCCCCGGTGGTCTTCCTCCTCCAGAACAACGGCTTCGCCATCTCGGTGCCGCTGTCCAAGCAGACCGCCGCGCCCACCTTCGCGCACAAGGCGGTCGGCTATGGGATGCCCGGCCGGCTGGTGGACGGCAATGACGCGCCCGCCGTCCACCGGGTACTGACCGAGGCGGTGCACCGGGCCCGGACCGGCGGCGGGCCCACCCTGGTGGAGGCCGTCACCTACCGGCTGGAGGCGCACACCAACGCCGATGACGACAAGCGCTACCGCAGTGACGCCGAGGTGGCCGCCTGGCGGGCGCACGACCCGGTGGACCTGCTGGAGCGGGAGCTGGTCCGGCGTGGCCTGCTGGACGAGGACGGCATCGCCGCCGAGCGGGCGTCCGCCGAGGAGATGGCCGCCGCGCTGCGCGAGCGGATGAACCAGGACCCGGTGCTGGACCCGATGGACCTGTTCACCCATGTCTATGCCGAGCAGACCAGTCAACTGCGCGAGCAGGCCGCCCAGTTGCGGGCCGAGCTGGCCGCCGCCGAGGAGGCCGCGCGATGACCGCCGCCGTGGAACAGCGGGGCGCCGCCGGCGCCAGCATGGCGCAGGCCCTCAACCGGGCGCTGCGGGATGCCATGGCCGAGGACCCGGCCGTCCATGTCCTGGGCGAGGATGTGGGCGCCCTGGGCGGGGTGTTCCGGATCACCGACGGGCTGGCCAAGGAGTTCGGCGAGGACCGCTGCACCGACACCCCGCTGGCCGAGGCGGGCATCCTGGGCAGCGCCGTGGGCATGGCGATGTACGGGCTGCGGCCGGTGGTGGAGATGCAGTTCGACGCCTTCGCCTATCCCGCGCTGGAGCAGCTGATCAGCCATGTGGCGCGGATGCGCAACCGGACCCGGGGCGCACTGCCGATGCCGATCACGGTGCGGGTGCCCTATGGCGGCGGGATCGGCGGGGTGGAGCACCACAGCGACTCCTCCGAGGCGCTCTATCTGGCCACCCCCGGGCTGCAGGTGGTCACCCCCGGCACGGTGGCCGACGCCTATGGACTGCTGCGGGCCGCCATAGCCTCCGACGACCCGGTGGTCTTCCTGGAGCCCAAGCGGCTCTACTGGTCCAAGGCCGAGTTCTCGCCCGAGCGTCCGGAACCGGTGCCGGGCATCGGCACCGCGGTCGTCCGGCGGCCCGGCAGCTCGGCCACTCTGATCACCTACGGGCCGTCCCTGCCGGTCTGCCTGGCGGCCGCCGAGGCGGCCACCGCCGAGGGCTGGGACCTGGAGGTCGTCGACCTGCGCTCGCTGATGCCGCTGGACGAGGAGACGGTGTGCGCCTCGGTACGGCGCACCGGCCGGGCGGTGATCGTCCATGAGGCGACCGGCTTCGGCGGCCCCGGCGGCGAACTGGCCGCCCGGATCGGCGAGCGCTGCTTCCACTATCTCCAGGCGCCGGTGCTGCGGGTGACCGGATTCGACATCCCCTATCCGCCGCCGATGCTGGAGAAGCATCATCTGCCCGGTGTGGACCGGGTGTTGGACGCGGTGGCCCGGCTGCAGTGGGAATCGGAATGGACCGAGGGGAGTGCGCGCGGATGGCCGTGGTGAAGGAGTTCACCCTGCCCGACCTGGGCGAGGGACTGACCGAGGCCACGGTGGTCCGCTGGCTGGTGGCGGTCGGCGACGTGGTGACCGTGGACCAGCCGGTGGTGGAGGTGGAGACGGCCAAGGCCATGGTGGACGTGCCCTGCCCCTACGCGGGTGTGGTCACCGCCCGCTTCGGCGAGGAGGGCGCGGAACTCCCGGTGGGCGCACCGCTGTTGACAGTGGCGGTGGGCGAACCGGACGCCGGGGGCGGGGAGTCGGGCGGTACGCACGGAGGCGCGGGCGGCTCCGCCGGTGCGGGCGGCTCCGCCGGTACGGCTGGTGGGTCCGGCAATGTGCTGGTCGGGTACGGCACCCAGGCGCCGGCCGCGCGCCGGCCCCGGGTGCGGCCGCCGGGGATCCATCCGGCTGCCACTGGCCACCGGGCTTCCGGCCATGGGGCCACCGGCGATGGGGCGATCGGCCCGGGGCCCGGGTACGCGGCAGCCGGCCACGGGGCCACCGGCGCGGAGCCCGCCGTCGCCGCCCCCATACCCGTGATCTCCCCGCTCGTGCGCCGGCTGGCCCGGGAAGGCGGCATCGATCTGGCCGCGGTGCGCGGCAGCGGGCCGGACGGTCTGATCATGCGGGCGGATGTCGCGGCGGCGACGAGGCGCCCGCAGCCGGTGGTCGAGGGCGAGCGGGTGCCGTTGCGCGGGCTGCGCGGGGCGGTGGCGGACAAGCTCAGCCGCAGCCGCCATGAGATCCCGGATGCCACCTGCTGGGTGGACGCCGACGCCACCGAACTGCTGGCGGCGCGCCGGGCGATGAACGACTCCGGCCGTTCGCCGGTGTCCCTGCTGGCCCTGCTGGCCCGCATCTGTACGGCCGCGCTGGCCGAGTACCCGGAGCTCAATGCGACGGTGGATGTGGAGAACCAGGAGATCGTCCGGCTGCCGGCCGTCCACCTGGGCTTCGCCGCGCAGACCGAGCGGGGGCTGGTGGTGCCGGTGGTGCGGGACGCGCACACCCGCAGTACGGCCTCCCTGTCCGCCGAGATCGCCCGCCTCACCGAGGCGGGGCGGGCCGGCAAGCTCACCCCGGCCGAGCTGACCGGCGGCACCTTCACCCTCAACAACTACGGGGTCTTCGGGGTTGACGGTTCCACGCCGATCATCAACCACCCGGAGGCGGCCATGCTGGGTGTGGGCCGGATTGTGCCCAAGCCCTGGGTGTTCGAAGGGGAGTTGGCGGTGCGGCAGGTCGTCCAGCTGTCCCTGACCTTTGACCACCGGGTGTGCGACGGGGGCGCGGCGGGCGGGTTCCTGCGGTTTGTCGCGGACTGTGTGGAGCGGCCGGCGGTGCTGCTGCGGGGGCTGTAGGGCGCCCACGGCGACGGTGGTGGGGCGGGCTTGGGGATACTCCCTCCATGAGCACGCCCCACGACGCGGTGATCCTGGCCGGCGGCAGCGCCCAACGGCTCGGCGGCGCCGACAAGCCCGCCGTGACCGTCGGCACCCGCACCCTGCTGGACCGGGTGCTCGCCGCGTGCCCGGACGCCCGTACCACCGTGGTCGTCGGCCCCCGCCGTCCCACCGTGCGCCCGGTGGCCTGGACGCGGGAGAACCCGCCCGGCGGCGGCCCCCTGCCCGCGCTCGCCACCGGCCTGCGGCACTGCACCCAGGACACCGTGCTGGTCCTCTCCGCCGACCTGCCGTTCCTGGACCCGGCCACGGTACGGGCACTGCTGGGCGCCGCCACCGGGGCGGACGGCGCCGTGCTGACCGACGCGACCGGCCGGGACCAGCCGCTGGCCGCCGCCTACCGCACCGAACCCCTGCACCGCGAACTCGGCCTGCTCGCCGCCGAACACGGCGGCCTGGCCGGGCTCCCGCTGCGCCTGCCGCTGGCCGAGCTGGAGCTTTCCCGGCTGCACCGCCCCCGGGCGTCACTGGACTGCGACACCTGGCGGGACGTGGCCACGGCCCGTGCCCGGATCAGGGACGATGGGAGCGTGCTGGATGAATGGATTGCCGCGGTCAAGGCCGAACTGGGCATCGAACTCGACGTCGACCGGGCCGTTCTGCTGGATCTCGCCCGGGATGCCGCGCATGGGGTGACCCGTCCCGCCGCCCCGCTGACCACCTTCCTGGTCGGCTACGCGGCCGCGCTGCGCGGCGGTGGACCGGAGGCGGTGGCCGAGGCGGCCCGCCGGGCGGCGGAGCTCACGGCCCGCTGGGCGGCCGAGGCGGCCGAGGTGGACGAGGCCGGGTCATGACCGACCGCGAGGGCGACGCCCTGGACCGGGCCACCGATGAGGCGCTGGCCATCCTGGCCGAGGACCGCGGGCCGGTCCGGTCCCGGACCGGGGAGAGCCCGCGCATGGGCTTCGCGCCCTTCGACGAGGACCCCTTCGCCGAACCGGCGCCGGTCCCCGCGCCCGCCCGGCAGCGTGAAGTCCCGCAACTGGACGTGCCCTTCGCCGGAGTGCGCTACTACGACCACGCCAGGCCCGGAGGTTCGGGCGAGGGGAGGCCGACCGCCGTGCCCGCAGCCGAGGTTGACCAGGACGGCTGCCCGCGCCGCGACTGGCGCACCGCCCGGGACATCGCCGCGCACGCCGCGGACCCGCTGGGCGCGGCGCGGTGCGCCCTGGCCGACGCCCTGGGCCGGACCCTGGCCGGCCCGCTGACCGCGCTCACCGACCTGCCGTCCTTCGACACCGCCGCCATGGACGGCTGGGCGGTGGCCGGGCCCGGCCCCTGGCGGCTGCCGGAGTCCCCCGAGGACGCCGCCGGGGTGCTGGCCGGGCAGGCCGGACCGCCGGCGGCCGGGCCGCTGCGCGACGGGCACGCGGTGCCGATCGCCACCGGCGCCCGGGTGCCCCCGGAGGCCACCGCGGTGCTGCGCAGCGAGCATGGCACCGTCTCCCAGGGCGAGTTGCACGCCAACCGCCGGGCCACCCAGGGCCAGGACATCCGGCCGCGCGGCCAGGAGTGCCGCCAGGGCGATGAACTGCTGCCCGCGGGCACCCCGGTCACCCCGGCGGTGCTGGGCCTGGCGGCCGCCGCCGGCTATGACGAGCTGCGGGTGACCGTCCGGCCCCGGGTCCAGGTGCTGGTCCTGGGCGATGAACTGCTCCAGCAGGGCCTGCCGCACGAGGGCCGGATCCGGGACGCGCTGGGGCCTCTGCTCGGCCCCTGGCTGGCCGCGCTGGGCGCCGAAGTGTCCGCTCCCCGGCGGCTGGAGGACGACGCCGAGGCCCTGCACCAGGCGCTGGCCACCTCCGACGCGGACCTGGTGATCACCACCGGGGGCACCGCGTCCGGGCCGCGCGACCATCTGCACCCCGTGCTGGCCCGGCTGGCGGCCGAGCTGCTGGTGGACGGGGTGGCGGTGCGGCCCGGACACCCGATGCTGCTGGCCCGCCTGGCGCCGGGGCGGCTGCTGGTCGGGCTGCCGGGCAACCCGCTGGCCGCGGTGGCGGGACTGCTGACCCTGGCCGTGCCGGTGCTGCACACGCTGGGCGGGCGGGCACCACGGGCGCCGGAACGGGTCGGCCTGGCCGGGCCGTTGCCCGCGCACCCCACCGACACCCGGCTGGTGCCGGTGGTCCGGGACGGTGGTGCGGTGCGGCCGCTGCGGTTTCACGGTCCCGCGATGCTGCGGGGGCTGGCCGCCGCGGATGGGCTGGCCGTCATCCCGCCGGGCGGCGGGCCGTCCCGGCGCGCCGGGGTGCTGCTGCTTCCGTTGCCCTGGGCGGCCGGCTGACCGCCGGTGGGCGGGCACGCCCCCACGGGGCGTGGTTTCCCCCGCCCGCCCGAGTTCCCCCCACCCGCCCGCCCGAGTTCCCCCCACCCGCCCGTCCGAGTTCCCCCCACCCGCCCGCCCGATTTGCCCGGCCACGGATGAAGGCGGCCGAGTAGCCTCAGCCGCATGCATGCGATCACCATCCCCACACCCGGCGGACCCGACGCACTGGTCTGGGCCGAGGTGTCCGATCCCGAGCCCGGCGAGGGAGAGGTTCTGGTCGAGGTCGCGGCCAGCGCCGTCAACCGGGCGGACATCCTGCAGCGGCAGGGGCACTACGCGCCCCCGCCCGGCGCCTCCCCCTACCCCGGTCTGGAGTGTTCGGGCCGGATCGCCGCCCTGGGCCCCGGAGTGAGCGGCTGGCGGGTGGGCGACGAGGTGTGCGCCCTGCTGTCCGGCGGCGGTTACGCGGAGCAGGTGTGCGTACCGGCCGGGCAACTGCTTCCGGTGCCGGACGGCGTGGACCTGGTCACCGCCGCCGCACTGCCCGAGGTCACCGCCACGGTCTGGTCCAACGTCTTTATGATCGCCCATCTGCGGCCCGGCGAGACCCTGCTGGTGCACGGCGGCGGCAGCGGCATCGGCACCATGGCGGTCCAGCTGGCCAAGGCGGTGGGGGCCAGGGTGGCGGTCACCGCGGGCGGCGCGGAGAAGCTGGAGCACTGCCGGGAGCTGGGCGCCGACATCCTGATCGACTACCGCACCCAGGATTTCGTCGAGGAACTGCACAAGGTGACGGGCGGCATCGGCGCGGACGTCATCCTGGACATCATCGGCGCCAAGTACCTGGCGCGGAACGTGGACGCCCTGGCCGTCAACGGCCGGCTGGCGGTCATCGGCCTGCAGGGCGGCCGCAAGGGCGAGCTGGACCTGGGCAAGCTGCTGGCCAAGCGGGCCGCGGTGACCGCCACCGCACTGCGCTCCCGGCCGCCGGCCGAGAAGACGGCCATCGTGGCGGCGGTGCGCGAGCATGTCTGGCCCCTGGTCTCCGGCGGCCGCGTCCGCCCGGTGGTCGACCGGCTGCTGCCCATGCGGGACGCCGCGCTGGCCCACCGGGTGGTGGAGGAGAGCGGCCATGTGGGCAAGGTGCTGCTCACCACATAGCCGGCGGCGGAACCGCGAGGGTCACCCACCCTGACCGCCTGGGCGCGCCCATCGCCCCGATCCATGTGACCGTGGAACGCGTGATCGCTGGAGCACTGTCCGCCGTGCTGCTGGCGGCCGTCCTGACCGGTACGGCGAGCCCCTCCCCGGACGCGAGCCAACTGGCCGGCACCGCCGCCGGCGTGGGCCGTGCCCACCCCGGCCGGGCCGTGGAGTCCGCCGAGGAGGAGAACCCCGAGGAGGAACCAGGGAGTTCACCCCCCACGACGGCGAGCCCGGCACCGCGCCCCGCTCCCCATGCCCCCGCCGCCGCCCGCCTGGACGGTGCGGCCGGTGAACGGGATGTGCGGGGCACCCCCGCACCGCGCCCGGTGCTGCGCATCCTGCCGCTCGGCACCGGGCTGGCCCTCACCGGGCTGGGGCTGGGCTTCTTCGCCCTGCGGCTGCGCCGTAGGTGACGCCCGGGATCCGTTCGATCACACGTGTACGGGGGCATCACCAGGGGGAAATCACTTGTGCGAGAGAATGGCGGCATGGATATGCCGAGGAATGAACGGTCGCAGGAGAGCCCGCACATCCTGGTCGTAGGCCAGGACGGCATGGCTCTCGCCAGCACCAACCCCGGCGGCGGGGAGGGTGACGACGAGTCGCGCGAGGTCCCGGTGACGGAGATGGTGGAGCAGCCCGCCAAGGTCATGCGGATCGGCAGCATGATCAAGCAGCTGTTGGAGGAAGTGCGGGCGGCACCTCTGGACGAGGCCAGCCGGGTCCGGCTCAAGGAGATTCACCACAGCTCGGTCAAGGAGCTGGAGGACGGTCTGGCACCGGAGTTGGTGGAGGAGCTGGAGCGGCTGTCGCTCCCCTTCACCGAGGAGAGCGTGCCCAGCGAGGCCGAACTGCGTATCGCCCAGGCGCAGTTGGTGGGCTGGCTGGAGGGTCTCTTCCACGGCATCCAGACCACCCTGTTCGCCCAGCAGATGGCGGCCAGGGCCCAACTGGAGCAGATGCGGCGGGCGTTGCCCGCCGGGCTGACCATGGAGAGCGAGGACGAGGGCCACCCGCAGCACGGCGGTGCCCGCTCCGGCCCGTACCTGTAGGACGGGAGTCAGGCCGGGAGTCCCGGAACGCGGGGGCGGTGCCGCCCCCGCGACAGGCTCAGCTGGAGCCGGGCTGACCGGTGGAAACGGTCAGCGTGATGGTGCTGTTGGGGTCGAAGGAGTCACCGGCCGTGGGGTTCTGGGCGATCACCATGCCCTTGCCCCACAGGTTCTCGTCCTGCTGGACCACCTTGTACCGCCAGCTGGCGGCCTGGAAGCACTGCTTCACCGAGTCGATGTACAGGTAGGTGAAGTCCGGCACGGTCTTCTTGGTCTTGTCGTCGAAGGAGTCCCGTGCCTGGGTGCACTTGGTGAGCTCGATGGTCTTGGTCTTGTCACCGTCCTTGAACTTGGCCTCGTTGCCGTTGCCCTGCGGGGCGGCCGGCTGCACGGAGTGCGACTGCTTGGGGTCGGCCTTGGTGTTGTCCGAGGAGCCGCCGTGCTTGACCACGATGGCGACGATCACGCCGATGACGGCGAGGATGGCGACCGCCGAGGAGCCCGCGATGACCGTCCGGTTGCTCTTGGCGGCCGGTGCCGGTGCCGGCATGGGCGTGGGGGCGGGCATCGGCGCCGGGGTCTGGTAGGCCGGCGCCGGCTGCTGGTAGGCGGGGGTGGGCGTGGGCGCGCTGTAGGGGCTGTTGTACGGGCCCGGCTGGTACGGCGTCTGGACGCCCTGCGGTCCCGGCGCCGCCTGCTGGTCCACCGGCGGGAAGACCGTGGAGGAGATCCCGGCGCCGTCCCGCGGCGGGGGCGCGGCGGCCGAGATCACCGGGGAGGGCGCGGTGTGCGCGGTGCCGGCGATCCGGTCGATCTCGTCGCGCATGGCCGCGGCGCTGGGGAAGCGCTCGTTCGGGTTCTTCTTCAGCGCCCGGGCCACCAGCGCGTCCACCGCCGGCGGGATGGAGTGGTTGATGGTGGACGGCGCGACCGGCTCCTCCTGGACATGCGCATAGGCGATGGCCAGCGGGGAGTCGGCGTTGAAGGGCAGCCGTCCGGTCAGCAGCTCGAAGAGCATGATGCCGACCGAGTAGAGGTCGGAGCGGGCGTCCACGCCCCGGCCCAGCGCCTGCTCGGGGGAGAGGTACTGGGGGGTGCCGACCACCATGCCGGTCTGGGTCATCGAGGTGACGCCGGACTGCATGGCCCGGGCGATGCCGAAGTCCATGACCTTGACCACGTCACGCTTGGTCATCATCACATTGCCCGGCTTGATGTCCCGGTGGACCAGACCCATCTCATGGCTGACCTCCAGGGCGGCCAGCACATCCGATGTGATCTTCAGCGCCTTGGCGGTGGGCATCGCCCCGTACTGGGCCACATCCTCGTCCAGCGCCGAGCGCAGCGGTTTGCCCTCGATGTACTCCATGACGATGTACGGCATGGTGGTGCCGTCGAGGCTGTCCTCGCCGGTGTCGAAGACCGAAACGATATTGGTGTGCGTGAGCTTGGCCACGGACTGGGCCTCACGCCGGAAGCGCTCGCGGAAGGACGATTCCCGGCCGAGTTCGGTGTGCAGCGTCTTGATGGCGACATTGCGGTCGAGCGCCGAGTCATAGGCCAGGTGTACGGCCGCCATGCCGCCCTCACCGAGGAGATCCAGCAGCTGGTAGCGGCCGCCGCCCACGGAACGTCCCGTGTAGCGGCCCTGCGCGCCGTCCTGGCTCATGGTCTTGCTTCCCCCTTGGCGCACACCTGGCTGGTGCTGATCGGCTTGATCGGGTATCCCGGCCAAGTGTGCCCCAGGCCAGGGGCACGTCAAGCCGCGTGCCCGTTCCGTGACCGGATGCGCGACAAGGTGTCACGGAATTTGCCTTGCTTGTGCCGCTGCGGGTTTGATAGCCGGTCCATCCCGGACCGGAGCGCGCCGCGGAACCTGTAGCGTGCCTTAGAAGAGCTCAACGCATAGCGCCCCCACGTGAGCGGCCAGACACGACGGCGAGGACTGATGGCACAGACGCAGAGCGCCCAGGGTCCATCCGACCCTGACGCCAACGGGGCTGGCATGCCCGATGTGCCGGAAATGTGGGGTAACGGCGGCCTGGTGGGCGACGGCCGTTACCGACTGACCCACCGGCTGGGCCGGGGCGGCATGGCCGAGGTGTTCGCCGCCGAGGACCTCCGCCTGGGTCGTACCGTCGCGGTGAAGCTGCTCCGTGCCGACCTGGCCGAGGACCCGGTCTCCAAGGCGCGCTTCACGCGCGAGGCGCAGTCGGTGGCCGGCCTGAACCATCACGCCGTGGTGGCCGTCTATGACTCCGGCGAGGATGTCGTGGGGCGCCAGACCGTGCCCTATATCGTCATGGAGCTGGTTGAAGGCCGTACTATCCGGGACCTGCTGCTCAATGCCGAGGCCCCGCCGCCGGAGCAGGCGCTGATCATCGTCTCCGGGGTGCTGGAGGCGCTGGCCTACAGCCACCAGCACGGCATCGTGCACCGGGACATCAAGCCGGCCAACGTGATCATCACCAACACCGGCGCGGTCAAGGTGATGGACTTCGGCATCGCCCGGGCGCTGCACGGCGCCGCGTCCACCATGACCCAGACCGGCATGGTCATGGGCACCCCCCAGTACCTCTCCCCCGAGCAGGCGCTGGGCAAGACCGTGGACGCCCGTTCCGACCTCTACGCCACCGGCTGTCTGCTCTACGAACTGCTGGCGCTGCGCCCGCCGTTCACCGGTGAGACCCCGCTGTCGGTGGTCTACCAGCACGTCCAGGACACCCCCGTGGCGCCCTCCCAGGTGCTGGGCTCGGTGCCGCCGGAGCTGGACGGCCTGGTGATGCGTTCGCTGGCCAAGGACCCGGACGACCGGTTCCAGAGCGCCGAGGAGATGCGCTCGCTGGTCCAGTACAGCCTGCAGATGCTCCAGCAGGCCGGCGGGCACTCCGGTGCCTGGAGCACCGGCCCGGTGGCCCATGCCACCGCCGCCACCCAGGCGCTGGGCGGGATGAACATGGCGGCCACCACGGCCATGCCGCATCCGCAGCACGGCGACACCTCGCCGCAGCGGATCCTGCCGCCGGGCATCGGTGGCCCGGGCCACGATGACTACGCCCCGGGCGGGCGCGGCGGTGGTGGTGGCGGCCGCGGCAAGATGGTGCTGATCGCGGCGCTGGCGATCCTGGTGATCGTGGCCGGTGTGGTGGCCTTGAAGGGCATGGGAGATACCAACTCCGGCTCCTCCGGCGGGAAGAAGGACCAGCACACGACGGCCCCGCCGTCGGCCAGCGCCACGCCCAGTGAGTCGGCGACGCCGGAGCAGCAGCGGTCGCGCAAGCCCAGCCGGGACACCTCGGACGACAACAGCCAGACGGACCCCGAGGTGCCTGTGCCCAGCCACCGCCACCACCAGACCGGCCAGCCGACCATGGAGCCGACCGGCCAGCCCACGGGCCAGCCGACGGGTCAGCCCACGGGGCAGCCGACCGGCCAGCCGACGGGCCAGCCGACCGGCCAGCCCTCCAAGCCGTCCGACAACAAGCCGCCGGGGACCATCGCGGGCCCGGAGCAGGGTCTGACGGGCTGACCCCCAGGGGCTCAGTCCGTGAAGGCCCTGGACACCGCCTCGTAGTCCTTGGTCCACCACACCGACAGCGCCGCCGACGCCGGGAAACCGGGGTCGGCGCGGTGGTCGTTGAGCTGGTAGCGCCAGCGCAGCATCCAGAAGTCATTGAGCCGCTCCCACCACACCCGGTGGACGGCGGCGGCGAGTTCGCCCGGGCCGGCGCCGGTGGCCCGGCGGTAGGCGCGGGCGTACGGCCGTATCTTGGCCAGGTCCAGGGTGCCGTCGGGGCGCAGGAAGAAGATCACCGCGGCCCGTACCGCCTCCTCGGCGCGCGGCTGGACGGCCAGCCGGTCCCAGTCCACGATGGCGGCCGGTTCGCCGTCCCGGTAGAGCAGGTTGAGCGGGTGGAAGTCGCCGTGCACCCAGCCGCGGGCGGGGGTGGCCGCCGCGGCGGGCCGGTGGTGGGCGTGCCGTTCCAGCAGCGCCCGGCGCTCGATCAGCCGGTGTTCGGCCAGTTCGTCGAAGGCATCCCGTTGGCGGCGCCGGATCAGCCGCAGCAGCTCCTCGATCAGGACATAGGTGTCCTCGGGGTCGGCCGCCTCATGGTCCTGGGCGGTGCCCTCGGAGCCCGCCATCACCTCTTCCAGGCTGATGTGCACCTTGCCCAGCAGGGCGCCCAGCCGGCGGGACTGAGCGGCGGTCAGTTCGCCGCCGTCCCGGTGCCGTCCGTCGATCCAGGGGTGCAGGGCGTAGCAGCGGCCGCCCAGCACGGTGACGGTGGAGCCGTCGGTACGGGCCACCGGCGGGGCCACCGGCACACCCAGCACGCTCAGCCGGAGGGTGGCGGCGTGCTGGCGGGCGATGGCGGCGTGGTCGCCGTCCAGATGGTGCTTGAGGAAGAAGCGGCCGCGGGTGGTGGACAGCCGGTAGCCGCGGTTGAGCAGCCCCTCGGTGAGCGGCTCGCAGGTGAGCGGTTCGCCGGCCTGCCGGTAACGGCGCAGCAGGGAGCGGAGCGTGCCGGTGTCGGGGGGCGGTGCAGTGGAGACATCTGAGCGCGGCACGCCGCAAATGTTAGTTCACGAAGCGTGTGCGGCCTGTCGCGCGGGTACGCCTTCGAGATGGTGGAACCTGATGAACTGCGGTGCTATGCACAGGTATTCGGGAATGAAGGGCGCGTTGTCGGCCGCTCTGGGGGCCGGGCCGAAGAGTTCGAGTTGGGCCGGTCCGGGGGTGAACACCCGGGCGGTGCCGATGCATTGGACGGACCAGACGTTCTCCTCGCCCTCCTCGCGGCCGCCGAAGTTGTCGGCCTCGTAGGCGATGACGCTTCCGTCGCCGGCTCCCGCGTAGCCGAAGCCGCCGGGCAGCCGCGCCATCACCGTCCCGTCCACGACGATATGGCGGGTGGGCACGACAAAGGGCAGCGCGTGCATGCTCAGCGAGAGCCGGCCGTAGGGCTGGCGGCCGAGCAGTTCCAGGGCCCGGTCAGCGTCGGGTGACATGGGCACCACTGTGCACGGTCACCAGGTGGACACGTAGGGGCACCCGCCCCTTTGCGCAGGGACGTTGGTCCTGAATCACCCACCCGGCGCCGCCCGGTGCGCTCAGCGCCGCTCGGCCTGGAGCCGGGCCACATAGGCGGCCGCCTGGGAGCGGCGTTCCATGCCCAGTTTGGCGAGCAGGCTGGAGACATAGTTTTTGATCGTTTTCTCGGCGAGATGCAGCCGTTCGCCGATGGCGCGGTTGGTCAGGCCCTCGCCGATGAGATCGAGAATGCGGCGTTCCTGGTCGGTGAGGGTGGACAGCCGGTCGTCACCCTTGGGTCCCTTTCCGTCACGCAGCCGTTCCAGAACGCGGGCGGTGGCGACCGGATCGAGCAGGGATTTCCCGGCGGCCACATCGCGTACCGCGGAAAGCAGTTCATTGCCGCGAATGGCTTTGAGGACATAGCCGGAGGCCCCGGCCATGATCGCGTCGAAGAGGGCCTCGTCGTCCGCGAAGGAGGTGAGCATCAGGCACTTGATGGACTCGTCGCGGGAACGGATCTCACGGCAGACCTCCACCCCGCTGCCGTCCGGCAGCCGGACGTCCAGCACGGCCACATCGGGCCGGGTGGCCGGGATGCGCACCAGAGCGTCCGCCGCGGTACCGGCCTCGCCGACCACCTCGATGTCCGCTTCCCCGGCCAGCAGCTCATGGACGCCACGGCGCACCACTTCGTGGTCATCGAGTAGGAATACCGTGATTTTTCCTTCTTCGCGCACAGAGCCAGTCTCACACATCAAGTCTTCCCCTGCCGAAGTCCTCCGGGATAACGTGCGGTCGTTCCGGCGGCCCGCAAGGCCGTGACCTGTGCATTGGCATCCGCATTGGCCCGGCTTTCTCGATTTACTTGGAAATCCAAGCAAAATCGCAGGTCAGAGGGGTTTCGCGGTTATGCCGAAGTCTGGGTAACGTGCTTATTGCAGGCCATTCGCCGGGGCACCTGTCACGCCCGGTTCCGGCCTTGGCACACCCACCCCGTGTGCTGGTCGGGACGCGAGCGAGAACCCCAGCCCCACGGCGGGGGGATCCCCTTCGGCCGCCGGCGACCCCGGGGGCCGGACAGACGGAGGAGCACACGTGACCGTGGAGAGCACCGCTCCGCGCAAGACGCGCGGCGGCAAACGCGCCGGGAGCCGGAAGCCGGCCGGCGAGCCGCAGCTGGTACAGCTGCTGACGCCCGAGGGCGAGCGGGTCGAGCACCCCGACTACTCGATCGATGTGACGCCCGGGGAACTGCGCGGCCTGTACCGGGACATGGTGCTGACCCGTCGCTTCGACGGCGAGGCCACCACCCTGCAGCGCCAGGGTGAACTGGGCCTGTGGGCCTCGCTGCTGGGCCAGGAGGCCGCCCAGATCGGCTCCGGCCGTGCCTCCCGTCCGGACGACTATGTCTTCCCCACCTACCGCGAGCACGGCGTCGCCTGGTGCCGCGGGGTGGACCCGGTGAACCTGCTGGGGATGTTCCGCGGTGTCAACAACGGCGGTTGGGACCCCAACGAGAACAACTTCCACCTCTACACCATCGTCATCGGCTCCCAGGCGCTGCACGCCACCGGCTACGCCATGGGCGTCGCCAAGGACGGCGCCGACTCCGCGGTGATCGCCTACTTCGGTGACGGCGCCTCCAGCCAGGGCGATGTGGCCGAGGCGTTCACCTTCTCCGCGGTCTACAACGCGCCCGTGGTGTTCTTCTGCCAGAACAACCAGTGGGCGATCTCCGAGCCCACCGAGAAGCAGACCCGTGTCCCGCTCTACCAGCGCGCCCAGGGCTATGGCTTCCCCGGCGTCCGGGTGGACGGCAACGATGTGCTGGCCTGCCTGGCCGTCACCCGGGCCGCGCTGGACCGGGCCCGCAGCGGCCAAGGGCCCATGCTGATCGAGGCGTTCACCTACCGGATGGGCGCGCACACCACCTCCGACGATCCCACCCGCTACCGGCGGGACGAGGAGCGGGAGTTGTGGGAGGCCAAGGACCCCATCCTGCGGCTGCGCCGGCTGCTGGAGCGCGAGGGCCACGCGGACGCGGCCTTCTTCGCCGAACTCGAGGCGGAGAGCGATGTGCTGGCCAAGCGGGTGCGCGACACCGTGCGCACCATGCCCGACCCGGACCGGATGGCGATCTTCGACAACATCTACGCCGACGGCCATGCGCTGGTCGACGAGGAGCGCGAGCAGTTCGCCGCGTACCAGGCCCAGTTCGCCGAGGAGGAGAGCCACTGATGGCCACCACCGAGAAGCTCTCCATCGCCAAGGCGATCAATGCCTCGCTGCGCACCGCCCTGGAGACCGACCCCAAGGTCCTGATCATGGGTGAGGACGTCGGCAAGCTGGGCGGCGTCTTCCGGGTCACCGACGGCCTGCAGAAGGACTTCGGCGAGGACCGGGTGATCGACACCCCGCTCGCCGAGTCCGGCATCGTGGGCACCGCCATCGGCCTGGCCCTGCGCGGCTACCGCCCCGTGGTGGAGATCCAGTTCGACGGTTTTGTCTTCCCCGCCTACGACCAGATCGTCACCCAGCTGGCCAAGATGCACGCCCGGGCGCTGGGCAAGATCAAACTGCCGGTGGTCATCCGGATCCCCTACGGCGGCGCGATCGGTGCCGTGGAGCACCACAGCGAGTCGCCGGAGGCGCTGTTCGCGCATGTGGCGGGCCTGAAGGTGGTCTCCCCGTCGAACGCCTCGGACGCCTACTGGATGCTTCAGCAGGCCATCCAGAGCGATGACCCGGTGATCTACTTCGAGCCCAAGCGGCGCTACCACGACCGCTCCGAGGTGGACACCGAGGCCATCCCCGGCCCGCTGCACACCGCCCGTACGGTGCGCCAGGGCACCGACCTGACGCTGGCCGCCTACGGCCCGATGGTCAAGACCTGTCTGGAGGCCGCGGCGGCGGCCGAGGAGGAGGGCAAGTCGCTGGAGGTCCTGGACCTCCGCTCGATCTCGCCCGTCGACTTCGACGCCATCCAGGCGTCCGTCCAGCGCACCCGCAGGCTGGTCGTGGTCCATGAGGCCCCGGTCTTCTTCGGCTCCGGCGCGGAGATCGCGGCCCGGATCACCGAGCGCTGCTTCTACCACCTGGAGGCCCCGGTCCTGCGGGTCGGCGGCTACCACGCCCCCTATCCGCCGTCGCGGCTGGAGGACGAGTACCTTCCCGGGCTGGACCGGGTACTCGACGCCGTAGACCGCGCGCTGGCGTACTGAGGGCTGAGGAGAGTCGTGACGATGACTGCGAGCAGCGAGCGCTTCCGCGAGTTCAAGATGCCCGACGTGGGCGAGGGGCTCACCGAGGCCGAGATTCTCAAGTGGTACGTGGCCGTGGGGGACACCGTCTCCGACGGCCAGGTGGTCTGCGAGGTGGAGACCGCCAAGGCGGCCGTGGAACTGCCCATCCCCTTTGACGGGGTGGTGCACGAGCTGCGTTTCGAGGAGGGCACGACGGTGGACGTCGGCGTGCCGATCATCGCCGTGGACACCCAGCCGGGCGCGGACGCGGGGCAGGGCAAGCCGGACGCCTCGGCGGCGGTGCCGCCGCCGGCCGAGCCGGCCGCGCATGCGGAGACGGCCGGGACGCAGGGCCGCCAGGCCGTACTGGTCGGGTACGGTGCCGCCCCCTCCTCCACCAAGCGCAGGCCGCGCAAGTCGCAGCCGGACAAGTCGGGTTCGGCCGTGGCCGCCGGCATCCAGGCGGAGCTCAACGGCCACGCGGCGGCTCCGGCCGCCGGGCCGGGCGGGGTCGTTGCCGGCGCCCCGGCTGTCACACCCGCCGGAGTCGGCACCGGCGCGGGCGCGGCCGTACCGCAGGTCGGGCAGGCAGGTTCGGCCACCGTACGCGCCATAGCTGCGCTCAGCGCCACGGCCGAGCGCCCCCTCGCCAAGCCCCCCGTGCGCAAGCTTGCCAAGGACCTTGGCATCGACCTGGCGACCGTCACCCCCACCGGCCCCGGCGGCGTCGTCACCCGCGACGATGTGCACGCCGCCAGCCAGCAGGCGGCCGCACCCGCCCCGGTGGCCGAGACCGCGCCCGCCACCCCCGTAAGCGAGCTCCGCGAGACCCGCATCCCGGTCAAGGGCGTCCGCAAGGCCACCGCCCAGGCCATGGTGGCCAGCGCCTTCACCGCGCCGCATGTCACGGAGTTCATCACCGTGGATGTCACGCGCACCATGAAGCTGGTCCAACAGCTCAAGGAAGACCCGGACTTGGCCGGGCTGCGGATCAACCCGCTGCTGATCGTGGCCAAGGCGCTGCTGCTGGCGATCAAGCGGAACCCGGACGTCAACGCGGCCTGGGACGAGGCCAACCAGGAGATCGTCCGCAAGGACTATGTGAACCTGGGCATCGCCGCGGCCACCCCGCGCGGGCTGATCGTGCCCAACATCAAGGACGCCGGCGCCAAGACGCTGGCCGAACTGGCCACCTCACTGGCCGACTTGGTGGCCACCGCCCGGGAGGGGAAGACCGCGCCCGCCGATATGCAGGGCGGCACGGTCACCATCACCAATGTCGGTGTGTTCGGCGTCGACACGGGTACGCCCATCCTCAACCCGGGCGAGTCCGCCATCCTGGCCCTCGGCGCCATCAAGCTCCAGCCGTGGGTGCACAAGGGCAAGGTCAAGCCCCGCCATGTCACCACGCTGGCGCTCTCCTTCGACCACCGCCTGGTCGACGGTGAGCTGGGCTCCAAGGTGCTGGCGGACCTCGCGGCCGTACTGGAGCACCCCAAGCGGCTGCTGACCTGGGGCTGACCGTCCTACGGAAGAGGGCCCGGCGCGCTGTCTCCTCACCCCCCTCCCGTGAGGAGCCCAAGCAGCGTCCGGGCCCTGGTCCGTGTTGCGGAGCGGCCTCGGGACACCACCCTGGCAGGGGGTGGAATGGCCCGTGTGCGGCAATTTACTTAAGATTGGCCGACACTTTCAGTGTCGGTTTCTGGAGGGACCGTGGAGCACCAGGGCGATTCCATCAGTCGCCTGCTGCGTGCCTGGCGGACCCGGATCGACGCACGCACCTTGCCCGAGCTGCGCTGGGTACAGCCCCGGCCGGGCAGACGGCTGTCCCAGGCGCATGTCGCCCGGATGACGGGCGTCAGCGAGGGCTGGTACCGGGCCCTGGAGGCCGGCCGCCGCCGGGACTTCTCCGAGAGCTTCCTGGCCCGGGTCGCCCAGGCGCTGCGGCTCAGTGACGCCGAGACGCTGACCCTCTTTCTGGCGGTCACCGGCCGCCGCCCGCCCGGCACGCCCGTCCGGCCCTGCGAGGAGCTGCCGGCGGGTGTGCGCAGCCTGCTCCAGCAGCAGGTGAGCTACCCCTGCTACCTCTCCGACACCGCCTGGAATGTGGTGGCCGCCAATGCCCTGATGGGCGAGTGGTTCCCCTGGGTGCTGCGCCCCGCGCCCAATCTGATGCGCTGGGCGCTGCTGCACCCCGAGGCCCGCGAGCAGATGCTCGACTGGGAGGACAACTGCGCCCGGCAGTACCTGGCGATGCTGCGGGTGGCGGCCAACAGTGACCCGGAGAACGCCGAACTGCGCGCGCTGGTACGGGAGATCCTGGACGCCGACGCGGACTGCCGGCGCATCTGGTCCGAGGAACACGATGTGGTGGAGCACCGGGACGGCCATGTCTTCCGCCTGTGCCTGCCGTACCACGGCCATACGGAGATCAGCGTGGCCAGCCATGTGCTGCTGCCCATACAGCGCCCCGATCTGCGCTTTGTCTTTATCACCCCGCTGACCGACTGAGCTCGCGCACCGGTCCGTACCAGGCGCCGTCCGGATCGCGGACAGGGTCTCATCAGGCATCTGTGTTGTATCTATGCTGTGCGCATGCCTTCCGCTCCCACCGTCCAGGACAGACAGCCACCGGCCGCCGAGCGCGTCTACGCGCATGTCAAGGAGGCCGTCCTGCACCGGCGTTACGAGGGCGGCACGCTATTGACCGAGGGTGGTCTGGCCGAGGCCGTGGGGGTGTCCCGGACCCCCGTCCGGGAGGCGCTGCTCAGGCTGGAGGGCGAGGGACTGCTCAAGCTCTATCCCAAGAAGGGGGCGCTTGTGCTTGCCGTGTCCGCCCAGGAGATCTCCGATGTGGTGGAGACCCGGCTGCTGGTGGAGAAGCACGCCGCGGCCAAGGCGGTGCCCGCGCCGCCGGCGCTGATCAGGCGCCTGGAAGAGCTGGTGGACGATATGCGGCGGCAGGCCGAGGCGGGTGACCTGGCCGCGGTCTCGGTCAGCGACCGGGCCTTCCACGCCGAGATCGTGCGCAACGCGGGCAACCAGATCCTCTCCCGGCTCTACGACCAACTGCGCGACCGCCAGCTGCGGATGGGGGTGGCGGTGATGCACGCCCACCCCGACCGGATCGCCAAGAACATCGCCGAACACACCGAGATCCTGACCGCCCTGCGGAACGGGGACGCCGAGGCGGCCACCGGGATCGTGGACCGCCATGTGAGCTGGGTGCGCAACCTGGCCCAGGGGGAAGCCCGATGAGCACCGCCACCCTCCCCAACGACCCGCCCGGCGGCCGCCGGGCGGTGTTGGTATGGGGGCTGGGCGTCGCCGTCTACTTTGTCGCCATCATCTTCCGCACCAGCCTGGGCGTGGCCGGCCTGGACGCCGCCCGCCGCTTCCAGGTCAGCGCCTCCGCGCTGTCCACCTTCTCCATCCTCCAGCTGCTGGTCTACGCCGGCATGCAGATACCCGTCGGCCTGCTGGTCGACCGGCTGGGCACCAAGAAGGTGCTGGCCATGGGCGCGGTGCTGTTCACCGCCGGGCAGTTCGCCTTCGCCTTCTCCCACACCTATGGCATGGCACTGGCCAGCCGCGCCCTGCTCGGCTGCGGAGACGCCATGACCTTCATCAGCGTGCTGCGGCTGGGCTCGCGCTGGTTCCCCGTCCGGTACGGCCCGATGATCGCTCAGGTGGCGGCGCTGTTCGGGATGGCCGGCAACCTGGTCTCCACCCTGCTGCTGGCCGATCTGCTGCACGCCCGGGGCTGGACCGCCACCTTCGCGGGCAGTGCGGTGGCCGGAGTGGTGGTGCTGGTGCTGCTGCTGGCCTTCCTCCAGGACCACCCCGAGGGGCATGAGCCGGCGCCCGTGGCGCATGCCGACGGGAGCCGGGTACGCCGCCAGATAGCCCTCGCCTGGCAGGAGCCCGGCACCCGGCTCGGCCTGTGGGTGCACTTCACCACCCAGTTCCCGGCCATGGTGTTCCTGCTGCTGTGGGGGATGCCCTATCTGGTCCAGGCACAGGGCCTGTCCCGGGGGACCGCGGGCGCCCTGCTCACCCTGGTCGTCCTGGTGAACATGGCCGTCGGCCTGGTCTACGGACAGATCGTGGCCCGGCACCATGACGCCCGGCTGCCGCTGGCGCTGGGCACCGTGGCGGTCACCGCCCTGCTCTGGGCGGCCGCGCTCGGCTGGCCCGGGCACGCCCCGATGGGGCTGCTGGTCGCCCTGTGCGCGGCGCTGGGCGCCTGTGGGCCCGCCTCGATGATCGGCTTCGACTTCGCCCGGCCCGCCAACCCGCCGGAGCGCCAGGGCACCGCTTCCGGCATCGTCAACATGGGCGGCTTCACCGCCTCCATCACCACCCTGCTGGCCATCGGCATCCTGCTGGACGCCACCGGCCAGGACTACCGGGCCGCCTTCGCCACCGTGTTTGTCATCCAGGCGCTGGGCCTGAGCCAGATCCTGCGGCTGCGCGGACAGGCCGAACGCCGGGAGCGGGAACGGGTGGTGGCCTCCCGGGTGGAGACGGTGCATGTCCCCGCCCGTGACCTCATGGCCTGACCCCTACGGGGTGACGGTGAACTCGGCGAGAATCGCCCCCGCCAGCCGGCCGTCCCCCTCCACCTTCACCTGGTCGGCCACCGCCTGCGGCCGCACCCGGCCGCAGGCCAGCCGCAGATAGGTCTCCCAGTCCAGCGAGAAGGCCACCGTGGGGCCCAGCGAGACACTGGCGTCCACCGAGCCCTGGCCCTGCTCGTCCACCCGCACCGTGCGCAGGAACTCCAGCGGACCGTGCACATCGAAGGCCACCGTGGCACCGGCCGGCGCGCCCGCGTCCTCGGCCACCACCCTCGGCAGCGCGCCCAGCAGCACATCCCGGGTCAGCTGCCCGCCCGGCGAGTCCAGGTTGCCGGGCACGCCCAGCGCCCGCCGCAGATCCTGCTCGTGCACCCACACATCGAAGGCCCGCGTGGTCAACACCTGTGCGAGCGTACGCTCGTTGCCCGTCCCCAGCGGCCAGCACACCGGCGTCTGCGGCGAGCGGCTCTCATTGCGCAGCTGCCGCGACCGGCGGATGACGGTGTACTCCAGCTCCGAGGTCATCTCCAACGCCGTATGACAGCGCCGCACATCGACCTGCACCTCGATATACCGGCTGAACTCGCTGTCCACATGGAACAGATCACGCGGCAGGGTGTGTATCGGCCTTGGCTCGCCGAGCATTTCGCACTCGACGCCGATCACATGGGAGACGATGTCGCGCACGGACCAGCCGGGGCACTCGGTGGGCCGGTTCCAGTCACTCTCCACGAGCGGCTTTACCAGATCGTTGATGGCCTCGATGGAGTGGGCCCAGGCGTCGATGGCGGGCTGCAGACTTGGGTGGACGGTCACAATGGCCCCTCGTGCTCTCAATCGCATGCTCCTTGGCTTAAGTTACGCTGCGCCCGGTCGGACCGGCAGAGGTTTCCCCTACCGAGAGCGGTGGTACTGTGCGCGCCTCCCTGATCCAGCTCGCCGTGACCGAGGACGAGACTCCCGACGCCCGCCGTTCCCGGGCCGCCGCCCTGGTCCTTGACCAGCACGGCAGCGACCTTGTGGTGCTGCCCGAACTGTGGCCGGTGGGCGCCTTCGCCTTCGACCGCTTCGCCGCCGAGGCCGAGCCGCTGGACGGCCCGACCGCCGCCGCGATGTCAACTGCCGCCCACCGGGCCGGAGTCTGGCTGCACACGGGCTCCATCGTCGAACGCGCCCCCGATGGCGCCCTCTACAACACCTCCCTCCTCTTCTCCCCCGAGGGTCAACTCGCCGCCCGCTACCGGAAGATCCACCGCTTTGGTTTCGACCGTGGCGAGGCGGTGCTGATGAGCGCCGGCACCACCCCCGTCACCGCTGCCCTCCCCGAGACCGTGCTGGGCCTGGCCACCTGCTACGACCTGCGCTTCCCCGAAGTCTTCCGCGCCCTGACCGATGCCGGCGCCCAGACCGTGGTCATCCCGGCCGGCTGGCCCGAGCGCCGCCGCGACCACTGGACCCTGCTGGCCCGCGCCCGGGCCGTGGAAAACCAGTGCCATGTCCTGGCCTGCGGCACCGCGGGCACCCATGCGGGCGTTCCGCAGGCGGGTCACAGCATCGTGGTCGACCCCTGGGGGGAGGTGCTGGCCGAGGCGGGCCATGGCGAGGAGATCCTCACGGTGGACCTGGACCCGGAGCGGGTCGCCCGCGTCCGGGAGGAGTTTCCGGTGCTGCGGGACCGGGTGCTGGGGCGGTAGCCGGACGGGCCGGCCGGATTCCAACGTTCCGCTCTCTGTAGCGATTTGGTGACATCAGCCGGATGGTGCGCTCATACCCGGTCCATAGCTTCTTCCTCAGCAGCCCCGCCAACTCACTCGCATCACAGCTGAGGAAAGCGGCATGCGGACCCCTGTCCCTCAGGCGCTGATCACTCAGGAGCCATGCATGTCTCGTCGCCGTACCGCCCTGCGCGTCACCCTCGCCACCGCCGCCCTCGCGGGCGCGGTCCTCGCCCCCGTCTCCGCCGCCTTCGCGGCGGACGCGGCCCCGGCCTCGGCCAGTGGCCACGCACGCACCGAGCAGAAGCTCCCCGACGGCAACAAGGCCATCATCTACCGGATGTCGGCCCACAGCTTTACCGCGGTCATCGTCTCCCCCAGAAATGCCGAGCTGGCGGTCCTGGGCGCCAAGTACCCGGTCTACCGGCACGGCCAGTGGCTGATCAAGCTGGACGCCCGCACCGGCAAGATCACCGCGCAGCGCGTCAAGCCCGTCCCCAACTGCCAGGTGACCAAGGAGGTAGGCACCGCCGCCTACACCATCACGGTGCTGAAGACGGACCTCAACGGCCCGCACGCCACCTTCCTCTACGGGGAGAACCACAAGCGGTTCACCATCTGGCTGGACCGCAAGCACCCGGTGCTTCCCAAGAGCTACGGCTTTATGGCCAAGATCGTTGACGCCAACACCAAGCACCCCAAGCTGGTCCTCAACTTCGAGGGCGGCCACCACCGCCCGGGCACGCTCGCGTTCCCCGAACTCCCGGCGAGCTGCCACCGCTGAGCTGTGAGCTGCTGACAACTGGGGCGGCACCGTTGCTACGGTGCCGCTTTGCGGCGTTGACGCCCCTTTTGGCGGTGGCCAGGCGGAAGTAGACGGCTTGTGCCGTAAGTCGCTGGCCAGTAGGCACCCTTGACGCCCTCCACTGAACGCGCGATGGTCGTGCAACCGGTCGCAATCACGTCGACACAGGGAGTGGGCAGGCATGAAGCTGCGGTTCCTTGGGATCATCCCTAACACGCCCGGCAACGAGTCTCCGACGATCTGGCTGGACGAGGGCAGCGGGGATCTGCTGATCCAGTCGTACCTTGCCACGGAAGAGGAAGTGAAGGCGTGCCAAGAGGTTGGTTCGATCCCCGGTCATGGGACGGAAGTTCCGGATCACGAAGCGATCGTCAGGCTCCCGAAAATCATGATCCAGTACATCCCTCGGCCTGACAGTGAGGATGAGGCGAGCGGTGGCAACGACGCTTGAGCAGGAGTGGTCTCAAGTCACCAAGAGCGCTGTGCACTTGGAGATGCGAGACAGCTACATCCGGGATGACCCCGCGTTCATCGCATGGCAAGAGGGCCGCGTATCCGATGCGGTCGCTGCCTACCAGGCGTGGACCGATCTGATGCGGGAGGCGACATCGCGCGGGGTGGTTGTGCGCCGTGCCCGGATTGTCAGCGAACCTCTCTCGGATTACTGCCGGTTCGAATACGACGTGACCCCACAGGTCAACCTCGCCGGCGGTGAACAGGTGCGCTGGCTGCCCCGGCGTCGCGCCTCGGACATCGCGCTGCCCGGCAACGACTTCTGGATCTTCGACGGCGAGCACGGGAAGTTCAACCACTTCACGGGCGAAGGGGCGTCGGCCGGGCCCGAACCTATCGGTGACCCGCGAGTGATCAAGCTGTGCGCCGATGCGTTCGAGGCTGTGTGGCAACGCGCGATTCCGCACGAGGAGTACAAGCCCGTCTGAACCATGGCAGCTTCGTCATCGTCCAGTGTCCAGGCGGCCCGGCAGGTCCTTGCGGACCGTCTCCGCGAGATGTGCCGGGACGCCGGCCTGGAAGGCAAACAACTTGCGGCGGCGTGCGGCTGGCACCCGTCCAAGGTATCCCGGATATCAACAGCGAAGACCGCGCCGAGCGCTGACGATATCCGTGCATGGTGCCGGGCGTGTGGCCGTGAGGATCAGACAGACGACTTGATCGCTTCCCTGCGTGCTGTCGAGGGAATGTGGCTGCACTGGCATCGCATGGAGCGCACCGGATTGCGGCATGCTCAGGAGTCGGTCCTCCCGCTGTATGAGCGCACCCGGCGATTCCGTGCCTACTCGCCGAACTTTGTCCCCGGCCTCATTCAGACCTACGACTACACCGAGGCCGTGCTGCGCGCGGTGCAGCGACGCCGGGTTGCGGTCGACGACGTGGCCGACGCGGTGGCCGTCCGTATGGAGCGGCAGCGGGTGCTGTACGAGGGGCAAAGGTGCTTCGCCTTTCTCTTGGAGGAGACGGCCCTCCGTAACTCCCTCGGGGGCGCGGATGTGCAGCGTGAACAGCTTGAGCACCTACTGGCGGTCGGCCAATTGCCCAATATCAGCCTGGGCGTTGTCCGCGACCGGCCAGACCGAACGCGCATGCCGGTGGAGGGGTTCTGGATCTACGACACGGCACAGGTCAACGTCGAGTTGGTGTCCGGCTATCTCACGATCACCCAGCCGAGCGAGATCGCCATGTACGCGGACGCCTTCGCCGACTTGGCCGGCCTTGCCGTCTACGGGGCGAGGGCACGCGCACTGATCACGGCAACCATGGATGCGCTCCGGTAACTGCCCTGCAATCTCGTAGAAGCTCCTGGGAGCCTGGAACCCGCGCTTCCTAGCGTGTCGTCATGCGGACGACACAAGGAGCCGGTGAATCGCATGACTGAGCAACAACAGGGCGCCCAGCGGCCCGTGAAGATGACGATGCGCGTGTCCCGGGACACCGGCCGCACCTGGGGCCCGACCGTGCAGGTACCGGCGACCAAAGAGGCCACCGGGGAGCGCGCGAGCGGTGCCTTCCCGCCCTGTGGGTGCCCCCGTTGCGCACCCGCCGAGGGCGACCGCTGCGCCGAGTGCGCCCGGATCAAGGCAGAGCGCGCGGCCGCGTTCGAACAGGGCGATGCGAGCAGGGTCAGCGACTGCATCGTGCTCATGGGCAGGCATCTGCGGGAGGCGCACGCCTGAGGCCCCGGCGGGCCCCTTGTCTGGGCGCCCCCGCCGTGGCATTGCCGGCATCCGCGCGGCGTCCCGCGGGCCGGTCACTCACTGATCGTCGACCTCTGGGGCGAGGTGCTGGCCGAGGCGGGCTACGGCGAGGAGATCCTCATGGCGGACCTGGCCCCGGGGCGGGGCTGAGTACGTCACGTACTTGACGTACTTCGCTTCTTGGCGCAGCCTGGGAGCAGGCGCAGAAGGAGGCTCCCATGTCGGCAGTGCACTACGAGAGCTACACCGAGGCCCGCGCCCACCTGAAAGACCTGCTGGACGCCGCAGAGGAAGGCCGCGTCGCCACCGTCCGCCGGGACGCCGGACGAGCCGCGATCGTCGACGTCGAGCGACTGCGGCGCTTTCTCTCGCTGGTGACTGCCTCCAAGGCGGAGGTGGTGGCCGAAGCCGGCGGCTGGTCGGTCTTCCTCCCGGGGCTTCCGGTTGCCGCCGATGGCGCGACCTTTGACGAGGCCATAGCGGAGATGGTCCAGGCACTGCGCGAATACGCCGACGACTGGCAGGACAGGTTGCGGACCGCCCCCAACCACCAGGACAACTGGGGCCTTGTGCAGCTGATCGAGCTCAGTGACGACCGGCAGCTCACCGAATGGCTGGTGGGTGACGCCCCATGACCTGGCCACAGCCGAATCGTGAACGGCACGACCGCTTCTGCCAGACCGAGGGCTGGAAGCGCGTCCGGGACGCACGCGGGCGTACCGGCACCCATCACCTCACCTATGAACTGACGCTCCACGACGGCCGGGTGCTGCGCACCAGGATCTCCCATCCGGCCGACCGCACGGTCTATGGAGCCGCGATATGGCGGCACATTCTCCGCGATCAACTGGATGTGTCCGAAGATGCATTCTGGGACTGCGTATTGCGAGGCAGTCTTCCTGACCGAGGCGCTCCGGAGCCACCGCGCCGGTCACTGCCCGCCGATCTGGTGCACCTGCTGATCCACCGGGTGGGACTGTCGGACGCGACGGTTGCCGGCATGGACAAGGAGGAGGCCCTGGAGAGGCTTCACCGGTTCTGGGCCGACGGGGAATGAACCGACAGTCTCGGTGAGCGGGACGACAGGCCAAACGCCCGTGACACCCCGTTCACACCCCAATGGCACCCTGGAAGCATGAACGCCGCACCCACCCCCCGCCGTGCCCGAGTCCGTGCCCCCGAGCTGACCGGAAAGGGCGGGTGGCTCAACACCGGAGGTGAGGAGCTCTCTCTCGCGGCGTTGCGCGGCAAGGTGGTGATCCTCGATTTTTGGACCTTCTGCTGTGTCAACTGCCTGCATGTCCTGGACGAGTTGCGGGAGCTGGAGGAGAAGCACCGGGACACCACCGTGGTGATCGGGGTGCACTCGCCCAAGTTCGTCCATGAGGCCGACCACCAGGCGGTGGTGGACGCGGTGGAGCGCTACCAGGTGCACCATCCGGTGCTGGACGACCCGGAGCTGGCCACCTGGAAGCAGTACGCGGTGCGGGCCTGGCCCACCCTGGTGGTGGTGGACCCGGAGGGGTACATCGTGGCCCAGCACGCCGGTGAGGGGCATGCGCACGCCCTGGAGAAGCTGGTCGGCGAGCTGGAGGCGGAGCACGGGGCCAAGGGGACGCTACGGCGCGGGGACGGGCCCTATGTGGCGCCGGAGCCGGTGGCGGGCGGGCTGCGGTTCCCGGGGAAGGCGCTGGCGCTGCCGGGCGGCACCTTCCTGGTGTCGGACACCACCCGGCACCAGCTGGTGGAGCTGGAGGCGGACGGCGAGGCGGTGCGGCGGCGGATCGGCACCGGGGAGCGCGGGTTCACGGACGAGCCGGCCCGGTTCAGCGAGCCGCAGGGCCTGGCGCTGCTGCCGGACGGGCGGGTGATCGTGGCGGACACCGTCAACCATGCGCTGCGCACCTTCGACCCGGAGACCGGGGCGGTGCGCACCGTGGCCGGCACCGGGCGGCAGTGGTGGCAGGGGTCGGCGACCGCCGGGGACGCCCGTGGGGTGGACCTGTCCTCGCCCTGGGACGTGGCCTGGTTCGCCGGCCGGGTGTGGATCGCCATGGCGGGGGTGCACCAGCTGTGGACGTATGACGAGGAGACCGGGACGGTGGCGGTGGCGGCGGGCACCACCAATGAGGGCCTGGTGGACGGGCCCGCCGCCGAGGCCTGGTTCGCCCAGCCCTCCGGGCTGGCGGCGGCCGGGGACCGGCTGTGGGTGGCCGACTCGGAGACCTCGGCGCTGCGGTATGTGGAGCGCGACGGGGAGGACTACACGGTGCGTACGGCCGTGGGCACCGGGCTGTTCGACTTCGGGCACCGGGACGGGGAGGCCGGCCAGGCGCTGTTCCAGCACCCCCTGGGGGTGACCGCGCTGCCGGACGGCTCGGTGGCGGTGTCCGACACCTACAACCACGCGCTGCGCCGCTATGACCCGGCCACCGGGCAGGTCGGCACGCTGGCCACGGATCTCCGGGAGCCCTCGGACGCGGTGCTGGCGGGCGAGGACATCGTGGTGGTGGAGTCGGCCCGGCACCGGCTGACCCGGCTGCGGCTGCCGGAGGAGGCGGTACGGGTGGCGGGCGTGGCCCACCGCACCCGCCGTGAGGCCACCGAGGTGGCTCCCGGGCGGCTGCGGCTGGAGGTGGTCTTCCAGGCCCCGGCCGGGCAGAAGCTGGACACCCGCTACGGTCCGTCCACCCGGCTGCTGGTCAGCGCCACTCCGCCGGAGCTGCTGGCGGAGGGCGCGGGCAAGGGCAGTGAACTGGCCCGGGAGCTGGTGCTGGCGGACGGGGTGGGCGAGGGAGTGCTGCATATCTCGGCCATGGCCGCGTCATGTGATGACGACCCGGACAACGAATACCCGGCCTGCCATGTGCATCAGCAGGACTGGGGAGTTCCGGTGCGGGTGACGGTGGGCGGTGCCGGGCGGCTGCCGCTGGTGCTCGCGGGGCTCGACGGCTGACCGGGGTCAGCGTATGAAGCGGTGGTCCTCCTCGATCACCGGGGCCGCCGGAGGCGGTGGCTGTACCCGGCGGCGCTTGTAGATGGCGACATAGGCGTTCAGTCCGATGAACCCCACCACCATCATGATCAGGCCCGCCAGGTGGACGTTGACGCCATGCATATGCCAGTCGACGGCGAAGGTGAGGATCGCCCCGACGGTGATCAGACCGATGCAGGCTGCCATGCCCATGGGGAGCACTCCTTCCACGAGTGGTCGGCCGCCCCTTCGGCTACCCCGGGGCGGGCCGGCCAACCACCCGTGGCCGGCTACCACTTGAGCGCGGCGGCCTCGCTGTCCTGCCAGTAGGTGGTCTGCGAGGAGTCGTCCACATGCAGCGAACCCGAGGGCAGTGCGGCCTGGGTCTCGCCGCCCTCCACCGGGTCGCCGCCCTCCGCCTGGAGGCCGACGTTCAGCTGCTTGGCGTCCCGCCCGGTGCCGCCGGAGCCGTCCGCGGAGGAGGTGCGCACCCCCGCGTAGGCGGACTTGCCGGCGGCCAGCTTCACCGGCTTGGCGGGCTTGCTCTGGTCCACCGAGGCCGCCGAGGCCTGGTCCTGGTCGAAGCGCAGGAAGGGGAAGCCGTAGGTGGTGCACGCCTTCTTGGCGGTGGCCACCAGCAGCAGGTGCCGGTCGGGCGAACTGACCTGCCTGGCCTCGATCTTCACATCGGCGGGCGTACAGGCGTCGCCCTTGGCCGCGCCCTTGGCGGCGCTGTCCTCGCCCTCGTCGCCGGCGTCTTCACCGCCGTCGGCGCCGTCCGCGGTCTGCGAGTCGGCCTTGTCGCTCTTGGTGCTCTTGTCCTTGTTGTCTGAACTGCCGCCGCCACCACAGGCGGTGAGGGTCAGGGTGGCGATCGCGGTCAGCGCGGCGGCCGCGGTACGCAGGGTGCGGGTGCTCATGGGAGGTTCCCCCGGAATGGGATGGCTGCGGGTGGTACGGCCAGATCATGCCGCAGTCCGGGGGAACCGTCGCGTCAACCCTCCAGGAAGGCGGTGAGCACCGCGGCCAGCAGGTACGGATCGTCCGCCCCGCACAGCTCGCGGGCCGAGTGCATGGACAGCAGTCCCACCCCGATGTCCACCGTGGCGATGCCGTGCCGGGCCGCGGTGATCGGGCCGATGGTGGTGCCGCAGGACACCGAGTTGTTGGAGACAAAGTGCTGGAAGGGCACGCCCGCCCGCTCGCAGGCGGCGGTGAACACGGCCCGGCCGGTGCCCTCGGTGGCATAGCGCTGGTTGACGTTGCTCTTCAGCAGCGGGCCGCCGTTGGGCAGCGGCAGATGCCCGGGCTCATGCCGTTCGGGGTAGTTGGGGTGGACGACATGGCCGGTGTCGGAGGACAGGCAGACGGTGCCGGCGAAGGCCCGTGCCCGGTCCTCGTAGCTGCCGCCACGGGCGTAGACGGAGCGTTCCAGCACCGAGCCCAGCAGCGGGCTCTCCGCGCCGGTGTCGGACTGGCTGCCGTTCTCCTCGTGGTCGAAGGCGGCCAGCACCGGGATGCAGGGCAGCTGTTCACCGCTCACCGCGGCGGTCAGCGCGGCCGTGGCGGCGTGCACGGACAGCAGGTTGTCCATCCGGGGCCCGGCCACCAGCTCCCGGTCCCGGCCCAGATAGGCGGGCGGCTCCACGCTGTGCGCCATCAGGTCCCAGCCGACGACCTCCTCGGCGGTGGTCCCGGCCTCCTCGGCGACAAACCGGATCAGCGCGCCCTCGTCCACCGGCCCCAGGCCCCAAATCGGCGTCATATGACGCTGTTTGTCCAGCCGGAGGCCGTCATTGACGCTGCGGTCCAGGTGGATGGCCAGCTGCGGTACGCGCAGCAGCGGACGGTCCACATGGACCAGCCGGCTGCTGCCGTCGCGCAGCGTGATCCGGCCGGACAGGCCCAGATCGCGGTCGAGCCAGGAGTTGAGCAGCATGCCGCCGTAGACCTCGACGGCCACCTGCCGCCAGCCGTGCGAGCCGGTGTCCGGCAGCGGCTTGACGCGCAGATTGGGGGAGTCGGTGTGCGCACCGGCGATCCGGAACGGGGTGGCCGGGGTGGCGCCCTCGGGCACGTACCAGGCGATGATGGCGCCGCCGCGGATGACATACCTGCCACCGGCCGTGGCGTCCCAGGGATCGGTCTCGGCGACCTGGCGGAAACCCGCCTTCTCCAGCCGCTCCGCGGTGTTGGCCACCGCGTGGTAGGGCGACGGACTTGCGGCGAGGTAGGTCAACAGGTCGTCGGTGTGGCCGCGGTCGAAGCGGTGCGCAGAGCTCATGGCCTCCAGGATAGGCACGCGGGCAAGCGGCGCCGCGGAGGCGGAAAGGCCGTGGACCCGCTCCCTCCCCGGAGCGGGCCCACGGCTGGTACGGACGGCACGGAAGCGCTCCGCGGTAAGGCGGATACGCGACCGAGGGCCGTCCGTGGCTGGTCGGGCAGTTCCCGGCGCCCCTCCGGGGCGCGGGACTGCCTAGAACGCGGCCTCGTCCAGCTCCATCAGCGACTGGTCGACCGACTCGGCGAGCGCGCGCTCGGACGCCAGGCGCGGCAGGATCTCGCGGGCGAAGAACTTCGCCGCCGCGATCTTGCCGGTGTAGAAGGACTTGTCCTTGGCCGAGGCGCCGGCCAGCTTCTCGGCGGCCACCGCGGCGCCCTTGAGCAGCAGGTAGGCGACGACCACATCACCGGAGGCCATCAGCAGGCGGGTGGTGTTCAGGCCCACCTTGTAGATGTTCTTGACGTCCTGCTCGGTGGCGGCGAGGTCGGTCAGCATGGCGCCGACGATGCCCTCCAGGTCCACCGCGGCCTTGGCCAACTGCTCGCGGGCGGCGGCCAGTTCCTCGCCGCCGGGGGCCTCGGCCAGGAACTTCTTGATCTCCTCGGAGAGGGTGGTGAGCGCCTGGCCCTGGTCACGGACGATCTTCCGGAAGAAGAAGTCCTGGCCCTGGATGGCGGTGGTGCCCTCGTAGAGGGTGTCGATCTTGGCGTCCCGGATGTACTGCTCGACCGGGTACTCCTGGAGGTAGCCGGAGCCGCCGAAGGTCTGGAGCGACTGGGCCAGCTGCTCGTAGGACTTCTCCGAGCCATAGCCCTTGACGATCGGCAGCAGCAGGTCGTTGAGGCCGTGCAGCGGCTTGGCGTCCTCGCCGGCCGCCTCCTTGGCCAGGATCTCGTCCTGGACGGTGGCGGTGTAGAGCACCAGGGCGCGCATGCCCTCCGCGTACGCCTTCTGCGTCATCAGCGAGCGGCGCACATCCGGGTGGTGGGTGATGGTGACCTTGGGGGCGGTCTTGTCGGTGAAGCTCGCCAGGTCCGGGCCCTGGACGCGCTCCTTGGCGTACTCAAGGGCGTTGAGGTAGCCGGTGGAGAGGGTGGCGATGGCCTTCGTGCCGACCATCATCCGGGCGAACTCGATGATCCGGAACATCTGCCGGATGCCGTCGTGCTTGTCGCCGATCAGCCAGCCCTTGGCGGGGTGCTTGTCGCCGAAGGTCATCTCACAGGTGTTGGACGCCTTCAGGCCCATCTTGTGCTCGACGTTGGTGGCGTAGACGCCGTTGCGCGCGCCCAGTTCACCGGTCTCGAAGTCGAACTCGTACTTGGGGACGAGGAAGAGGGAGAGGCCCTTGGTGCCCGGGCCGTGGCCCTCGGGGCGGGCGAGGACGTAGTGGAGGATGTTCTCCGCCATGTCGTGCTCACCGGAGGTGATGAAGCGCTTGACGCCCTCGATGTGCCAGGAGCCGTCCTCCTGCTGGATGGCCTTGGTGCGGCCGGCGCCCACGTCCGAGCCGGCGTCCGGCTCGGTGAGGACCATGGTGGAGCCCCACTGCTTCTCCACCGCGACCTTGGCGATGTGCTTCTGCTGCTCGTTGCCCTCCTCGAAGAGGATGCCGGCGAACGCCGGGCCCGAGGAGTACATCCACACCGCCGGGTTGGAGCCCAGGATCGCCTCGGCGTACGCCCAGATCAGGGTGCGGGGCACCACGGTGCCGCCGATCTCCTCCGGGATGCCCAGGCGCCACCACTCGGCGTCCATGTACGCCTGGTAGCTCTTCTTGAAGGTCTCGGGGACCGGGGCGGTGTTGGTCTCCGGGTCGAAGACCGGCGGGTTGCGGTCGGCGTCCGCGTACGAGGCGGCCAGCTCGTTCTCCGCGAGGCGGGTGATCTCGGACAGCACGCTCTTGGCGGTCTCGACGTCCATCTCCGCGAACGGGCCGGTGCCGTACTGCTGGTCGCGACCGAGCACCTCGAAGAGGTTGAACTCGATGTCGCGGAGATTCGACTTGTAGTGGCCCATGACGACGGCTCCGTAAGGGGTGACGGGCAGGACTGCCTCTGTGCGTACCGGTCAGTAAGCTGCATGATGCTACCGGTCGGTAATAAGGCGCAACCCCTGTTCGGGCAACTGTGACTCGTTACGCTTCTGCCCATGTACGGCTACGACCAGAACGTGGGACAGCAGGGCTATGTGCCTCCGCAGCAGCCCGGCGGCTACCCGGACCAGCCGCTTTACCCCGAGCCGTCGCCGCCGTCGCTCGCGGATGCGGTGCGGGCGTTCACGACCGGGCAGATGTCCCCGGAAGACTTCCAGATGATCTTCGCCAATTCGAAGGTGTACTGCCCGCGGGGGGACAATCCAGGCTTTCTCGCCCTGCACAACACTCAGCAGCCGGTGATCCCGATGTTCACCTCGCTGAAGGAGCTGCGCCGCTACGCGGGCAAGGAGTCCAAGTACTTTGTGATCACCGGGGCGGAGGTGATCGACCTGCTGCCGACGGGCTATGGGTTTGTGCTCGACATGGAGGGCGATCACCGGATGGTGTTCGACGCCAAGGCGGTTGAGCAGATGGTGGACTTCGCGATGCGGCGGATGTACGGGTAACGATCGGCGCCGCACCCGGCGCTACTTGGTGGCCCGCTCGTACAACGCCCGTACCCCGTCCCCGAAGTACGAGCTGTACGAGGTCTCGTCGTCACCGCCCTCGTCCTTGCCGCCGAGGACACCGTTGACCGTGCCCAGGCCGGTGGTCTGGTCCACATCGGTCAGCACCGGGCTGCCGCTGGTCCCGCTGGGCAACCCCTCGCAGTCGAAGCGCAGTTGGGTCGCGCTGTACATCCGGGTCGCGTTCTGGCAGCCCAGCGGGGTCTCGCTGTCGCTGGGATAACCCAGCACCCGCGCCGGCCGGGGCGTCGGGGGACGGAAGGCGATCCGTTCGGCCCCGGTCACCCGCTCGATCGGGGTCGCGGACCCGACCTGGCGCACATGCAGGAAGGCCACATCGTGGTCCTCGTCCCGGTCGCTGATCCACTCCGGGTCGATGTCGATGGAGGTCGGCACCCAGACCCCGTAGGGCGCCACCCCATCGTGGTAGCCGGGAACAAACGCGATGTCCGTGTGGAAGCCGTTCTGGTGAACGCAGTGCGCGGCGGTGACCAGCAGATCGGCGGTGGGGCTGTGCACCACGCTCGCGGTGCAGCCATGGCCCGGGTCCCCCTGGCCGGTGTAGAACAGCGGCCCGATCGCGGGCGAGGGAGCCACTCCCCGGGCGGCCAGCGGCTTGGAGGCGGGCAGCGGGTCGGTGCGTCCCGCCCGGTCCTCCCGGTCCGCGGCCTGCGGCACCGAGGGGCGTGCCGATGGTGTGGCGGGCGGCCGGACCGCCGACCGCATGGCCTGGTCCGTCTCCCTGCCCCGCCCGGCCGGCTCCCGGTAGTGCCCGGAGGCGTCGCCCTGGGCGAGCGGCTCGTCGGTGGCCGCGCCATGGGTGGCCACCAGCAGCCCCACAAAGGCCAGGACCACCACCGTGGCGAGGAGAACGGCGAGCCCGGCCCGGCCGGGTCTGACTTTCAGGCGCATTGCGGAATGATCCCACCTTGTGGGTTGTTCAGTATTCAACTAAGTTGGAAGCGGAACACCAAGGAGGCCGTCATGCCCGCAGTGACCGTAGAGAACCCGCTGAACCTGCCCCGCGTCGCGGCGCCCGCCGGAGAGAGCGTCACCCGGCCCGTGCTCGCGGTCTCGACGGCGCCCAGTGGCTTCGAGGGCGAGGGATTCCCGGTGCGCCGGGCCTTCGCCGGGATCGACTACACCCACCTCGACCCGTTCATCATGATGGATCAGATGGGCGAGGTGGACTACGCGGCCGGCGAGCCCAAGGGCACCCCCTGGCACCCGCACCGCGGCTTCGAGACCGTCACGTACCTGATCGACGGCACCTTTGTGCACCAGGACTCGCACGGCGGCGGTGGCGTGATCACCGACGGCGACACCCAGTGGATGACCGCCGGGTCCGGCCTGCTGCACATCGAGGCGCCGCCGGAGGAGCTGGTGCGGTCCGGTGGTCTCTTCCACGGTCTCCAGCTGTGGGTGAACCTGCCCGCGCGGGACAAGATGATCACGCCCAGGTACCAGGACATCCGCGGCGGCAGCGTCCGGCTGCTGGCCTCCCCGGACGGCGGCGCGCTGGTCCGGCTGATCGCCGGCGATGTGGCGGGCCACCGGGGCCCGGGCGCGACCCATACGCCCATCACCATGATCCACGCCTCGGTGAGCCCGGGCGCCGAGCTGGTGCTGCCCTGGCGGCCGGAGTTCAACGCGCTGGCCTACGGCCTGGCCGGCCATGGCTCGGCCGGGGCGGAGGGGCGTCCGTTCCGGATGGGCCAGACGGTGGTCTTCGGGCAGGGCGACAGCCTGACCGTACGGGCGGACCGCAGCCAGGAGTCCCGCACCGAGAACTTCGAGGTGGTACTGCTGGGCGGGCTGCCGATCAGGGAGCCGATGATGCACTACGGCCCCTTTGTGATGAACACCCACGCCGAACTCGCCCAGGCCGTCGAGGACTTCAAGGCGGGCCGGCTGGGCACCGTCCCCGCGCCGACGGCCTGAACCGGACGTCGGCGGCCTGGGCCGGACGGGGGTCAGGTGATCGACTCCAGGTCCGTCGCCACCGGCGAGGCCGACTCATAGAGCTCGAACCAGATGTTCTTGCCCTCGCCCCGTGGCTCCACGCCCCAGGCCCCGGCGAGCAGCTCCATCAGCACCAGGCCGCGCCCGGAGGAGGCCATCTCGCCCGGGTGGCGGCGGTGCGGCAGTTCATCACTGCTGTCGGCGACGTCCACCCGGATCCGGCGGTTGCCGGACTCCCCGGATATCGCCGCCATCAGCAGGGCGTCCCCGTCGGTGTGCACCAGGACATTGGTGAGCATCTCGGAGACCATCAGCACCGCCGAGTCGACCTGCTCCGCGTCCGTCCAGCCGCGCATCAGCTCGCGCACCTGGTGGCGGGCCTGGGCGATGCGCTCGGGCTCCGCCTGGGCGATGGACATCACGGTGCGGCGCGGCGGGACGGCCACCGCCCCGGCGGGCGGCGGCTCGCGGTGCAGCAGCAGCAGGGCGATGTCGTCCTCCCGCCGGTCCACCAGCGGCCCGGTGGTGTAGTGCGAGGACGGGCCGTGCACGGCCTGCACCAGCAGGTCGGCCAGCTTCTCCAGCCCGTCCTCGTGCTCGGCGAGCGGATGGCCCTCGATGATCTCGCGCAGCCGGTTCCAGCCGGTCTCCAGGTCATGGCCGCCGGTCTCGATCAGCCCGTCAGTGCAGACCAGCATGGTCTCGTCGGGCTCCAGCACCAGCCAGGTGGTGGGGTAGTCGGTGTCCGGGTCGATGCCCAGCGGCAGCCCGCCCGCCGTGGAGCGGACCAGCATGGTGCCGTCGCTCAGCCGGATGGCCGGGTCGGGGTGCCCGGCCCGGGCGATCACCAGCAGTCCGGTGGCCGGGTCCACCTCGATATAGAGACAGGTGGCGAAGCGCGGGTCCACCGCCTCCTCACCGGTGCCGTTGATGCCGGCCAGGAAGCGGGAGGCCCGGGAGAGCACGGCGTCCGGGTGGTGGCCCTCGGAGGCATAGGCGCGCAGCGCGATCCGCAGCTGGCCCATCAGCCCGGCGGCCCGTACGTCATGCCCCTGGACATCCCCGATGACCAGGGCGCTCTTGCCATTGGGCAGCGGGATCATGTCGTACCAGTCGCCGCCCACCTGGAGCCCGCCGCCGGTGGGGACATAGCGCGCGGCCACCGACATCCCGGGCAGGTCCGGCTGGACGGTGGGCATCATCGAGCGCTGCAGGCCGACCGAGAGCTCCTTCTCCGCCTCGTGGTCGCTGGCCCGGCTGAGTGCCTGGGCGAGCATCCGGGCCACCGTGGTGAGCACCGAGCGCTCGTCGGGGGTGAAGGACACCGGCACGCTGAAGCCGGCCATCCAGGCGCCTATGGTCTGCCCGGCGTGGATCAGCGGCAGAAAGGCCCAGGACTGGCGGTGGAACCGGGCCACCAGCTGCCAGACCGCCGGGAAGCGGCGCTCGTAGTCGGCGGGGGAGGGGATGTAGATGGCGCGCCCGGTGCGGATCACCTCGGCGGCCGGGTGCCGGGCGTCCAGCGGCAGGTCCAGGAAGGCCTCCAGGTCCTGGGGTCCGTAGCCGTGCTGGCCGAGCATGGCCATCCGGCCGGCCTCGGCCCCGTACACCGCCAGCGCCGAGGGCTCGAAGCCCGGCATGGACAGGCCCGCCGCCACCCGCAGCACCTCGGCGGTGGACCGGGCCTCGGCCAGCGCCCGGCCGGCGTCCAGCAGGAATGCCTCGCGGTTGCGCCGCCAGTCGCCGGTGACCATGGCGGCCCGGGCGGGAGCGGTGCCCGGCTGGGGTTCGGGGACCTCCTGGATGGTGCCGACCAGGATGGTGTGCTCGTCCTTTTGCACCTCGCGGGTGCGGCTGCGGACGGTGCGCAGCACCCGCCCCGCCTCGTCGACCACCCGCAGCCGGGCCTCGGCCAGGGTGCCCTCGGCCACCGCGAGGCTGATCACGCCCTGGATCTCCACCCAGTCCACCGCGTGGAAGCGCGCCCGGGCGGCGGATTCGGTCAGCTCACAGCGCTCGGCGGGCAGGCCCAGCAGCCGCGCGGCCTCGGCGTCGAAGGTGACGGTGCCCGAGGTGTTGTCCCAGTGCCAGAGCCCGGTCGCGACGGCGGCGAGTACGTCCTCGGTGCGCATTGCCCCACTTTATGCAGGTCTGTCCATCGCAGACCACTGAGGGCGGCGGTGGCAGTACCCTTGCTCAGTGCTGTATGCACGCTAACCCAGTGCGGAGAGCCAGTGCAGCGCCCTCTCGATCCACGCCTTCGACCACGACTTGGATGAACGATGCATCGTTACCGGTCCCACACCTGCGGCGAGCTCCGTGCGGCGGACGTCGACACCGACGTCCGGCTGAGTGGCTGGCTGCACAATAGGCGCGACCTGGGCGGCATCCTCTTCATCGATCTCCGTGACCACCACGGCATCACCCAGCTGGTGGCCCGCCCCGGCACCGCCGCCAATGAGGCGCTGAGCCACCTCACCAAGGAGACGGTGGTCCGCGTCGACGGCCTGGTGCGCAGCCGTGGCACCGAGAACGTCAACTCCGACCTGCCCACCGGTGAGATCGAGATCGAGGTCACCGAGGTGGAGGTGCTGGGCGCCGCCGAGCAGATCCCCTTCACCATCAACGCCGAGGACGGGGTGAACGAGGAGCGCCGCCTGGAGTACCGCTTCCTCGACCTGCGCCGTGAGCGCATGCACCGCAACATCATGCTGCGCACCGAGGTGATCCGGACCCTCCGCGAGGAGATGACCGCGCTCGGCTTCAACGAGCTGGCCACCCCGATCCTGTCCGCCACCTCCCCCGAGGGCGCGCGCGACTTCCTGGTCCCCTCCCGGCTGCACGCGGGCCGGTTCTACGCGCTGCCGCAGGCCCCGCAGCAGTTCAAGCAGCTGCTGATGATCGCGGGCTTCGACCGCTACTTCCAGATCGCGCCCTGCTTCCGTGACGAGGACGCCCGCGCCGACCGCTCGCCGGGCGAGTTCTACCAGCTCGACATGGAGATGTCCTTTGTCGAGCAGGAGGACGTCTTCCAGGTCATCGAGAAGGTGATGACCGACCTGTTCGAGAAGTTCGGCAACGGCCGCCATGTCACCTCGCCGTTCCCGCGCATCCCGTTCCGCCAGGCCATGCTCAAGTACGGCTCGGACAAGCCGGATCTGCGCGCCAAGCTCGAACTGACCGATGTCTCCGCGGTGTTCGCGGACAGCGGCTTCAAGGCCTTCGCCGGCAAGCATGTCCGTGCCCTGGCGGTGCCGGACACCGCGGGCCAGTCCCGCAAGTTCTTCGACGGGCTCGGTGAGTTCGCGGTCGAGCAGGGCGCCAAGGGTCTGGCCTGGGTCCGCGTCGGCGAGAACAACGAACTCGCCGGCCCGATCGCCAAGTTCCTCACCGAGGAGGACGTCAAGGCGCTCACCGAGGCCCTCGGCCTGGTCCCCGGCCACGCCGTGTTCTTCGGCGCGGGCGAGTTCGACGAGGTCTCCAAGATCATGGGCGCGGTCCGCGTCGAGGCCGCCAAGCGGGCCGGCCACTTCGAGGAGAACGTCTTCCGGTTCTGCTGGATCGTGGACTTCCCGATGTTCGAGAAGAACGAGGACACCGGGCAGATTGAGTTCTCCCACAACCCCTTCTCCATGCCGCAGGGCGGCCTGGAGGCCCTCAACACCATGGACCCGCTGGACATCCTGGCCTGGCAGTACGACATCGTCTGCAACGGCGTGGAGCTGTCCTCCGGCGCGATCCGTAACCACGAGCCTGACGTGATGTACAAGGCGTTCGAGATCGCCGGCTACTCCAACGAGGACGTGGAGCGCGAATTCGGCGGCATGCTGCGGGCGTTCAAGTTCGGCGCCCCGCCGCACGGCGGCATCGCGCCGGGCGTGGACCGCATGGTGATGCTGCTCGCCGACGAGCCCAACATTCGCGAGACCATCGCGTTCCCGCTCAACGGCAATGCGCAGGATCTGCTGATGGGTGCGCCCAGTGAGGTGGATGAGTCGCGACTGAAGGAGCTGCACCTGTCGCTCCGCAAGCCGACGGTGTAATCACTCCTGGGCTCCGCCCCGATGGCCCCCGGGTTCCCACCCGGGGGCCTTCGTATGCGCTCCTCCAGGGGTGCGGGGAACTGCGCGACCAGCGCAGGACGGCCCGCGCCTGGTCATGATGCCCGGCCCCGGGCCGGGTCGTGTTTCGGCTGCGGGCCGCCGTGGGCCGTTCGCGCAGTTCCCCGCGCCCCCAAGGGGGACGTCCCGCTTCGTTTTCGGGTGCGGGTCCGTCGTGGCTGGTCGCGCAGTTCCCCGCGCCCCTGACGGGGCCGTCGGTGGCTGGTCGCGCCCACGCGGCGGAGCCGCATATCGACTAGCACCGGAGTTAGACCAGGGCGCGCGGCAGGCGCAGCGGCGCCGGTGGGCAGCAGCCCGCGGCGGCGTGCACCGTACGGGACAGCCGGCGCGGCGTCACCCGTTCCCCCAGCAGCACCGACCGGACCCCGTACTCGGCGATGGCCATCAGCTCGGTCTCGCCCAGCTCCTGGGCCACGACCACCAACGGGGCCCAGCTCCGGCGGGCATGGCGGCTCAGGGCCTCCCCGTCGTGCCGTCCCAGCAGCAGGATGTCCACGGCCGCGCCCCCGCGCACCACGCGGATGTCGTCCAGGGTGCGCAGCTGACGCATCAGCCGGGCCCGCCCGACCTCGTCGGCGGCATAAACACTTACGGTGATTCGCTTGTCCAACACGGTCCAAAGACTGACGGACCGTGCTGAACGAACGATTGCCGATCGATCAACGCCCCCGTCGGGGGCGCCGCATCACGCCTCGGCCGAGCCGAACCGCTCCCGGTAGGACTCCAGGTCCTCCTCGGTGATCTTGGCGAAGAGCACCGGCGGCACGGTGAACGGGGTGCCCTCCGGGACGAAGGACAGCGAGCGCGCCTCGTCCTGGGTCACCCAGGTCGCGTTGTCGTCCGGCAGCTGGAAAGCGGCCCGCATCGCCGCCGCCGAGGCCGGGATGAACGGCTCGGAGACGATGGCGTAGAGGTGGATCAGGTTCATCGCGGTGCGCAGGGTCAGCGCCGCGCCGTCCGGGTTGGTCTTGATCTCCAGCCAGGGGGCCTTGGTCTCCAGGTAGGAGTTGCCCGCGCTCCACAGCGCGCGCAGGGCCTGCGCGGCCTTGCGGAACTGCAGTGCCTCCATGTGCTCCTGGTACTCCAGGAGCAGCCGGGCCACCTCCTCGCCCAGCTCCGCCTCGGCCGCACCGGCCTCCAGGCCCGCCGGGACATGGTCGCCGAAGCGCTTGCGGGAGAAGGACAGCACCCGGTTGACGAAGTTGCCCAGGGTGTCGGCCAGGTCCTTGTTGACCGAGGCGGCGAACAGCTCCCAGGTGAACGAGGTGTCGTCCGACTCCGGGGCGTTGGCCATCAGGAAGTAGCGCCAGTAGTCGGCGGGCAGCAGCTCCAGCGCGGCGTCGGTGAAGATGCCCCGCTTCTGCGAGGTGGAGAACTTGCCGCCGTAGTACGTCAGCCAGTTGAAGGCCTTGACGTAGTCGACCTTCTTCCAGGGCTCGCGGGTGCCCAGCTCGGTGGCCGGGAACATCACCGTGTGGAAGGGGACGTTGTCCTTGGCCATGAACTGGGTGTAGCGGACGTCCTCCGCCTCGTACCACCACGACTTCCAGTCGCGGCCGGCGGAGTCCTGGTCCGCCCATTCCTTGGTCGCCCCGATGTACTCCACCGGCGCGTCGAACCAGACGTAGAAGACCTTGCCCGCGGCGGCCAGTTCCGGCCAGGTGTCCGCCGGGACCGGGACGCCCCAGTCCAGGTCACGGGTGATGGCACGGTCGTGCAGGCCCTCGGTCAGCCACTTGCGGGCGATGGAGGAGGCCAGCACCGGCCAGTCCTTGCCGTGCTCGTCGATGAACGCCTCGACCTCGCCCTGGAGCTTGGACTGCAGCAGGAACAGGTGCTTGGTCTCCCGCACCTCCAGGTCGCTGCTGCCGCTGATCGCGGAGCGGGCGTCCACCAGGTCGGTGGGGTCCAGCACCCGGGTGCAGTTCTCGCACTGGTCGCCGCGCGCCTTGTCGTAGCCGCAGTGCGGGCAGGTGCCGACGATGTAGCGGTCGGGCAGGAAGCGCTCGTCGGCCAGCGAGTAGACCTGGCGGATGGCCCGCTCCTCGATGAAGCCGTTCTCCTTGAGCTTCCGGGCGAAGTGCTGGGTGATCTCCCGGTTCTCCGCGGAGGAGCTGCGCCCGAAGTAGTCGAAGGACAGGTTGAAGCCCTGGTAGATCGCCTTCTGCGCGTCATGCTGCTGGGCGCAGAAGACGTCCACCGCCAGGCCGGCTTCCTTGGCGGCCAGCTCGGCCGGGGTGCCGTGCTCGTCGGTGGCGCAGATGTAGAGCGTCTCGCGGCCGGTCTGGCGCAGGAAGCGTGCGTAGACGTCCGCCGGCAGCATTGACCCCACCATGTTGCCCAGGTGCTTGATCCCGTTGATGTACGGAAGGGCGCTGGTGATGAGGTGTCGAGCCATTGCGGCTGCTCCCTGGTCGCTGCTCGGATGGGGTGTGCCCATGGAATGACGGGCACCTTTAGCGTATCCGAGTACCTGGAAGCAGCCGCGCGGCGTGGGGCCTTACACCCGGCGGTGGCCAGCACCGGCTCAGAGCCGGTGCTGCTCGGTCATCCAGGCCCGCCAGGGCCGGGTGATGGTCTCCCGGTAGGTGTGGTGCGAGGGGTTGCGGCCCGCGTGCCGGAACGTCCACCGCTCGGCCGCCGAGAAGTCCTCCCCGGGCTCGGAGCCCGCGCCGCACACCGCGCACTGCATGGCGTAGACGACCGGCTCGGCGTCCGGCTCCCGGTCGGGCTGGAGCGTCCAGGTCCCGAACCGGAACACCCTGCGTGGGCTCACCGGCCCCACCCGCTCTCCCCGTCCTCGGCGGGCACGGTCGGACGGACGGCGGCGGGCGGGCAGTACCACTCGATGCCGCCCCTGGGTGGCCGTAGCTGTACGTAACCGGCGTGGGTGTCCATGACCTGGCCGAGGCGTCCGGTGCGGGTGTCGATGACATAGCTGCCGAGGGCGGGAAAGGCCGGTACGGCCTGGGCGCGCGGAGGAAATTCATCGTTCACGTTGTTATCGATGCCCACTTGGCGGCGACCTGATCTCCCTGTTGGTGAATACGGAGCGTAGACACTTCTTTGGGGGCCAAAGGGTCGCGAGGGGTGAGTGCGGGGTGGTTGTGGAGTGGTCAATTCCCGTGTTCTGTCGGGCGATTGTGCGACGGGGTTTCCTTTATGCGAATCATGATGGCCACGGCGGGATTCTGGGGCGATGTCGCTCCGTACACCGGTCTGGGCGCACGGTTGCGCGAGGCGCGGCATCAGGTCTCGAGGAGCTGGTGTGCGGCGCCGGCTTCGCGTTCCGGCCGCTGCCGGGTGATCCACGGGAGTTGATCAGGGTGCGCACCGCACCGGTCTCCGAGGCGGAGAAGCGGCGGGCCACCGCGGAGTTCGTGGGTGGCCTGGGCGAGGGCCTGGTCCGGGCCGCCGGGCAGGGCGCGGATGTGATCCTCAGCTGCCTGGGACAGGCCCCGCTCAGTTGCCTGGTGGCCGAGGCGGTGCGCCGGGCCGGGGTCCGGGCCGTCGTCCAGTCCGGCTGGGCCGAACTGGCCGCCGATGGAGCGGACTTGCTCACCATCGGGGATGTCCCGCATCACTGGCTCTTCCCCCGGGGCGCCGCGGTGGCGCACCACATGGGGGCGGGCACCACCGCCGCCGGTCTGCGCGCGGGACGGCCGACCGTGCCCGTGCCGGTCCTGGCCGACCAGCCGTTCTGGGCCGCCCGGGTACACGCCCTGGGCGCGGGCCGGGTGCTGCGGCGAGTGGAGGGGCTGGTTTAGCGGCTCTCCGGACTCGCCGGACGCCCGGTCCGTCAGTACAACTGCACGCGCGTGATCACGCAGTACGGCTCCTCGGCATCGGCCACCATGACGTACTCGGCGATGCCCAGCGCGCCGCCGGCGCCCAGTGGCAGGCGCCGTTGCGCGGGCCATCGGTCGGACGCCGTGCTGCCAGGCACGTCGTCCTTGCACTCGTTGATGGCCACGGTCGCCGCGATGACCGCGCTGAAGACGTCTGCAGGAAGGGCGACGTCCGACAGCAATTCGGCGACCTCGTCGGACAGCAGGCAGGTCCAGCCGTCGGGGGTGTCCTCGGTTTCACTCAACTTCACTCAACGGGAAGCCCTCGCGCCTTTCGGAGGGCGATGACTTCCTCCACCGTTGTGGTGGACAGGGTGCCGTTCAGCGCCTCCTGGGTAAGGCGGTCGCCTGCCGGGTCGCTGTCGAGCATTGCCTCGCACCACCATCGCTTGAGCACGGCTTCCGCTTCTTCCGGCGCTGCCATGCCGAGCTGCCGGTAAAACTCCATGCGGCGTGCGCCCTGGAGGGCGGCGGCGATCCCGTCCGCGTTGCGAGGCACCCGGTTATGACTGCCAGGAGCCTGGTCTCGGGGGTCGTGCGAGTGGACTGGCTGTGCGCTCATGCTCGCGTCCTTCCCTTCCCGCGCACCTGGCGGGACTTCGTGCATGTGACGGTGTGACCCTCCGGCTCGATGCCGGCCTCGATAAACGCGGCATCGTAGATGCGGCCGATCTCCGCCACCATCTCGCGAATCGTGGCGAAGTCATCGCTCTCCGCGACGAGGGCTTCCAGCTCACGCAAGCGCGCGGCGCGACTCGGGTAGCGCTCGATGGCCACATACACCGCCCATTGCCCCACGAAGCGGCGCAGCGGGGCCGAATTCAGGGTCTCGCGAGCCTCCCGCACCGCCTCCGCTCGCTCGGTGTCGAACATCGGCAGGGCTGCCGGAGCCAACTGCGCCAGGGCGGCACGCAGGTCTTCGGGGGTGCTTGCGGGTTGGGGGACGGGGGCGAACCGATCACCCATGTTGGCTGCGGTGTTTCCCATGCCGCCTTCTCTCCGGTCGGCTTGCTGTCCGGAGATCGACCGTAGACACATGGCCGCTTCTCAGGCAAGCGATCCCCAAAGCTGCGGCGGCGGTGTGTTGAGCCGGTCCGGACCGCCCGCGCTCCGAGCCCCCACCCCCGAGCCGCCTATCTATGGAATGGGTGGGTTGCCCAACCCGCCCACCCACCCTGTCGCCACCCAACTCCCGTCCCATGGACCGGAAATGACCGTTCGTGACCGGCTTGCGACGCACCGTGGCGAGCCTCTAGCGTGCGCGGCAGCACAGCAAAACGACCCCGGCCGGGTGTTAACGCCACCCAACCGGGGTCTGACCGACAAGATCAGGAGACGATCTCGTGGCTGCCCAAGACTTTAGCTCCGCCCTGCCCGCCCCCGCACCCACCATGGCCAACCCCGGCTACGGCAAGCGGAACGCACCCGGGCAATCCCCGCGCACCCGGCGGGACTTCGTACATCTGCCCGCCCGGGAGGCGGCCCTCGCGGCGCTGGTCGACCGGCTGCCGGAGGGTGCCGCGATGGACGCCAAGACGCTGGCCACGCTCAGCCCGGTGTACGGGCAGGCGGCCTGCCGCACCGCGCTGAAGCGGCTCAGCGAGGCGGGGCACGTCCGCCGGATCACGGAGCACCTCGCCATCGACGGCGGCCGCCGCTGGGTGACCCGGACGTACTTCTCCCGTACCGCCCGCTCGGACGCCTGGTGGGAGCGGTTCCTCGGCGGCGGGGTGGAGACGGAAGCGGACGCGGCAGACGTGCGCCCCACCGAGCGCCCCGAGCGCCCCGCACGCCCCGAAGGCCCCGCACGCTCCCGCGCCTACGCCGCGCTCGCCGCCCTGAGCCGCGCCGATCTCCGGCTGACCCTCTCCGCCGCCGAGTGCGCGGCCCTGGAGCCGCTGGCCGCCGAGTGGCTGGCACGCGGCGCCGACGAGGCCCTGCTGGCCGCCGTCCTCACCGCCGGGCTCCCGGACCGGGTGCACTGCGCGGGTGCGCTGGTCCGCAGGCGTCTGACCGACAAGATGCCACCCGAACTCCCGGCCCCCCGGCAGCCGTTGCTCCGGATCATGGAGTGCGCGCTGTGCGGCGTACCGGGCCGCCCGGACGCCCTGCCGGGCGGGCTGTGCCGCGACTGCCGGGGCGAGGTGCCCCGCCCGCAGTCGCCGGGCGCCCTGGCCCCGGACCAGGTGCGCCGACGGATCGCCGAGCTACGGGCCGGAGTGCGCGCCGGGTCGGTGCCCCGTAAGGGGCGCGGGGAACTGCGCGACCAGCCACCAACGGCCCGCACCTGAAAGACACCCCGACCGGCCATAGCGCGGCCCCAGGTCCGTCGGACACAACCCAGGCGCGGCGGGCCCGGTCAGCCGTGGGCGACCGCCCGTACCGTCAGCACCCCCGGCACCGCCGCGAACGCCTCCCGCATCCGCGCCGCCAGTTCCTCGCGGCCGGGCTCGTCCGGCTGGGTCGTCCAGGCGGCCAGGGCGCAGTGGAAGCCGGCGATCAGCAGGTCCATGGCCAGCCGGGGTCGGAGGTCGTCCCCGTCGAAGGCGAGGCGGTGGTGCAGCAGCTCCACCGCCTCCAGGGTGGCGCGCCGGCAGAAGTGCAGGTCGTGCGCCTCCATCGAGGGTGTGCGCTCGGCGAGTTGACGGCTGAGCCGGACCCGCTGGGACCACCCCGGCGCGGTCATCCGCTCCAGTGCGGCGAACAGGGCCTGCTCCAGCAGCTCCAGCAGCGGTCCGCCGTCCGGCTCGCGGGTGCGCAGGTCGTCCAGGAAGGCCAGCCAGAGGTCCTGGAGCGGTGCACTGGCCACATCCTCCTTGCCGGTGAAGGTGCGGAAGAAGGTCCGCTTGGAGACCTCCACCGCCGCACAGAGTTCGTCCAGCGTCACCTGGTCGAAGCCGCGCTCGGTGAACAGCCGCAGTGCCGTGTCGATCAGCGCCTGCCGGGTGCGCTGCTTCTTGCGCTCGCGCAGCGGGAGGCCGGGGTCGGGGATGTGCGGGGGCAGCGCGGTGCTCATGAGCCGAGCGTAACAGGGGTGCGAATGCCACTTGCAGGCTTGTGCCACTCAGTGGCATAAATGATCTCGTTTATGCTCCACCCCTCAACTCACCGAAGGGCATGCCGATATGCGTGCGCTGCTCACCGACCCCGCCGCCGGGCCCGCCGGTCTCCGCCTCGGCGAGGCCCCCGATCCCCAGCCGGCCCCGCACCAGGCGCTGGTGCGCGTCACCGCCAGCTCCCTCAACTACGGCGAGGTCCGCTTCGCCATACCCGGCGCGGCCCCGGGCACCGTCCTCGGCTGGGATGCCGCCGGGTATATCGAGCGAGCCGCCGCCGATGGCTCCGGACCGGCGGTGGGCACGCCCGTGGTCACCTTGGGCGCCGACGGCGCCTGGGCCCAACTGCGCGCCGTCGACACGGAGATGATCGGCATCGTGCCGGCGGGCGCGGACCTGGGAGCGATCAGCACCGTGCCGGTCGCGGGCGCCAGCGCGCTGCGGGCGCTGCACCGGGTGGGCCCGCTGCTGGGGCGCCGGATCCTGGTCACCGGCGCCACCGGCGGCGTCGGCCGCTATGCGGTCCAGCTGGCACGCATGGGCGGGGCGCGGGTCATCGCTTCGACGGGGGATCCCGCCGCCCATGGGGACGGCCTGCGCGCCCTGGGCGCCCACCAGGTGATCGCCGGCCCGGCGGAGCTGGACGAGCCGGTGCACGGCGTACTGGACATGGTGGGCGGCCCCCAACTGGTGGACGCCTACGCCGCCTTGGCCCCGTCCGGCACCCTGGTCGCGGTGGGCCACTCCGCGCACCAGGACGAGAACTTCCCCTATGGCGCCCTGTTCGGGGACGCCGCCCGTCATGACCGTTCCCTGGTCACCTTCTACCTGCTGGGGGTGGGCGGCGGCCTGGCAGACGACCTGACCTGGCTGGCGGCGCGGGTGGCCGCCGGCGACCTGGACGCGCAGATCTCCTGGCGGGGCGGCTGGGACCGGGCGGACGAGGCGATGGCGGCCCTGCTGGAGCGGCGCCTGCACGGCAAGGCGGTGCTGGAGGTGGCCTGAGCCCCGCAACCGCCTTACGCCCAGGGGTCGGTGAACGCCCGTCCGGGGACCGGCTTGGCGATCAGGGCGATCGGGATGAAGAAGCCCACCTGCCCGATGGCCAGGGTCAAGGTGGTCAGCGCCTTGTCGTCATAGTGCTCGGACACCTCGGCGTAGAGCTCGTCGGACACCCGCTCACCGTGCGCGGACGGCTGGAGCACGGCCTCCACCAGGGCCAGCGCGGCCCGCTCGGCGCTGTTGAAATACGGCGAGTCCGCCCAGGCCGCCACCGAGGCGATCCGCTCCTCCGACTCCCCGGCCTTGCGCAGGAATCCGGTGTGCAGAACGGTCAGATAGGTGCTGCCGACGATCTGCCCGGCGCGCAGCTGCACCAGGCTGATGGTGCTCCTCGGCACCGTCCGGTTCCCGGTGGCCCGGAACAGCGCCGCCGACACCTCCGCCAGTTCGGGAACGAGCTCCTGCGGGTCCTGGGCCAGGCGCGGACGGAGCGGAATCTCGGCGGTGATCGAACGTGCTTCCATGGTTTCGTTCCCTATCCCGTTGGCTTCGCGTTGCTTTCACTGCCCTGACGGATCGCGGCGAGGAAATGTGACAGCGGTCCGTGAACACGGCCTAAGCCGGCCGGTCCGCGGACCGGAACGCGAAGCGCAACAGGCGCTCCATGTCGCGCACCACCGGCATCAGGCTGATCGCACGAGCGCTCAGCCTCGCCGGCCACGCCAGCCGCTCGATGCGGGGGAGTTCCACGCTGCGTACCGCGTCCAGACAGCGCAGGCCCGGGGCGAGGGCCTCGAGTTCGCGGGGGTCGCCGACGCCCCAGCGGAACGTCGCCCCGGTGCGGCGCAGCGCCGGGACCAGCCGGGCCGCCTTCAGAGCGACCGGGTTGTAGACGTCGAAGAGCAACTGCCCGCTGGGGAACCGGTCCACCAGGCGCCGCACCAGCCGCTTGCCCTCCTCGGGGGGCAGATAGGGCGTCAGGCCCTCGAAGACGGCCACCGTCGGCCGGTCGGCGGGGACTTCGGCCAGCCAGGCATCGTCGGTGACCGAGGCGGCGAGGGTGCGGTAGTCCCCGGTGGGGCGGGTCAGCAGACGCTCGCGGATGGCGAGGACCTCGGGGAGGTCCACCTCGACCCAGCGGACGGTGGACAGGTGGGTGACCCGGTGCACCCGGGCGTCCAGGCCGCAGGCCAGGTGCAGCACGGTGGCCTCGCGGTGGGTGAGCAGGAACTCCCGGGTCCAGTCGTCGAGTTGACGGGCGCGCAGGGCGATGCCGGTGGCGGTGAGGGGCCCCAGGCCCGCCCGGCGGAAGTCATAGTCGATCCGGGGCACCACCGCGGCCGCTTCGGTGTCGCCCAGGACGGGGGCGGGGGAGCGGCTGTCCAGGGCGCGGGCGTAGAGCGTGAAGAGCATGGTTTCCGGGACGCCGTGCAGGGTGATCTTCTCGCGGTCCATGGTGGTCGGTCCCTTCCCATCGCCGTGCCCGTCTCCAACCTAACGCCGAGACCGGTTCCGCCGAGCGGTGGAGCGGGACGGTCCTACGGGGCGAGGAAACGGCCATGGGCCGGCGGCAGGATCAATGTCATGACCACCACCGCCACCGCATCCCGCTGGGCCGTCCGCGCCGCCCATCTGCCGCCGCTGCTCACCCTGCCGTCAGGGCTATGGCGCCTGTCCCTGGTCTGCGGTTTCTCCGGCGGCTACACCCCGGAGGGCCTGGACCGGCTGGGCGTCACCGGGTGGGGCGCGGCCTGGCTGATCACCCTGAGCGTGCTCAGCGAGGCGGCCGCGCTGCTGACGCTGGGCCTGGTCCGGCCCTGGGGCGAGGTGCTGCCGAGGTGGCTGGGCGGACGGCGGGTACGGCCGTTGACGGCCGTGATCGCGGCGGGTACGGGATGCGTGGCGCTGCTCGGGCTGTGGACCCCGTTCCTGTTCTGGTGGCAATTCCCCGAGTCGGGCATGACGCACACCGGCCACACCGTGGTCGGCTTCCTCTATCTGCCGATGGTGCTGTGGGCGCCGGTGCTGGGGGTGCTGACGGTGGCGTACTGGCGGCGGAAGCGGGGGGCCTCGGAGGTTGGCGGCATGGCGCAGGCCGCCCCCACCATGCACGGGGCGGCCTGCGGGTGAGCGGGTAACTCCCGCGCGGCAGGGCGGAACCACCGCCGGACCTACCGCCCGCGGATGATCCCGGCCGCGCGGGCCTCGCTGAGCCAGGCCGGGAACTCGGCCGTCAGCTCCTGGTAGAGCCGGTCGTCGGCGAGGGTGTGCGGGTCCCGGCCGGCGTGGAAGAAACCGGCGTTGTCCACCGCGCGCCGCTCGGGCACCGGCAGGGCCTCCAGGGAGCGCAGGAAGTCGAAGCCCTTGCTGCCGGGTTCGCCGAAAGCCACGAACTGCCAGAAGATCGGCAGGCCGGCCGCCTCGCACAGCACCCGCTCGGCCTGGGCCTTGCTGATCGGTCCGCCGTCGGTCTGGAAGACCACAAAGGCGGGGTCGGTGGCGCCGCAGTCGCGGTAGTGGTCGATGACCGCCCGCATGGCGGCCGCGTAGTTGGTGCGCCCCATGTGCCCATAGGACTCATGGAGGTGCTGGATGCGGCCGGCGTAGTTGGTGAGGTCCAGGTCGGCGATGCCGTCGACCTCGGTGGAGAAGAAGACGACGGGGACGGTGCCGTCGTCGTCGAGGTTGGCGGACAGGCCCAGCACCTGCTCGGCCAGGTGCTGGACGCTGCCGTTCTTGTAGTACTCCCGCATGGAGCCGGACCGGTCCAGCACCAGGTAGACCGCGGCCCGCTGCCCGGCCAGTCCCTGCTTGTGGAGGGAGACGCCGGCCGTTTTGTAGAGGCTGACCAGGCCGGGGGCGGCCTGCCGTACCTTCTCCAGGCTGATGGCCGCGCCGGCCGGGGCGGGCTCGGTCTCGGGCTCCGGGACCGGGGAGGGCTCGGGGATCGGGCTGGGGCCGTCCGGTTCGGGCACGGGCTGGGGCTCCGGCATCGGACGCGGCCGGGGTTCGGGCTCGGGCACCGGCTCGCCGGGTGCCGGGCTGGGGGTGGGCTCCAGCGGTCCGGGGTCGGGGACGCGGTCGCCGGCGGGCTGGGCGGGCACAGAAGCGGGGGCCGAGGCGGGGGCCGGGGCAGGGGCCGGGGCGGTTGGGGCAGTTGGGGAAGCCGCGCTCTGCTGGGGCAGATTGGGTTCCTGCTGTTCGTCCGCCGTCCTGGCCCGGCCGAACGCGTTCCGCAGCAGGCTGCGAATGCCCATGAGGATTCCTTGTCTGTGGAGCGTGAAAAGCGTGGAAGTTTGATAGTTGATGGGCGAAATGCCCGTTGTGATGTGCAGGCTATCGCTAACGCTCCGTCAGGTACATGCCCTGCCCGACCCGTGTTATGGCTGCTGGGCCTGGTCCGGGATCCAGTTGCCATGGGCGCCCACCGGCACCCGCACTGGCAGATGGATCCGGGCCACCGGCCCGGCCGTGAAGTCCTGGGCGGCCAGCACCACCAGATCGGTGGCGGCCCGCCGGGGATCATAGGCATAGGCCAGCACCCAGCCCTCGTCCTCGGCCGCGTCCGGCCCGGCCGGGACGAAGACGCCCTCGCCGATGTCACCGCCGGGCGGCACCGGGAACTCCTCGGCGGTGCCGCGCCACAGGTCGTACTTGAGCAGGCCGGTGCCGAAGCCGATGCGTTCCTCGCCGCCCGGCTCGCTCTGCCGCACCGCGTAGCCGAAGCGGTGCGGCAGGGTGAGCCGGCGCGGGTCCACCCGCGGGAACTCCACCGGGCGTTCGTCCAGCACCTGGCGCCGTACCGTCCCGGCGGCCGGCTCCACCGTCCACCGCTCCAGCCGGGCCGGCTGCCGGAACGGGGCCGGCCGGTCGAGGTCGAAGAAGCGGTCGTAGCGGATCAGATGGACGGTGATCACCCCGTCCTGCTCATGGGCGTTCATGGCGTGGAAGACAAAGCAGGGCTCGATCTCCAGCCAGCGCACCTCGGCCGCCGTGCCCTCGCGCGGCAGCAGGCCCAGCCGGGCCGGGCGCGCCGGGTCCCAGCGGAAGGCCGGCGGCGAACCCCAGCGGGTGGCGAAGGCCACCGGCAGGTCGTAGAGCAGCACATGGTGCCGGGTGAGCGAGAAGTCGTGCATCATCGGCCGCCCCTCGACCGGGATCTCCACACAGCGGCGCACACAGCCGTCGGTGGCGGCCACCAGGTACTGCACATAGCTCCAGGCCGGGCAGTAGGCGACCGTGTGCAGCTCGCCGGAGGCCGGGTCGATCACGGTGTGCGCGGCCAGCCCGCCGGGCAGGGTGCCATGGAAGTCGAAGGGGCCGACCGTATAGAGGTCGGGGTCCAGCTCATAGGGCAGCGAGCCGCCCTCGACCAGGGCCAGCAGATGCCCGGCGAACTCCTGGACATGGGTGTTGGGCGCGAAGTCCATGTCCAGGTGGCGCGGCCCGTGCAGCACCTTCTCGCCCAGGTGTCGGGCCACATCGTCCGAGCGCACCCAGCGGTTGCGGTACCAGGCGGCCCGGCCGTCGCGCAGCCGTACCCCGTGCACCATGCCCTCGCCGCCGAACCAGAAGTGGCCGGCCGGGTCCTCCACGCTCAGCGGGTTGGGGCCGTTGCGCAGATAGCGGCCGCGCAGCGCGTCCGGGACACGGCCGGTGACCGGCAGGTCCACGGCGGTGATCTCCTCCCGGGCCGGGGCGAACAGCCCGCTGAGCCAGGGGTTTCCCGTCTTGCCCCGGCCGTCCGTGTCGTGGACGTCCGTGTCGTGGACGTCCGTGCCCTGGCTGTCCGTACCGTGGCCGTCCCTGCCGTGGTGGTCGGTCATCCCGCTCGCCGCCTTCGCCATGCCCCGGCCCGCCCCGTGCGGCCGTGTCACCACCATCCGGCGGAAGGCCGTGTTCGACCAGACCCGGCGCCCGGTGGTCGTTTCCGGGCGGGGAACTGTGGGACAAGCCCAGGAAGCGGGCAGGCCAAGAGCCGGGGAAGAAAAGAAAGCAGGGCAACCCTGGCCACCTGTTCCCGCCTCTTATCCGGTGAACCGGACCGTTCAGCCGAACGTGAGTGCCCACCGTGAGGTGGCAGGGAGTGAGAAACACATGGGCCTGACCAGCAGGTCACTGGTGTACACGGTGGGCTTCGCCGCCGTGTTGTGTGTGGCACTCATGGTGTGGGTGTGGCCGCGCCTGGCCAGGCGCAACCTGCTCTCGGTGTTCGGACGGCTGGGTGCCATCCTGCTCACCCAGCTGATGATCATCACCACCGTGCTGCTCGCGGTCAACTCCAGCCTGGGCTTCTTCGGCACCTGGGACCAGCTGCTGGGCCGGGTGGACAAGGCACCGGTCAATGTCTACGAACAGGTGCCGGCCAACGGCCCGGCGGCCATGGTGCAGGAGTCCAAGGACGGCCTGGTCCAGCCGACCGGTGACGAGGGCCTGAGCCATGTCGGCGGGATCCCGCGCGGCCCGGAGGACCGGACCGGCCGGGTGGACTCGGTGCGCATCGTGGGCCGCCGCTCCCAGGCGATCAACCCGGCCTATGTCTATCTGCCCCCGCAGTACTTCCAGCCGCAGTACCGGCGGGCCCGCTTCCCGGTGATGGTGGTCATCAGCGGCTACCCCGGCGGCCGCAAGAGCGTGGCCCAGCATCTGAAGGTGCCGGAGACCGCCGCCAAGCTGCTGGCGGACCACAAGATGCAGCCCACCATCGTGGTGATGCTCTCCCCGACCATCGCCCAGCCCCGGGACACCGAGTGCGTGGACGTCCCCGGCGGCCCGCAGGCCGAGACCTTCTTCACCAAGGACCTGCCGGAGGCGCTGCGCAGCGCCTACCGGGTGGGCCATGACGCCACCGCCTGGGGCGTCATGGGCTACTCCTCCGGCGGCACCTGCTCGCTGGAGCTGGCCATGCGCGCGCCCGAGGTCTACCCGGTGGCCGCCTCGCTGTCCGGCGACTACAAGCTGGACAACGACATCGCCACCGGCAACCTCTTCGGCTCCGGCGAGCAGGGCAAGCAGAACAAGCGGGAGCACGACCTGATGTGGCGGCTGGAGAACAAGCCGGTGCCCCGGGTCTCGGTGCTGGTCACCACCAGCCGCAGGGGCGAGAAGAACTATGACGCCACCGAGAAGTTCCTCAAGGCGGTCAAGGGCCCCATGAAGGCGGCGACCATCATCCTCCCGGAGGGCAGCCACCACTTCACCACCTGGCGGCGGGAGATCGCCCCGGTGATGCAGTGGACGAGCGAGCAGCTCACCTTCCCGCAGGATGTGCAGGACCTGCCCAAGAAGAAGTAGCGCCCGGGCGGGGGCGGTGGCTCAGCCCGCCGGGGGTCCGCCCGGCAGCTGCTCCGCGAGCCAGGCGAAGGCCGCGGGGTAAAGGGTGACCCAGGTGCGGTAGTTGTGCCCGCCCCGGTCCAGCAGCATGGTGCGCAGCCGCACCGCGCTGCCCACCGCCTCCCGCTGGAAATCCTCGATATAGCGGGGCGGGCTGTCCCGGTCCTGCCGCGAAGTGGCCATAAACAAAGCCACCTCGGCATGGGTGTGCCGCACCAGCCAGATGGGGCTGTTGCGCCTGCGTGCCTCCTGGTCGGTGATCGCCCCGCCGTCCCCGTTGAGCGGATCGGGATCCAGCGCCGCCCCGGCGCCGAACACTTTGGGGTATTGCAGCGGCAACTTGGCCGCACAGAATCCACCGGTGGAAATCCCCAGTGTCGCCCAGGATTTGGGGCCGCTGGCAGTGCGGAAATGATGCCGCACCAGTTCCGGGACATCGGAGGCGAGCCAAGTGGCGACCTTGCGACCGCGAATATCCGAGCAATCGGTGTCCACTCCACCGGGGTTGATGATCGGCACCGCCAGGATGAACGGGCGGGTGGTGCCGGCCCGCAGCAACTTGCGGTAGGAGCCCGGCATCTTGCCCTGCTCCAGCCAGGACTGCGGGGACCCCGGCACCCCGTGCAGCAGCATCACCACCGGGAAGCCGGTCTTGCGGTAGCGCGGGTCGTCGTACTGCGGCGGGGTCCAGACCATCACCTGTCCGGAGAGCGAGGAGCGCATCCCGTGGAAGTAGGTCTCGCGCAGCCCGTTGTCACCCCGGGTGAACTTGGCGCGCTGGGCCGGCGGGCCCGGCATGGACACCGGCCCGGCGGTGTCCCCGTCCCGGCCGAAGAGGTCCTCCCAGGAGGCGTAGAGCCCATAGCTGGTGTTGATCCACACCGCCACCACGCAGATCGCGGTGACCTGGCACAGCCCGATCAGCAACACCCTCCCCAGCCAGCGCAGCGGCCGGGGGCCGGGAATCCTCGCCCAGAGCAGCAGCGTGGCCAGGACGGCCAGCACGGTCACCGCGACGAGCAGGGCGAAGAACGCGGTGCCGGTGAGACTGAGAGTCACGGGCCGACCATAACGAGAGAGAGCGGAAGCGTCGGCGGTATTGCGCCATGAGAACCCGGACGGGCCGTCATCCGGTCAAATTCCCCCGGCTTCATGCCATAGGCCAATCAACCTCAAGTCAAGCTCAGACTTTCGATCGGTCCGTAGTGTCACCACCTGATCGCGGGTAGTTTCCAGGCCGGGCAGTCCGAGCCCTGGGATGTCGTCCGGGAGAGACGTGATGGAATCCATGTCGCGCAAGGAGAGAAAGACAGTTGTCGTTCTGACCCTCATTGTGATCGCGATTGTCTGTTACTTGATCGGAAATATTCACCCCTAAGGGCCCGCAAGGAGAGTGCCCAGGCCCTATTCGGAACGGCGCATCGAGGTAATCGCGCAGGAGAACAGCAACTCCCCGTCCTGGTGGCCGGTGACGCGCGTGTCGCAGGCCCCGGAGGCGTCCGCCGGGCCCCGCTCGGCCTCGATCCAGCATGGGCTGCTCAGTTCGGCATAGCGGCGGAAGCTGCTGCTGAGTGTCACCGGGCAGAGCGGGGCCGCCGGCTCCAGGGCGAGCACCGCCTGGCGGGCGGCCTCCAGCAGCACCATGCCGGGGATGTGGTCGACCGGGTGGTCGAAGAGGATCGGGTGCCGGACGTCCGCGCGCAGCCGCCAGCGGCCGGGCGCCGCGGCCTCCGCCGGCGAGAGCACCACATCGAAGGCCGAGGCCCGGCCCACATGGTGGGGGTAGACCGGAGAACCCAGATCGGCCGGCGGCCGGTCCCGCCGGGCGCCGCGCAGCCGCCGGTAGACCCGGGGCGAGGTGCAGCTGAGCGAGGCGCTGCCGGTGGCGGCCACCGCGCCGTCCCGGCGGATCACCACGTCATAGCGCATTCCGGCGAGGGAGTCGCCGTGCCACCGCAGCTCCGAGCAGTCCACCAGCAGCTCCAGCTCGGCCGGCGTCCAGCCGACCGCCAGATGTTCCGGGTGGCTGCGGTAGTCCAGGTGCCACATCACAAACTGGTGGTCCAGCGGCACCCCGAACTCCGCGTGCGAGAGCAGCGAGCCGATCTGCCGCACCGTCTCGGCTATCAGCATCGGATCGTGCTGGGTGCCCAGCACCGGGGTGAAGAAGCTGTGCCCGCGCGGCCATTGGGCGCGCACCGCGAAGCGGGTGTCCCCCAGCCGTCTCCAGCCGGTCAGCAACACCTCGGCCACGGCGGCCCGGTGGACGAACTCCCGGGGCACGGTGGTGGTCAGCCTCGGCATCGGTACCGGACCGGCCGACGGGACGGGCTGAACGGAGGTATGACTCCAGGACATTGCTCCCCCAACGGATCGCTGATCGGATCACGTGCAGCGTGGCCGGTCGGCCGTGCTGTAAAGATACGTATCTGCCGGTTTGCCACTCAAGGTCCATGGCGTTTTCCGCCAATCATGATCCGGCACCGCGAGCATCTCGACATCGCCTCGTTCCCGGCTCCAGCCCGGTGTGAGACCCACGCTGTGACGCACGGAAGCAACCGAGTACCAGGGAGTCAGCAGATGTCGTCCAAGCTCGCCCAGCCCACCGCTGCCGGCCGTACGCCGCGACCGCGGGTGGACGCCCGCCTGCCCGAGCGCCTCGCGCTCTCCGCGGCCACTACCAAGGGCGGCACCGAGGACTTCGCCCGGTGGCTCGCCGGACGCGGTGAGGCCAACACCTTCCGGGTGGACCGCATCCCCTTCGCCGAGCTGGACGGCTGGTCGTTCGAGGAGCCGACCGGCAATCTGGTGCACCGCAGCGGCCGGTTCTTCACCGTGGAGGGGCTGCGTGTCACCGGCGGCCCGGCGCCGTTCCCCGAGTGGCACCAGCCGATCATCAAGCAGCCCGAGGTGGGCATCCTGGGCATCCTGGCCAAGGAGTTCGACGGGGTGCTGCACTTCCTGATGCAGGCCAAGATGGAGCCGGGCAACCGGAAGCTGCTCCAGCTCTCGCCCACGGTGCAGGCCACCCGCAGCAACTACACCAAGGTGCACCAGGGCGCGGATGTGAAGTACATCGAGTACTTCATCGAGCCGGGCCGGGGCCGGGTGCTGGCGGATGTGCTGCAGAGCGAGCACGGCTCATGGTTCTTCCACAAGTCCAACCGCAACATGGTGGTGGAGGCCGTGGGGGAGGTGCCGCTGCTGGACGACTTCTGCTGGCTCACCCTGGGACAGATCGGCGAACTGCTGCACCAGGACAACGTGATCAACATGGACTCGCGGACGGTGCTGTCCTGCCTGCCCTTCGCCGACCCCCACCAGCGGGCGCTGCACTCCGACACCGAGCTGCTGTCCTGGTTCACCGCCGAGCGCTCCCGGCACGAGGTGCGCGCCGAGCGCGTCCCGCTGGCCGGCCTGCCCGGCTGGAAGCGCGGGGAGAGCGTCATCGAGCATGAGGAGGGGCGCTTCTTCCAGGTGGTGGCGGTCTCGGTGCAGGCGGGCAACCGTGAGGTCACCCGCTGGACGCAGCCGCTGTTCGAGCCGGTGGGCCTGGGCGTGACGGCCTTCCTCACCCGGGAGTTCGACGGGGTGCCGCATGTCCTGGTGCACGCCCGGGTGGAGGGCGGCTTCCTGGACACCGTGGAGCTCGGCCCCACCGTCCAGTACACCCCCGGCAACTTCGGCCACCTCCCGGCCGCGGAGCGTCCGCTGTTCCTGGACCAGGTACTGGCCGCCGACGCCTCCCGCATCCGTTACGAGGCCGTGCACTCCGAGGAGGGCGGCCGCTTCCTCAACGCGGAGAGCCGCTATCTGCTGGTGGAAGCCGAGGAGGACCTCCAGGTCCCGCCGGGCTATGCCTGGGTGACCCCCGGCCAGCTCACCACCCTGGTCCAGCACGGGCATTACCTCAATGTCCAGGGCCGCACCCTGCTCGCCTGCCTCAACGCCCTGGAGGTGCAGGCCCGATGAGCACCCCCCTGCGCCTGGGCACCCTGGGCTGCGCGGAGATCGCCCGCCGCCGGATGCTGCCCGCCATGGCGGCCGGCGCCGGCACCGAGGTACGGGCCGTGGCCAGCCGCGACCTGGCCACGGCCGAGGCGACCGCCGCCCCCTACGGCGCCACCGCCGTCCGCGGCTATGCCGAGCTGCTGGAGCGGGAGGACGTGGACGCGGTCTATGTCCCGCTGCCCGCCGCCCTGCACGCCGAGTGGGTGGAACGGGCCCTGCTGGCCGGCAAGCATGTCCTCGCCGAGAAGCCGCTCACCACCGAACTCGCCCGCACCGAGGAGCTGGTGGCGCTGGCGGCGGAACGCGGCCTGGTGCTGCGGGAGAATGTGATGTTCGTCCACCACTCCCAGCACACCCAGGTGTGCGAGCTGGTACGGGACGGCGTCATCGGCCAACCGCACATCCTCCAGGCCACCTTCACCGTCCCTGCCTTCGCCGAGGACGACATCCGGCTCCGCGCCGACCTGGGCGGCGGCGCCCTGTGGGACGTGGGCATCTACCCGGTGCGCGCGGCCCTGCACCTGCTCGGCGAGGGCCTTGAGGTGGTGGGCGCCCACCTGGCCAACGGCCCCGGCCGCGAGGTGGACACCGCGGGCGCGGCACTGCTGCGCACCCCCGAGGGGGTCAGTGCCCAGCTCACCTTTGGCATGGACCACGCCTACCGCAACCGCTACGAGTTCCACGGCAGCCGGGGCACCATCACCGTGGACCGGGCCTTCACCCCGCCGGCCGACCACGTCCCGGTGGTGCGCATCGAGACCCGGGACGGTGTGACGGAGCGGCGTCTGGCGCCCGAGGACCAGGTGGCGGCCACCCTGGCCGCCTTCGCCCGGGCGGTACGAGAGCAGGAGCCCGCCGATCCCTCGGTCAGGGCGCAGGCCGCCCTGCTGGACGCGGTGCGCCGGTCAGCCGGCCGCTGACTCCAGCAGCTCCAGCGCGACCTCGAGGACGGCCAGCCGCCGCTCCTCGGGGTCGCCCCCGATGGCGTCCATGGTCAACGCCCCGAAGTGCACGGTGAGTACGGCACTGGAGTAGCGCACCTGACTGCGCATCGGCCCGCCGCCGGCATGCACCAGCTCGGACAGCCGCACCACCCGCCGCCGCAGGGTGACGCCGATGCCCAGGGACCGCAGCGAGGCCTGGTTCTCCTGGAGGATGTGGTACAGCGGCGCCGCCTTGACCAGCGATTCGCTGTAGCGGCGCAGCAGTTCGCGCTTGGTCTCCAGGGTGGGCGGTCGGCTCTCGCCCCAGGCGATCAGCGCGTCCACCGGGGCGCCGATGTCCGCGGAGAGGGCGGCCAGGATGTCCTCCTTGGTCTTGAAGTGGTAGTACAACGCGGCCTTGGTGACGCCCAGTTCCTCGGCGATCTCGCGCAGCGAGGTCTTCTCGTAGCCGCGGTGGACGAACAGCTCCAGGGCGGCTTCCTGGATGCGCTCCCGGGTGTCGCTCCGGCGGGTCTGCGGGATGTTGGCCATGCGGCGGCGTTCTCCTTCGCTGGGTGCGGCGGGGTGTGCCTACCGCCCGGTTGTTTACTTGACGCCCGGCTAGTAAGCGGCCTACGGTTGCCTCACTAAACTAGCCCGGCGGCAAGTAAGTTTGCGGTGTTGTCGGGGCTCCCGCACCCGTTCTGGGGAGAGAACATGTCGCAGGAACCCGTCCCGGCCCAGGCGCCCGCCACCCCGCCAACTTCCCGGAGCACCCGGGTGGTTATCGGTGCCGTGGTCATCGCCATGCTGCTGGCCTCGCTGGACAACCTGATCCTGGGCTCCGCGATGCCCACCATCGTCAGCGAGTTCGGCGGTCTGGAGCATCTGTCCTGGGTGGCCTCCGCCTATATGCTCGCCACCGCCGCGGCCACCCCACTGTGGGGCAAGTTCGGCGATATGTACGGGCGCAAGGGGACCTTCCTGTCCTCCATCGCCCTCTTCCTGGCCGGCTCGGCCGCCGCCGGACTCTCCCAGTCCATGGTCCAGTTGATCGCCTTCCGCGCGGTCCAGGGCCTGGGCGCCGGCGGGCTGATGGTGGGGGCGCTGTCCCTGATGGCGGCGCTGATCCCGCCCGCCGAGCGGGGCAAGTACCAGGCGCTGATCTCCGGCGCCATGGGCGTGGCCATGGTCGGCGGCCCGGTGGCGGGCGGCTTTATCACCGATCACCTCGGCTGGCGCTGGTGCTTCTATGTCAACCTCCCGCTGGGCGTACTGGCCTTCGGCATGCTGGCCTCCTGGCTGCACCTGCCCAAGCAGCGCTCCCGGGCCCGGGTCGACTACGCCGGCGCGGTGCTGCTGACCACCGCCATCAGCGCCCTGGTGCTGCTGTCCACCTGGGCCGGCACCGAGTACGCCTGGACCTCCCCGGTGATCGCCACGCTGGCGGTGGTGTTCCTGGCCGCCAGTGCCGCCTTCCTGGCGGTGGAGCGCCGGGCCGCCGAACCGGTGCTGCCCCCGCACCTGTTCCGCGACCGCAACCTCTCCCTGGCCAACGCCGTCGCCTTTCTGATGGGCTGTGTGATGGTGGGCGCGATGACCTTCCTGCCGCTGTTCCAGCAGACCGTCCAGGGCGCCTCGGCCACCAACTCCGGTCTGCTGATGCTGCCCATGGTGCTGGGCATCGTCGGCGCCAACCTCACCACCGGCCAGATCGCCACCCGCACCGCCAAGTACCGTGTCTTCCTGGTGGCGGGCTCCGCCCTGCTGGTGGCCGGGGTGGCGCTGATGCTGCGGATGGACGTGGGCACCGGCCGCACCGAGACTGGCTGCTATATGGCCGTACTCGGCCTGGGCGTGGGCCTGTTGATGCAGAACACCATCCAGGTGGCCATGGAGAGCGTGGAGCTCAAGGACCTGGGCGTGGCCTCCTCCAGCGTCACCCTCTCCCGCACCCTGGGCGGCACCCTGGGCGTGGCGGTGGCCGGCGCCGTCTTCTCGCACCAGGTGCACCGGGTGATGGCCGACCGGCTGGGCCCGGCGGCCGACCGGGTCGGCGGCGGCTCGGCGCGGCTGGACGCCGCCGGCCTCAAGAAGCTGCCGCAGACGGTCCGTTCGGCCTATGAGCACGCCGTGGCCGGCGGCATCCACCAGGTGTTCCTCTACTCCTCGGCGGTGGGCCTGGTCACCCTGGCGGTCTCCTGGTTCGTCCGCAACGGCCGCCGCGACCGCTCGGCACCCGAGCCCCCGGCCGACCGCCCGGCGTCCGACCATGCCTCCAGCGCCGCCTGATCAGGGCCCCATAGGTTCATGCCATGAAGATCACCGAAACCGCCGTCCCCGGTGCCTTTGTCATCACCCCGGATCTGATACCCGATGAGCGGGGTAACTTCTACGAGGCCATGCGTACCGATGAGTTCGCCCGGGTCATGGGGGTGGATTTCACCCCGGTGCAGATCAATTACTCGGTGTCGCGCCGCAACACCCTGCGCGGGCTGCACAGCGTCACCATTCCGCCGGGCCAGGCCAAGTTCGTCACCTGTGTGCGCGGCTCGCTGCGCGACATCGTGGTGGACCTCAGGGTCGGCTCACCGACCTTCGGCCACTACGACTCCAATGTGCTGGACGCGGACTCCGGGCGCTCGGTGTACATCCCCGAGGGGGTGGGCCATGGCTTCCTCACCCTGGAAGAGGACAGCTGTATCTGCTACGTGGTCTCCAGCACCTATGTCCCCGGCACCCAGATCGACATCAACCCCCTGGACCCGGACCTCGATCTGCCCTGGGGGTTCACCGAACCGCCGCTGATCTCCGACAAGGACGCCGGGGCCCAGAGCCTGGCCGAGGCGGCCGCCGCCGGCATCCTGTCGCACTGGCCGTCCGGGGACTGACTCAGCCGACCGTGCTCTCCCGGTAGGCGGAGGCCAGCAGCTCCTGGGCGCTGGCCAGCAGCGCCAGCCGCTTCTCCTCCGGGTCCCCCTCGATGTTCTGCAGGGCGAACACCCCGAAGTGCAGCGTCAGCAGGGCGGTCAGACAGCGCACCTGCATGGCCACCGGGGCGTCCGGCTGGTGCAGCAGCCCGGCCAGCGCCCCCACCCGGGCCTTGAAGTCCTGCCCCACGCTCATGCAGTGCAGCGTGGCCTGGTTGGTCTGCAGAATGATCAACAGCGGTGCGGACTTGGCGAAGATGGCGCTGCACCGCTCCAGCAGCTCCTGCCGGGCGGCCAGTTCGTCCCCCTGCTCACGGCCCCAGCCGATCACCTCGTCCAGCTCGGCACCCACCGCCTCGAAGAGCCCGGCGAGGATGTCCTCCTTGGTCTTGAAGTGGTAGTAGAGGGCGGCCTTGGTCACGCCCAGCTCGTCCGCGATCTCCCGCAGCGCCGTCTTCTCATAGCCCTGGTCCAGGAAGAGCCTCAGCGCGACCTCCTGAATGCGCTCGCGGGTGTCACTGCGGCGGCGCGGTGCACTGCTGCCCATCTGCTGTCCCTTCACTCGGCCGGGCCCCGGCGAGAGCGAGGCCGGACGTCCCAGCCTACCCAGCTGACCCGCTGGCAGGTAAGTCGCTCCGGTGGACTCTTCCTATGGGCCGCGCACCCGATTATTCAATTGAAATTCGGGGCGCCGTCGACTGGCTCGAATGAGTGAAAGCCCGGAACCTCTGGAATAGGCCGGAGTTAGGCAGAACGCTTTCTCAGTGGGGGCGCTACACGATCGAAAGGCTATAGACGTGCTCAAGAAGGTACTCGCCACGGCCGTCATGACGGCTTCCACGGTGGGCGTCGTCAGCGGTCCTGCGATGGCTTTCGGCAATGACCACAACCAGGACGTGGTCAACGCCAATGGCGCGCGGACCGGTTACGGCAACACAAGGACGGGCGGCAAGGAAAGCCCGCAGATGAGCCTGATCCAGGGCACGCTCAACAAGCCGTGCATCGCCATCGGCAAGGTCGGTGTCCAGTCGCTGATCGCCGTTCTGGCCAACATCGGCCTCCAGGACGTGCCGATCCTCTCCTCCGAGCAGCAGCAGCAGTGCACCGACAACTCGACGATCGACAACGGGGACAACCCGCTGTCGCACATCATCGACGACATCCCGATCCTGTCGGGCAACGGTTCGGGGAACGGTCGCTGACCTCCGGAACCGGTATCGGAATTCCCTCGGCGGCGGGTGTGCGGGCCCCGCTGCCGGGGGATTTCCGTTTTGTTTTCCGGGACGTATCCGGTGGGCCGAACGAATGAAGGCCGATAACTTTCCGGCGGATGTCCCGGTTAGGCAAGTAGCTCTCGAAATCCGTCGGCCTCCAGCGAAGGGCAATTCGTGATCAAGAAAGTAGTGGCGACGGCCGCGCTGACGGTCTCCGCAGTGGGCTGCGCGGCCGGCCCGGCGCTGGCAGCCGGTCCCATGGTCCCGCTCCGCGGTCATGACGGGGACGTGTCCAATGCCAACCAGGCGATGCAGATGTACGGCAACACCTGGACCGGCGGGTATATGAGCCCGCAGATGGGCTTGATCAACGGCTCGTTCAACAAGCCGTGTATCGCCATCGGCAAGCTCGGCCTCCAGTCGCTGGTCGGTCTGGTCAACGTCGGCCTGGAGGACGTGCCGATCCTGTCCTCGCAGCAGCAGCAGATGTGCACCGAGAACTCCACGATGCAGAACGGCGACAACCCGCTGTCGCACATCCTGGACAACATCCCGATCATCTCCGGCAACGGTTCGGCCAACGACTGAACCCGCGCTCCCGAGCACATGGAAGCCGCCCCCGACCGGGGCGGCTTCCGTCGTTGTGGAGGGGCCGGTTCAGCCCTCGTAGTAGACGGTGAGCACCGCGCCGCCGATCTCCACCCGGCGGCCACCGCCCTCGCCGCGCCGCAGGGCGCGCAGGCAGTCCAGGAACAGGGCCATCTCCTCGTCGGTGAGCACCGCCGCGGCCAAGTCGCGGAGTTCGGCCACGCTCCGGTCGGTGAGCCCGGCGGGCAGTTCGCCGGAGAGCAGCACCACGGACTCACCGGTGCTGCCCCGGACTACGGCGTTGGACGCGGAGCCACCGCTGACAACGAGCACGCTTCCCCCTGGTCGTGAGCAGAGCCGAGACGATAGCCGGGAAGCGGGCCGGTGCTCGGCGGGTTGCCGAATATTGGGCGGATTCAACCGTTCCGGGAACCGGGGCGCCCGGCCGGGGCGTCGTTGTCCGGTTGTCTCAACCCTCCTGCGGGGAGGCGGTGTTGGGGGTCCGGTCCAGCAGGGACTCGACCAGGGCGGCGACATGGCGGCGGTCCTCGGCGGACAGCCGCTGGACGCTGGCGATCAGCAGGTCCACCTCGAGGTCGGGCTGGGCGTCCGGCTGCTGGGGTGCGGTGTAGAGGTGGATGCCGCAGGCTTCGGCGGCGGCCTGGCGCACCCGGTCCAGCGGCAGTTCCAGGCCGCGGGCCAGGCCTTCCAGGGTGGCCGGCTGGGGCATCCGCACCAGGCGGTCCGAGGTGGCCAGATGGTGCACGGTCGAGCGGGGGATGCCGCCGCGGCGGGCCACCTCTCCGTAGGACCACCCTTGCCGGTCCAGTCGCTGTCTCATCAACTGCTGCAGTGCGTTGGCCACGGAAGGTCGCTTCCTGCTCGGCTCGGTGACGATCGGCTCGGGTGAACCGATTCTACGGGGGGTGTCGAGCCGAACCGCTTGCGCGGCCCCGCCGTACCCCACTACTGTCCAATCTCGTTGGACAGCTCGTCCGACCGCATCGGACGCGGGCCGGGGGGTCCTGCCCGTCTCCGTAACGCGCGGCCACGTCCCACAGGGGGATCAACATGCTTGACGCACGGGAACTTGACGCCGAGTCCGCCGAACTGCTGCCCGGCCGGGAGGCGTTGGGGAAGCTGAAGTTCAGCTTCAGCCGCACCACCCACATCACCCGGCACACCGCCCATGTGCACGCGCACAACACCTCCACGGCGCTCAACAACTGCTCGCCGGAGGCCGTCGCCCAGTCGCAGGCCTCGCAGTCGATCAGCATCCACCAGTAACGACCGCCGTAAACCGGTACCTCCAGAGAAAGGCATCGCCATGAGCATCAGCAAGGATGAGCTCGAGAACGAGTCCGGTGAACTGCTGCCCGGGCGGGAGGCGTTGGGGAAGCTGAAGTTCAGCTTCAGCCGCACCACCCACATCACCCGGCACTCGGCCCATGTGCACGCGCACAATGTCTCCACCGCGTTCAACCAGGACTCGCCCTACGCGGTGGCGCAGTCCGAGGCCGCCCAGTCGATCAGCATCCAGCAGTAACCGGAGCGGGTGCGCCGAGTGTTCGTCGAGGGGGAGGAACGGACCGTCGTCGTCGCAGGGGGCGACGGCGGTCCGGTGCCGGGCGCGGGCGGCTTTCCGTACGCCGCCTCATGGGCGGACGGAACGGGGGAGGCCGCCGCGCCGCCGCCGGTCGCCGTCCCGCGACTGGCGGCCGGACTGCGGCTGCACGGCGAGTACCAGGGCTCGGGGTTCACCACCCCCAAGTACCTGGCCCGGCGCGCCGACGGCCAGGTGGTGCAGCTCTCCCGGCTGCTCCACCTGGTCGTGACCGCTGTCGACGGCCGGCGCGACATGCGGGAGATCGCCCGGGTGGTGAGCGCCGGCTACGGGCGGGAGGTCAGCCCGGAGAACATCGCCTACCTGGTGGAGCACAAGCTGGACCCGCTGGGCGTCACGGTGCCGGAGGGCGCCGAGGACGACCAGCCGAACGCGCCCCGCTCGGACTTGCTGCTCAGTCTCAAGGGCCACCGGGTGCTGTTCGGCGAGCGGCGGGTGCAGGGGATCGCCCGCTCGCTGGCCTGGCTGCACCGGCCGCCGGTGGTGGTGCTGGTGCTGCTGGCCGCGCTCGCCATGGACACCTGGCTGTTCGCCTTCCACGGCGCCATGACGCCCGTCCTCCAAGTCCTGGAGCAGCCACTGCTGTTGCTGGCGGTGTTCGCGCTGACCGTGGCCTCGCTGCTGTTCCATGAGTTCGGGCACGCCTCGGCCTGCCGGTACTCGGGGGCGCGGCCGGGCTGCATCGGCTGTGGGCTGTTCCTGATCTGGCCGTCCATGTACACCGATGTCACCGATGTCTACCGGATCGGCCGCGCCGGACGGATCCGCACCGACCTCGGCGGGGTGTACTTCAACGTCGTCTTTATGCTCGGCCTGACCGGCGTCTACTTCCTGACCGGACAGCCGTTCCTGCTGAGCGCGGTGTACCTGGGCCACTTCGAGGTGCTGGAACAGCTGATGCCCGCGGTACGGCTGGACGGCTACTTCATCCTCGGCGACCTCGCCGGGGTGCCCGACCTCTACGGGCGTATCAGACCCATCCTGCTCAGCGCCCTGCCCGGCCGCCCCGTCCACCCGGCGGTGGCCGAACTCAAGCGCTCCACCCGGGTGATCGTCACCACCTGGGTGCTGACCATGGTGCCGCTGCTGGCCGGTGATCTGTGCTACGCGCTGTGGAACCTGCCCCGGCTGATCGACACCGGGCTGCGCTCGCTGGTGCGCCAACTGGCCGGAACCTGGGCCGCGTTCGCGGACGGGCAGCTCGCGGCGGGCCTGGCCGGGGTGCTGGGCAGCCTGATGCTGGTCTGCCCGCTGGCCGGGATGGCCTATCTGTCCGTCCGGCTGACCGGGCGGCTGCTGCGCAACGCGCTGCGCGCCACCGCCGGCCGGCCCCGGCTGCGGGCCGTGCTGGCGGTGGGCGCGGCGGGGCTGGCGGCCGGGCTGGGCCTGGCCTGGTCCAGCGGGGTCACCCCGCGGCCGCTGCCGCCCGCGCCGCCGATCGCGCCGATCCTGCAACCCCATGTGCCCACCGCCGAGCCGCCGGCGGCGGGCGGGGCGGTGGGACACGTCGAGCCGGCCGGGAAGGCCACCGGTCATGGCCGTACCGGTGGCGCGTCGGCGCTGCCCTGGCGGCCGGCCACCCTGCCGGTGCCCGTACCCCTGCTGCCGCCGGCTCCGGCGGCCAGTGCCGCACCGCCGGCCCGTCCGGCACCCCGGCCCAGTGCCGCACCGGTGCCCGCCCGTTCCCCGGCGGCCTCACCGGCGCCCCGGCCGGTGCCCAAGCCGGGCACCACACCGACCGGGCGCCCTCCGGTGTCCGTGCCGCCACCGCGTCCCTCGGCCCCGGTGAGCGCCCCGGCCAAGGCCACGGCCACCGGCGTGGCGCCGTCCGGCTCCGCGGCGGCCCAGGTGCCGCCGCCCTCACCAACAACCAGGAGGAACCCATGAACACCCACCGGAACACCCGCACCAGCTCCCGCTCCCGCAATGCCCTGCGGTTCGGCCTGCTGGCCGCCGGGGTGGCCACCCTGGCCAGTGCGGTGCCCGCCCAGGCCGCCGAGGGATTCCGGTCCGCCCGGGACGATGTGCGCACCACCGCCAACCACTTCCACCATGTCCGGGTGCGGGACTCCTTCACCGTGCACCAGCTGGGCGCGGTCGGTGCCGCGGACGTCCGCAACCAGGTGGTGGCCACCGGCGCCGGCTGCGGCGCCGACGACGCCTGCCGCTCGGTGGCGCTGTCCTTCCAGATCGTCACCCTGGCGGGGGAACACGTCCACCTCAACGCGGTGAACACCGGCCGGGCGGTCAACGACCACTGCACCGGCTGTCAGACCCTGGCCGGCGCGTACCAGTTCATCGTGGAGACCCCCAGGCCGGTCCGGCTCGACCGGGACACCCTGCGCCGACTCGACGCCGTGCACCGCCGGCTGGACGACCTGGGCCGCTCCGGGCTGCCGGCCGCCGAGCTGAAGAAGCGGGCCGACGCACTGGCCACCGAGGTCACCGGCATCCTCAAGAACGCCCACCCCGCCGAGGTCACCGTCCACCGCCACCTGCAGGGCTGGCCCGGGCACTGAGCGGTGGCGTGCCGGGGCGGTGCGCGATAGTGACGGACCATGGCACTGGGCGAGACACAGCGGCGGCTGCTGCTGGATGTGATGGCGGTCGGCGGGGCCTGGCCCCTGCTGCTGGCCGGCGGGCAGGCGGCCGAACTGCACGGCCTGGCCCGGCACGGCGGCGCCGGGCTGGAACTGGTCACCGACGCCCAGACCCCGATGGCCGAGCTCGCGTCGGCGCTGCGGGCGGGGCTGGAGGCGCGTGGCCGGCAGGTGCGGGAGCTGGCCATGGCGCCGCTGGAGGCGCGGCTGGAGGTCACCGACCCGGCCGGCGGCGCGCCGTGCCCGGTGGGCCTCCGCAAGGAGACCCTCTGGCGCCCGCCGGTGCCCGGCCCCTGTGGCCCGGTGCTGGCCGTGGAGGACCTGGTGGGCATCCGGGTGCGGGAGCTGGCCGACCGGGGAACCCCGGCCTGCCTGGTGGATGTCCGTGCGGCGGCCCGGCACCGGCCGGTGGCCGAACTGGAGGAGCTCGGCCGGCGGCACGCCCAGGACGGTCTGGAACTGGCCGAGCTCCAGGCCCGGTTGGAGGGCGTGGAGTGGCTGGACGACCGGGAGTTCGCCGCCCGCGGCCTGGACCCGGAGCAGATCGCCGGACTGCGGGCCTGGGCCCAGGGCTGGGCCGACGACATCGGCGAGCGGCTGGCCGAGGAGGCGCCGTACGAGGAACCGCCGGACGAGGAGCCTGCGGACGAGGACGTGTGAGGCCGCCGCGCTAACACCGCGTCAAGATCACGGTGTTGGGGCGTCAGGAGGCCGTCAACGCCGGTTGGACGCTCGTACATACGTCGCACACTCCCCTTCGCATATGAGGCGAAGGGGGAACGCACATGGCTGTCGCGACCACACATGGGCCGGGGACGGTGTCCAAGGCCGGCGCCCCGGCCGTACCCCCCAGGGCACCCTCGGCGGCCCCCGCCCGGGGACGCGGCGCATGGGAGTCGGTGGCCGCCGCGGCCCGCCGCCGCACCGCGAGTGTCCCGGCCCGGCTGCGGCTGCTGCGCACCGCCTGTCTGCTGGTGGCCGGCGCCCTGGCGGTGCTGTTCCTGGTGTCCGGGCTGGCCCTGTCCGGCAACTGGTCGGACATCACCGGCAGCGAGGCGCCCCGGACGCTCGGCGCCGCCGATCTCAACCTGGCGCTCAACGACATGGACGCCCAGGCCGCCAACATCCTGCTGTCCAGCGGTTCCGGCGGCCGCGACCGCAACCAGGTCTCCTATGACAAGGCGGTGCGCGTCTATGACCAGGCCCGCCGCACCGCCGCCCATCAGCTGCGCACCCTGGCGGTGGCCGCCGAGGGCGACCGGGACGCGGAGCGGGCGGTGGAGGAGCTGACCGATGGCTTCGCCCGCTACCAGGAGCTGACCGGCCAGGCCCGGGAGGACGACGCCCGCCCGGACGGCAAGCAGGCGGCCATCGTCAACTACCGTTCCGCCACCGACCTGTTGCGCGGCACCCTGCTGCCCCGGGCACGGACCCTGGTGGACCGTACCGATGCCGCCTTCGGGCGGGAGTACCAGGACGCCCGCTCCCGGCTCACCGCGGAACTGGTCACCGCGGTGGTGCTGGGGGTGCTGCTGCTGGCCGTCCTGGGCGTGCTCCAGTGGTACCTGGCCCGCCGCTTCCAGCGGGTGTTCAACCCGGCGCTGCTGGGCGCCACGGTGTGCGTGCTGGCCGCGCTGGGCCTGTGCGGGGCGCTGTTCACCGGGTCCGCGGACCGGCTGCGGGTGGCCCGGCACGACTCCTTCGACTCGGTGGTGGCGCTCTCCCGGGCGCGGGCCCTGGCCTATGACGCCAACGCCGACGAGAGCCGCTATCTGCTGGACGCCGGGCGGCGCGAGCAGTACGAGAGCGCCTACTTCGACAAGTCGCAGCAGCTCTACGGGGTCAGGGGCACCACCCTGCCGCGCTACCCGGACGACCTGGCCGCCACCTGGCGGGCGTACCGCGCCGACCCCGGTGACCCGCGGTTCACCGGTGAGTTCCGGCATGAGCTGGACAACATCACCTTCCCCGGCGAGCGGGCGGCCGCCGAGCGCACGGTGGACGCGTACCTGGTCTACCAGCGCGATGACCACCGGATCCGGGAGCTGGTGGCGGCCGGGCGGGTGCGGGAGGCCACCGACTTCGGCATCAGCTGGGATCCGGGCAAGTCCAATGCCCACTTCGACGCCTGGATGGCCGCGCTGGCCCAGGACATCGGCATCAACCAGGCGGTCTTCACCGCCAAGGCGCGGGAGGGCCGGGACGACCTGGCCACCCTGCTGCCGATGGCGGGCGGCGCGCTGCTGCTGGCGGCCGGTCTGACCGTGCTGGGGCTGCGGTCCCGGCTGGCGGAGTTCCGCTGACCGGCTGACCCGACACTCCCTGTTAAATCCCGATTTGGTCGCCAAAAGCCTGGAAGATGGAGCACTGGTGACAAGCGTGCGATTGGTCTGACAATCGCATAGACCGGACAGATCGGGCAATCTGATGTCGCAGCAACAGCGGGCTCCGGAAGCCGGCCGCACCCCCGGACCACCCCTCGGCGAGAAGCTCGCCACCTGGGCCGACGGCCGGGTCGGCCTGTTCTCCCTGGCGAAGGCCAACCTCCGGAAGATCTTTCCGGACCACTGGTCGTTCATGCTGGGCGAGGTCGCCCTCTACTCATTCCTCATCATCGTCCTCACCGGCGTCTACCTGACGATGTTCTTCAAGCCGGGCCTCAACGAGGTGGTCTACCACGGCCGTTACACCCAGCTGAACGGCGTCCGGATGTCCGAGGCGTTCTCGTCGACGATGGACATCAGCTTCGACATCCGCGGCGGACTGCTGCTGCGGCAGCTGCACCACTGGGCCGCCCTGGTCTTCATCATGGCGATGCTGGTGCATATGATGCGCGTCTTCTTCACCGGCGCCTTCCGCAAGCCGCGCGAGCTCAACTGGCTCATTGGCGCGGGGCTGTTGATCCTCGGCATGTTCGACGGCTTTATGGGCTACTCGCTCCCCGACGACCTGCTGTCCGGCACCGGCATCCGGTTTATGGAGGGCGCGATTCTCGCGGTGCCCATTGTCGGCACCTATCTGGTGATGTTCATCTTCGGCGGCCAGTACCCGGGCACCATCTGGGTGCCCAGGATGTTCACCGTCCATGTCCTGCTGATCCCCGGCGTGATGGCGGCGCTGGTGGTGGCCCATCTGATCCTGGTGATCTACCACAAGCACACCCAGGGCCTGGGTCCCGGCCGCAGGAACGACAATGTGGTGGGCATGCCGCTGATGCCGGTCTATATGGCCAAGGCGGGCGGCTTCTTCTTCCTGGTCACCGGAATCCTGTCGGTCTTCGCGGCCATCGCCCAGGTCAACCCGATCTGGGCATACGGGCCTTACCGCCCGGACCAGGTGAGCACCGACGCCCAGCCGGACTGGTACATGGGCTACTCCGAGGGCCTGATCCGGGTGATGCCCGGCTGGGAGATCAACTTCCTGGGGCACACCCTGGTGCTCGGGGTGTTCATCCCCCTGCTGGTCTTTCCCGCCATCCTGCTGTCGCTGTGGCTCTATCCCTTCTTCGAGAACTGGCTCACCGGCGACCGGCGTGAGCACCATGTCACCGAACGCCCGCGCAACAACCCCGTCCGCACCGCGTTCGGCGCCGCCTGGATCTCCGAGTATGTGCTGCTGCTGATCGGCGGTGGCAATGACCTGTTCGCCACCCACTTCCACCTCTCCATCAACATCATCACCTGGTCGGTGCGGATCGGCTTCTTTGTGCTGCCGGTCCTGGTCTTTGTGATCGTCAAGCGCTGGTGCCTGGGGCTGCAGCGCCGGGACCGGGAGAAGATCCTGCACGGCCGGGAGTCGGGGCGCATCATCCGGCTTCCGCACGGTGAGTTCATCGAGGTGCACGAGCCGCTCAACCAGGAGGACCGGTACGCCCTCAGCGCCTTCGGCCAGTACCAGCCGCTTCCGCTGCCGGCGACGGTGGACGAGAACGGCAACGTACGGAAGATTCCGTGGACCGAGCGGCTGCGGGTCCGGCTGTCCCAGTCGTACTTCGGCCCCTCCGGCCAGATTCCCAAGGTCAGCCGGGAGGAGTACCTGGCGCTGGCCGAGGCCCATCAGCACCATGAGCCGGCGGCCGGGGCGCGGCACTGACCCGCCGTGTTCGGCAGTCGCCGCTACCCCTATGGCCTGCTGGTCCCGGTGGCCCGGGTGGCCAGTGCCACGGCCGCCGAGGAGGTCCGTGCCTTCCTCGGCGGCCGCGGCATCCGCTCCACCGCCGCGCCCTGTCCCCGCCGCTCGGGCTGGCGGTTTCAGGTGCTGGTCTTCGCCCGGGACGCGGGGCGGGCGCGGCTGCTGGTCAACGAGTGGACGCTGCCGGCCGACGATCGTTCCTGAGGGTGTCCTCCAGGGCGTCCGCCACCGCGTCGCCCATCACCTGCTGGCCCTTGGCGTTGGGGTGCAGCGGCACCGCCGGGGCCTGCGGCAGCAGCCCCTCGATCCAGCGGTCGGACGAGCAGCTGTCATGGCCCTTGGTGACGCCGAAGGTGTCCACATAGGTGGCGCCGTTGGCGGCGGCGGTACGGGAGACCATGGAGTTGACCTGGTCGAGCACGGACCGCAGATAGGCGGTGTCGCCCACGGTGACGGGCACCTTGCCCAGGCACTTGAGCGGGTCGTCGGGCAGCACCGCCGGATAGCCCACCACCAGCACCCGGGCCGCCGGTGCCTTGTCGTGGATCCGCCGCAGGGCGTCGGCCAGTTGGGGCGCGGTGGCGTCCAGTCGTCCGCCCAGGGTGTTCCCGTAGTGGTGGCGGCAGGGCGCGCCCAGGGGATCGGTGATGGCCAGCGCGGTGCACATGGCCACCACATCCACAAACCCCAGGTCGGAGACGCCGATGTTATTGCCGCCGACGGTGAGGGTGACCAGTGAGGTGTCCGGGGTGACCGCGTCCAGCTGGGGGCCGTTGACCGGTATCCCGGCGTCGGTCTGCGGCGCGGTGAGCGCGCCTACCTTGGCCGCGGCACAGGTGACGTCCCGGTAGGCGGCCGGGGCGAGCCTGGCGGCCACCCGGTGGCCGTAGTTGTGGTCCGAGCGCAGGCACAGGCCCGCGGAGAGGGCGGGGATACCGGCCCCGGCCGCGTAGGAGTCCCCCAGCGCCACATACGTTCCGGACGCCGGCGGCCGGCCGGCGGCCTGGGCGGGGGTGGCGGCCAGGGCCACCGCGGTACTGAGCAGGGCGCAGCCGGCCAGCGCCAGCGGACTCTTCCCCGGGCGCCTGGCGCGGGGGTGCCGGGTGCGGTTCGACGCGGTCGCGGGCGCGGTTCCGGGCGCGGTTCCGGGCACGGTTCTGGGCACGGTTCCTCCTGGTCGGGGCAGCCGAATCGAGGGGGGCAGCTGGAACGAACTGACGAAACCGGCCGGTAACGTTGTGGGTATCGTGACCGGCCGCCGCCGCCCGGGCCATGTGCCGGAGTACAGGGCTCACCGCGCCCCGTTGTGCCCCGGCACAACGCGATCCCCGTTCCGACCCGGCTTTGTAGCCTGCCGGTCATGTGCCGTACTCCGTCTCCGCCCGTCCAAATAGCCCCCGTGGCGGCCCGGTTACTGGACCGGGCCGCCGAGCTCGGCGACCGGATGGCCGCCCGTATCCGGGCCGAGGTGCCCTACTACGGCAGTGAAGTCCATGTCTCCGCCGAGGAGTTGCGGGCCTCCTGCCGCCGCAACGCCGAACTGGTGCTGGCGCAGCTGGCCGGCGGCCAGGACATGGCGGACCCGGCCTCGGCCCGGGACACCGGCCGGCAGCGGGCCCGTCAGGGCACCCCGCTGGCCGAGCTGCTGCACGCCTACCGGGTCGGCTCCGGGCTGCTGTGGGCCGAGCTGGCCGACGCCTTCCGGGGTGCCCAGGACATCACCGCCGAGACCATCGCGGCACTGGCCGCCTGGTGGGTGCACGAGGGCCTGGCGGCGGCCGCCGGTGACGCCTATCGCGAGGCGGCCTCGGAACTGCTGCTGCAGCGCGAGCGGGAACGGTCGGTGCTGGTCGAGGCGTTGTTCTCGGGGATGCTCACGGACCGCACCACGCTCTGGGAGGCGGCCGGGGTGCTGGGCCTGCCGGCCGGCGGCCCGTTTGTCGTGGTGGCCGCCGAAGTGCCCGCGCCGGGCCGGGAGTCGCTGCCCGGCATCGAGGCCCGGCTGCTGGCCGAGCGGGCCCGCTCGGCCTGGCGCCTGCTGCCCGACCTCCAGGTGGGGCTGGTGGCGGTGCCCGGCGGGGACGGCGAGGAGGTCATTCTGCGGGTGCTCGCCCGCACCGCCGGCTCCAGGGTCGGCGTCAGCCCGCCGTACCGCCCGCTGCAGGACACCCCCCGGGCGCTGCGCCTGGCCCGGCTGGCCCTGGCCGGGCTGCGCGGCCGGGTCACCGGAGTGGCCCGGTTCGCCGACAGCCCGGTGGACCTGCTGGTGGCGGCCGCCCCCGAGGAGTCCGGGCGGGTCGCCCGGGCCGTCTTCGCCCGGCTCCTGGAACTGCCGCCCGGGGAACGGGCCCGGCTGCTGGACACCCTGGAGCACTGGTTCGCCGCCGCGGGCTCCACGGCCGTGGCGGCCGGCTCGCTGTACTGCCACCGCAACACGGTCCGTTACCGGCTGCGCAGGGTGGAGGAACTGACCGGCCGTTCGCTCCGGGACCCCGGCGCGGTCGCCGATCTGGCCGTGGGATTACGGGCGTTGCGGGTGCTGGCGCCGCATGGCGGGGCGGGGTGAACCGGCCCGTCGCCGGACGGGCGCGAACCCGTTACGGCAGTGGGCGCGGAGCCGGCTGCGACTGACGCTCCTTATGCTCTCTGTACAGACGCGACACGACCACGAGGGGGAATCGGGCGCGATGGGCGGAATGTCGCCGATAGAACCGCCGGAACCGCAGTGGGTCGGCCGGTACCGGGTGCTGCGGAAGCTGGGCGAGGGCGGCATGGGCCAGGTCTATCTCGCCCGGTCCGAGGGCGGGCGCACGGTGGCCGTGAAGGTGATCCGGCCGGAGGTCGCGCACGAGCCCGAGTTCCGCCGCCGGTTCCGGCTGGAGGTGGAGGCGGCCCGGAAGGTCGGCGCGGCCTGGACGGCGCCGGTGCTGGACGCGGACACCGAAGCCGCGGTCCCCTGGGTGGCCACCGGCTATGTGGCCGGGCCCTCCCTGCACACGGTGATCACCGAGGACTACGGCCCGCTGCCCGGGCACTCCCTGCGGGCTCTCGCCCATGGACTGGCCCTGGCGCTGCGGGACATCCATGGCGCGGGTCTGGTGCACCGCGACCTGAAGCCCTCCAATGTCCTGGTCACCGTGGACGGGCCCCGGGTCATCGACTTCGGCATCGCCCGCGCCCTGCACCCGGTGCCGGACGGGCCCGCCACCCGGACCGGCGCGGTGCTCGGCTCTCCGGGCTTTATGTCCCCCGAGCAGGTGCGCGGCCGGCGGGTCACCAGCGCCTCCGATGTCTTCTGCTACGGCGCGGTGCTGGCCTTCGCGGCCACCGGGCGGATGCCGTTCGGCACGCCGGACAGCGGACTGCACGCGCTGATGTTCCGGGTCGCCGAGGAGGAGCCGGATCTGTCGGGGCTGGCGGACGGGCCGCTGCGCGAGCTGATCGTCCGTTGTCTGGCCAAGGACCCCGGCCGGCGGCCGGACATCGCCGCGCTGGTGGAGTCCACCCACTATGACGCGGCGGCCGCCGGGCCCTGGCTGCCCGGCGAGGTGCTCGCGGGGCTGGGCCGGCACGCGGCAGAGCTGCTGGACGCGGAGTCCCCGGCCGCCGCGGTGGTGCCCACCGCCCGGTTGGTGCCCGCCACGGTGCCGGCCGCGGCCGTGCCGGTGGCCGGCCGGGGGGCTCCCATGCCTGTGCCCGTGCCCGTTCCCGCGCCCGGGCCCGCTTCGGTGCCCGGCTTCGGGCCGCCGCCGGAGCCCGCCGGGCCCCGGGAGGAGCCCGTGCTCACCGAGTCCCCGCGCGGCATGGCGATCGCCCTCCAGGCGCTGCTGGCGGTGCTGGCCCTGGTGATGCTCGGCTACCTGGCCCTCCAGGTCCGCCTGGGATACACGCTGACCCATGTCATCGCCGTCGAGGCGGACTATCCCGCGGCCCAGGCCGACCGGGCCCAGTCCCGGTTCACCAAGCTGGAGGTCCTCCAAGGGCTGCTCATGGTGCCCGTGATCGTGATGTGGCTGCTCTGGTTCTGGCGGGTCCGTATCAACGCGGAGGCATTCGCGCCCGGCCGCCAGCGCTTCCGCCGGGGCTGGGCGCTCGGCGGCTGGTTCACGCCCGTCGCCAGCCTCTGGATACCCAAGCTGGTCACCGATGACATCTGGGCCGCCAGTGACCCCGACGGCGGCAGCCCGCGGCGTGCCTCCCGGGGGGTGCTGAACGCCTGGTGGGTCTTCTGGGTGGTGGAGCTGATCTTCGGCCTGCTCAACTTCACCTTCTCCGGCCAGGCCGCCTGGTACGACACCGACGACCCCGCTGAGTCGAGACTGCTGCTGATCCCCGAGGTCCTCGACAACCTGCTGATGATCGCGGCCTGCGGCTTCGCCTTCGCGGTGGTGCGGCGCCTGACGGCCCTGCAGGTGCGGATGCGGGCGGCGGGCGCCGCGCCGGCGCCCGGCCGTCGCTGACGGCGCGGCGGCCGTCGCGGGCTACCGCGACCGGCTGCTCGGGCCGGACGGCAACGGTGGCCCGCACCACGGGAAGGGGCCCGGCGGCCCGCCGCGCTCCCAGGGCCTGTCCGACGGCTCTTGATCAACCGCTCGCAGGCACGGACGCAGCCGCCGGTGCCTTCCGGGACGCCCCATCAGGGGCGCGACCAGCCACGAACGGCCCGCACAGGAAACGCACCCCGACGGCCATGGCGAAGGCCCAAGGTCCGTAAGGCGCAACCCAGGCGCAACCCAGGCGCGCCCGGCCGCCCCGGCCGCCGTCCGCGTTCGCGGTAGCCGCTTCCGTACCCGTACCGCGGCCGCGGTAGGCCAAGTGTCTGCGGACGGGAGACGACACGCTCCGGGCGGAACGGCACGGTGGACGGCAGGACTTCGCACCGTCTGGAAGGGACCGCCTCGTGAGCGACACACCGCCGGCCAACGCCATGCAGCCCGTGAAACGGACTTGCCCGTTCGATCCGCCGCCGGAGTACCGGGTGTTCCGGGAAGAGGCCCCGATCGCGCAGGTGACCTTCCCGGACGGGGCGAGCGGCTGGCTGGTCACACGGTACGCGGACATCCGGACGGTGCTCGCCGATCCGCGGTTCAGCTCCCGGCGGCGCATGCTGCGGGCGAGCATCCCGCTGGACGAGGGTTCGGTGCCGCCGCCCGCACCGGGGTGGTTCATCCTGATGGACGCGCCGGAACACACCCGGTTCCGCCGGCTGCTCACCGGCCAGTTCACCGTGCGCCGGATGCGGGAGCTGACGCCCGCCGTGGAGCGGATCGTCGCCGGGCGGCTGGACGAGATGGCCGCCGCCGAGGGCCCGGTCGACCTCGTCCAGGCTTTCGCGCTGCCGATTCCCTCCCTGGTGATCTGTGAGCTGCTGGGCGTGCCCTACGAGGACCGCGAGGAGTTCCAGCGGAACTCGGCCCTGCTGCTCAAGATCGAGGCGAGCGCGGAGGAGGTGCAGGGGGCACAGGCGGCGATGAACCGGTACTTCCACCGGCTGGCCGCCGCCAAGCGTGCCGAACCCGGTGACGACATCCTCAGTGCCCTGGTGCACTCCGGTGACCTCACCGACGAGGAACTCGCCGGCGTCGGCTCCCTGTTGCTGATCGCCGGGCATGAGACCACCGCCAATATGATCGCGCTCAGCACCATGTGCCTGCTGCGCAACCCGGACCAGCTGGCCGCCCTGCGGGCGGACCCGTCGCTGATGGACGGCGCCGTCGAGGAGTTGCTGCGCTACCTCAGCGTCATCCAGTACGGCACACGCCGCACGGCGCTGGAGGATGTGGAGCTGGACGGCCGCCTGATCAAGGCGGGCAGCCTGGTCGTCGCCGCACTGCCGTCCGGCAACCGGGACCAGGCCCAATTCGCCGAGTGTCCCGAGCGGTTGGACGTCAGCCGGGCAAGCGGTCCGCATCTGGCCTTCGGTCATGGCATCCACCAGTGCCTGGGCCAGCAGCTGGCCCGGGTGGAGCTGAAGGCGGCGCTGTCGGCCCTGTTCCAGCGGTTCCCGGAGCTGCGTCTGGCGGTGCCGGAGGAAGAGGTGCCGATGCGCGACGACATGCTCGTCTATGGCGTCCATGAACTGCCCGTCAGCTGGTAACCACGCAGGGAGCGTCACCATGAGGATCACCATTGACGAGGACAGGTGCGTCGGCGCCGGGCAGTGCGTGCTGGCCGCCGATGAGGTCTTCGACCAGCGCGACGAGGACGGCGTGGTCGTCCTGCTCGATGCCGCCCCGCCACAGGAGCTGCTGGCCCGGGTCCAGGACGCCGCCGCCCGGTGCCCCGCGCTGGCGATAACGGTGGACGCGTAGTGCCTGCTCTGGACCGCATCGTTGTGGTGGGCGCGTCGGCCGCCGGGCTCACCGCGGCCGACACGCTGCGCCGCGACGGCTTCACCGGCACCCTGACCCTGGTCGGCGACGAACCGCGACCGCCGTACGACCGGCCGCCGCTGTCCAAGCAGGTGCTGGCGGGCGACTGGGAGCCCGAACGGACCGCCTTGCCCGCTCGGCTCCAAGCGGGGGAGCTGCGGCTGGAGTTGGGCCGGCGGGCCACCGGAGTGGACCCGGCGGCCCGCACCGTCACCCTGGACGGCGGGGAGCGGCTGCCCTACGACGGCCTGCTCATCGCCACCGGACTGCGCCCCCGTCGGCTGCCGTTCGGCCATGACCTGGCCGGGGTGCATATGCTGCGCACCCTCGACGACGCCCTCACCCTGCGCACCCAACTGCTGGCCGGGCCACGGGTGGTGGTGATCGGCGCCGGGTTCCTCGGCAGCGAGATCGCCGCCACCGCACGCGGTCTCGGCCTCGATGTCGTACTCGTCGATATCGCACCCACCCCGCTGGCCGGACAAGTGGGCATCGAGATGGGCGAGTTGGTGGCCGGGCTGCACCGTGAGCACGGTGTCCGGCTGCACCTGGGGCGCGGCGTCGCCCGGTTCGCCGGCGAGAACGGGCGGGTCCGTGCGGTGGTGCTGGACGACGGCACCCGGCTGGACGCCGAGGCCGTGGTGGTCGCCATTGGCTCGGTGCCGGCCGTCGACTGGCTGGCCGGCTCCGGGATCCCGGTCGGGGACGGGGTGCTGTGCGACCACACCTGCCGCGCGGCGCCCGGTGTCTACGCGGCCGGGGACGTCGCCAACTGGCCGCACCCCGCCCTCGGCCGCCGCGTCCGCCTCGAACAACGCACCAATGCCACCCAGCAGGCCATCGCCGCCGCCAGGAACCTTCTGGCCGGTCCCGCCGGCGCGGTGCCCTACGCACCGGTCCCGTTCGGCTGGACCGACCAGTACGACGCCAGAATCCAGATCCATGGCTGGTGCCCCGCCGGCGCCCGGGCCGAAATCGTCGAGGGCGACCCGCGGACCGGCAAGTTCGTCGCGCTCTATCACCAGGACGGCCGGGTGGTCGGCGCGCTCGGCTGGAACAGCGCGCGTGCGCTGCGCGGGTATCGCGGCAGGGTGGGTGAGCCTGTCTGAGCGCCCCGTAAGGGGCGCGGGACGGGCGCGCTCATGCGGCTCCGCCCCGTAAGGGGCGCGACCGGCCATGAACGGCCCGCACTCGGGGTGCGACGGGGGCGTCCTGACCCGGCGAGGCACCGGCCGGATCCGTCGGACCCGGGCCGGCCGAGTGGCGGCCCGGCCGGAGTGCGTACGGTCGGCCCCCCGCGCATACGGTCAACCCGCCCGTGCCTACGGTGAGTCCCCCGTGCCCAGGGTGAGTCCCCCATGCCTACGGTGAAGGAGTGCAGGTGATCGACGGGCCAGGGCGAGCGCCGGAACGGTCCTGGCCGGGGGACCTGGCGGTCGCGGCGTTCTGCTTCACCCTGGCCACCCCGCTGGCGGTGGCCATCGCCTACTACCACCGGGCCCCGGCCACCTGGTACGTCGGCGGCCTGGCGGCGGCCTGCCTGCCGCTGCTCGCCCGCAGGCGGTGGCCGGTCCCGGTGGTCGCGGCGAGCCTGGCCGTCAGCATCGCCCAGATCGTCTGGCTCGCCTTTCCCGGCCCGTCGCCCGCCGCCACCGGGGTCGCGCTCTACACCGTGGCGCTGCGCGGCGACCGCCGCACCGCGTTGCGTATCGGCGCCGGCGCCACCACGCTGCTCCTGGCCGCCTCCCTGCTCCGCAACCCCGGTCTGGACTCCCTCTGGCAGCACCTGGCCATCGTCGCCGGGCTGGCCCTGGCGGTGGCCAGCGGCGATGCCGCCCGCAGCCGCTGGCAGCTGCTGGCCTCCGCCATGGAACGCGCCGAACGCGCCGAACGCACCCGGGAGGAGGAGGCCCGCCGCCGGGTCACCGAAGAGCGCCTGCATATCGCCCGTGAACTGCACGATGTCGTCGCCCACCACATCACCCTGGTCAACGCCCAGGCGGGCGTGGCCCACCATCTGATGGGCGCCGACCCCGACCACGCCTACCAGGCGCTCGAACGCATCCGTGACACCAGCCGGGCCGCCCTGGACGAACTGCGCGCCATCGTGGGGGTGCTCCGGCACGGCGAAACCACCGACGAGCCCCGTGAACCGGCGCCCGCCCTGGACGAGCTCGGCCGGCTGCTGGACGCCTTCCGCCACAGCGGCCTGGACCTCGCCCTGGAGCGCACCGGCCGGCCCGTGGAACTCGCGTCCATCACCGACCTGGCGGCCTACCGGATCATCCAGGAGGCGCTCACCAACACCCGCAAGCACGCCGGTTGCGTCCCGGCGCGGGTCCGCCTGGAGTACCGCACGGACGTCCTGCGCATCACAGTCGAGAACGACGGTCCCGCCGGTACGGGAGGGGGCCCCGGAACCGGCCCCGGCACCGCTCCCGGCACCGGCCACGGGATGATCGGGATGCATGAGCGGGCCAAGGCCGCGGGCGGCGTCCTCACCGCCGGACCACGTCCCGGCGGAGGCTTCCGCATCGCCGCCGACCTGCCGCTGAACCCCGGCCGAAAGGGCTGACCATGACCATCCGCGTGCTGCTCGCCGATGACCAGGCCCTGCTGCGCGGCACCTTCCGGCTGCTGATCGACGCCACCGCCGGCATGGAAGTCGTCGCCGAGGCCGCGACCGGACGCCAGGCCGTCGAACTCGCCCGCAGCCGGCGCGTCGACCTGGTGCTGATGGACATCCGGATGCCCGACCTCGACGGCCTCGCCGCGACCAGGCTGATCACCGAGGACGAGGACCTCGCGGGCGTCAAGGTCCTGGTGCTCACCACCTTCGAGAACGACGAGTATGTCGCCGAGGCCCTCCGCGCCGGTGCAAGCGGCTTCCTGGGCAAGGGCATCAACCCCGGTGAACTGCTGGACGCCATCCGGCTGGTGGCCGCGGGCGACGCACTGCTGTCGCCGACCGCCACCAAGGCCCTGATCGCCCGCTTCCTGTCCCAGCCCGCCGCACCCGGCCCGGAGCGGACACCGAGCCTGGCCGCCCTCACCCCGCGGGAGCGGGAAGTGGTCACCCTTGTCGCCACCGGCCTGTCCAACGACGAGATCGCCGAGCGGCTGTATGTCACCCCGCTGACCGCCAAGACGCATGTCAACCGGGCGATGGCCAAGCTGGGCGCGCGCGATCGGGCCCAGCTCGTGGTCATGGCGTACCAGGCGGGACTGGTCCGGGTATGAGCGAACCGGGCCGTATCTGACGGGACTTGACCGCACCGGTGCCGGGCCGGGCGTCCCCTAGACCGCGCGGCCCAGCCAGGCCGCCAGCCGGCCGTAGGCGTCCGCACCCTCCGGAGCGGGCCGTACCGGGCCGAAGGGCACGCCCTCGCCGCGCCGTTCGGCGGGCAGCACCCGGTGCGCCCACTCCAGCGCCCACTCCGCCAGCTCCTCGTCCAGCGGCAACGGATCGCCGAGCGCCCGGGACAGGTCCCAGGTGTGGGCGGTCATCTCCATCACCCGGCCCGAGAAGAGATAGGCCCGGCCCGGCATGGTGCCCCACGGCACGGTCACCGGCATCTCCAGCTTGGCGTCGTCCGCCCAGGCCGCCGTCAGCCGGGCCAGGGCCGTGTCATAGGCGGCGGCCCAGCCGTCGTCCGGCACGTCCAGGGCCGGCTGGGGCACGCCCGCCCGTCCGGTCTCGCCGAGGTCGGCGGCCGCGTTGACGCCGCCGACCAGGTGCGCCAGGAGGGCGCGCACATCGAACTCCTCACAGGGGGTGGGGTCCTGGAGCCGTTCGGCCGGCACGGCCGCGATCAACTGCCCCAACTGGGCCGCGGTGCGGGCGAGAAGGGGGCGCGGGTCGGTGGTGGTGTCCATGGGCTGCTGTCCTCCGTCAGGGATCTCGGTGAGCGGTCAGGACAGAGTCTGCGCACATAAGCTGACACCTGCCGTCAAGTTTTCCGGCGGGCTTCCAGGAGGGTGGGGACCAGGTGAAATCCGATCGTCTGCTGTCGGTCCTGCTGCTGCTCCAGACCCGTGGCCGGGTGCCCGCCGCCGAACTGGCCCGGCGCCTGGAGGTGTCCGTCCGCACCATCTACCGCGATATCGAGGCCCTGTCCGCCGCCGGCGTCCCCGTCTACGCCGAGCGCGGCCGGCACGGCGGCATCGCCCTGCTCCCCAACTACCGCACCGATGTCACCGGGCTCACCGCCGACGAGGCCCGCGCCCTCTTCGTACTCGCCGCCCAGGGCGGTGCCCATGCGGCCCTCGGCCTGGACGGGGCGCTGGGCTCCGCCCTGCGCAAGGTGATGGCCGCCCTGCCCGCACCGCACCGCCCGGCCGCCGAGGCGACCAGCCGCCGCATCCTGGTCGACCCGGTCCGCTGGATGCCCGGCCCGGCACCCGACACCGGCCTCGGCGAACTCCATGACGCCGTCTTCGCCGACCGGCGGCTGCGGCTGCGCTACCGCCACAGCGGCACCACCGAGCCGCGCGGCTACACCGTCGACCCCTATGGCCTGGTCGCCAAGGCGGGCGTCTGGTACCTGGTCGCCGACCACCGGGGCCGGCCCCGGCTCTTCCGCGCGGACCGGGTGGTCTCCATGACCGTCACCCCGGCGCCCGTGCGCCGCCGGGCGGGCGCCGAACTGGCGGACGTATGGGAGGTGCTGCGCCGCCAGGTCGAACAGCGGCGGACGGACGTCCTGGTGACGGCCCGGGTGCGCCGCTCCCGCCTGGACATGCTGCTGCGGCTGCGCGGCCACCAGCTGACCGGACCGCCGACCGGAGACGACCCGGCGACCGTCGAGTTCGCCTTCCCCGCGCCCGGCGCGGCGCGGGTGCTGCTGGCCTACGGCCGGGACGTGGAAGTGATCGCCCCGCCCGAGGTCCGCGAGGAACTGGCCCGGGCGGCGGCGGAGGCGGCGGCGCTGTACGGGGCGTGAGGCCGGTTACGGCGCCGATGTGGCTCGGTGGCCCGCATGGCCTGACAGGTCTGGACAACGAAGAAGGCCCAGGTCGCAGACCTGGGCCTCCGAAGGGCACGGATGGGGCACGAAAGGGGCCCGGCGTGCCGTGACCGGGCGCAGCGGTCCTGCGGTCCTTACAGCTTGGTCATCTTGGTGTACGGGCTCAGGATTCGCATTTGCGCCGAGCCGAAGTCCACGAGCGCAGCGATTCCGTCCTCGATGCCGATTATGCGGCCGAGGCCGTACATGTCGTGTGTGACCTGGTCGCCCACGGCGAAGTGCTTGGGAGCCGGTGTGACCGGGGCCTTGAAGGGGCTGGTGGGCAAATGGCGCTTCGGTGCAGCAGGCTTTGTCATTGACCCCAGTATGCGCCCTGCGAACTGCGCTGGTGGCTGACTCTCAGGGCAGGAGTGGTTGATTGCCGGATTTTGCTCCGGCAGGCGCTGATCCTGTCGGCCGGCCGGCAGACGGGCGGGATACGGGCGGTTCGGCCTCGTTGGAGGCCGAACCACCCGTACTCTTCGTGGTGTCTACGGCGTCATATAGCGGGCGCCAAACACTGGAGGCAATACCTCGTGCTGATTGCTCAGCGTCCGTCCCTGACCGAAGAGGTCGTGGACGAGTTCCGGTCCCGGTTTGTGATCGAGCCGCTGGAGCCGGGCTTCGGTTACACCCTCGGCAACTCCCTGCGCCGTACGCTCCTCTCCTCGATCCCGGGTGCGGCGGTCACGTCCATCCGCATCGACGGTGTCCTGCACGAGCTCACCACCGTGCCGGGCGTCAAGGAGGACGTCACCGACCTCATCCTGAACATCAAGCAGCTGGTCGTCTCCTCGGAGCACGACGAGCCGGTCGTGATGTACCTGCGCAAGCAGGGCCCGGGTCTGGTCACCGCCGCTGACATCGCCCCGCCGGCCGGTGTCGAGGTGCACAACCCCGACCTGGTGCTGGCGACCCTGAACGCCAAGGGCAAGCTGGAGATGGAGCTGACCGTCGAGCGCGGTCGCGGCTATGTCTCCGCCGTCCAGAACAAGCAGGTGGGCCAGGAGATCGGCCGTATTCCGGTCGACTCCATCTACTCGCCGGTCCTCAAGGTGACCTACAAGGTCGAGGCGACCCGTGTCGAGCAGCGCACCGACTTCGACAAGCTGATCGTCGACGTCGAGACCAAGCAGGCCATGCGCCCGCGCGATGCCATGGCGTCCGCCGGTAAGACCCTGGTCGAGCTGTTCGGTCTCGCTCGCGAGCTCAACATCGACGCCGAGGGCATCGACATGGGCCCGTCCCCGACGGACGCCGCCCTGGCCGCCGACCTGGCGCTGCCGATCGAGGAGCTGGAGCTCACGGTCCGCTCCTACAACTGCCTCAAGCGTGAGGGCGTCCACTCGGTGGGTGAGCTCCTGGCGCGCTCCGAGGCCGACCTCCTGGACATCCGCAACTTCGGTGCGAAGTCGATCGACGAGGTCAAGGCGAAGCTGGCCGGCATGGACCTGGCGCTCAAGGACAGCCCGCCCGGATTCGACCCGACCGCTGCCGCTGCCGCTGCCTACGACGCGGACGATCACGCGAGCACGGATTTCATGGAAACCGAGCAGTACTGAGGAAGATCCATCGTGTATTTGTGCGGCGGGGAGGAACTGCCGCGTACAGCAGCGTCTTGCCTGCCCCCTCGCTGCGGAGGCTCCGCGCAGACTCCCGGCCACGCTGGCACGGCAATTCCTCGCGATGCTCTGCACTGAGGTGCCGGAATACGGCTCGCAAAGGCACGGCAGAATCCAGGCGGGGAAGCAGCAGGTCGAGAAGCTGATCGCGCAACATGCCCGGTCTGAGGCCGGCCTGGCTGCGGACCTCTGGTGCGGATCCGGTGCACGACGCCTATCCCCAGGCTGACCACCTGGGGGTTTGTTGTGGAGCGGGCGGCGGCATGGCTATCGGCCTCCGCTGGGGAGGGTGACGGTGAAGGCGGCGCCCTGGGCTGTGCCGGCAGTTCGATGTCGCCGCCCGCGGCTCGTGCGAGGCGGCGGGCGAGGGCGAGGCCGAGCCCCGCGCCGTCGTGGGTACCTGTTCACGGTCACCGATATCGTCGACGGCGCAGACCGTGCGGTCGTCAACGGCGCGGTGATGCACGCTCTCGGCGCGAATCGGATGCATACGCCCCCTCTCTGCGCCTTCTCATGCGCTGGCGACACCTGCCGAGCTACGGAGGCTTGTCGCCAAAGTGGCGGGAACTCTACGGTGTCCTCGCCGTGGTGTTCGGGAAGACCGGTGCGAAACCGGAGCGGCCCTCGCCACTGTGATCGGGAAGTTGCCGCACTGCCCCCGCTCCCGCCTGTGGCGGGGAAGCCACGGGACTCAGGTCCTGGAAGGCCAGGTGCGGCGGCGTTCGACCCGTCAGCCAGGAGACCGGCCACGGCACCGCATGATGACCCATCCACGAGGTGCTGGAGAGGCTGCCCTGACATGACTATGCCCGCGAACTCCTCCGCGACGGCGGCTCCCGATGCCGCCGTCGCGATCCCGGCGACGCCGGTGATCCGCTGGGAGCGCAAGGACTGGATACGCACCGGTGGCCTGCTGGCGGTGATCGCCGCCATGCATGTCGTCGCCTTCGCGATCCTGGTGGTGATGGTCGCCCCGCACCACTACACCGTCGGCAAACAGGCATTTGGCCTGGGCCTGGGCGTGACCGCGTACACGCTGGGCATGCGGCATGCCTTCGACGCCGATCACATCGCCGCGATCGACAACACGACCCGCAAGCTGATGGCCGACGGCAAGCGCCCCATCTCGGTCGGGTTCTGGTTCGCCCTCGGCCACTCCAGCATCGTCCTCGCCCTCGCCGCACTGATCGCCACCGGCGCCCGGGTGGTCGGGACCCTCACCAACGACACCTCCAGCACCCACCAGACGCTCGGCATCGTCAGTACCTCCGTCTCCGGTGGCTTCCTCTACCTCATCGCGGCGCTCAACCTCGTCTCGCTGGGCGGGATCCACCGGGTCTTCAAGGCCATGCGGGCCGGGGAGTTCGACGAAAGGGAACTCGAGAAGCATCTGGACAATCGCGGTTTCCTCAACCGGATCCTGGGGCGGCTGACCAAGTCCATCACCCGGCCCGGACAGATGTACCCGGTCGGTCTCCTCTTCGGCATCGGCTTCGACACCGCCACCGAGGTCACGCTGATGGTCATGGCCGGTTCCGGAGCCGCCGCCGGCCTGCCCTGGTACGCGATTCTGTGCCTGCCGCTGCTGTTCGCCGCCGGGATGAGTCTCTTCGACACCCTCGACGGCACCTTTATGAACTTCGCCTACCACTGGGCGTTCTCCAACCCGGTGCGCAAGGTCTACTACAACCTCACCGTCACCGGACTCTCCATCGCCGTCGCCTTCTTCATCGGCACCATCGAACTCATCGGTGTCCTCCATGAACAGCTGAGCCTCGACGATCCCGTCACCGGGTGGATCTCCGGCATCGACCTCAACAACGTCGGGTTTGTCATCGTGGGCCTGTTTGTCGCGGTGTGGGCCTGCGCCCTGCTCTACTGGCGCGTCGCCAAGGTCGAGAACCGGTGGAAGGCGTCGGGGACCGACGGTCGGTGAGCGTCGACGGCGGATCTTCCCGATCGCGTGGGGAGCGGGGCGAGGGGGCCGAGTCCGGCCCCTCGCCCCGCGGGTCAGCCGGCGGCCGTGCGTCGGTCAGCGCGTAGTGCGCGGCGCCGTACGGCCTGGAGATGGCGCCGGTGTTCCTCGGCGGTGACCGGTCGCAGCTCGGGTACGGGCCGGGGGGCTCCGTGCTCGTCGATGGCGACGAATGTGAGCCGGGCGGTGGCCACTTCGGCGGTGGGCCCGGAGGCGTTCCACCGCTCGGCGGTCGCGCGCACGCCGACGTCCATGGAGGTGCGTCCCGCGTATTCGACGCTTGCGTGGACGCTCAGCAGGTCGCCCGCGTGGACGGGGGTGAGGAAGGTCATCCGGTCCACGGAGACGGTCACGGCGGGTCCGCCCGCGTGCCGTCCGGCGGCGGCCGCGGCGGCGTCGTCGATGAGTTTCATGATGACGCCGCCGTGGATGGTGCCGTACAGGTTGGTGTCGTGCTCGCTCATGATGTGGGCGAGGGTCACCTGTGAGTCGGCCGGGGCCTTGTGAGCCGGGCCGGTGGTGCTGCTGTCCATGGTCCGGCGGCCTCTCAGCCCTCGGTGGAGAGCTGGTGGCGGGCGTGCCGGGCGGCTGCGGTCATCAGTTCCAGGGCTGGGCGGACCTCGCCCCAGGAGCGGGTCTTCAGACCGCAGTCCGGATTGATCCACAGCCGTTCGGCGGGTACGGCGCGCAGTGCCCGGTCGATGAGGCCGGTGATCTCCTTCTCGGCCGGGACGCGGGGGGAGTGGATGTCGTACACCCCGGGCCCCACCTCCCGTGGATAGCCGGCGGTGGCCAGCTCGGCCGTGATCTGCATATGGGAGCGGGCCGCCTCCAAGCTGATCACGTCCGCGTCGAGGTCCTCGATGGCAGCGAGAATCTCCCCGAACTCCGCGTAGCACATATGGGTGTGGATCTGGGTGTCCGGCCGGACGCCGCTGGTGGCAAGGCGGAACGCCTGGGTGGCCCAGCTCAGGTAGGCGGGGCGGTCGGCGCCCCGCAGTGGCAGGGTTTCGCGCAGGGCAGGCTCATCGACCTGGATGACGGAGGTGCCCGTCGCTTCGAGGTCACGCACTTCATCGCGCAGGGCGAGAGCGACCTGGCGTGCGGTGTCGGCGAGGGGCTGGTCGTCGCGGACGAAGGACCAGGCGAGCATGGTGACAGGCCCGGTGAGCATGCCCTTGACCGGGCGGTCGGTGAGCGACTGGGCGTAGCGGGTCCAGCGGACCGTCATCGGCTCGGGGCGGGAGATGTCGCCGGCCAGGATCGGCGGGCGGACGTAGCGGGTGCCGTAGGACTGGACCCAGCCGTGCTGGGTGGCGAGGTAGCCGGTGAGCTGTTCGGCGAAGTACTGGACCATGTCGTTGCGTTCGGGTTCGCCGTGCACCAGGACGTCGACTCCGGCCTTCTCCTGGAAGGCGATCACCTCGCGGATCTCGGCCTCGATGCGTGCCTCGTACGCCGCGGTGTCGATACGGCCCGCGCGCAAGTCGGCGCGGGCGGTGCGCAGTTCGCCGGTCTGCGGGAACGAGCCGATGGTCGTGGTGGGCAGCAACGGCAGGCGCAGATGCGCGCGTTGGGCGACGGCCCGCTCCGGGTAGGGCTGGGAACGGTGGCCGTCGGCGGCGGTGACGGCGGCGGTGCGGGCGCGGACGGCAGGGTCGTGGGTGATCGGCGATTGGACGCGGGAAGCGAGGTCGGCCCGGTTGGCGGCGAGCTCCGCCGCGATGGCCGTGGTTCCCTCGGTCAGACCGCGGGCCAGGGTGACGATCTCGGCGGTCTTCTGCCGGGCGAAGGCGAGCCAGCGGGCGACCTGCCGGTCGATACCGCGCTCGGCCGCCGTGTCCAGGGGGACGTGGAGCAGGGAGCAGGAGGCGGAGACGTCCACCCGGTCGGCGAGGCCGAGGAGCGTGGCCAGGGTGGACAGCGACTTCTCCAGGTCGTTGATCCACACATTGCGGCCGTCCACGACGCCCGCGACGAGGCGCTTGCCGGGCAGGCCGCCGGCCGCCGCGAGGTCGTCGAGGTTGGCGGCGGCGGGCCCGGTGAAGTCCAGAGCCAGCCCTTCGACGGGCGCCTTGGCGAGTACCGGCAGGGCCTCACCGAGCCGGTCGAAGTACGAGGCGACCAGCAGCTTCGGCCGTTCGGTGAGCGCACCGAGGTCGCGATAGGCGCGGGCGGCGGCGTTCAGCTCGGCGGGGGTGCGGTCCTGGACGAGGGCGGGTTCGTCCAGCTGCACCCATCCCGCGCCGGCCGCCCGCAGGTCGGCGAGCACCTGTGCGTACACCGGCAGCAGCCGGTCCAGCAGGGTCAGCGGCTGGAAGTCCGCGGGGGCGCCGGGTGCGGGCTTGGCGAGCAGCAGATAGGTCACGGGCCCCACGAGCACGGGGCGCGCGGAGAGACCCAGTGCGGCCGCTTCCGTCAGTTCGGCGACCTGCTTGGCGGAGTCGGCGCTGAAGACCGTGCCGGGCCCGAGTTCGGGGACGAGGTAGTGGTAGTTGGTGTCGAACCACTTGGTCATCTCCAGTGGCGGCAGGTCCTCGGTGCCGCGCGCCATGGCGAAGTAGCCGTCCAGCGGGTCCGCCGCGACGGCGGCACGGTGGCGGTCGGGGATCGCGCCGACCATCACGGTGGTGTCCAGCACATGGTCGTAGTACGAGAAGTCGCCGGTCGGCACCTCGTCCACACCGGCCTCGGCGAGCTGCTGCCAGCTGGTGCTGCGCAGCACGGACGCGGTCCGGTGGAGTTCGGCGGCGCTGACGCGGCCCTTCCAGTAGCCCTCGATCGCCTTCTTCAGTTCCCGGTTCGGGCCCTGGCGGGGGTAGCCATACACGGTGGCGCGTACTGCCGCGGCTGCGGACTTGGCTGTCACAAGACTCTCCTTCGCGAGCTCTTGGCAAAACGACCCCGGGATGAGGCGAAGGCGCGAAGGATGGCAGACCGGGCGGACCACGCAGCCTGTGCCACCGCACACGCTCGTGCCCGCCTGATATATGCGCCGACCCGCCCTCGAGGTCACCGGGATCTCCGCGTACGCATGGGCGCACACGGGCAACGGGCAGGTCTTCGGACTCGCGGGCACGTCCGCCGGTCTCCCGGCGGGCACCTACTGGCCGTCGCTTCCCGGATCCGCGGCACGGATCCAGTGCGTATGACGGCGGTCGTTCCCACTCACCGCTGCGGGGCAGTCCCGGATTTCCACCGGGTTCCCTCTTACGACGCGCCCGCCTGGCGGACGGGGCGAACCTGTTGCCCCGCCAGATTAGGACGCGGGCCGTGCTTGCGGGTATCGCTGTTCCGGATTCCGGAAGGTGACCTGGGACACGGAAACCTCAGCTCTGGCCGCACCCGGGTCCCTCAGCCCCGGTCGTAGGGGTGGAACCCCCGGCCGGTCTTGCGGCCGAGCAGCCCGGCTTCGACCATCCGCAGCAGCAGCGGCGGCGGGGCGTACAGGGGTTCCTTGAACTCCTCGTACAGCGCCCGGGCGATGGAGGCCACGGTGTCCAAGCCGATCAGATCGGCGAGCCTGAGCGGTCCCATCGGATGGGCGCAGCCCAGCTCCATGCCCTGGTCCACGTCGGTGGCGGTGGCGAAGCCGGACTCCGCCATCCGGATGGCCGACAGCAGGTAGGGGATGAGGAGGGAGTTGACCACAAAGCCGGCCCGGTCCTTGGAGCGGATCGCGGTCTTGCCGAGCGTGTCGCGGGCGAATGCCTCTGCCGTGGCGGCTGCTTCGGTGCTGGTGTGCAGCGAGGTGACGATCTCCACCAGGGGCATGACCGGCACGGGGTTGAAGAAGTGCAGCCCGAGGACCCGGTCGGCCCGGCCGGTGGCCATACCCAGGCGCATCACGGGGATGGAGGAGGTGTTGGTGGCCAGGATGGCCCCCGGGTCCTCGACGATCTTGCTGAGGGCGGTGAAGATCTCCGTCTTGACCTCCGGGTTCTCCACGACGGCTTCGACGACCAGGTGCCGGTCGGCGAGATCTTCGAGGCTGGTGGTGAAGACGAGCCGGGCCAGAGCGTCTTCGGCGGTCGCCCGGTCCGTCTTGCCGCGGTGGACGGCGCGTTCCAGGGAGGTGGCGACCCGCTCGCGTGCGGCCCGGGCGGCGGCGGTGCCGGCCTCGCACACGACGGTGTCCAGTCCGGCGCGGGCACAGACCTCGGCGATGCCGGCGCCCATCCGGCCGCCGCCGACGACGCCCACGCGCTGGATGCCGGTGGTCATGACCGCTCGGACGCGGTCGGTCAGTGTGCTGTTGGGCATGCGGGGGCTCCTCGGTGGGAGCGGCGGGGCCGGGGCCCGGCCCCGCCGCGAACGGGTCGGCTAGTGAAACTGTTCTTCCTCGGTGGAGCCGGTCAGCGCCGTGGTCGAGGAGGCGGGGTTGACGGCGGTGGAGACCAGGTCGAAGTAGCCGGTACCGACCTCGCGTTGGTGCTTCACTGCGGTGAATCCGTGCCGCTGGGCGGCGAACTCGCGCTCCTGCAGGTCCACATAGGCGGTCATGCCGTGCTCGGCATAGCCGCGGGCGAGGTCGAACATGCCATGGTTGAGGGAGTGGAAGCCGGCCAGGGTGATGAACTGGAAGCGGTAGCCCATCGCGCCCAACTCCCGCTGGAACTTGGCGATCTGGTCATCGTCCAGCGCGGCCTTCCAGTTGAAGGACGGCGAGCAGTTGTAGGCCAGCATCTGGTCCGGATGCTCGGCGTGGATCGCCTCGGCGAACTCTCGCGCCTGGGCCAGGTCCGGGGTGCCGGTCTCCATCCACAGCAGGTCGGCGTACGGGGCGTAGGCGAGCCCGCGGGCGATGACCGGAGCCATGCCGTTGTGCACCCGGTAGAAGCCCTCCGCGGTGCGCTCGCCGGTGCAGAAGCGGGCGTCGCGCTCGTCGACGTCGCTGGTCAGCAGGTTCGCGGCAAGCGCGTCCGTACGGGCGACGATGACGGTCGGCACGCCGGCGATGTCCGCGGCGAGACGGGCCGCGTTGAGGGTGCGGATGTGCTGGGCGGTGGGGACGAGGACCTTGCCGCCGAGGTGACCGCACTTCTTCTCCGAGGCCAGCTGGTCCTCGTAGTGAACACCCGCCGCACCCGCCGCGATCATCGCCTTCGTCAGCTCGAAGGCGTTGAGCGGGCCGCCGAATCCCGCCTCCGCGTCGGCGACGATCGGGGCCAGCCAGTCGGTGCCGTCCCGGGAGCCCTCGGCGGTGGCGATCTGGTCGGCGCGCAGCAGCGCGTTGTTGATCCGACGCACCACCTGCGGCACCGAGTTGGCCGGGTACAGGCTCTGGTCGGGGTAGGTGTGTCCGGCCTGATTGGCGTCGGCGGCGACCTGCCATCCGGACAGGTAGATCGCCTGCAGTCCGGCCTTCACCTGCTGCACGGCCTGGCCGCCGGTGAGTGCGCCCAGCGCGTGGACGTAGTCCCGCTCCTGGAGCTGCCGCCACAGCCGCTCGGCGCCGCGCCGGGCCAGCGTGTGCTCCTCGCGGACGCTGCCGGAGAGCCGGATCACCTCCTCGGCCCGGTAGGTGCGCTCCACGCCCCTCCAGCGCGGCTCACTGGCCCACCGCTGCGCGAGCTCCTCCGCCGTCGTCTGTGCCTGTGTCATGACCGTCTCCCGGTTCGCATCTCTGCCAAGGGTGTGAAAGGCGACGTTCCTGCCTCTGGGATGCGGCCCGCTGTGCCCCTCGCTCGTGCCCGAGCAATGCGAGACGTGGACGGAAGACCGACCGGATGTGCCGGGATCTCCGACATCAGGGCGTGAATCGTGCCCGGTTACCGGTCCGTTCGCCGTGGGCTCCGGCGGGCCGCACCACGACTCTCGCAGCGGCACCGAGTGCCATCAACTGTGGCCTCGTGCCAACTTCTGCCAATCTTCGACGCCGCAATTGCCAAGGCTGCGAAGGCTTATGAGCCCCTGCTCGCACCTACGATGCGGGTGGCGGGAGGAGGCCCGGGGTGAGCAAGACCTACGCAGGGACACGGCTGCGGCGACTGCGCGAGGACCGTCGGATGAGCCAGGCCGAGTTGGCCCGCGTCCTGGCGATCTCCCCGAGCTACCTCAACCAGATGGAACACGACTCCAGGCCGCTGACCGTGCCCGTGCTGCTGCGGCTGACCGAAGCGTTCGGCGTCGACCCCGGCTTCTTCTCCGAACGGGACACCAGCCGCCTCGTCGCCGACCTGCGCGAGGCCCTGGCCGACGAGGTCGCCGACGCCCGCGTCTCCGCCTCCGAGCTGTCCGAACTCGCCCACCGGCTGCCCGGCGTCGGCGAAGTCCTGCTCCGGCTGAGCCGCCGCAACCAGGAGCTCAGCGAGCGGCTCGCCCAGGCCGCCGACGGCCGCGGCGCGGGCAGTGGCCCAGCCACTGCCCGAACGCCGCACGAGGAGATCCGCGAGTTCTTCTACCGTCGCCAGAACTACCTGCACGACGCGGACATCGCCGCCGAGGAGCTGGCCCAGCGCATCGGCATCCGCCCTGGCGAAGTCCGTCAGGCACTCGCCGCCCAACTCGCCGGCCAGCATGGCGTACGCATCACGGCCGACGGCGACCGGCCGCACCACTACGACCCGCAGACCCGCACCCTGCACCTCTCACCGCGCCTGCGCCCCGGCCAGCAAGCCTTCCGCATGGCCACCCAACTGGCCCTGCTCGCCTACGGCGACGAACTCTCCCGGCACGCCGGAGAGGACTTCGACGAGACCTCCCCGGCCTGGAAACTGGCGCGGATCGGGGTCGCCAACTACTTCGCCGCCGCGCTGATCCTGCCCTACCGCGACTTCCACGCCGCCGCCGAGGACGTGCGCTACGACATCGAGCGCCTCACCGACAGGTTCGGCCTCGGCTATGAGACCGTCTGCCACCGCCTCAGCACTCTCCAACGCCCCCGCCTGCGCGGAGTGCCGTTCTCCTTCGTCCGCGTCGACCGCGCCGGCAATATGTCCAAGCGGCAGTCCGCCACCGGCTTCCACTTCTCCCGCGCCGGCGGCACCTGCCCGCTGTGGAACGTCTACGAGGCGTTCGCCGCGCCCGGCCGCATCCACGTCCAGATCGCCGCCATGCCCGACGGACAGCGGTACCTGTGGACCGCCCGCACGGTCACCCGCAGCCGTGGTGGCTGGGGCGAACCCGGCAAGACGTTCGCCATCGGCCTGGGCTGCGAGATCCGGCACGCCTCCCGCCTCGTCTACTCCGATGGCCTCGACCTGGCCAACGCCTCCGCCGCCACGCCAATCGGCATGGGCTGCCGGGTCTGCGAACGCCTGGACTGCCCCCAGCGCGCTGTCCCCCCGCTCGGGCAGCCGCTCGCCGTCGACGAGAACACCAGCACTTTCATCCCGTACCCGGTGTCCGAACTCGCGCTCTGAGCTTGGGAATCAACCGGTGTTGGAGGGGTAAAACCCGGTCTGGCTGCCGGGGCCCGTCCGGACGACGTCGTCCGGGGAGCGCTTAGGTGCCCGGCCCGGGCGTGTTCTCGTCGCCCTCTACACCGCGTCCCGCAGCATTGTCCGACGGCACCGCGGGTGTCAGCGTCTGTTCGGCCGCGACCCGTGGTCCCGGTCCGGCTGCCGGAAGGCAGATCGGGCACAGACATCCTGAAGGTCAGTGCGCCCTGAAGGTCAGTGGTCGTCCCAGTGCCCGTCGTGCTGGGCATGAGGAAACGCGTCTCGCAATGTGAGACTCGGCGGCCCCATCCGCCGTCCCGCACCTCGGAAATGCGCTTCGGTCGCGCGTTGCCCACAAGTTAGGGCATGCGGAGGGCACGGAGGGGCGTGACAGGTCTGGACAACAAAGAATCCCCAGATCTCCGACCTGGGGATTCTTGTAAGAGCGGGCGACGAGAATCGAACTCGCGCTCTGAGCTTGGGAAGCTCATGTTCTACCATTAAACTACGCCCGCGCGGACGCCCTTCAGGGCGTCGCATCGTCGCACACTCTACCTCATGCAAGCCCCTTGGTGAACCGTTCACCGAGGGGCTTCTCGCATATGCGGATGGTGTGGAAGGGGTGGGACGGGCGTACGGACGGCGGGAGTTGGGGCGTAGCGTGTGGGCGCGGAAAGCGGCCCGGGGGAGCTGGGAGTGCCGTGTTCGAGCAGGTCCCTTATATCCCCTAATGTGGCTTTTGTCGTTGTTTGTGTGGGGAAAGGGAGCTTCGATGGAGCGCACTGTCGTTCGTTGTGCCGAAGGGCACGTTTTCAGCACCGCTTCGTTCCCGATGCAGAATCTCGGCCCCGACCGGCTGGGCCCCGGGCGGCTGCTGCGCTGTCCGCGCTGTGCGCGGCTGCGGCACTCGGTGCCGGTGGTGCTGGAGAAGCGTTGATCATAATCGGCAGGTAGGGCGCGCGGGCCCGGTCCCCTCGGACCGGGCCCGCGTTGTTCGCCGTCTCCGCGTATCCTTCGATCCGTGCTTCTCTCAGACAAGGACATCCGGAAAGAAATCGACGCCGGCCGGGTGCGGATAGACCCGTACGACGAGTCGATGGTGCAGCCGTCGAGCATCGATGTGCGGCTGGACCGCTACTTCCGGGTGTTCGAGAACCACCGGTACCCGCACATCGACCCCGCGGTCGAGCAGGCGGACCTCACGCGTGAGGTGGTGCCGGACGGCGACGAGGCGTTCATCCTGCACCCGGGGGAGTTCGTCCTCGCCTCCACCTACGAGGTCATCACGCTTCCCGATGACGTCGCCTCGCGGCTGGAGGGCAAGTCCAGCCTCGGCCGGCTGGGGCTGCTGACACACTCCACGGCCGGCTTTATCGACCCGGGCTTCTCCGGGCATGTCACCCTGGAGCTGTCCAATATGGCCACGCTTCCGATCAAGCTCTGGCCGGGCATGAAGATCGGGCAGTTGTGCATGTTCCGGCTGACCTCCCCGGTCGAGCACCCCTACGGGTCCGTCAAGCACGGCTCCCGTTACCAGGGACAGCGTGGGCCGACGCCCTCGCGGTCCTTCCAGAACTTCCATCGCACGCAGGTCTGAGCAGACTCAGAGCAGGACAGGGCAAGAAGCAACAGTGAGTGACAAGCGCGAGAATCTGACCTACCCGCTCTTCGGGCAGGCCATCCGAGAGCTGGCCCAGACCATCGCGGACGACGGCTATGAGCCGGACATCGTCCTGTCCATCGCGCGCGGCGGCGTCTTTGTCGCGGGTGGCCTGGCCTACGCCCTGGACTGCAAGAACATCCACCTGGTGAACGTGGAGTTTTACTCTGGGGTCGGCACGACCCTGGAGATGCCCGTCATGCTGGCTCCGGTGCCCAACGCGATCGACTTCTCCAACAAGAAGGTCCTGATCGCCGACGATGTGGCCGACACCGGCAAGACGCTGAAGCTGGTGCACGACTTCTGCCTGGAGCACGTTGCCGAGGTCCGCTCTGCGGTTATCTACGAGAAGTCCCACAGCCTTGTGAAGTGCGAGTACGTCTGGAAGCGCACTGAGGAGTGGATCAACTTCCCGTGGTCGGTGGAGCCGCCGGTCGTTCGTCGTGAGGGTCAGGTCCTCGACGCATAGAGGGACGCCCTAGGGGTGTGAACTCGAACACTGACTGGAACGGTGCTGAGCCTCGGCGTAGCCGTTCACAACCGTTCTTTGCCGTTGATCGCCGTCATTGTGCTGAATCCGTGCTGAGTCTGGTGCTCTCCAAGCTGGTCACTCAGCACGGGCCCAGAGCCGGGTGGCAAAGTAGTCGATAGCGCCTTCGGAGCACTGGTCAGCCTCTCGGACCAGGGCTCGGTCAAGATGAGGGTCTGCCCCAATCGCTGGTGTGCCAGATGGCCCCCTGTCCAGTTCGGGCAGGGGGCCATCTGTGTGGCATGGAGTGTCGCCGAGCCCAGGCGTCGGCGCGGTGAGAGGACTACCGCTGGACAGCTGGCGGCGTGATCAGTTCCAAGTGGGCCTGAGCCGATCGGGAGAGGCTGTCCAAGATCGCTTTACCCTTGCTGGCGGTGGCAACTGATGGTCTGCCGATGATCCCGTTGGTCGTGTAGCCGGCCATGCCCAAGGTGAGCAGATGCGGGCGGCGGGGCGCGGAGTGGTCGTCTTCCTTGATGCCGTCGCGTACCAAGTGCGGGGCCCCGTGGAGCAGCAGCGACACCTCGAACTCCCCGCCGTGCATGTCCTCTGCTCCGGTGCTCACCAACTCGGCGTCGGCTCGGGCCCGGGAGCGGTCCTCGCTCACCGGGAAAAGAGCGACCTTGGGCCCATGCACGTTGATCTCTTGGACGACGTTCTGAAGGACGTAGTTGCCGCCGTGACCGTTGACGATGAGGAGGCCAGGAACGCCTGACGCTTCGAGTGATCGCCATATGTCGTTGACCATCGCATAGAGCGTGCTGGCGGTGATGCTGACGGTCCCTGCCATGGGCGCGTGCTCGTGGGAGCAGGAGATGGTGATCGGCGGCAGGAGAAACAGGTTGTGGTCGTCGGCGATCCGGCGGGCGATCAGGCAGGCAATGGCTGTATCGGTGGTGAGCGGCAGGTGATCGCCGTGTTGTTCGAAGCTGCCGACCGGCAGTACGGCAACCGCCGGGCCGCGCTCGCGCTCGTCGCTGGAGGTGGCTTGCGTGATCAGGTCGTCCATGGTCCTAGCGTTTCGTACCAATCCCGATCGTGTCATGCCGCGAACTGCTCCTTTGTGGCGCGGAGCTGATCGAAAAACGTCGCGACGGCGGGATGCGTGCGCTGGCCTTCCACGGCCTTCGCTACTGAGGAAAGTTCTGCGAGGGTCCGAGCGGATCCCGTCTGCGCCACGATGGCCAGTGCCTTGGTCGCGGCCTCGGTGCCCTGCTCCAGCTCTCCGACTTTGACGTGGGCGCGTGCGAGCCGGGCGAGATAGACCCCTCGGTCGTTGCGGTAGACCGGTGGCAAGGCGGCTAGCTGGTCCTGGAAGAGCTGGACGGCCCGCTGTGGTTGGCCGAGATCGATCCAGCAATTGGCGCGTTGGATCTCGATGTACGTGGGTGTGCAGTACGAGGTGTCGAGAGATGCCGTGATGGAGGATTCCGCCGGCGCGCTGGCTAGCGCATGAGCCTCGTCGAACTTGGCGAGAGCGGCTTTCGGGTTGCGCATCAAGGCGTAGCCCTGGGCCTCTTGTTGGGCAGCCAGCGCTGTCAGTTGCGGTGTCAGCGAAGAGATGCGTTGGGCTGCCCTCGCCAGACCGACAGTCCTTTCGGCGCTGGCCTGGGCGGTTGCCTGGTTGCTCTTGCGGAAGAGGATGTACGCCTGCATGTGGTCGTCGGCCGCTTCCTGGGCCCACTCCATCGACCTGTCGGACCAGTAGGCGGCGGCCGCGAAGTCCCCTAGGTCCTGGTAGAGCCACCCGATGAACTCGGCTACCTTGCCGCCCGTCCGCAACAGTGAGTCGCGCTGGGGTCCGGCAGCCATCTCCAAGAGCTGGGTGATGGTTCGGGCGTGCTGGACCACAGCCGGGATGGTGTGGCGCGAGCCGAAGTAGTTGGCGCCCTGATAATGCTGGGGCAGTTGGCTTTCGATGAGACTGGCCACGAACTCAGGGTCGGCCGTGTCCTCGTCCACGCTTGGTGACCACAGAGGTTCGGGCGCCGGCACACCTGACGTCCAGGTGGTCGGCATCGGCGTTGGCGCAGCGTTGGGGGCGGCCTCCCAGTCGCGGCGGGCCAGTCCAAGCATGTGTCCCGGGATGCGGAGCCCGTCCGCGATCCGCTCGATAACGAAGATCCGCTCTACGGCGCGTTCGCCCTTGATGATCTCGCCAACGCGGCTCGGGGACAGATCAACCAACCGCGCCAGGCGCGAGGGGTAAATTCCGCCGCGCTTCGCTAACTGAAAGACCTTGGTGAAGTCGCGACTTCGGCATGCCTCGATCATCTCTGCGCTGTTGAGCAGGCGTTCGGGGATGCCGCCTGGAGGGTCGGGCTTGGGCATGAACCACGCTCCGGGGAAGGGCGGATACGCGTACTGGCCGTGCGTTGTTGCCAGGGATGTTACCCATGGTGGGTAATCAGGCTGAGCTACTTGTGCAGGCCGGAACTCGTGATGCTGAAGGCATGGAAAGAAGGCCGCAAGAAGCGAACCCGCCTTCGCACACCAGCCGTTGGGTGGTCAGGCCGTGGCCTGCTGGCCAGCCGCGCGAAGAGCGGTTCAGAGCGCTGACCCTGCACGCGGACTCCCCTGATACCGCGCGAGTGGCCCGCAACACGACAAGAGACGCCCTCATCGACTGGGGCCTTGACTCCCGCGTGGATGATGCGGTCTTGGCTGTCTCCGAGCTGGTCGGCAACGTCATCCACCACGCGGTACCGGACAATCACCTGGCGAAGCCCGGGGCGCCCCGACTCGTCGAGCTGATCCTTCACATCTGGCCTGGCTGGTTGATCCTCGGGGTGCGAGACGAAGACTCCGATCCACCCACGTTCCCGTCCGGCGAAGCCTTCTCGCTGGTTTGGGCGCAGAACACTCCGGAGGCGGTGTTGCCGGACAGCGGGCGCGGCCTGCTCATCGCCACTCGCTTGGCGGACGCTCTGTGGTGGGTCCCGGAGGACCGGGGTGGCAAGACCGTCTACTGCCGATTCGACCTCCGCGTTCAGGAAGAGTCGCTGTAAAGACCCCGGATGGCTGTTCGCCAGGTGCCTCCCCAAGGGATCGGCAGGCGCGCGGCCATCCGGCTTGCTGAGACGGGATGGAGCCTCTGCTCAGCAGGGCGTGGCCCCTCGAGTGGCTACTGGGGGCGAGGGGCCACGCCCGTTTTGAAAGCAATCAGCAAGATCGGCAAGGAAGGTGGACGAGAGGTATGGCGAAGGACTCGGAGCAGCGTCGTGCACGGCGTGGGGATGTACTCCGGCGCAAGGATGGCCGGTTCAAGGTCAAAGGTGCTCGTTTAGGCAGGCGTGGTGAGGTTCTGGAGCTGGCGATCAAGCCGATGCGAAGGGCCGGGCGGTGACCGCTCCGAGGGGTCAACGGCTGCTGTCCTGCGGGCGTTTTCGTGTCGAGATCACCAACGGTCTTCGTCGCCATGGCGGCGAGATGCGGGTAAGGGCCGGTGGGGTCGATACGGGTGTGCGTGAGCTCGTGGGCTCCATGGCCTACCGGGTCCGCCAGTGGTGGTGGCGGCACGTCTCGCAACGCGAGTTGACTCAGCTCCTGGACCGGGCGCGACTCCGAACCCAACCTGCGGCCTCAGCGGAGGACTCGGCCTGGATGTGCCAGCACATCGCCGCGCGTGGCGGTGGTCGTGAAGGCGGCTCCCCGCCTGTATAAGCCGGGCGGGGGCTTCCGGTGGGAAGGCCGGTTGCTCCTGCCCTTCAACTTCCTTACGCCGTGCGGGGTCAGGTCGTCCATGCCCGACTGCTCTGCGGCAGCACCCCTACTGGTCGGGGGGTGAGGAAGATCGGCGGTCAGTTCCCCCTGGCCGCTGAAGCGGTCCGGACCTCGCCGGGAGGTCTGGACCGCGCCAGACATCAAACAGAACCGGACCACCCCTGCGCCGGGAAGCAACCGGGGTGGTCCGGCAGGGATCCGCGAGGAACCCCGGTGCCGAATGGTACCGGGGCCCTCGTCGTGCGTTCGTGCGATGCGCCCCTCGATAGTCAAGATCAGTCCAAGTCTTGGAAGGGGTGGCACGTTTCATGTTCGGGCCGGAGGAGGGGGCGTTCGAGGCTACGGGTGCCGGGTTCGATCCGGACGATGTGGTCTGGGTGCGCGGCGTGGACTACCTGGGCGGCTGGCGGGAAGCCCGGGACGCGGCGGCTGAGTTGGAGACGGCGCTGCGCAGTGCAGGGGTGGACACCGAGGACATGCGGATGACGGCCCAGACTCAGGCGGATGGCTCCGGGATGGTGCGTCTGGTCTGGACAACGGGCGTAGCGCGCGCTGTGGCACGGCTGTTGCGTAACGCTGGTTGACGGCCTGGGACGGTGGCCAAGCCCGCAGGTGTTCATCAGCATCACCTCACACTCAACCGCTGTCGCCGGATGCACGATCCGACCGTCCGCCGGCCACCTGCCCAGCCTCGTTCGGGGTGTGGGCAGAGGGCCGGGCTCGGCGGTTCGTCGGGGGACTGGCTGAGCGTGGTTGTCGCCTGCTTGGGCCTCAGCCAGGGAAAGTCAGCCACGATGGTGGGTCGGGCGAACGGGCAGGCGCGCGTGGTCTCCGGCAACCACCCACGCGGCTCAGCCACGCTTCTCGTTCTTCTCGTCACGGCGGACAGGAGGAGCGGCACAGCAACCGGTGCGCACGGCCGCGACGTAGCAACGGCTGCCGCTTCGCTGGCGCCGATGGGTAGCCGCGGGCTGGGCGGTGGGCGTCCGGCGGGACCGGCCGACAGGCCGCAGCCCGCCGGGGCGCCCGGACCGCCCGGCGCGCCAACGGCGCGCCCTTGAGGAAGTAAAGCGCAATTGGACCGATCGCCGGTCAGCCGCGTGCGGCCCGGGCGGGGCTGGCGGTGATGCGGTAGGTGAACTGGGCCTGGCTGGCGCTGGCGCGAAGTTCTTCGAGCAAAAGCGGTTGCTGGCCGGTGCCGTGGGTGATGCGGGTGGAGACGATGATCGGGGTTGCTTCCGGGATGCCGAGGGCCTGGCGTTCGTCGGGCTGGGGCATGCGGGCGCTGACGGTCTCCGACCAGGTGAGTTTGTGCCCGGCCTCGGCCAACAGGGCGTAGATGTCCGCCGGTTCTGTGTCGGGGGCGTCGGTGAGTGGTGTTCCCTCGGCGACCGCGAACGGGATGAGCACCCGGTGTTGCGCCCTGGCGCCGGTGGCCCGATCACTCAGCAGCCGGTCCACGCCGAACAGCGCTTCTCCCTCCCCCAATTGCAACAGGGCACCGGTAGCCGCGGTGGTCTGCGTTCGGTAGACGGCGGGCTTCTCGACTGCATCCCATGCCTGGCCCAGGACGTAGGTTCCGGCCTTGCGGGTCACGGCACGGTCGATGGTCAACGTCGGTGAGGGAAGGGCGCGCACGAACGAGCCCTTGCCATGGATGACTTCGATCAGTCCCTCAGAGCGCAGGGCGGCGACCGCGTTGCGGACCGTGGGGCGCGAGACGCCGTACCGCTCGATGAGCTGCGCCTCGGAGGGGAGCGGGGCGCCGGGCGGGAACTCGCCTGCGGCGATGGCTTTGCGGATCTCGGCTGCCACCTGCTGGTACAGCGCGCCCGGCCGCTGAATCTCTCCCACGGTTCTCTCCCTCGTGTCATGCATGGTCCGGTCGTTTCACATCACTCGTCAGCATAAGCACTTGCGCGGCATCAAACCAAGGGTCCATAGTCGTCACTCGTCAGCACGAGTGACGACCGGCAAGAGTTGTCGGCGTCCCCAATTGGCCAGGGAGGCCAGCACAGATGCAGTCCATTCCTGTGGACACAAGTCGGCTTGGCGTTGTGCGGTGTGCCGTCGCGCCAGAGCCGAAGATCACGGACTTTGAGAGCAAGCAGGTCAAGAAGGACAGGGACGGCAACACCGTCTACACGGTGGGCCTGGTGGTGCGGCAGGACGGGCGCCGGGCCTCAGTGATCGAGGTCTCCGTTCCCGGTGAGCCGGTCGGCGTGGCTGAAGGCATGGAGGTACGGCTCACCGGCCTGGAAGCCTTCTCCTGGGCCATGGGCGACCGGCATGGGATCAGCTTCCGCGCCGCCGCCATCACTCCCGTGGAACCGGCCGCCCGTGCAACGTCCGCCGGCGGTAAGGGTGGTGGGGCGTAATGGGGGCAATCCTGCTCGCGTTGTTCCTTGCCACGGTGGCGTGGGCGGTGGTGGCCGGAGCCGGGATGCGCGAGCGGTGCCCGGTGGCGTGGTGGTACCTGACCGGCTACCCGGCCACCGCCTGCCGGATCGTGTGGACCTGGCGCAAGGTCGCCACCCACACCGACCTGGCCGTCTCTCCCCGGCCTCGGCGGGGTCTGGTGGGGGACCTGGTGGTCAAGGGTGATCCGCTGCGGCTGGTCGCGCCGCGCATTTCCTTCCCCCGGGCGACCCGCACAGGTGTGACCTTGGAGGTGCGGCTGCACCCGGGGCAGACTCCGGCGCCGTTCATCGCGGCGGCCGATGCGTTAACCCATGCCTGGCGCGTCCACGCCGTCCGGGTCACCTCGCCGGAACGCGGCCGGGTGCACATCACGGCCCTGGCCAGTGACCCGCTCCTGCGCCCAGGACTGGTCTCGGCACCGGCGGCCCACCTCTCGGCGCTGGTCGGGGTCCTGGAGTCCGGCGGTGCATGGGTGATCAACCTGCGGCGCGTGCCGCACTGGCTGATCGTGGGGGCCACACAGTCCGGCAAGTCCACCCTCCTCGCCCGTCTGATCGCCCAATTCTCGACCCAGCATGTGGGGTTGATCGGCATCGACTGCAAGGGCGGCATCGAGCTCGGCCTGTTCGAACCGCGCTTGTCGGCTCTGGCCACCAACCGGCGCGAAGCCGTCGTCGTCCTCGGCTCGGTCGTCAACGACCTGGACGTGCGGATGAAAGCGTGCCGGAGCGCGGGAGTGCGGTCGATCTGGGACCTGCCGGACAAGCTGCGGCCAGTACCGCTGGTGGTGATCGTGGACGAGCTGGCCGAGCTGTACCTCGCCGACGGCACCCGCACCGGCAAGGCCGAGGTGGAACAGTGCTCCACCTTGCTGCTGCGAATCGCCCAACTCGGCGGGGCGCTCGGCGTGCACCTGGTGGTGGCCGGCCAGCGCATCGGCTCCGAACTCGGCAGCGGTGTCACCGCCTTGCGGGCCCAGCTCTCCGGCCGGGTGTGCCACCGGGTCAACGACCCGGGCACCGCCGAAATGGCGCTGGGTGATCTCAACAAGGACGCGGTGACCGTCGTGCAGTCCATCGCCACGAACGAGCAAGGCACGGCGGTGGTGGCCGGGCCAGACGGCGGCTGGGCCAGGGCCCGATCCCACCTGACCACCGTGGACGAGGCATTGCAGACTGCCCTGAAGTACTCCGACCTCACCCCGGCCCTCCCCGGCGTCTACCGGGCCCTGCTGCTCGCGGGCGAAGGAGGCGACGCCTCGTGAAAGAGAGCACCGCCCTCCCCCTGGTCCTGGTCTTCGGCGCCATGACCGTCCTGCTCATCCGCTCCCGCGAAGTGCGCTGGTGGGAAGCCGCACTGATCACGGTCTTCGGCGTCTACCTCGGGCAGACCCCGGCCGTGTTCACGGTCAACAGCTTCGTGACCTGGTTCCTCTCCGGCTTCAGCCACACCTGACCCAAAGGACGGCCGTATGCCCATGCGCCCCGTGCGCTGCCCCATCTGCAAGGGAGAGCGGCGCTTGAAGACCCGCACCGGCCACTGGCGCCGCTGCCGCTGCTGCCGAGGCACCGGCACCACCCGCTAGATCCAACCACCCACCGCAGCAAGGGAGATCCCCCATGGACGACACCGGCCCACCACCCCATCACTCCGCCGCCCATCTGGCGGCTCACCCCGGAAGGTCTCCACCATCACCACCGCACACTTCACCGCGGCTGACCGGCGCGCCGAACTCGACCGCGCGGCGCGCCTGCGTCAGCTCCCCGAAACCGACCAAGACCTCATCCGCCTCGCCAACGACCCGAAGTTCCCCCGCTGGGTCGAGCAAGTCACCGCCACCGGCGGCTGCGCCCACCCCATCCACCTCACCGGCTGGACCACCACCCGCGACGCGGCCACGGGCGAGATCCTGAGCCACTACTCCACCCGCGACGAACCCGGCGAACGCCTCCTGGTCCGCTGCCGCAACCGCCGCGCCAGCGTCTGCCCCTCCTGCTCCCGCCTCCACGCCGGAGACACCTTCCACCTGGTGCGAGCGGGGCTCACCGGCGGCAAGACCGTCCCGCCCACGGTCCGCACCCACCCCCGGCTCTTCGTCACCCTCACCGCCCCCAGCTTCGGCCCCGTCCACCGGGCTGCCCCCGACGGCCAGCGTTGCCGCCCCCGCCGGGAACGGACCGAGTGCGAACACGGCCGCCCGCAAAGTTGTCCCCGCATCCACGCCCAGGACGACCCTCAGGCCGGTCAGCCGCTGTGCCCGGCGTGCTACGACTACACGGCACATGTCTTGTGGCACGCGCACGCCGGCGAACTGTGGTCCCGCCTCGCCCGGGCCGTCCGCCGCTACCTCGCCACCTCAGCAGGCGTCCCCCAAAACCACTTCCCCCGTCACGCCCGGCTGTCGTTCGCGAAGGTCGCCGAGTACCAGCAGCGTGCCGCTATCCACCTCCACGCCGTCATCCGTCTCGACGGTCCCCAGGGTCCTGGGGACTCGCCCCCGCCCTGGGGAACGGCACAGCGCCTGATCGACGCCGTTCGTGGCGCTGCTCGGAGGGTCCTCGTCCACACCCCCTACAGCCCCGCCATGGGCGAACTGGCCCTCCGCTGGGGCACTGAACTCGACGCCCGTCCCCTTCAGGCATTCGGTGGCCCGGACGGCCTGGCTGATGACGCCGTAGCGGCCTATGTGGCCAAGTACGTCACCAAGGGAGCGACCACCACCGGAACCACCACCGGCCTCGACCACCGGATCCGCGACGCCACCGACATCGACCGCGCCCCCGTCACTCCACACGCTCGCGCGCTCATGCTCACCTGCTGGCGACTGGGCGGCCTCCCAGAGTTTGCCCACCTCAACCTGCAGGCCTCGGCACACACCCTCGGCTACCGAGGTCACATCCTCACCAAATCCCGTGTCTACTCGACCACTTACGCGAAGCTTCGAGTCCACCGGGCCGAGTACGAACGTGGTGCCGTCGAGCTCCCGGCCGGAGCCGACGTGATCACGGAAGCCAACTGGCGCTATCTCGGCTCTGGCCACACTTCCGGTGCTGCACTCATTGCGGCTGAAGTCGCTCAAAGCCACGTCCTGAGCCGTGAGTTCGCGCGCGAGGATCCCGCCCATGGAGTGATGCGGGGTGAGGCCAAGTGAGAGGCGGGTCCAACAGGCTTTTGACGCCGGGCCAGGCGGCTGACTACCTCGCGGTGCCGCTCAGCACTCTGTACAGCAACTGGCGAGTGTGGGGGCTCAAGGCATACCGCGTGGGCAGGCATCTGCGGTTCAAGGAAAGGGACTTGGAATTTTGGCTCGAAGCCCACACGGCAACATGAGGGCGTATAGAATTCTCGTGCTGAGTCCACATCAGGGAGGGGATCTCTAAACGTGGGTGCGATCATCAAGCGTTGTGACTGCTCGATCACTGCCTGGGAGCGATGCCCGCATCCCTGGGTTGTCCGCTGGCGGGAACCGGGGGGTCGCTCAGGGCGGCAGCGTGAAAAGTCGTTCGAGAAGGGGGCCGCCGGCCGGAAGCTGGCGGAGATGTTTGAACGCAAGGTTGAACGCGACAAGGACACCGGGTCGTACATCGATCCCCGGCAGTCGAAGCGCTCGTTCGCCGATGTCTGGGACGAGTGGATCAACGCAGGCGGTGAAGATCAGCTGGCTGAGTCGTCGCGTGTCCAGTACCGCAGCGTCTATAAGAACCACTTTGCGGAGTGGTTCGGCCCTCGCCCCATTGGGTCGATCACTGCCAGCGACATCACCAAATGGGAGACGGATCAGGCTGCCAGGGGGTACAAGCCCTACGGCATCGCGGTCCGCAAGAACATCCTGGCGTCCGTCTTCCGGTACGCGTGGAACGCGGAGATCATCACGAGGAATCCGTGCAGGAAGGCGGAGGCGCGTAAGCGTAAGGACCCGAAGTACACGCCCATCGACCCGTCGGAGGTCCCCACCACTTCGGAAGTCGAGATCATCTTCGAACACATGCCTGCCTACTACCGCTCATCGATCTGGAGCATGGCGGGGTGTGGTCTGCGGGTCGGCGAAGCCCTGGCTGTGTGCGAGACGAAGTGGAATCAAGAGGTGGGGTTCTTCGCCGTCAACGCGCAGCTTTCCACCTTCGGGGCGAACGAGGGGGCGGGGCGGTCGGTGGCCATTCGTGATGAGGTCAAGTGGTCCCGGCGGGGGAGGAGAGTGCCCGTGCCGGACATCACCAGGCAGGAATGGCAGACGCACATCAGCACGTACGGCACGTGGGGCGATGAAGGGTGGTTCTACGAGTCGGAGACCTACGGAGGGCGCTTCCCATCGCGGACGACGTTCCATGAGCGATGGAAGAAGGCGATCAAGAAGGCCAATCTGGAAGATCGCAAGCTGACCCCCAAGTCCCTGAGGCATTACTTCGCCTCGGTTGCCATTGGCGCCGGAGTGCCGTTGTTCGAGCTGGCACAGTGGATGGGGCATACGAGTAGCAAGACGACAGAGATGGTCTACGTTCACCTGCTGCCCGGGGCGGAGGAACGGATCAAGGGAGCGGTGGCGCTCGCTGTGGCACAGAACCTCTCCGACGCGCTGCCCCGCTATCGCGTGGCGTAGTGCCAACTCCGGCTCTGTGCTGAGCTGGTGCTGGGTCTGAGTGCAGTCATTGGGCATATTGCCTGGTGACTGCACTCTTCATGTCCTACGTGGAGTTCTACACCGGTGTGGGGTCCACCCTGGAGATGCCGGTCATGCTGGCCCCGGTGCCCAACGCGATCGACTTCTCCAACAAGAAGGTGCTGATCGCCGACGATGTGGCGGACACCGGCAAGACGCTGAAGCTGGTGCACGACTTCTGCCTGGAGCATGTGGCCGAGGTGCGCAGCGCGGTGATCTACGAGAAGACGCAGTCGCTGGTGAAGTGCGAGTACGTCTGGAAGCGCACCGACGAGTGGATCAACTTCCCGTGGAGCGTGGAGCCGCCGGTGGTGCGGCGCGAGGGCCAGGTCCTCGACGCCTGACGGATGTGAGAAGGCCCTGGCCGCGCTTGCGCGGCCAGGGCCTTCTGTCACAGTGTGCCCAGCTTGATGATCGACAGCAGGGCGATCAGCTGGATCGCCGAGGCGGCCAGCGCCTTGGGCCAGGGGATGTCATGGGACTTGCTGACCATCGAGGTGAACAGCACGCCCGCCAGAACCCAGGTCGCCCAGCCCAGTAGCTGGACGAAGGGGCTGTCGCCGCCCAGGAACATGGCGAAGACCAGGCGCGGGGCGTCCGTGATGGACATGATCAGCATGGACAGCCCCACCGTGGGCTGCCAGAGGCCGTCGCCGCCGAGCTGCCGGGCCATGGTGTGGGTGACAACGCCCAGGATCAGCCCGGAGATCAGGACGATGGCGCCGGCGGTCAGCACCAGCGGGACGGCGGAGGCCAGGGTGGCGTGCAGTACGTCCTTGCGCGCCTTGTCGAAGCCGAAGACGGCCAGCAGGCCGTAGACAAAGGTGACGATCAGCGCCGGGCCCCACATGGCGTGGTCGCGCATCCGCCAGAAGGTGGCGGAGGGGCGCAGCACAATGCCGCTCAGCAGCTCCTTCCAGTGCAGCCTGGGGCCGGGCGGCGGCCCGGCGGGCGCGGCCGCCTGGCCGGGGTCGCCGCCATAGGTGCTGGGGGCGCCATAGGGGTCGGACGCGCCGGGGGGCGGGTAGGCGTCCGGGGCCTCGCCCAGGGAGAACTGCTGGGTCTGGCCCGGGTGTTCACCGGGGCGGGTGGCGTAGGGGTCGTACGGCGCGGCGTACTGCTGACCGTGCTGCTGGCCGTACTGCGGTTGCTGCCCACCGCCGAAGTACTCCGGCTCGTCGTCGTGGCCGCCCGGCCGCTGCCACTGCTGACCGCCGCCATAGGGGGCGGCCTGCTGTTGCCCGGGGTACCCGGGGTGTTGTCCTTGCCGCGCGGGGCCGGGCTCGTTCGAGTCCCCGCCGCGTCCCATCCTGAATCCAGCCACGCCTTCGAACGTACCCGCTTCAGCCGGGCGGCGGAGCCGCCCCCGGGTGGCCGAGGGGGCCTTTGCTGCGGAGCTGTGACATCCCTTAGGGGCTTGCGGTGGGCCCCTCAGGGAAAGGTCGGGGTTTGGGAAAGGCCGGGGTTTGACGACGGCCGGTGCCCGCGAACACTCGCGGGCACCGGCCGTTGTCGTAGGGGCGTATGACGGCGGTTACTTCACCGGCTCCGGCTCCGGAGCGTCCGCCGACTCCCCGTCGCCCGCCGGCTCGACCGGGGTCTTGACGGACTCCAGCAGCAGCTGGGCGACATCCACCACCTGGATGGACTCCTTGGCCGTGCCGTCGTTCTTCTTGCCGTTGACCGAGTCGGTGAGCATGACCAGGCAGAACGGGCAGGCGGTGGAGACGATGTCGGGGTTGAGGGCGAGGGCCTCGTCGACGCGCTCATTGTTGATGCGCTTGCCGATGCGCTCTTCCATCCACATCCGGGCGCCGCCGGCGCCGCAGCAGAAGCCGCGTTCCTTGTGGCGGTGCATCTCCTCGTTCCGCAGGCCGGGCACCTTGGCGATGATCTCGCGCGGGGGTGTGTAGACCTTGTTGTGGCGGCCCAGGTAGCAGGGGTCGTGGTAGGTGATCAGGCCCTCGACCGGGGTGACGGGGACCAGCTTGCCCTCGTCGACAAGGTGCTGCAGCAGCTGGGTGTGGTGGATGACCTCGTACTCACCGCCGAGCTGGGGGTACTCGTTGGCGATGGTGTTGAAGCAGTGCGGGCAGGTCGCGACGATCTTCTTCTTGGACTTGGCGACCTTGACGCCTTCCTCCGCGTCCTCGCCGAAGGCCATGTTGAGCATCTCGACGTTCTGCTGGCCGAGCTGCTGGAAGAGGAACTCGTTGCCCAGGCGGCGGGCGGAGTCACCGGTGCAGTTCTCCTCGCCGCCCATGATGGCGAACTTCACGCCCGCCATGTGCAGCAGCTCGGCGAAGGCCTTGGTGGTCTTCTTGGCGCGGTCCTCCAGGGCGCCGGCGCAGCCGACCCAGTAGAGGTAGTCGACCTCGGTGAGGTCCTCGATGTCCTTGCCGACGACCGGGACCTCGAAGTCGACCTCCTTGGTCCACTGCAGGCGCTGCTTCTTGGCCAGGCCCCAGGGGTTGCCCTTCTTCTCCAAGTTCTTGAGCATCGTCCCGGCCTCGCTGGGGAAGGCGCTCTCGATCATCACCTGGTAGCGGCGCATGTCGACAATGTGGTCGACGTGCTCGATGTCCACCGGGCACTGCTCGACACAGGCGCCGCAGGTGGTGCAGGACCACAGGACGTCCGGGTCGATGACGCCGTTCTCCTCCAGGGTGCCGATCAGCGGGCGCTCGGCCTCGGCCAGGGCGGCCGCGGGGACGTCCTTGAGCTGCTCGGCTGTCGCCTTCTCCGCGCCCTCCATGTCCTTGCCGCCGCCGGCAAGGAGGTAGGGCGCCTTGGCGTGCGCATGGTCGCGCAGCGTCATGATGAGCATCTTCGGGGACAGCGGCTTGCCGGTGTTCCAGGCGGGGCACTGCGACTGGCAGCGGCCGCACTCGGTGCAGGTGTCGAAGTCGAGCAGGCCCTTCCAGGAGAAGTGCTCGATCTGGGAGACGCCGAACTGGGCGTCCTCCGCCGGGTCCTCGAAGTCGATCGGCCGGCCGCCGCTGGTCATCGGCAGCAGCGCGCCGAGCGCGACATCACCGCTGGCCTCACGCTTGAACCAGATGTTGGGGAAGGCCAGGAAGCGGTGCCAGGCCACACCCATGTCGGTCTTGAGGGAGATCGTGATCATCCAGATGAAGGACGTCGCGATCTTGATCATGGCGACCAGGTAGACAAGGTTCTGCAGGGTGTCGACGCTCAGCCCCCGGAAGGCCGCGACCAGCGGGTACGAGGCGAAGTACCCGGCCTCGTAGCCGTCCACGCCGTGCAGGGCGCCCTCCAGGCCGCGCAGCGTCATGATGCAGAGGCCGACGATAATGATGACGGCTTCGACGAAGTACGCCTGGCCGAAGTTGGAGCCGGCGAAGCGGGACTTGCGGCCGGCCTTGCCCGGCTTGCTCAGCTGCCGGATGACGATCAGGGCCAGGATGCCGAGCGTCGTCAGCAGGCCGAAGAACTCGACCCAGAGCTCGTACGGCAGCCAGTCGCCGATGAACGGCAGCAGCCAGTCGGCCTTGAAGAGCTGCCCGGCGGCGTTGACGATCGTGATCAGCAGCGAGAAGAAGCCCAGCGCGACGCCCCAGTGCGCGACGCCGACCACGCCCCAGCGGTTCATCCGGGTATGGCCGAGGAACTCCTTGGCAACGGTGACCGTGCGGTCCACGGGGGCGTCGGTGCGGGTGCCGGCCGGCACGGGTTGACCCATCCGCATATGGCGGACGATCTGCAGCACGGCACGGCCGAGCAGCGCGACGCCGACCACGATGAGAACCAGCGACACGATGATCGCGGCGAGTTGCATGGGTGGCTCCTCGGGCCTGCGAGAGCGGGATTACTAATCAGTAACTTATCCAGTCCGTACGAGACTACTCACTCTCTCGCGCCCGCCACACCCGCAGCGCCGGTGATCTGCGTCGCCCGGGCGGCCTCCACCGTGGCGGGTGATCGTAAGCCCCATATAAAAGTTGAGCCCCCTCGACTCAGCTCCGTTGACACGATCGCTTCGGTGTTGCACTCTTGAGCCTGTTCCACTCAAGTCATGGAGGACTGAAAATGGCACGTGCGGTCGGCATCGACCTGGGTACGACGAACTCCGTCGTCAGTGTTCTCGAGGGCGGTGAGCCCACCGTCATCACCAACGCCGAGGGCGCCAGGACCACGCCGTCCGTCGTCGCCTTCGCCAAGAACGGCGAGGTGCTGGTCGGCGAGGTCGCCAAGCGCCAGGCTGTGACCAACGTGGACCGGACCATCCGGTCGGTGAAGCGCCACATGGGCACCGACTGGAAGATCAACCTGGACGGCAAGGACTTCAACCCCCAGCAGATCTCCGCCTTCATCCTGCAGAAGCTGAAGCGGGACGCCGAGGCGTACCTGGGTGAGAAGGTCACGGACGCGGTCATCACCGTCCCGGCGTACTTCAACGACTCCGAGCGCCAGGCCACCAAGGAGGCCGGCGAGATCGCGGGTCTGAACGTCCTGCGTATCGTCAACGAGCCCACCGCGGCCGCCCTGGCCTACGGCCTGGACAAGGACGACCAGACCATTCTGGTCTTCGACCTCGGTGGCGGCACCTTCGACGTCTCGCTGCTGGAGATCGGCGACGGCGTGGTCGAGGTCAAGGCCACCAACGGTGACAACCACCTCGGTGGTGACGACTGGGACCAGCGCGTCGTGGACTACCTGGTCAAGCAGTTCCAGAACGGTCACGGCGTCGACCTGTCCAAGGACAAGATGGCCCTCCAGCGCCTCCGCGAGGCCGCCGAGAAGGCCAAGATCGAGCTGTCCTCGTCCACCGAGACCACGATCAACCTGCCCTACATCACGGCCTCCGCCGAGGGCCCGCTGCACCTGGACGAGAAGCTCACCCGCGCCCAGTTCCAGCAGCTGACCGCGGACCTGCTGGAGCGCTGCAAGACCCCGTTCCACAACGTGATCAAGGACGCGGGCATCCCGCTGTCCGGCATCGACCACGTGGTCCTGGTCGGCGGCTCCACCCGGATGCCGGCCGTCGCCGAGCTCGTCAAGGAGCTGACCGGCGGCAAGGAGGCCAACAAGGGCGTCAACCCGGACGAGGTCGTCGCCATCGGTGCCTCGCTCCAGGCCGGTGTCCTCAAGGGCGAGGTCAAGGACGTCCTGCTGCTCGACGTCACCCCGCTGTCCCTCGGTATCGAGACCAAGGGCGGCATCATGACCAAGCTGATCGAGCGCAACACCACGATCCCGACCAAGCGCTCCGAGATCTTCACCACGGCCGAGGACAACCAGCCGTCCGTGCAGATCCAGGTCTACCAGGGCGAGCGCGAGATCGCGGCGTACAACAAGAAGCTCGGGATGTTCGAGCTGACCGGTCTGCCGCCGGCCCCGCGTGGCGTCCCGCAGATCGAGGTCTCCTTCGACATCGACGCCAACGGCATCATGCACGTGACCGCCAAGGACCTGGGCACGGGCAAGGAGCAGAAGATGACCGTCACCGGCGGCTCCTCGCTGCCGAAGGACGAGGTCGACCGGATGCGCGAAGAGGCCGAGAAGTACGCGGAGGAGGACCACAAGCGCCGCGAGGCCGCCGAGACCCGCAACCAGGGCGAGCAGCTGGTCTACCAGACCGAGAAGTTCCTCAAGGACAACGAGGACAAGGTCCCGGCCGAGGTCAAGACCGAGGTGGAGACCGCCGTCGGCGAGCTCAAGGAGAAGCTCAAGGGCGAGGACTCCGCCGAGATCCGCACCGCCACCGAGAAGGTCGCCGCGGTCAGCCAGAAGCTGGGCCAGGCCATGTACGCCGACGCCCAGGCCGCCCAGGGTGCCGCCGGCGCCGCGGGTGCCGGTGCCGCCGGTGCCCAGCAGCCCAAGCACGAGGACGACGTGGTCGACGCCGAGATCGTCGACGACGAGAAGCCGAAGGGCGGTGCTTCGGCGTGACGGAGGAGACCCCGGGCTTTGACGAGAAGCCTGAAGGCCCCTCCAACGCCGAGACCCCCAAGGAGCAGGGTGCCGGTCCCGCCGACAAGGCGGGTCCGGCCCCGGCCGGGGAAGAGCTGGTCGAGGTAGGCCTCCAGGCACAGCTGGACCAGGCCCAGGCTGCGCTGGGTGAGCGCACCGCGGACCTCCAGCGGCTCCAGGCCGAGTACCAGAACTACCGTCGCCGCGTCGAGCGGGACCGGGTGCAGGTCAAGGAGGTCGCGGTGGCGAACCTCCTGTCCGAGCTGCTGCCCACGCTCGACGACATCGGGCGCGCCCGTGACCACGGGGAACTGGTCGGCGGCTTCAAGTCCGTCGCCGAGTCCCTGGAGACGGTCGTCGCCAAGATGGGCCTTCATCAGTTCGGCAAGGAGGGCGAGCCCTTCGACCCGCTGATCCACGAGGCCCTGATGCACAGCTACGCACCGGACGTCACCGAGACCACCTGCGTGCAGATCCTGCAGCCGGGGTACCGGATCGGCGAGCGCACCATCCGTCCCGCGCGGGTCGCGGTCGCCGAGCCGCAGCCGGGCGCCCAGCCCAAGGCGGAAGCGGACGACGATGCCGAGGAGAGCGGTGGCCCCGACGAGGGCTGACGCCATGACAGCCGACAGTGACCGGGAGGAGGGACGCCGGGGATGAGTACCAAGGACTTCCTGGAGAAGGACTACTACAAGGCCCTCGGCGTCTCCAAGGACGCCACCGAGGCGGAGATCAAGAAGGCGTACCGGAAGCTCGCCCGCGAGTTCCACCCGGACGCCAACAAGGGCGACGCCGCGGCCGAGGAGCGCTTCAAGGAGATCTCCGAGGCCTATGACGTACTCGCGGACGCCAAGCGCCGCAAGGAGTACGACGAGGCGCGCGCCCTCTTCGGCAACGGTGGCTTCCGGCCCGGTCCGGGCGGTGGCGGTTCGTTCAACTTCGACCTGGGCGACCTCTTCGGAGGCGCCCAGGGCGGAGCCGGCGGCGGCGGCTTCGGCGGTGGCATCGGCGATGTCTTCGGCGGCCTGTTCAACCGGGGCGGCGGCGGCACCACCCGCACCCAGCCGCGGCGCGGCCAGGACATCGAGTCCGAGGTCTCGCTGAGCTTCGGCGAGGCGGTCGAGGGGGCCACGGTCCCGCTGCGGATGTCCTCCTCGGCGGCCTGCAAGGCCTGCTCCGGCACCGGTGACAAGAACGGCACGCCCAGGGTCTGCCCCACCTGTGTGGGCACCGGCCAGGTGTCCCGCGGCGCGGGCGGCGGCTTCTCGCTGACCGACCCCTGCCCCGACTGCAAGGGCCGCGGGCTGATCCCCGAGAACCCCTGCGATGTCTGCAAGGGCAGCGGACGCGCCACCTCCTCGCGCACCATGCAGGTCCGTATCCCCGCCGGAGTCTCCGACGGCCAGCGGATCCGGCTGCGCGGCAAGGGCGCGCCGGGCGAGCGTGGCGGCCCCAACGGCGATCTGTATGTCGTGGTCCATGTCGGCTCCCACCCGGTGTTCGGGCGCAAGGACGACAACCTCACCATCACCGTGCCGGTCACCTTTGTGGAGGCCGCACTCGGTGGCGAGGTCAGGGTGCCCACCCTCGGCGGCCCCCCGGTGACCCTCAAGCTGCCGCCCGGCACGCCCAATGGCCGCACCATGCGCGCCCGGGGCAAGGGCGCGGTCCGCAAGGATGGCACCCGGGGCGACCTGCTGGTCACCGTCGAGGTCGCGGTGCCCACGGACCTGGGTGACAAGGCCCGGGACGCTCTGGAGACCTATCGTGAGGCCACCGCGGGCGAGGATGTGCGCGCGGAGTTGTTCCAGGCAGCGAAGGGAGCGTGACCCCATGACCGCGACCGGCGACGGCCGCCGACGGAACCCTTATGAACTCACCGACGAGTCGCCGGTGTACGTCATCTCCGTCGCGGCTCAGCTGTCGGGCCTGCATCCGCAGACCCTGCGGCAGTACGACCGGCTGGGCCTGGTCTCGCCCGGCCGTACGGCCGGACGCGGCCGCCGCTACTCGGCCCGGGACATCGAACTGCTGCGTCAGGTACAGCAGTTGAGCCAGGACGAGGGCATCAACCTGGCCGGTATCAAGCGCATCATCGAGCTGGAGAACCAGGTCGCGGCGCTCAGCGCCCGCGTCGCGGAGCTCCAGGCGGTGGTGGACGGCGCCGCGGCGGCGATGCAGCAGCGCGAGGCCCAGGTGCACGCTTCCTACCGGCGCGACCTGGTTCCGTACCAGGACGTCCAGCAGACCAGCGCGCTGGTCGTCTGGCGGCCCAGGCGGGACCGCTGACCTTCTTTTCCCTTCGGGCAAGGCCCGCCAAGGCCCGTCATCTGCTCGGTGACGGGCCTTCACCCGCCGCGTTCGCGGGGTTCATACGTACCGCCCGGGCAGCGAACTCGCCCGGTCCTGCGTAGGGTTGAGCCAGCCGTCCGGTGCCAACGGGTCGCACCTGTCCGGACCGTATCCCCCGCCGTGTGATCGGAGCCCAGCCATGCCCGAAACCGCCCGCACTCCGCGCGAGGCCCTCACCGCCTACCACCAGGCCATGCTGGCCTGGTCCGCCGATGACCTCGCCGATCTCTACGCACCGGACGCGGTGCATGAGTTCCCCTTCCTCACGCCCGGCTGGCCGGAGCGCTATCAGGGGCGGGAGGAGGTGCGGGCCGGGTACCGGGCGGCCTGGGGGGCGTCTTCGGTGCGGCTGCGGGAGATACGCGACGTGGTGGTGTTCGACGGGGCGGACCCGGAGGTGGTCATCGGACAGTGGAAGGCCACCGCCACCCTGGGTGACGATGGCCAACCGGCGCAGATCACCGGCCTGTTGATCCTGCGGGTGCGGGACGGGCTGATTGTGCATGCCCTGGACTACATGGACACCCTGGGCACATTCCACGCGCTGGGGCGGGTGTCGGTCTTGCTGGCCGCGCTCGGGGAGGAGTGAGCGGGGGCCGGTGGTTCAGGAGATCGGGCTGCCGGTCGGGAAGCCGCGCAGGGCGACCGAGGAGACCGAGACGATCTTGCGCCAGTCGAAGTAGTACTTGTCCATCGCCGCGGGGCTGGTGATCCACCGCTTCTGGCCGTTGGTGACCAGGTACACCTGTGGGCCATCGGGGGCCTTGGCCAGGAAGGCGCCGTCGGAGAGCTGCCCGCCGTCGGTGATGCCCTCGACGTCGACTGCATAACGGATGCCGTCCCAGCCGCGGAACAGTTGGTCGTAGGTGGCCGGATTGGGGATCCAGCGCCGCTTGCCGTCCAGGATCAGATAGACCTTGCCGCCGTTGATGCCTGTTACGCGCAGTCCGTTGAGCTCCGGGTGGACACCTCTGAGGTGAGCGGCCGAAAGCTGGGCGGCAGGTCTGGCCTGCGGCTGCGCCACCGCGGCCACCGCGGCCGGAGCGGCCGCGAAGGCGGCGGAGGAGGCGAGCAGCAGGGCGGCGAGTGTGGTGAGCGAGGAGCGTCGGGGCACGGGGGCCTCCAGGGGTTGATGGTCGGATGACCGTGCTCAACTCACGTGCGGGGCCGTGCGATTGCCGCGGCACAGCTTTATCGGGGCGGAAACCGGTGTCAACGTCCGGTTCCCGCCATCGGGTTCGCTCAGCCTGTCGTGGGATACGCCTTGAGTGTGCTGGTGTCCTTGTCCAGGGCGATGCCCGTGTAGCCGTTGACCAAGACGGGTGCGATGCCCGGTGACGTCTTGGCGTCCGCTCCGGTGCGGGAGTCCAGGGCCACCGGGCCGTTCCCGGTGGTGCCGTAGACGACGCCGTTCCAGACGGCACTGACTCTGGGTGCCACCCGGTTGGCGTTCTTGTCCGGGAGCTGCCACAGCGGTTGGGCGGAGGAGGCGTCAAGAGCGATCAGCTGCCCGTCGGCGGAGGGGTCGCCGCAGAGGGTGGCCGACTTGCCGTCGTAGAGGCAGTCAAGGCCGTAAGTGCCGTTCGGCAGCTCGCCCTTGACCTCCCCGGTGCGGGGATCGAGGAACCGGGTGAAGCCATGCCCGCTGCCGTAGTCGCGGCCGGAGAAGGCGAGCAGGTGTGGTGCGGCTGCCTGGATGGAGGACTCATAGCTCGCGTCCTTGGTGGACCAGCGGGACTCGCCGGTGGCGAGGTCGAAGCCCTTGAGGTGTTGCTGGGCCCCGATGCCGGACGGGTCCAGGGCGGTCACCACGCCATCGGCCGCGGCCGCGGCGGCGAGGTCCTTCTGCCAGAGCGTCTGGCGGGTGTCCAGGCTGACGGCGTAGGTGATGCCGTGTTCGTCGTCGGATACCCGGACGACGGCGATGCCGCGGTCGGCGCTCACCACGGCGGTGGTGACCTTGCCAAAGGAGTTACCGGCCCAGGCGGGCAGTACGGTCTCGGTGCGCCACTCCCGGGTGCCGTTCTCGGCGTTGACGTAGACCATCTCCAGGGCGGTGCCGGAGGGCGTGGTGCCGGAGCTCGGAATCTGCACCAGGAACGGCATGACCACCAGCGACTTGCCATGGAAGTCGGCGATCACCGGTGGCGGGACCGAAGTCCGGTCGAAGGTACCGCCGTTGTTGCCGAGTGGTTTGCGCTGCGGCTCCACGGTGGCGCGTACCCGGCCGGTGGTGGTGTCCACGGCCTGCAGGCGGTCGGCGGAGGCGACATAGGCGGTGGTGCGGAACAGGGATATCGGGGGGTGGCCGGCCAGCCGGCCCGCCATGTCGATGTTGCCCTGGTTCGCCTCGTTCGGGAGGCCCACCCCGGCGTTGCCGAAGGTGTGCGGCGGGTCGAAGCTCTTACGGGCCGGCGGGGCGTTGTGCGGAGCGGACACCGGCTTCATCCCGTCGCCGCCGCCGCTTCCGCCACAGGCGGTAAGGGAGACAAGCGCCGCCACAATGGCGGCAGTTGCCGCGGCGACCGTTGCGGGACGTTTGGTGGATGGCATGGCGGGGCCCCCTGATCGCGCCTTCTGCTAAGTGCGGGAAGGATCTTCGCATGTCGCCGGCTGGGTCAGCCGGTCCGTCAGCCGGTCCGCCAGCCGGTCGAGGGCGGCGCGTATGCCGTGGCCGTAGGGGTCGTCCCCGAGTGCGCCGGTGAACGCGCGGGCGTGGGCGAGGTGTTCACGGGCCCGGGCCGGGTCGCCGGTCCTGCGGTAGCTCTCCGCCAGGTTGAGGTGGAGGGAGGGGTAGAAGCCGCGGATCGCCAGAGAGGAGTGGTGCTCCTTGACGCGGGCGTCGGTGACGGAGTCGGCGGCGGCCAGGGCACGTTGGTCCCAGAGCAGTTCCTGGTGGGGGTCGTCCTGGGTATCGGCCAGGTGGTGCGCCAGCACGCACTGGTGGAAGGGGTCGCCGTCCGGGGATATCTCCGCCCATAGCGCATCGAGGCGGTTCCGCGCGGCCGCCGGGTCGCCCTCGTGGTGCAGGGTGACCGCCTCGTGGATGCGGGCCATGGTCGGGTCGTCTGCCGTCATGGCGGAGAGGCCATGGGGAGGGTCTGACACTCAGGGTGCGACGACCGAGCCCAGGGCGCGGGTGACGGTGATCTCGATCAGCACCCGGTCCGGGTTGGGGCCGGGCGTACGGCCGTAGCGCTCGGCATAGCGGGCGACGGCGTCGGCGACCGCCTCCGGCTCGGTGCGGACGCGGGCGATCCCTTCCAGGGTGGCCCAGGAGCCGCCGGGGGCGACCTGGCAGAGGGCGACCCGGGCGCCGTCGGGTCCGGCGGCCAGGACATTGGCCACCTTCCGGCTGTGCTTGCGGGTGATGACGCGGGCGGTGCGGGTCTCGGGCTGGAAGGTCACGCCCACCGGCACGACATGCGGGGTGCCATCGGGGCGGAGGGTGGTGAGGGTGGGGAAGTGGCGGGCGCGCCAGAAGTCCAGGTAGGCGGGAGGGAGGGCGTGCAGGTCGTGGGCCATGGAGTCAGGGTAGTTGGGGGCGGCCGGCCCCGGACGGCCCGCGCCTGTGGTGGCGCACCGGGCCGGGCCCGGCTTCACTCGCAGGTGGGGATCCCCGGCCTCGGGCTCCCCAAACCAACCTTGAGTGGAATAGACTCAACTTACTGCATGTTGCTCCGAGCAAGGCAGATAAACAGCCAGGCCAGGACCAGGAGGAGCCCCAAGCCGTGGACGCCGAGCTGACCAACAAGAGCCGGGAGGCGCTGGCCGCCGCCCAGGAGCGGGCCGTGTCGGCCGGACACGCCGATATGACCCCCGCGCACCTGCTGCTGGCGCTGCTCGCCGGCCAGGAGAACGAGAACCTGCTGGACCTGCTGGCTGCCGTGGAGGCGGACGCCGCCGCGCTGCGCGGCGGGGCCGAGCGGCAGCTGGGCGGGCTGCCCCGCGCGCAGGGGTCGACCGTGGCCGCGCCACAGCCCAGCCGGGAGCTGCTGGCGGTGATCGCGGACGCCGCGGAGCGGGCCCGCGAGCTGGCGGACGAGTATGTCTCCACCGAGCACCTGCTGATCGGCCTGGCGGCCAAGGGCGGCCGCACCGGCGAGCTGCTGGAGCAGCAGGGCGCCTCGGCGAAGAAACTGCTGGCCGCCTTCCAGAAGGCGCGCGGCGGGCAGCGGGTGACCACCCCGGACCCGGAGGGCACCTACAAGGCGCTGGAGAAGTTCGGCACCGACTTCACGGCGGCGGCGCGCGACGGCAAGCTCGACCCCGTCATCGGCCGGGATCATGAGATCCGGCGGGTGGTGCAGGTGCTGTCCCGCCGCACCAAGAACAACCCGGTGCTGATCGGCGAGCCGGGCGTCGGCAAGACCGCCGTGGTGGAGGGGCTGGCCCAGCGGATAGTGAAGGGGGATGTGCCGGAGTCGCTGAAGAACAAGCGGCTGGTGGCGCTGGACCTGGGCGCCATGGTCGCGGGCGCCAAGTACCGGGGCGAGTTCGAGGAGCGGCTGAAGACCGTCCTCGCGGAGATCAAGTCCAGCGAGGGCCAGATCATCACCTTCATCGACGAGCTGCACACGGTGGTGGGGGCTGGCGCCGGCGGGGATTCGGCGATGGACGCGGGCAATATGCTCAAGCCCATGCTGGCCCGTGGCGAGCTGCGCATGGTGGGTGCCACCACCCTGGACGAGTACCGGGAGCGGATCGAGAAGGACCCGGCGCTGGAGCGCCGCTTCCAGCAGGTGCTGGTGGCCGAGCCCTCGGTGGAGGACACCATCGCCATCCTGCGCGGCCTCAAGGGGCGCTACGAGGCCCACCACAAGGTGCAGATCGCGGACTCGGCGCTGGTGGCCGCGGCCACCCTCTCCGACCGGTACATCACCTCCCGCTTCCTGCCGGACAAGGCCATCGACCTGGTGGACGAGGCGGCCTCCCGGCTGCGGATGGAGATCGACTCCTCCCCGGTGGAGATCGACGAACTCCAGCGCGCCGTCGACCGGTTGAAGATGGAGGAGCTGGCCCTCAATAACGAATCCGACCCGGCCAGCCAGGAGCGGCTGGCCAGGCTGCGCCGTGATCTGGCCGACAAGGAAGAGGAGTTGCGCGGTCTCACCGCCCGCTGGGAGCGCGAGAAGCAGTCCCTCAACCGGGTCGGCGAGCTCAAGGAGCGCCTGGACGATCTGCGCGGGCAGGCCGAACGGGCCCAGCGGGACGGCGACTTCGACACCGCGTCCAAGCTGCTCTACGGCGAGATCCCGGCCCTGGAGCGGGAGCTGGCGGAGGCGGCCGAGGCCGAACAGGAGGCCGAGCAGGAGGCCGAGACCAGGAACCTCATGGTCAAGGAGGAGGTCGGCTCGGACGACATCGCCGAGGTGGTGGCCTCCTGGACCGGCATCCCGGCCGGCCGCCTGCTGGAGGGCGAGACCCAGAAGCTGCTGCGCATGGAGGAGGAGATCGGCAAGCGGCTGATCGGCCAGGAGGAAGCGGTACGGGCGGTGTCCGACGCGGTGCGCCGCAGCCGGGCCGGCATCGCCGACCCGGACCGGCCCACCGGCTCGTTCCTCTTCCTGGGCCCCACCGGCGTCGGCAAGACCGAACTCGCCAAGGCGCTGGCCGACTTCCTCTTCGACGACGAGCGGGCCATGGTCCGGATCGATATGAGCGAGTACAGCGAGAAGCACGCGGTGGCCCGGCTGGTGGGCGCCCCGCCCGGCTATGTCGGCTACGAGGAGGGCGGCCAGCTCACCGAGGCGGTGCGGCGGCGCCCGTACAGTGTGATCCTGCTGGACGAGGTGGAGAAGGCCCACCATGAGGCCTTTGACATCCTGCTCCAGGTGCTGGACGACGGCCGGCTCACCGACGGCCAGGGTCGGACGGTTGACTTCCGCAACACCATCCTCATCCTGACCTCCAACCTGGGATCCACCTTCCTGGTCGATCCCTTGCTGAAGGAGGAGCAGAAGAAGGAACGGGTGCTGGAGACCGTACGAGCCTCCTTCCGGCCGGAGTTCCTCAACCGGCTGGACGACACCGTGGTCTTCCACCCGCTGGGCACCGGCCAGTTGGAGCGGATCGCCCAGATCCAGCTCGACCAGCTGCAGCGGCGGCTGGCGGACCGGCGGCTCACCCTGGATGTCACCGAGCCGGCGCTGCGCTGGCTGGCCACCCTGGGCCATGACAGCCTGGACGGCACCCCGCCCGACCTGACCTATGGCGCCCGTCCGCTGCGCCGTCTGGTGCAGACCGCCATCGGCGACCAGCTGGCCAGGGCGATCCTGGCCGGGGAGGTCCGGGACGGGGACACGGTCCGGGTGGACCGGGTGCCGGGCGCGGGCGACGGCCTGTCGGTGACGGCGGCCGGGAGGCAGACCGGCTGAACCGGGTCCCGTCAGGGGTTGCATGGCGGGGGCGGGTGTGAGGGAGGATGGCGGTATCCGTACGAAGGGAAGTCCACGGTGAGCATCGACCCGTCCTCGATTCCGAATTTCGGGGGCCAGCCAGAGCCGCACGAGGCGGGCCCGACCGGCCCCGTCATCCCCGACCAGGACCTGGTCAAGCAGCTGCTGGAACAGATGGAGCTGAAGTACCTCGTCGACGACGAGGGCGACCTCGCCGCGCCGTGGGAGCAGTTCCGTACCTATTTCATGTTCCGCGGTGAGGAGGAGCAGCAGGTCTTCTCGGTCCGGACGTTCTACGACCGGCCGCACGCCATCGAGGACAAGGCCAAGCTCCTCGAGGCCATCGACGACTGGAACCGCCGCACCCTGTGGCCCAAGGTCTACACCCACACCAATGACGACGGCACCGTCCGTCTGATCGGTGAGGCCCAGATGCTGATCGGCGTCGGCGTCGCCCTGGAGCACTTTGTCTCCAGCACGGTCAGCTGGGTCCGCGCCTCGATCGAGTTCGACAACTGGCTGGTGGAACAGCTGGGTCTGGAGGCCGAGATCGAGGGCGAGGACGGCAAGCCGGACGACGAGGCGTAACGCCCGGTCACCCTCACATGGGGATGCGGGCGATCGTCAGCAGATACGTCCCGTAGACAAAGGAGAGCCCGGCCAGCGCGCAGACCGTCACCACGGCGGTGCGCGGCCGGGCTCTCGCCATGCCCAGGGCCATCGGGAGCAGCAGCGGAAAGGCCGGCAGCAGAAAGCGCGGCTTGGAGGCGAAGTAGCTGGAGCCGCCCAGGGCGATGACACACAGCACCAGGACGTAGCAGAGCAGCGCGGCGGGCGGGCGCGCCAGGACCAGGAAGACCAGCGCGATCAGGGCTACCACCAGCACGATCAGCGAGCCGTAGTAGGCCAGATAGTCGCGGCCGACGAAGAGGTGGCGGACGAACCGCAGCGCGTCCGCGCCGAAGTCGAAGCGGGAGCCCCAGCGGCGCTGGACCCGGAAGTAGCCCAGCGCCCCGCCGCCGGAGCGGTAGCCCGCCCACAGCACATAGCCGGCCCAGCCCAGCGGGGCCAGCGCGGCCCCGGCCCAGATGCGCCAGTCGGTGCGGGCGGCACGGTCGCGCCAGAGGGCGAGCAGGGTGACACAGCCGACCGCGGCGGCGGCCGCGATGGCATTGGGCCGGGAGAGGCCGGCCACCAGGGCCAGCGCGCCGGCCCACAGCGGGCGGCCGGTCAGCAGGGCGTACAGCGACCAGGCGCACAGCGCGGTCATCAGTGACTCGGTGTAGCCCATGGTCTGCACAATGGCGTGCGGCAGCAGCGCCCACAGCAGCACCAGCCAGGTGGCCGTCCGGCGGCCGTGGACCCGCTCGCCCACCGCGTAGATGCCCCAGGCGGCGGCCCCGGCGGCGGTCCAGGAGACCAGCAGGCCGGCGGTGACCACGGTGACCGGCAGCACGGTGGCCACGGTGTGCACCAGGCCGGGGAAGAGCGGGAAGAAGGCCAGGTCGTTGAAGACCACCCCGCGGGTGGTGGGGGAGGGGATGACCAGGCCATAGCCGTTGCGGGCGATTCCGGCGTACCAGATGCCGTCCCAGGAGTGCCCCAGCAGGCTGCGCGGGTGACGTCCGATGCTCCAGGCCCAGGCGGCCATCACGGCCAGTCCGGTCAGCCGAGCCGTCGCGTAGAGGACGAGGGCCGGGGTGGCCCGGCGCAGCGCCGCGCGGATGCGGTCCGCGCGGGGCAGGCGGCGGGCGCTGCCGCGCGGTTCCGGCGTTCGTACGGGGACGGCGGTGTCGGCTGACACGGGAGGCACCTCCGGTACGAGGGTGGCGGTATACCGACCATGCGGCGTGGTGTGCGGCGTTCCGGTGCGTCACGCCGTAGGGGGTGTGGCTTCCACCCGCTCGGGCGCACGGTGGATTCCAAGATTCCGCCAGGGATTTGCCCGGCGTTCGCCCGTTCACCGCGCGGGGGCGGGGCGTGGGGCGGCGTGCGCCGGCGCTCAGGCGGTCGCGGGGGCGCCGGGGCGGGCGCTCGACGGCCTAGGGTGAGCTGGGATCGGGAGCCGGACGATGGGGAGGGACCGGAAGTGGATCGCGGATTCAGGCCCGCCGGGCGGGTGGCCGGGCTGGGTACCTCGGTGTTCACGGAGATGACGGAGCTGGCGCGGCGCACCGGGGCGGTCAACCTGGGGCAGGGCGTGCCGGAGTTGGCCAGTCCGCCGGGTCTGCTGGAGGACGTGGCGGCGGCGGTGCTGGCGGGGGAGAACCAGTACCCGCCCGCCCATGGCCACCTTGAGCTGCGCCAGGCGGTGGCGGCGCACCAGCTGCGGCGCTACGGCTTGGAGTACCGGGCGCAGGACGAGGTGCTGGTGACCACCGGGGCCACCGAGGCACTGGCGGCGGCGCTGCTGGGGCTGTGCGACCCGGGCGACGAGGTGCTGGCCTTCGACCCCTGCTATGACGCCTATCCGGCGGGGGCCCGGTTCGCCGGGGCCCGGCTGGTGGGGGTTCCGCTGGCCCTGGAGGACGACCGTTTCGTCCTGGACGCCGACGCGCTGCGGGCGGCGGTGACGCCCCGTACCCGGGTGCTGCTGCTGAACTCCCCGCACAATCCCACCGGCAAGGTGTTCACCGCCGAGGAACTGGCGGTGGTGGCCGGGCTGGCGGTGGAGCACGGGCTGACGGTGGTGACGGACGAGGTCTATGAGCACCTGGTCTATGACGGTCTGGAGCACCGGACGATCGCGGCGCTGCCGGGGATGCGGGAGCGCACCCTGACCATCTCCTCGGCGGGCAAGACCTTCTCGGTCACCGGCTGGAAGGTCGGCTGGGTGTGCGGCCCGGCCCCGCTGGTGGCGGCGGTGGCGGGCGCCAAGCAGTTCCTCACCTACACCTCCGGTGCGCCCTATCAGCGCCCGTTGGCGAAGATGCTGGGGGGCGTGGAGGAGTGGGCCGCGGAGCTGCGGCGGACGCTGGCGCGCAACCGCGATCTGCTGAGCGCTGGACTGGCGCGCGCCGGGTTGCGTCCCTATCGCGCGGACGCCGGGTATTTCGTGCAGGCGGACATCAGCGCGTGGGGGCATACGGACGGCGTGCGTTTCTGCCGTGAACTCCCGCTGCGCGCTGGGGTGGTGGCCATTCCGACGGCCGCCTTCTACGTGCGCCCGGGCACCCCGTCCCAACTGGTGCGCTTCTCTTTCTGCAAGCGGGAGACATCGATTGCCGAGGCCGTGGAGAAGCTTTTGAAGGCTGTTTGACCAGCGCACTTGCAACTGGCCCAAGCAACACCGCATATGCGCCCGGCGAGGTTCAACTCCCGCCGGGCGTTTTTTGGTTGAACGTTTGAGCTGCGCGCCCCACGCATGGATGGAAAATCGTCGATGATGGGTAAAAATGCTGTGCGCGCCGCTAGATTCAATGACCCCTCTCATTCAGGGCCACGTGCCGAGGCGAATCCACCCGGGTTCCTTCCTTCCGGATTCCTTAAAAGACCCTCAAACGGAACCGGAAGCCTCCACTGTGGGCATTGATCCGGCGCCCTCGAAGACCTGGTCCTCCTCGGGGCGGGCCGGCCCACCCTCCACTGCTCGCTCTCGCGGAGCCGACCCCATGCTCACCACTCTCAAAACCAGCTATACGGACACCCGGGCGGCGGATCTCGCCTGGTGTCTGGGCCGGGAGCCGCTGCCGGCCCTGGCCGTGCTCGATCTGCGGTTCCCGGGCTGCACCGTGCAGTTGCGGCTGCTCGGCGCCTCGCACCAGGTGCTTCTGGAGGAGGACAGCGGAGTGTGCTCGGAGACGGTGGCCTGCATACCCGGCAGCAGCACCCCGCTGCCGCTGGGTGTGGCCAAGCGGGTGGGCGCCTGGGAGTACGAGTTCGCGGCGCGGGTGGAGACCCTGACCCGCTGCTCCTTCGCCGGCCGCGCCCAGGAGTTGCTGGCGCTGGTGGCCGAGCATCCACAGGGCCTGGCCGGCACCTTTCCCGGCAGCCCGCACGCCTTCACCGCGCTGCTGGCCCAGCGGTGCGAGGGGCAGGTCAGCTGGCGCACCTGGCACGCCTATCCACAGGAGGGGCGGCTGGTGGCCACCCGGACCCGGGTCGGGGTGCGGATCGGCGCCCCGTCCACCGCGTCCACGGCCCCCACCGGGCCGGCGGCCGGGCGGTTGCGCCACTGGGCACCCGGTGATCCGCATTAAACCCTTGTGGGTGACAGGGCGTTGCCGGATCGTGACGTAGCGTTCCGGCATGAACTACCGTCCGGTATCCGCGCGACTGCCCGTACCGGCCGGGATCGGCCGCCTCCTCGTGCTGACCACCGTCTTCGTCTGCGCCGCCTGTGGGCTGGTGTACGAGCTGGAACTGGTCGCCCTGGCCTCGTCCCTGATCGGCGACTCCGTCACCCAGGCATCCGTGGTGCTGTCGGTGATGGTCTTCGCCATGGGTGTCGGCTCCCTGCTCGCCAAATGGCTGCGCGGGCGCGCGGCCGCCGGGTTCGCGCTGGTCGAGGTGGCGCTGGCGCTGCTCGGCGGGCTGTCGGCGATGGCGCTCTATGCCTGCTTCGCCTGGTTCGGTCAGGTGCGGCCGGCCCTGGTGGGCTTCTCGCTGGCCATCGGGGTGCTGATCGGGGCCGAGGTGCCGCTGCTGATGACGCTGATCCAGCGCATCCGCCGGCAGGACGCGGGCGGCGCGGTGGCCGATCTGTTCGCCGCCGACTATGTGGGCGCCCTGGTCGGCGGGCTGGCCTTTCCCTTCCTGCTGCTGCCGGTGCTGGGACAGCTGACCGGGGCGCTGGTCACCGGCGCGGTCAACGCGGTGGCCGGCGGGGCACTGGTGCTCTGGCTGTTCCGCCGTGATCTGAGCACCCGGGCGCGCTGGGTGCTGGTGACCGCCAACTGCCTGGTGCTGCTCGCGCTGGCCGTCTGCTCGGCGCTCACCGGCCCCTTCGAACGGGCCGCCCGGCAGGCGGTGTACGGGGCGGATGTCCGTATCGCGGTGCAGACCGACCACCAGGAGGTGGTGCTCACCGGCGGCGCCGGCGGCAAGCCGCTCTCCTTGTTTCTGGACGGGCGGCTCGCCGCCGGGGGCGGCGACCCCCTGCGTCACCCCGAGGCGCTGGTGCACCCCGCCATGGCCGGACCGCACCGCAGGGTCCTGGTGCTGGGCGGCGGTGACGGTCTCGCGCTGCGCCAGGTGCTGCGCTATCCGGATGTGGCGTCGGTGACGGTGGTGGAGCCCGATGCCGAAGTGGTGCGGCTGGCCCGCTCGGATCCCGGGCTGGCCGCCCTCAACCAGGGTGCCTACCGGGACCCCAGGGTGGCGGTGGTCTCCGCCGGACTGTTCCGCTGGCTGCGCCGCCGCCCGGTGTCGTCCGCGCCCTATGACGTGGTGATCTGCGATCTCCCCGACCCCCGGGGCACGGCGGGCGCCAAGCTCTACTCCCAGGAGTTCTACGGCCTGGTGGCCCGGGAGCTGGCGCCCGACGGGCGGCTGGCCGTCCATGCCGGTGACCCGGCGGGGCAGCCGCACACCTTCTGGACGGTGGACGCCACGGTGCGCTCGGTGGGGCTGGCCACGGTGCCCTACCGGGTGGAGCCGTGCACCGGGCGCGGGGCGGACTGGGGGCTGCTGCTGGCGTCCCGTAAGCCCGTTGTGCCCCGCCTGCCACAACGCGGGCCGGAGCCAAGGACCTTGACGCCCGGGGCGCTGGCGGCCGGTGTGCGGGCCGCCGAACTCACCCGACAGCAGGGGCTGTTGCCCTCGACGCTGATGCACCCGCGTTACTGACCGCCCAGCGAGGCCCGGAAGGCGCCGGGCGACAGCCCCGCCCGCAGCTGGAAGAACTTGGAGAAGTTGGCGGCGTCCTCGAAGCCCAGCCGCTCGCTGATCCGCACCGCGGGCAGGTCGCTGTGCGCCAGCAGCCGTTTGGCCTCCAGCATCACCCGGCGGTCGATGAACTCCTTGGCGCCCACCCCGGCCGCGGCCAGCGTGGCGCGGGAGAGGGTGCGCGGGGAGTAGCCCAGCGCCCGGGCGTACCCGGCGACCCGGTGGCTGGTGGCGAAGTCCCGTTCCACCGCGGCCCGGAAGCGCAGAAAGGCGTCGCCGGGCGCGGGGACGCTGCTGCCGGCCGGTGTGCCGGGGTGGGCCAGCCGCAGCAGCAGGACGGACAGCAGATGGCGCAGGATCTCGGTGTGCACCTCGGCGGGCAGCCCGGTGGCGGAGAACTCGGCGGCCAGCTGCCGTACCGCCCGGAAGACCGCCGTCCGGTCCGGCCCGGCCGGCTGGTGCAGCACCGGGCGGAAGAGATCGTCGGCGAGCGCCGCCACCGTGTTGCCGGACGGCAGGAAGCCGGGCTGGAACAGCAGCACCGTGCCCTCCAGCGCGGCGACCTCGCCGAACTGCTGGACCTGGCCGGGGCGCACCCAGAGCACCGAGCCCTCGGTCAGCCAGTAGCCGGTGAAGTCCACGGTGTGGGTGGCCGCGCCGGAGTCCACGGCCAGGATCTGGTGGAAGTCCAGCCGCTGGGGGCGGGGCAGCAGCCCCTCGGGCGCCCGGGCGCGCAGCTCGGCCAGGCTCATCACCTCCACTCCGGCCGGGGTGCCGGGCGGCGGCTGGTAGGTCAGCTCAATAACGTCATCGTGTCGCTTTTTCACCATAGAGGGACCTCGGCATACCTGGTCGCGGCCTTGCTGCCTGCTTAGCGTGGATGTCACGCACAACAGTGGTTCTACAAGCAACGATTCTGGTGAAAGACATGGCAGCGCAAGTCACCTACGCCTTCGACGCCTACTGCGGCTGGTGCTACGGCTTTGGTCCGACCGTTCGCGAGTTCGCACAGGTGAACGCCGGCCGGCTGGAGCTCACGGTGCTCAGCGGCGGTCTGTTCACGGGCCCCTCGGCCAAGCCGGTCTCGGCCTACCCCTACATCCCCGCCGCGGACGCCCGGATCGCCGGGCTGACCGGCGCGGTGTTCGGCGAGGGGTACGCCCGGGCGATCGCCGAAGGCACTTCGGTCCTGGACTCGGCCGCGGCCGCCACCGCCCTGGTGGCGCTGGGGCAGCAGGCCCCGGAGCGGACCCTGGAGCTGGCCGGCGCACTGCAGCGGGCCTGGTACCTGGACGGACGGAGCCTGTCCGACCCGGAGACGGTGCGCTCGGTGGCCCTGGCCGCCGACCTGGACGGGGCGGCCGCGGTGGCCGCGTACACCGGCCAGGACAGCCGCCGCACGGCGCTGGAGGGCTTCCGCGAGGTCCGCCGGCTGGGCGTGGATTCCTTCCCCAGCTTGCTGCTGCACACCCCGGACGGCGGAGTGCGCCGGCTGGGCGGCCCCACCACTTCCGCGCGAGCGCTCACCCGGGCGCTCGATGAACATGGCAACTGACCCGGTCGACCGGGACAACACGGAGGAGAAACCCATGGCCAAGATCGCACTCTTCGGTGCCGGCGGAACCATCGGCGGCCGGATTCTGCGCGAGGCGCTGGACCGCGGCCACCAGGTCACGGCGGTGGTCCGCGACCCCGCCAAGTTCACCGAGCAGCACCCGGGCCTGACCGTGGTCACCGGCGACGTCCTGGACCCGGAGTCGGTGGCCGCGGTGGCCGAGGGCCAGGACGTGGTGATCAGCGCGGTCGGCGGCGGGGGCGGCCCCGGCCACCAGGCGACCATCGCGCCGGCCGCCAAGTCCCTGGTGCAGGCGCTGCGTTCGCTCGGCGAGACCGCCCCGCGGCTGATCGCGGTGGGCGGCGCCGGATCGCTGCGCAAGCCGGACGGGACCCTGGTGTGGGACGGCGAGGGCATCCCCGAGTTCCTGCTCCAGATCATGCACGCTCACGGGGACGCGCTGGACTACTACCGCACCGTCCGGGACGTCCGCTGGACCAACCTCAGCCCGGCCGCCCTGATCGAGCCGGGCGAGCGCACCGGCACCTACCGCACCGCGCTGGAGGACCTGGTGGTGGACGCGGAGGGCAACAGCCGGATCTCCGCCGAGGACTACGCGGTCGCGCTGCTGGACGAGGTGGAGAAGGCCGAGCACCTCGGGGAGCGGTTCACGGTCGGCTACTGAGTTTCCGGGTACGGGCGGTGCCCGTCGGGCGAACCGGTGGGTAGGCTCGCTTGCCATGGAGCATGAGGTGTTCGTTCCGTTTCCCGTCGAGGCCGTACGGCGGGTACTCGCCGACCCCGGACGGGTGGCCAGGTGCGTTCCCGGCCTGCAGCATGACGCGGGCGACGAGGGCGGCGCGCTGGCCGGCCGGCTGCGGGTGCGCATCGGGGGTTCCACCATCACCTACCGGGGCGAGCTGCGGCTGACGGAGCGGGACGGGCGCTATGAACTGTCCGGCGAGGGCATGGAGGCGCGGGGCTCGGCCACGGTGACGCTGGTGCTGCGCGCGGAGGCGGAGCCGGTGCCGGGCGGGACCCGGCTGGCCTGCACGGGTTCGGTGGACAGCGCGGGGCGGCTGGCCGAGTTCGACGAGAAGACGGTGCAGGGGGTGGCGCGGCGCCTGCTGGACCGGTTCGGCGCGGCGCTGGCGGAGGAGCTGCGGGGCCAGGAGGCGGAGCCCTCGGCCGCTCCGGAGGCCCTCGCGGAGAACGGTCCCGCGACGGACGGTCTGGGCGCGGACGTCGACGCCATCGACACCGAGGCCGTGGAGGAGGCGCTGCTCGGCGAGGACGAGCCGCCGGCCGAGGCCGCGCATGCGCGGCGCACCATGATCGGGCGTTCCGCGGAGGAGGTGGACCACGCTCCGCCGCGGGGGCGCTACGCACCGGTGCCGGCGCCGGAGACGGTGACCGGGCGGGCGGCGCTGCGCTGGGCCGCGCCGGCGGCCGTGCTGCTCGCTTCCGCGGTGGTGGTGGGACGCGTGCTGCGGCGCCGCCGCTGAGGTTTCCGCCGTGGGGAACTTAGGGTCGGACCGTGAGCAATGACATCACCCGGCTGACGGCCGGCCCCGCCGAAGTCACCGTGGACCGCCAGGGCTGCCGCCTGACCAGCCTGAAGATCCATGGCACCGAAATCCTGCGGCAAGGAGAGAAGTACGGCTCCTTCCCGATGGTCCCCTGGTGCGGCCGCACCGCCTATGGCCGCTTCCGCGACGGCGACCGCGTCCGTGAGCTGCCCGTCAACCACCCCCCGCACGCCATTCACGGCACCGGCCGCGACACCGCCTGGCGCATCGTGAAGGCGGACGGCGCCTCGGCGGTCCTCGCCTATGACCTCGCCGACCCCTGGCCGTACCCCGGCCGCGTCACCCAGACGGTGGAGCTGACCGAGGATTCCCTCACCCTGGCCATGGGTGTGGAGGCCACCGCCGACTCCTTCCCGGCGCAGGCCGGCTGGCACCCCTGGTTCCTGCGCAGCCTCGACGGCGGCAGCCTCGGGGGCGGTGCGGACGTCCGGCTGGACTTCACCCCCGCCTGGCAGGAGGAGCGCGGCGAGGACCACATCCCCACCGGCCGCCGCATCGAGCCCCGCCCCGGCCCCTGGGACGACTGCTTCGGCATGCCCGACGGCGTCCAGACCACCCTCACCTGGCCGGGCGCCCTGGAGCTCACCGTCACCAGCCGCGCCGAGTGGGTGGTGGTCTATGACGAACAGGAGGCGGCCGTCTGTGTGGAGCCCCAGTCCGGCCCGCCGAACGGGCTGAACAGCCACCCGCGCCTGGTGACGCCCATCGATCCGCTGGAGGTCGCCACCACCTGGACCTGGCGCACCCTCGCCTAAGCTCATCGGCATGACCGACGCGCGTGACGCCCTGCTTCAGCAGATCAAGAACAAGGCCGTGATCCACGGCAAGGTGACCCTCTCCTCCGGCAAGGAGGCCGACTACTACATCGACCTGCGCCGGATCACCCTGGACGCCGAGGCGGCGCCGCTGGTCGGTCAGGTGATGCTGGACGCCACCGCGGACCTGGAGTTCGACGCGGTCGGCGGCCTCACCCTGGGCGCCGACCCGGTCGCCGCCTCCATGCTGCACGCGGCCGCCGCGCGCGGCCGCAGGCTGGACGCCTTTGTGGTCCGCAAGGCCCAGAAGACGCACGGCATGCAGCGCCGCATCGAGGGCCCGGACATCAAGGGCCGCCGGGTGCTGGTGGTCGAGGACACCTCCACCACCGGCGGCTCCCCGCTGACCGCCGTGGAGGCGGCCCGGGAGGCCGGCGCCGAGGTGGTCGCGGTGGCCACCATCGTGGACCGCGGCGCCGCCCAGGCCATCGCGGACGCGGGGCTGAGCTACATCACGGCCTACGGTCTGGGCGACCTTGAGCTGTCCTGACGGTTGCCCTCTGGGCTGACCTGGGCTTTTCCGCCAGGGGGTGAGGTTTCACGTGAAACCTCACCCCCTGCGCGCTTTCCCGAACAGTCCACCTGTGGAGCAATTCGGTGAGTCTGGGAAGATGGGTCCGACGATGACCGTCGCCCCCTCTTAGGCAAAGTAGCCACCGCGTACATCACAAGGAGCGGACAATGCCCATCGCAACCTCCGAGGTCTACAACGAGATGCTCGACCGGGCGAAGGCAGGCAAGTTCGCCTACCCGGCCATCAATGTGACCTCGACCCAGACTCTGCACGCGGCGCTGCGCGGCTTCGCCGAGGCGGAGAGCGACGGCATCATCCAGATCTCCACCGGTGGCGCGGAGTTCCTGGGCGGTCAGTTCAGCAAGGACATGGTCACCGGCGCGGTCGGCCTGGCCGAGTTCGCGCATGTGGTCGCCCAGAAGTACCCGGTGAACATCGCGCTGCACACCGACCACTGCCCCAAGGACAAGCTGGACGGGTATGTCCGTCCGCTGATCGACATCTCCGCGGAGCGCGTCGCCAAGGGCCAGAACCCGCTGTTCCAGTCCCACATGTGGGACGGCTCGGCCGAGACCCTCGCCGACAACCTGTCCATCGCCCAGGAGCTGCTGGCCAAGGCTGCCGCCGCCAAGATCATCCTCGAGGTGGAGATCACCCCCACCGGTGGCGAGGAGGACGGCGTCAGCCACGAGATCAACGACGAGCTGTACACCACCGTCGACGACGCCCTGCGCACCGCCGAGGCCCTGGGCCTGGGCGAGAAGGGCCGCTACCTGCTGGCCGCCTCCTTCGGCAACGTCCACGGCGTCTACAAGCCGGGCAATGTGGTGCTCCGCCCCGAGCTGCTCAAGGACCTCCAGGCGGGCGTGGCCGCTCGCTTCGGCAAGGCCGACCCCTTCGACTTCGTCTTCCACGGCGGCTCCGGCTCCACCGAGGAGGAGATCCACACCGCGCTGGAGAACGGCGTGGTGAAGATGAACCTGGACACCGACACTCAGTACGCCTTCACCCGCCCGGTCGCGGACCACATGTTCCGCAACTACGACGGTGTGCTGAAGGTCGACGGCGAGGTCGGCAACAAGAAGACCTACGACCCGCGCAGCTGGGGCAAGCTGGCCGAGGCGGGCATGGCCAAGCGCGTCACCGAGGCCTGCGCCAACCTGCGCGCCACCGGCACCAGGCTGAAGTAAGCGCTTGCGCGTGAAAGGCCCGGCACCACAGGGTGCCGGGCCTTTCGCATGACCGCTCGTATGGCCGTCCCCGGCCCGCCGGGAGACCATCGGGGCATGAGCGAGAGCGCGGTGCGCCTGGGGACGCCCGCCGGCAGAGCTGTGCTGCTGACGGCCGTACTGGGCTCCGGCATGGCGATGCTGGACAGCACCGTGGTCAATGTCGCGCTGCCGCATATCGGCCGGGACCTGGGCGCCGGGCTGGCCGTGCTGCAGTGGACCGTCAACGCCTACATGCTCACCCTGGCCGGGCTGATCCTGCTCGGCGGTGCGCTGGGCGACCGCTACGGCCGGCGGCGGGTGTTCGTGGTGGGCGTGGTGTGGTTCGCGCTGGCCTCGCTGCTGTGCGGGCTGGCCCCCAGCGCCGGGGTGCTGATCACGGCGCGCGCCCTGCAGGGCGTGGGCGGGGCGCTGCTGACCCCAGGCTCGCTGGCCCTGATCCAGTCCGTGTTCCACCCCGACGACCGGGCGGCCGCGGTGGGCGCCTGGTCCGGGCTGGGCGGGGTGGCCACCGCGGTGGGCCCGTTCCTGGGCGGCTGGCTGGTGGACGGGCCGGGCTGGCGCTGGGTGTTCCTGATCAACCTGCCGGTGGCCGCGGTCTGTGTCCCGGTGGCCCTGCGGCGGGTGCCGGAGACCCGGGACCCTTCGGCGCACGGCCGCTTCGATGTGCTGGGCGCGGTGCTGGGGGCGCTGGCCCTGGGCCTGGTGACCTATGCCCTGATCGCCGCCCCGGCCAAGGGCGCCTCTCCGCAGGTGCTGGTGCCGGCGGTGGCCGGGGTGCTGCTGGGGGTGGCCTTTGTCCGGGTGGAGGGGCGGCGGGCGGAGCCGATGCTGCCGCCCGCGCTCTTCCGGATCCGGGTGTTCTCCGCGGTCAACGCGGTCACCGTGTGTGTCTACGCGGCGTTCAGCGGCTTCTTCTTCCTGTCCGTGCTGCAACTGCAGATCGTGTCCGGGTGGTCGGCGCTGGCCGCCGGCACCGCGCTGCTGCCCACCACGGTGCTGATGCTGCTGCTGTCCGGCCGGTCCGGGCGGCTGGGGCAGCAGATCGGGCCCCGGCTGCCGCTGACCGTCGGCCCGCTGCTGTGCGCGGCCGGCATGCTGCTGATGACCCGGGTGGGTGCCGGGGCGGTGTACTGGCGGGATGTGCTGCCCGCGCTGCTGGTGCTGGGGCTGGGCATGGTGGCCCTGGTGGCCCCGCTGACCGCCACCGTGCTGGCCTCGGTGGAGGTGTCCCGGGCCGGGATCGCCAGTGGCATCAACAACGCCGCCGCCCGGGCGGCGGGCCTGGTGGCGGTGGCCGCGCTGCCGCTGGCCGCCGGGCTGGGCGAGAGCTCCTACCGTGACCCGGCCGCGTTCGGGCAGGGCTTCCGCAGGTCGATGCTGTACTGCGCGGGGTCGCTGGTGGTGGGCGCGGTGCTGGCCTGGTGCACGGTCAGGGAGCCCCGGGAGGGCGCCTGCCATCCGGAGGCCGAGTACCACTGCGGGGTGAGCGCGCCGCCGCTGGATCCCGGGGACCGCTGAGGCCCGCCCGGCCCGGATCCGCACCCCGTTCCGCACCCGGATCCGCACCCCGTTCCGCACCGGGATCCGAACCGGAGTCCGAACCCGGCTCCGGAACGGCCCGATCCCCGCGCCCCGGAAATACGATGGAGCCCATGTCCATTCACGAGAACCTGCTCGGGGGACCGCCCCCCACCCACCTGCCCGACGACCCCGAGCCCCGCGAGGCGCTCGCCTCCGGCGCCGCGCCGGCCGAGGTGGCCGCCCAGTACCCGGCGTCCTCGCTGGCCTGGGCCCAGCTCGCCGACGACGCCTTCGAGGCCGGCCGTACCGTCGAGTCCTACGCCTACGCCCGCACCGGCTACCACCGCGGCCTGGACGCCCTGCGCCGCAGCGGCTGGAAGGGCCATGGCCCCATCCCCTTCGAGCACGAGCCCAACCGCGGCTTCCTGCGCGCCCTGCACGCCCTCGCCCGGGCCGCCCAGGCGATCGGCGAGCAGGAGGAGTACGAGCGCTGCTCCACCTTCCTGCGGGACAGCTCCCCCACGGCCGCCGGCACCCTGGGCTGAGACCGGCCGGACCGCCGCCCGAGCTCTCAGCCCACCCAGCCCTCCGAGCCCTCCGGCAATGGGCGCGAACCCTTGCCGGAGCGGCCTCCCCGCACGATGATCGCGGCGAGACCCGGCGATCCCGGGACAGCCGTCAGGGGAGGCAGGCGAGATGACGTCCACACCACCGGGCAACACCCCCGGTCCCCACCTGGAGTTCACCGGCAGCACCCCGTACGAGGACTATGTACGGGCCTCGGTGCTCAGCCACCTCCAGCAACCGCTCTCCGATGACCCGGGCGAGATGTCCTTCCTGGTCACCACCCAGGTCATGGAGCTGTGGTTCACCCTGCTCGTCCATGAGTGGCAGACCGCCGGCCGGGCGCTGCGCGGCGACGACCTGCCGGCCGCGCTGGCCGCCCTGAAGCGCTCGGGGTACGAGCTGGAGTCGCTCAACGCCTCCTGGAAACCGCTGGCGCATCTGACCCCCACCCAGTTCAACCGCTACCGCTCCGCCCTGGGCGACGCCTCCGGCTTCCAGTCGGCGGCCTACCGCCGCCTGGAGTTCCTGCTCGGCGAGCGGACCCCGGCCATGCTGGTCCCCTACCGGGGCGTGCCGGCGGTCCACGCCGAGCTGGAGAAGGCGTTGCACGAACCGAGCCTGTACGACGAGGTGCTGCGCTGGCTGGCCCGGCGCGGCCATGCGATACCCGAGGCGGTGCGCGAGCGGGACGTCTCCGAGCGGTACACCGCCGACCCGGGCGTGGAGGCCGTCTGGCAGCGGATCTACGCCGCCGAGGGCGAAGGGGACGAGGAGGCCCTGCGGCTGGGCGAGGCGCTGACCGAGATAGGCGAACTGGTCTGGCGCTGGCGCAATGACCATCTGGTGGCCACCCGGCGGGCGATGGGCGCCAAGCCGGGCACCGGCGGCTCCTCGGGAGTGGCCTGGCTGGAGAAGCGGGCGGCCAAGAGCGTCTTCCCCGAGCTGTGGACGGCGCGCAGCCATGTCTGACGCGGCCGGTCGGGCCGGCCTCGCGGCCGAGGCCGCCGCCCTGGACGCCGCCGACCGACTCCATGCCAAACGCCGGGAGTTCGTCCTCGACGAGGACACCGTCTATCTGGACGGCAACTCGCTGGGCGCCCTGCCGCGCGCGGTGCAGCCACGGCTGGCCGAGGTGGTCGGACGGGAGTGGGGGCGGCTGCGCATCCGCTCCTGGGCGGAGTCGGGCTGGTGGACGGCGCCGGAGCGGACCGGCGACCGAATCGGGCGGCTGATCGGCGCCGGACCGGGCCAGGTGGTGGTCGGCGACTCCACAAGTGTCAATGTGTTCAAGGCGGTTGTCGGCGCGGTACGGATGGCGGCGCCCGGCGAGGGCCGGGACGAGATCCTGGTGGACGCGGCCACCTTCCCCACCGACGGCTATATCGCCGGCTCCGCGGCCCGGCTGACCGGCTGCCGGCTGCGGCCGGTGGCGGCCGGGGCGATGGCGGACGCGGCCGGACCGCGCACCGCGGCCGCCCTGGTCAACCATGTCGACTACCGCACCGGCCGGCTGTACGACCTGCCCGCCATCACGGCGGCCGTACGGGCGGCCGGGGCCCGGGTGGTCTGGGACCTGTGCCACAGCGCGGGCGCGCTGCCGGTGGCGCTGGACGCGGACGGGGCGGACTTCGCGGTGGGCTGCACCTACAAGTACCTCAACGGTGGCCCCGGTTCACCCGCGTTCCTCTATGTGCGACGGGAGCACCAGCCGCGCTTCGACTCCCCGCTGCCCGGCTGGAACTCACATGCCGACCCCTTCGCGATGTCCCCGCACTACCGGCCCGCCGAAGGCGCGGTATGCGGCCGGGTGGGCACCCCGGAGATCCTCTCCCTGCTGGCCCTGGAGGCGGCCCTGGAGGTCTGGGACGGCGTGGAGTTGACGGCAGTGCGGGCCAAGTCCCTTGCCCTGACCGACTTCTTCCTGCGCTGTGCGGCCGCGTACCTCCCACCGGGGCTGGTGGAGCCGCTCACCCCGGAAGCCCACCGGGAGCGCGGCAGCCAGGTGTCGCTGCGGTGCGTCCGGGGTGGGGCGGACGAGGCGATGACGGAGCTGGCCCGGCGCGGCGTGGTGGGTGACTTCCGGCGGCCGGATGTGCTGCGGTTCGGCTTCACCCCGCTCTATACGGGCTTCGCGGAGACCGAACGGGCGGCCCGGACCCTGGGCGAGGTGCTGGCATGTCGCTGACCGAGGAACGGGCGCTGTTGTCGCTGCCCTATGCGGCGCCGGATGCCACGGAGGCGTACGGTCCGCATCCCAGCCAGGTGGTGGACCGTTACGGTCCGGGCAACCGGCGGCGGGTGGCCCTGCTGCACGGTGGCTTCTGGCGCGAGGCCTACGACCGCCGTCATCTGGCGCCCTGCGCACGGGCGTTGGCGGATCTGGACTTCGAGGTGGCGCTGGTGGAGTACCGGCGGGTGGGGAACGGGGGCGGCTGGCCGGCCAGTTACCGGGATGTGCGGCGGGCGGTCCGCCGCGGCGAGGTGGTGGTCGGCCACTCGGCGGGCGGGCAGCTGGCGTTGTTGCTCGCCTCCGCCGGGGTGGGGCCGGTGGTGGCGGTCGCCCCGGTCGCCGATCTGGCGCTGGCGGACGAGCTGGGGCTGAGCGGGGGCGCGGTGGCGTCGTTCCTGGGGGGTGTGGCTTGTGCGGAGGCGGATCCCATGGCTCGGTTGCCTTTGCGGGCGCCGGTTCGTCTGCTGCACGGCGCGGACGATGCCGAGGTGCCGGTTTCGCTTTCGCGGCGGTACGCGGCCGCGGCGGGGGTTCCGCTGCGGGTGCTCGACGGGGTGGGCCACTATGCGCCGATCACGCCGGGGACGGCTGCGTTCGCCGAGCTGGTCGCGATGCTCGCGTCACAACCATCACCCACGCACCACCCGTGAACGGCGCCGCACCCGGCAGCAAACGCGTAGTACTTCCGACGGACCCCCGGAATCCCCATCCACGCGGACGCCCGGGCGTCCACACCACCCCTACCGTGGAACGGTGACCCAAATCCCCGAAGCAAGCATCCGCAGCGAACTGCGCATGCTGAAGAACGCCGCGAACGGCATCCACAAGGATCTGTTCGTGGACGCCTTCGCCATCCGCCCGCTGCCACCCCTGGCGGACGACCACCTCCTGGTCCGCCTGGCCCCGGGTCGCACCGGCCACTACCTCCGCTGGCTGCCGCACACCGCACTCGGCCTGCTCACCGCCTTCCTGACGCTCACGGCCCTGCGCTACAGCGGCCCGGTCGGGGCGCTGCTCACCGCCACTCCGCTGCTGCTCACCCTGTTCCGCCCGCTGGGCGCCTGGTGGCTGTCGGCCGGCGCGGTCGTCCTGGCCTTCGGCCTCGGCGTGAACACGGCCGGCGCACTGATCGTCCACGTCCTGGTGATGGCCCTGGTCGCCATGCGCACCCGCCCCCGCATCGCCGCCGAGATGTGGCTGCTGACCATGGTGCTGCTGGTCTTCCTGGATGCCTTCCTGCTACAGCCGGCGGGCGCACCCGGCGTCTCCGGCCTCTTCGAGCTGATGCTCTTCTCCGGGGTGCTGCTGTTCGCCGTGCTCGCCGTGCGCGGCATCCGCGAGTCCCGGCAGCAGGTCGCCGCCCAGCAGGCCGTCACCCGGGTCGAGCGCACCCGGCGGACGGTGCTGGAGGAGCGCACCACCATCGCCCGTGAGCTGCATGACGTGGTCGCCCACCATATGTCCGTGGTCGCCATCCAGGCCGAGGCCGCCCCGTACCGGGTGGAGCAGACCCCGCCCGAGCTGGCCGCCGCCTTCGCCACCATCCGGGAGAACGCGGTCGCGGCGCTGACCGAGCTGCGCCGGGTGCTGGGCGTCATCCGCTCCGAGGACCCCGAGGGCGCCGGCCCCGAGGCCCCGCAGCCCACCCTGGCCACGCTGGATGGGCTGCTGGCCAACGTCCGGCAGGCCGGGCTGTCGGTGGAGCACCTCACCACCGGCGCGATACGCCCGCTGCCGCCGGGGGTGGAACTGTCCGCGTACCGCATCGTCCAGGAGGCGCTGAGCAATGTGCTGCGGCACGCCCCCGGCGCGGCGGCCCGGGTGGAGATCAGCCATGTGCTCGGCGGGCTCGGCCTGCGTGTGGTCAACGGCCCGCCGGACCGGCTGGCCAAGCCCTCGCCCGGCGCCGGCCAGGGCGTGCTCGGCATGCGGGAACGGGTCGCCATGCTGGGCGGCGAGCTGACGGCCGGGCCGCTGGACGACGGCGGCTACGAGGTGGCCGCCTTCCTGCCGGTCGCCGTGGGCGAGGCGGCGGCATGAGCATCCGGGTGTTGATCGTCGACGACCAGATGATGGTCCGCGAGGGTTTCTCCGTCCTGCTGGGCGCCCAGCCCGACATCGAGGTGGTCGGCGAGGCCGTGGACGGCCGCCAGGCGGTGGCCAGGGTTGCCGAGCTGCGGCCGGATGTCGTCCTGATGGACATCCGGATGCCGGTGCTCAACGGCCTGGAGGCCACCCGGGAGATCGTCGCCGCCGACGCGGACGCCAAGGTGCTGGTGCTGACCACCTTCGACCTGGACGAGTACGTCTACCAGGCACTGCGCGCCGGGGCCTCCGGCTTCCTGCTCAAGGACGCCTCCGCCCGCCAGCTCGCCGACGGGGTGCGGGTGGTGGCCTCCGGCGAGGCACTGCTGGCGCCCACCGTCACCAAGCGGCTGATCCAGGAGTTCTCCCGGCTGGGCACGCCCCGGGGGCCCAGTCAGGAGCGGATCGGGGACCTCACCGAGCGGGAGACCGAGGTGCTGGTGCTGGTCGCCCAGGGCCTGTCCAACGCGGAGATCGCGGAGTATCTGGTGGTCGCCGAGTCCACGGTCAAGACCCATGTCAGCCGGGTCCTGGTGAAGCTGGGGCTGCGGGACCGCACCCAGGCCGCGGTCTTCGCCTATGAGACCGGGCTGATCACTCCCGGCGGGTGAGGGGCGGGCACTAGCCTCCGCCCATGGATGCGACGAGCGCTTTCGATCCCTGGTCCCCGGAGTTCACCGCCGACCCCTACCCCGGCTACGCCCGGCTGCGCGAGGCAGGCCGGGTGCACTGGTTCGAGCCCACCCGGCAGTGGCTGGTGCCGCACCACGCGGACGTCAGCGCGCTGCTGCGCGACCGGCGGCTGGGCCGCACCTATCTGCACCGCTTCGGCCACGAGGAGTTCGGGCGCACCCCGCCGCCGCCCGAGCACCAGCCCTTCCACCGGCTCAATGACCTGGGGATGCTCGACCTGGAAGGGGCCGACCACACCCGGATACGGCGCCTGGTGTCCCAGGCGTTCACCCCGCGCACGGTGGCCGCCCTGGCCCCGGCCGTGACCCGGCTGGCCCGCGAGCTGGTGGACGGGCTGCTGGCGGACGGCGGCGGCGATCTGATGGCCGCGCTGGCCGAACCGCTGCCGGTGGCCGTGATCGCCGAACTGCTGGGTGTGCCGGCGGCCGACCGGGAACTGCTGCGGCCCTGGTCCGCGGACATCTGCGGCATGTATGAGCTCAACCCGGACCAGGAGACCGCACGCCGCGCGGTGCGGGCCTCGGAGGAGTTCTCCGCCTATCTGGCGGGGCTGATCGCCGAGCGGCGGGCCGAGCCGGCCGACGACCTGATCAGCGCGCTGATAGCGGCCTGTGACGACGGGGAGCGGCTGTCCGAGGAGGAGGTGGTCGCCACCTGTGTGCTGCTGCTCAACGCCGGGCACGAGGCAACGGTCAACGCCACGGGCAACGGCTGGTGGGCGCTGTTCCGCCACCCCGGTCAGCCGGCGGCCCTCCGGGCGGATCCGGGGCTGCTGCCGGGGGCGGTCGAGGAGCTGCTGCGGTACGACACTCCGCTCCAGCTCTTTGAGCGGTGGGTGCTGGATGACATCGAGATCGGGGGGACGGTGATCCCGCGGGGGAGCGAGGTCGCTCTGCTCTTCGGCTCCGCGAACCATGATCCGGCGTGCTTCCGGGATCCCGGGCGGCTGGACCTCACCCGCGCGGAGAATCCGCACCTCGGCTTTGGCGCGGGCATCCACTACTGCCTGGGGGCGCCGCTGGCCCGCCTTGAACTCGCCGCGTCCTTCGGCGAGCTGCTGCGCCGGGCGCCGGGCCTGCGGCCGGCTTCCGAGCCGCGCTGGAAGCCGGGATTTGTCATGCGCGGCCCGCGTGAGCTTCTCGTCGAGGTCTGAGTTCCCCGCGCCCCCTACGGGTACCCGGCGATCCCCGCGCCCCTCAAGGGGCGCTCGGCAGGACCAGGCGCCAGCCTTCCTGGACGGCCGTCCAGGTGCGCGCCCGTACCGGGCCCCGGGAGCGGTTGTCCGCGAGATAGCGGAACCCGGGACCGGAGACGGTCACCGAGCGAGCCCGGCAGCGCAGTGGGCCGTCCATGCCCAGCGGGTGGACCTCCACCTCCGCCAGGCCGTCCACCGCGGACACCGTGACCCGCCCCACCGGCTGACCCGGCTCCGCCAGCAGCACCCCGTCCGCCACCACCCGCAGCTCCGCACAGCCCGCCCGGGCCTGGTGCCGTACCGTCGGCCGGGACAGCAGGGCCAGCGCACCCCGCGCCGTCGGCCGCCACCAGGGCCGGGCCGGCGCCGGGACCCCGGGCGCGTACGGGCCGGAGGAACCGGCCGGCACCCACAGCCCGTCCAGCACCACCCCGCCGTCCTCGTCGGCCAGCAGCCCCAGCCGCCGCTCGGCGCCCTCCAGCACCGCCCGGGCGGCGGCCACCGCGCCCGGCGGGACGTCCAGGGCGCGGGCCACCGACAGCGAGTGCGGCGGCCCCACCGGAACCCAGGCCAGCGGCGCCTCGGCCAGCTCCCCCTTCCGGTGCAACAGGGCGACCACGCGCAGTAACGCCCGGTCGTCGCCGATGACCACGATCCGCCTCCTGCCGCGCCGGGCGACCGCCCGGACGGTCTCCTGCGGACCGTTCGGGAGGCAGATTTTCGCCACCGCTCCTCCACACAGCACGTCCCTGGCGATCCGCACGGATTCGCCGTCCACGCGCCGGGCGACCGGGTCGATGACGACGAGCAGCTGCTGTCCAGTCGGGTCTGCAGCCGACACGTTCGTCCTTCCTCAGGTAACCTCTCGGTGCAAGAGCCCCTGTCGCTGTTGCGCCAGGGGCTTCGTCTATCCGGGGCACCGGTTCGACGGCTCTGGCGGTGGTGCGCACCCGAAACCAAGCGCGGTCACACCACCTGTGCACGTTGGACATGCCCCGCCCGGAAGGGGTGTACGCCTGTGCCCGCACTTGTGCTGCTCGGTGCTCAGTGGGGTGACGAGGGCAAGGGGAAGGCCACCGACCTGCTCGGTGGATCCGTTGACTATGTGGTGCGCTACCAAGGTGGCAACAACGCCGGCCACACGGTGGTTGTCGGCGACCAGAAATATGCGCTGCATCTCCTCCCCTCCGGAATCCTCTCCCCGGGGTGTACCCCGGTGATCGGCAACGGCGTGGTCGTCGACCCGGCGGTCCTGCTCTCCGAGCTGAGCGGACTGAACGAGCGTGGCGTCGACACGTCCAAGCTGCTGGTCAGCGGTAATGCGCACCTGATCACGCCGTACCACACCACGGTGGACAAGGTCACCGAGCGCTTCCTGGGCAAGCGCAAGATCGGTACCACCGGCCGTGGCATCGGCCCGACCTACGCGGACAAGATCAACCGGGTGGGCATCCGGGTCCAGGACCTCTACGACGAGTCGATCCTCACCCAGAAGGTGGAGGCGGCTCTCGACTTCAAGAACCAGATCCTGGCCAAGCTCTACAACCGCCGTGCCATCGACGCCGGCCGGATCGTGGAGGAGCTGCTGGGCTACGCCGAGCAGATCAAGCCGTTTGTGGCGGACACCACGCTGGTCCTCAACAACGCCATCGACGAGGGCAAGGTCGTCCTCTTCGAGGGCGGCCAGGGCACCCTGCTGGACGTGGACCACGGCACGTACCCGTTCGTGACCTCGTCCAACCCGACCGCGGGCGGTGCCTGCACGGGTGCGGGCGTCGGCCCCACGAAGATCAACCGGGTCATCGGCATCCTGAAGGCGTACACCACCCGCGTCGGCGCCGGTCCGTTCCCCACCGAGCTGTTCGACAAGGACGGCGAGGCGCTGCGCACCATCGGCGGCGAGCGCGGTGTGACCACCGGCCGTGACCGCCGCTGTGGCTGGTTCGACGCCGTCATCGCCCGCTACGCGACCCGCGTCAACGGCCTGACGGACTTCTTCCTCACCAAGCTCGACGTGCTCACCGGCTGGGAGCAGATCCCGGTCTGTGTCGCGTACGAGATCGACGGCAAGCGCGTCGAGGAACTGCCCTACAGCCAGACCGACTTCCACCACGCGAAGCCGATCTACGAGATGCTGCCGGGCTGGACCGAGGACATCTCCAAGGCCAAGACGTTCTCCGAGCTGCCCAAGAACGCCCAGGCGTATGTCAAGGCGCTGGAGGAGATGTCGGGTGCCCCGATCTCCGCGATCGGTGTGGGCCCGGGCCGGGACGAGACGATCGAGATCAACTCCTTCCTGTCCTAGGACGTTTGACAAGGCAGGCTGACAAAGCGCCCCGGCGGTCGGGATCCAACCGCCGGGGCGCTTCGGCGTGTTCAGCCCGCCCTGCGGTAGACCAGCGAGGCGTCCTTGGTCCCCGAGTCCGTGAAGTCCCGCCGCATCCGGCCGTCCGGCAGCAGCACCAGGTCGGAGGCGGAGCCGGGCTGGCAGGCGGAGGCGGGCTGGGCCTGGACCACGGCGGAGGGGCCCAGGTGCAGCGGGGCGCCATTGCCGCCGCCGTTCACCACCGCGTCCCAGGCGCAGGTGTAGGCGGTGCCGTCGTCCAGGAAGCCGCTGCCCTGGATCCGGGCGGTGCCCTGCTGGACGGTGATGGTGCGGCTGCTGTGGCCGCCGTGGGTGTCAAAGCCGGACTGCCAGGTCCCCAGGTAGTCCTGTGCGGTGCCGACGGTCGGGGAGGGGCCATGGGTGGGCGGCGCGGGCGTGCTGGCGGTGGTGGTGGTGGTGACCGGCGCGGTGGGTGACGGGCCGGGCCCGGCCGGGCCGGTGCCATGGTGTCTGACCAGATAGACCGTGCCGGCCCCGGCCAGCACCCCGAGCACCGCTATGGCCACCAGCGGATACGGCCGCCGGCGGCGCTGCGGGGCGGGCGGCTGGTGGTGGACCACGGTCGGCGGGTGCGGCCCGGGCGGAGCCCACACCGGCGGCGCGGGGGAGGCGGTCATGGTCGGCGGCTGCTCCGGGTTTCCCACCCGGGTGGGCAGCTCGGAGGGCGGCACCGGCGCGCCGGGCTCCTCCACATTCAGCAGCTGGATGGCGTGCCGGCCCAGCTCGGCCACCAGCGGGCCGGGCAGCCAGGGGTCGCCGCCCCGCAGGCCGTCCAGCGCGTCCCGGGTCCCGGGGCGCTCCAGCACCTGCTCGGGGGTGGGGCGTCGGGCCGGGTCCTTGGCCAGCAGGGCGGCGGTCAGCGGGCGCAGGCTCTCCGGGACCCGGTCCAGGTCCGGCTCCTCCTCGGCGATGCGGAACATCAGGGCGTGCACCCCGCTGTCGGCGGTGCCGAAGGGGGACAGCCCGGTGGCCGCGTAGGCCAGCACCGAGCCCAGGCAGAAGAGGTCGCTGGCGGGCGTCACCGGCCGTCCCCGCACCTGCTCGGGGGACATAAAGCCGGGCGAGCCCACCGGCGCCCCGGTGCGGGTCAGGCCGCTGGCGGTGACGCTCTCCAGGGCGCGGGCGATACCGAAGTCGATCACCCGTGGTCCGTCCAGGGTGATCAGGACATTGGAGGGCTTGAGATCGCGGTGCACCAGTCCGGCGGCGTGCACGGACTGCAGGGCACGGGCCAGGGCGGCGGCCAGGATCCGTACGCTGCGCTCGGGCAGCGGCCCGTACTCCTCCACCACCCGGGTCAGCGAGGGCCCGGCTATATAGCCGGTGGCCACCCAGGGGATCTCCGCCTCGGTGTCGGCGTCCAGCACCGGTGCCGTCCACTCGCCGCCCACCTGCCGGGCGGCTCTGACCTCCTGGCGGAAGCGGCGGCGGAACTCCTCCTGCCCGGCCAGTTCCGGCCGGACCAGCTTGACCGCCACCGTCCGGCCGCGGTCCGAGCGGGCCAGGTAGACCCGGCCCATGCCGCCCGCGCCGAGCCGGCCGAGCAGCCGGTATCCGCCCAGCGTCCGCGGATCCTCGGGCGACAGAGCTTCCATGGACGTACGCACTCCTTCAACCCCCCGTGCCCCCATGTTCCTCGATGCGGAGAATAGCCGGATGCCGAAGGGGCCGGAGCCCCGCGTGCGAAACGCGGAACTCCGGCCCCTTCCGAGCGGCTTTGATGTCCCGTCAGGACGGGATGATGTTCTCCGCCTGCGGCCCCTTGTGGCCCTGGGTGATGTCGAAGGTGACCTTCTGGCCCTCGGTGAGTTCCCGGAAGCCATGGGTGGCGATGTTGGAGTAATGGGCGAAGACGTCGGCGCCGCCGCCGTCCTGCTGGATGAAGCCGAAGCCCTTCTCCGAGTTGAACCACTTCACGGTGCCAGTAGCCAAGGCGAACTCCTCGTTGGTGGGGGGTGGATGAGTGCCATTCGGAAAGATCGGAACGTTTGGAAAGCGAGGAAAGAGAAGAGCGCCCGAGGTCTCGGACCGTCAGGCGCAGAGGACTTGGGGGTTCCACAACTGCGAACCGCGGACGACCGTAGCATGCGAAATGCCGGTGAATCGGTATTTGTCGCAGGCGATTTGCCCGGCGTCCGGCCCGGCACTCTGTCGACGGGGTGCCCGGCTCCCCGACACTGTGCCGGTACCCGGCTCTCCCGGTGATCCCTAGGCTGGGCGGGCCGCACCCCGCCGCACTCCGCGGCACCCCTCCGACCCGCGAGGACCGACCGTGAGCACGCTCCCCTCCACCGGTGCCGCCGTGAAGGCCGCCGACCGCGCGCACGTCTTCCACTCCTGGTCCGCCCAGGGCCTGATCGACCCGCTGGCGGTGGCCGGCGCCGAGGGCTCCCACTTCTGGGACCACGACGGCAACCGCTATCTGGACTTCTCCTCCCAGCTGGTCAACACCAACATCGGCCACCAGCACCCCAAGGTGGTCGCCGCCATCCAGGAGCAGGCGGGCCGGCTGTGCACGGTGGCTCCCGGCTTCGCGGTGGACGTACGGGCCGAGGCCGCGCGGCTGATCGCCGAGCGCACCCCCGGCGACCTGGACAAGATCTTCTTCACCAATGGCGGCGCCGAGGCGGTGGAGAACGCGGTGCGGATGGCCCGGCTGCACACCGGCCGCCCCAAGGTGCTCAGCGCTTACCGCTCGTACCACGGCGCCACCGCCGCGGCCATCAACCTCACCGGTGACCCCCGGCGCTGGCCCTCCGACACCGCCTCGGCCGGAGTGGTGCACTTCTGGGGTCCGTTCCTCTACCGCTCCCACTTCCATGCCGCCAACCAGGAGCAGGAGTGCGAGCGGGCGCTGGCCCACCTGGAGGAGGTGGTCGCCTTCGAGGGCCCCGGGACGGTGGCCGCGATCATCCTGGAGACCGTGGTGGGCACCGCGGGCATCCTGGTGCCGCCGGCCGGCTATCTGGCGGGCGTACGGGAGATCTGCGACCGGTACGGGATCGTGTTCATCCTGGACGAGGTGATGGCCGGCTTCGGCCGCACCGGCGCCTGGTTCGCCGCCGACCACTGGCGGGTCACGCCCGACCTGCTCACCTTCGCCAAGGGCGTCAACTCCGGGTATGTGCCGCTGGGCGGGGTGGCCATCTCCGCGGAGATCGCCGCCACCTTCGACAAGCGCCCCTACCCCGGCGGTCTGACGTATTCCGGCCATCCGCTGGCCTGTGCCTCGGCGGTGGCCACCATCAACGCCATGGCCGAGGAGGGCATCGTGGAGCACGCCGCCCACCTGGGCGAGCACATCCTCGGCCCCGGTCTGCGCGAGCTCGCCGAGCGCCACCCCTCGGTCGGCGAGGTACGCGGCCTGGGCGTCTTCTGGGCCCTGGAGCTGGTCAGGGACCGCACCACCCGGGAGCCCCTGGTGCCCTACAACGCCGCGGGCGAGGCCAACGCCCCGATGGCCGCCTTCGCCGCCGCCTGCCGCAAGGGCGGGCTGTGGCCCTTCGTCAATATGAACCGCACCCATGTGGTGCCGCCCTGCACCCTCACCGAGGACGAGGCCCGCACCGGTCTGGCCATCCTGGACGAGGCGCTCAAGGTGGCCGACGCACACACCACCGGCTGACCCCCCGGCCACCCGACCGTACACACGAGCGACGGCCCTCGCCTATCTTGTTGCGGGGGCCGTTCGCATGCGCGCATCGGTCAGGGGAAACGGAGAACTCGGCAAGAGGGGGGGCCAGGCACCATGCCCGGCAGCGACGCTGTCAAGCGCACCACACTGCGCTCGCAGATCGCGGACGCCCTCCGCGAGGAGGTGATCGCGGGACGGCTCCCGGCCGGCCGGCAGTTCACCGTCAAGGAGATCGCCGAGAGCTATGGCGTCTCCGCCACCCCGGTCCGGGAGGCGCTGCTCGACCTGTGCTCCCAGGGGCTGCTCGATGTGGAGCTGCACAAGGGCTACCGGGTGCGCGAGTTCTCGTACACCGACTTCCTGGCCATGGTCGAGGCCCGCCGGATGATGTTCGAGGGAATGTTCCGGCATGCCATCGAACGGGCGGTGAACGGCGCCGGCCCCGAGGTGCTGGCCTCGGTGCGGCGCCGCGCCGACGAGGCGGCACGCGCCGCCGGCGCCGGTGAACTGGATGTCCTCATCGGCTATGACCTGCGCTTCTGGGGCGAGTTCGCGGCGCTGGTGGGCAACCCCTATGTCTCCGACTTCCTGGCCAGGGTGCGGGTGCAGAGCTGGGTGTTCATGGTGCCGCTGCTGCGCCGGGTGCCGGACCTGAGCGGGCGGCTGTGGCGGGAGCACCCGGAGATGGTGGAGGCCCTCGCCCGCCGGGACGCGGCCGAGGTGATGCGGCTGACCCTGGACTACAACGACCACGCCCTGGCCCTGATCGAGTCGCTGGCCGGTTCCTGAACCACGCCAACCGGCCAGGCGGCACTACGCTGGCCCGACCATCTCACTTATTGGCCCCATTGGCGAGAACGAGAGTGAGCTCACGTGGCCTGTGATCTGTGGCTGGTCCCCCTGGTCGATGTGCTCTGCCACAGCCCGGACAACCCCTTCGCCGAGGAGATTGCGGCGTATGACAAGGCGCTGGGCGACGCGGGGCTGCCGCCGGTTCCGGTCTTCGGCTATATGCCCGGCCTCTCCGGGGACGTGGCCCCGGTGGCCGCCTTCGACTACGACGCCCTGCACTTCCTGCGCCGCGCCCATCTGCTCAACCTGTGCGGGCTCTCGGTCACCCCGGTGGGTGAACTCGGCGGGGACTACGAGCAGTTGCTGGAGATGTTCGAGACGACCGCCCAGGAGTCCCATCTGGTCTGGCACTTCGACCACGCCGGAGCCTATGTGCCGGTGGACTTCACCCATCCGCTGTCCAACGACGAACTGCTGGAGGGCGGCGGCCCGTTGGGATCCAGCCATGGTCTGCTGCGCGAACTGCACCAGGTGGCCCCGGTGCTGGGCATCGACCCGGACAACCCGCCCGCCCCGCCGGCCGCACCGGACCGCCCCACCACGCTGGAGGAGCGCGCCGCGCCCGGACCGTACGACGACAGCCCGTTCGCCCGGGAGCGGCATGTCTGGCTGGGGCTGCACGCGGCCGCCACCCGCAGCCTGGGACAGGGCTCGATGATCGTCTTCAGTTGACCTCCGCGCCCCGAAAGGGGCGCGGGGCGGCTGCATGATGCGGCTCCGCCGCGTGGGCGCGACCAGCCCCGGACTGCCCGCAGCCGAAGTACCGCCCTTCCAGCGGAGCGCTCGGCGGAGCGCTCAGCGGGGCGACTCCGGCGGCCGCTGTCGCGGCATATTGGGCCGGGAACCCGGCGGCAGCGGAAAACGCCCAACCGGCCCGCCGTTCTCGCCCCTTGGGCCCCAGGACACCAGGGACTGGGTCAGCAGCGGCGCCGGTCCGGCCCGGAACTCCACCATCCAGTCGGCCGTTTCGGCCCGGACCAGCTCCGAGACATCCTCGGAGAACCGGCGCAGCACGGACAGACAGCGCTCGGCCGCCTCGCTGGCGGTGCCCTCGGTGGGGCCGAGGACCTCCCGTACACACTCCGAGGCCCAGTCGAACTGCAGGGCCTCCAGGCGCCGTTGCACCGCCTGCGAGGTGGCCACCGCGCGCATCCAGCCGGTGGTCAGCCCGAAGTAGCGGTCGCAGGCCACACAGGCCACCGCGCCCAGCAGCGCCAGGAACGCCCAGGACCCGGTGTGCACCACCCGGGTCAGCTCCAGCAGCGGCAGTGCCGCCCCCACCACCGCGAAGACCGCCGCGCTCACCCGCAGGCCGCGCGCCCAGCGCCGCTTCCAGGCGCGGTCGGCCAGATACCAGTCGGCCAGGTAGAGTGCACCGCCCTCCACCCACCGGTACAGCTCGTCAAGACGCTGAGCGGGCTCCCCCCAGTCGCCGAGCGGGAAGGTCCTGCCGCGCAGGTCGCCACGGTGCCTCCCGCCTTGCTCCGTGGGGAGCCCATCGGGCTGCATCTCAGGCTGGCTCACCCCTGAACTCCCTCTGTCGCCGCTGCGTACTACCCGTGACACCGGCCTCATTCCTACCGCCGAACGGCTGGGTTTGGGGGACGGAATCCGCCATTGCCGCCCGTAAGTGCTGGGGAATGGCAGGGGAGCGCGGCGCGGTCCACTCGAAAGAGTGGCCGCCGGGGGTGTCCCGCCCGGCCGCCGGGCGGGCCCGCCGACCTTGCCGGAGCGGCCATCCGGCGAGGCAATAGGGTGAGCCCCGTGAAGGTCCTCGTCATCGGCGGCGGCGCCCGCGAACACGCCCTGTGCCGCTCACTGTCCCTCGACCCCGACGTCACCGCCCTGCACTGCGCGCCCGGCAATGCCGGCATCGCGGAAGTCGCGGAACTGCACCCGGTGAATGCCCTGGACGGCGCGGCTGTCGCCGATCTCGCCGTCTCGCTGGGCGCCGGACTGGTGGTGGTCGGCCCGGAGGCCCCGCTGGTCGCGGGCGTCGCCGACGCGGTGCGCGAGCGCGGCATCCCGGTCTTCGGCCCGTCCGCGCGGGCGGCCGAGCTGGAGGGCTCCAAGGCCTTCGCCAAGTCCGTGATGGCCTCCGCCAATGTGCCCACCGCCCGCAGCTATGTCTGCACCACGCCGGAGGAGATCGACGAGGCGCTGGACGCCTTCGGCGCCCCCTATGTGGTCAAGGACGACGGACTGGCCGCCGGCAAGGGCGTGGTGGTCACCGGCGACCTGGCGGAGGCCCGGGAGCACGCACTGGCCTGTGACCGGGTGGTCATCGAGGAGTACCTGGACGGTCCCGAGGTCTCCCTGTTCGCCATTACCGACGGCGAGACCGTGGTGCCGCTGCAGCCCGCCCAGGACTTCAAGCGCGCCCTGGACGGCGACCAGGGGCCCAACACCGGCGGCATGGGCGCCTACTCCCCGCTGCCCTGGGCGGACCCCAAGCTGGTCGACGAGGTCCTGGGGACCGTGCTCCAGCCCACCGTGGACGAGCTGCGCCGCCGGGGCACGCCGTTCTCCGGGCTGCTCTACGCGGGGCTGGCGATCACCTCCCGGGGGGTGCGGGTGATCGAGTTCAACGCGCGCTTCGGCGATCCGGAGACCCAGGTGGTGCTGGCCCGGCTGAAGACCCCACTGGCCGGGCTGCTGCTGGCCGCCGCGACCGGCTCGCTGGCCGCCCTGCCGCCGCTGCGCTGGACCGAGGGCGCGGCCGTCACCGTGGTGGTGGCCGCGCACAACTACCCGGGCACCCCGCGCACCGGTGATGTGATCGAGGGCCTGGACGGGGCGGCGGAGACCGAGGGCGCCTATGTGCTGCACGCGGGCACCGCTCTGGACGACTCCGGCGCGGTGGTCAGCGCGGGCGGCCGGGTGCTCTCGGTGACCGCCACCGGCGGGGACCTGGCCGAGGCCCGGGAGCGCGCGTACCGGGCGGTGTCCCGTATCCGGCTGGCGGGCTCCCACCACCGGACGGACATCGCGGCGAAGGTCGCCGAGGGGCTGGCGGAAGGCTGACCGCGCCGGGTGAACCGGGAGGGTGGGCGGGCGGAATACGTGCCGCGGGCGCGGGCCCACCCACGGGCCCTGGGTCGCCGCACCCACCTTTACCCAAAGCCATCCCATCGAGTGACGACCCCGCCAACCGGCTGACGTGGCCCCCACCCCCAACTACCGTGCGGCGCAAGCCGTCCGTCCACTGGCCCACCGGCATTGCGATGTCCGAACCCGGTGCCACAGTGGTGGGTGGACCACGACGGCACGACGCCACGGAAGGCCAGGGGGTGATCGATCACATGGCAGCCACGGAAAACGGCGGCGGCGCTCACACCGCCCGCACCCGCGCCCTCGCCGTGCTGCGCATCCGCGGCACCGCCCTGGCCGTCGCCCTGCTGCCGGCCGCGGTCGCCGTGGTGCTGCTGGCCGGCACCCTCACCGGCCGCATCCCGGACGGCAGCGTGGGGGATGCCATCCGCCCCGCGGTCAGCGCCGCCGCGGTGGCCGCCCTGGCGCTGGCGGCGGTGGTGGCCGTGGTGGTGACCAGGGCCAGACCGGCGCTGAGCCCCACCGTGCCGATCCCCGAGGCGACCGCCCCCGACCTCTACCGCCTGGTCCGCGACCTCGCCGACCGGCTGGAGGTCCCGCCTCCCTCCGCCATAGCCCTCACCCCCGACTGCGACAGCTGGCTGGAGGACCGCACCCACCCGGCGCACGGCCAGGGGACCGGCCGGCGGCGCGCGGCCGCCGCCCCGGTGCTGGTGATCGGCTCGCCCTTTCTGTGGTGGATGCGGGTCGCCGAGCTGCGCGCCCTGCTGGCCCCGGTGGTGGCCGGCACCGGCCCGGCCGCCCATCCCGACATAGCGGCCGCCCGCCGCTTCGTCCGGGGCCTGGACGCCGCCGTGGCCGTCGCGGCGAGCAGGCCCCCCCTCGCGTTCGTCGGCTGGATCGCCCGGCTGCTGCTGCGCTCCTGCCGGGAGCATGCCGCCGAGATGGAGCGCGGGGTGGCCACCGCGGCCTCCGAGCGCGCCCAGACGGTGGACTACGGCCTGCGGATCGTCGCCCAGGAGCAGGTCGGCCTGGCCTACGCCGGCTGGGACCGGCTGCTCAACCGGGTCGCCCTGCCCGCCTGGCGGATGGGCCGCTGGCCCTCCCGGCTGGACGCGGGCGTGGTCTCCGCGCTCACCGAGCTCTCCCGCCGCGACCGCCTGGCCGAGGGCTTCGCCTCCCGGCTGGGCGAGCGACCCGCCTGTGACCTGCTGGAGGAGCCCGGTCTGATCGACGAGGCCGCCTCCCTGCTGGCCGCCCGGCTCTTCCACGGCGGCCCGGCCGAGTCCGGCCCCGGCTGGGCCCCGGTCAGCTGGAGCCAGTACCCGGAGGAGGTCGTCGACCGCACCTGGCGGCTGGAGGCGGCCCGGCTGCACCGCGTCCTGGACGACCTCGCCGCTCCGGCCGTCTGCTCCACGCCCGTCGCCCCCACCGTGGCCCGGGTCCTGGACCGGCTCACCGGCCCGGCGGCCGACGGCATGGGGGAGGAGCTGGGCGTCAGGCTGAGCGCCGAGGTGGCCCGCGAGGCCAGCCGGCTGGCCGCGGGCCGGGCCGAGTCCGGCGCCCTCCGGGTGGACGGACTGGCCCCCCTCTTCCCCCTCCAGCCACCGCGCAGCGGCCGGGAGCTCCTCACCGACCATGTCACCGCCCTGGTCTGCTGCGCCGCCGTGGACACCGCCGGGGCCGCCCCCGGCCTCGACTGGCTGGACGGCCCCGCCCTGCTCATCGGCGGCGCCCGCCGCGCGGACCTGCTGCGCTCCGTCCACAGCCTGATCGATGACGGCGACGGCGAGCCGCTGCGCGCCTGGCTGGGCGAGGTAGGCGTCCGCCCGGAGAAGCCGGTCCGGCTGGGGTGACCACCATTGCCCCCTCCCGGCCCCGCCACCCCTGACCCCGCCGCCGGCCCGGCGGTTCGTCCGCCCCGTACCGCCCGGCTCGCCGGATTCGCCACCGAACCCTCCGTCGCCCCCGGCGACTGCCTCGATCTGAGGGTCACCACCGACCCGCCGTCGCCCTTCACGGTGCGCGTCCACCGGGTGGGCCACTACCCGGGCCACCCCACCGCCCAGGTGGCCGTCAGCCCCCGGCTGCCCGGTCTGGTCCAGCCGGATCCGCTGGTGGTGGAGCGCACCGCCTCCTGCCACCACTGGTGGCTCTCCTGGCGGCTGCGGGTCCCGGCGGACTGGCGGCTGGGCGCCTATCTCGCCGAGCTGAGAACCGCCGACGGGCGGCGCGGCCACATTCCCTTCACGGTCCACGACGGCGGCCCCGCCGATCTCCTGCTGGTGCTGCCCGATCTCAGCTGGCAGGCGGCCAACACCTACCCCGAGGAGGACGGACCGGGGCCGGGCCAGGACCCGCCGGCGACCCTCTCCCTGGACCGGCCCTACGCGGGCGGCGGCCTCCCCCCGGGCCTGGACGGGGTGCACGACTTCATCCGCTGGGCCGAGCGCTACGGCTACGACCTGGCCTGCGCCGGCAGCCGCGACCTGCACACCGGCCGGATCGACCCGGCCCGCTATCGCGGCCTGGTCTTCCCCGGCCACCACGCCTACTGGACCGCCCCCATGCGGCGCGCCGTGGAGCGGGCCCGGGACGCCGGCACCTCGCTGGTCTTCCTCTCCGCCGGCGCCCTGTACCGCAGGGCGTCACTGGCCCCTTCCCCGGCCGGCCCCGACCGGTTGCTGACCCGTCGTACCCAGCGCCCGCTCTGGCGCGACGCGGGCCTGCCCGAGCAGCAGCTGCTGGGCATCCAGTCGGCGGGCCGGGTTCCGGTGGCGGCTCCGCTGGTGGTCCGCAACGCCGGCCACTGGCTGTGGGAGGGCACCGGCACCGCCGACGGCGAGGAACTGCCCGGTCTGGTGGCCGGCGAGGCCGACCGCTACCACCCGCGCACCGCGCTGCCCGCGCACACCGAGCGCATCCTGCTCGCCCACTCCCCGTACCGGGACGCCAGGGGCACCCGCCGCCACCAGGAGACCTCCCTCTACCGCGCCCCCGGCGGCGCCCTGGTGTTCGCCGCCGGCACCCTCGGCTGGACCCGCGCCCTGGACCGGCCCGGCCACGCCGATCCCCGAATCCAGCGGGCCACCGCCAATCTCCTCGACCACATCTGCAAACGGGTCTGACCCCGCGGTGAACGGGCCGGACCCCGCCTGGCGGGGCACCCGCCGCCATACGGCAGAATTCGAGGCGTTTGGACAAACCACCAGGAGGACGCGTGTCCGGATTCGTCGAGAAGCCCGAACCCGTGGAGGTGCCGGGCCTTGTGCATCTGCACACCGGAAAGGTTCGCGACCTCTACCGCACCGAGGGCGGCGAGCTGGTGATGGTCGCCAGCGACCGGATGTCCGCCTATGACTGGGTGCTGCCCACCGAGATCCCCGACAAGGGCCGGATCCTCACCCAGCTCTCCCTGTGGTGGTTCGACCGGCTCGCCGACCTGGTCCGCCACCATGTGCTGTCCACCGAGCTGCCGCCCGGCGCCCCCGCCGACTGGGCCGGACGCACCCTGATCTGCCGGCCGCTGGAGATGCTCCCGGTGGAGTGCGTGGCCCGCGGCTACCTGACCGGCTCCGGGCTGGCGGAGTACCGGCAGACCCGTACCGTCTGCGGCCTGGCCCTCCCCGAGGGCCTGACCGACGGCTCCGAGCTGCCCTCGCCGATCTTCACTCCGGCCACCAAGGCGGAGGTCGGCGAGCACGACGAGAACGTCTCCTACGAGGAAGTGGCCCGCAAGATCGGCGCCGAGACCGCCCACCGGCTGCGCCAGGCCACCCTCGCCGTCTACAGCCGGGGCCGGGAGATCGCCCGCGAGCGGGGCATCATCCTGGCCGACACCAAGCTGGAGTTCGGCTTCGAGGGCGAGGAACTGGTGCTGGCCGACGAGGTGCTCACCCCGGACTCGTCCCGGTTCTGGCCCGTCGACCAGTGGCAGCCGGGCCGCGTCCAGCCCTCCTTCGACAAGCAGTACGTCCGCGACTGGCTCGGCTCTCCGGAATCCGGCTGGGACCGCCATGGCCAACTGCCGCCGCCCGAGCTCCCGGCCGCCGTGGTGGAGCAGACCCGCGCCCGCTATATCGAGGCGTATGAGCGCATCACCGGCCTCAACTGGGCCTGATCGCTTGATCAACGCCGAAGGCCCCGGTCGTAGAACGACCGGGGCCTTCGATTCCTGAGCGGACGACGAGGCTCGAACTCGCGACCTCAACCTTGGCAAGGTTGCGCTCTACCAACTGAGCTACGTCCGCATTTCGCTGCCCTCTCGGGCGGTGCGGGTTCCACTATAGCCAACCCTGGGACCGTGCGATGCGCGCTGCCGCATGACGGTTCTCCGCCCCCAGCTTCGCGGCGGCCGAGGAGAGGTAGTTGCGCACCGTGCCACGGGTCAGCGAAGCCCGCTCCGCGATCTCCGCGACGGACGCTCCGTCCTCGGCCAGTTCGAGCAGTTCCGCCTCGCGCGCGGTCAGCGGTGAGTCGCCCGCGCTGATCGCGTCGGCCGCCAACTCCGGGTCCACATAACGGCTTCCGCCGTGCACGGCGCGGATGATCTCGGCCAGCCGCTGGGCGGAGAGCGTCTTGGGAACGAAGCCCCGGACGCCCGCCGCCAGGGCCCGCTTGAGGTGCCCGGGCCGGCCGTGCCCGGTCACGATCATGACCCGGCAGGAGGGGAGTTCGGCCCGCAGGGAAGTGGCCACCATCACACCGTCCGCCCCCGGCATCTGAAGATCCAGCACGGCCACATCCGGGCGGTGCGCCCGGGCCATCGCGATCGCCTCCGGCCCCGAGGCGGCCTCCGCGACCACCTCCAGGTCCTCCTCCAGCCCCAGCAACACCGCCAGCGCCCCCCGGATCAGATGCTCGTCATCCGCGAGCAGCAGCCGCACACTCATCAGCGCCTCCCTTTCACTCCCCGCCCCCGGCGGGCTGCTGTACGCCCGCGCATCCCGCGAGCCCGCGCTACGGTCCCTTCCCTCCGCCGGAAGGCGTGCTCACGCCGACGCGCTCTTCTTCGCGTCGCGCTCCGCGAGGCTGTGGTCCGGTCCGGATTCCCTGGCCGGTCCGGATTCCCTGCCCGGTCCGGATTCCCTGTCCGGGACGGACGATCCCGTCGGCGCGCTTCCTCCGAGGCCATGGTCCGGGCCGGGATCCGCACCCGGAAGTCGCGGTCCCATGGGCGCGCACTCCGCGAGCCCCTGGTCCGGTCCGGATTCTCCGTCCGGCAGGTCGGAAACACCCGGCCCGCACGGTCCCACCGCCGCCATCAGCCGGAAGACCCGCCCCCGCCGTTCCACGGCCAGCGCACCGCCCAGTGCGGCAAGCCGGTCCCGCAGCCCGGCCAGGCCCGAGCCCTCGCCCCCGGTGCCGTCATCGGCGCGCGCCCCGTCGTTCTCCACCACCAGGACCGCCACCCCGTCCGTCACCGACAGCCGCACCGCGCACCGCCGCGCGTCCGAATGCCGCAGCACATTGGTGGTGCCCTCCCGGACCACCCAGGCCAGCACCGACTGCACCGGACCGGGCAGCACCTCCCGGGCCGAGTCCTCCACCTGGCAGTCGATGCCCGCCGAGGCCAGCACCCCCCGGGCGCCCGTCAGCTCGGTGCGCAGGTCCACCTCGCGGTAGCCGCGGACCACCTCCCGCATGTCCCGCTGTGACTCCCGGGCGATCCGCTGCACCTCCGCCAGCTGCTCCAGCGCGGCCGGGGAGCCCGGCTCCGCCCGCCGCACCAACTGCCCGGCCAGTTCGGTCTTGAGCGCGATCACCGTCAGATTGCGACCCAGCACATCGTGCATGTCCCGGCCGAAGCGCAGCCGTTCCTCGGCCACCGCCAGCCTGGCCTGCACCCCGCGCGCCGACTCCGCCTCCCACAGCACCGAGAGCATCCAGGCCGAGGAGCGCATGGTCATGCTCCACAGGGCCTGCACGACGATCACCACAAACACCGCGGCCGCCGGGCCCGCGCTCGCCCCGCCCAACAGGATGGCCGCCGCCAGCGCCGCGCCCCCCGCCGCACTCCACAGCAGGTACCAGCGGATGCGCAGCAGCATGCTCAGCCCGCCGAAGAAGATGTATCCGGAGCCCTGCACCAGCCAGATCCGGGTGGTGACATGGACCGGCCCGGTGATCCGCACCAGCACCACCAGCAGCACGACCGAGGCCAGGAACAGCCCGCCGGAGACGGCCAGCCGCAGCCAGGGCGCGGGCCGGCCGCGCAGATAGTGAGCAAGGCCACGCTTGGTCAGGCCGATGCCGACGACGCACTGGGCGCAGCACAGGGCGAACAGCAGCCAGCGCAACACCCGGTCCGCGCCGCCGGTTTCGACCAGGGCACCCAGGCAGGCCAGTGGGAAAAGGAAGGGCACCAGATAGAGCGTCCAGCGCATAAAGCTGTCGACCTGGGCGGCCCGGCTGCGTCCCCGCCAGCCCACCAGCCGCCGCTGTATGCCGTCGCCCATGTGCGCGTGTTCCCCTCGTCAGGAGCCCGCAACAGCGGCCCGGTCAGCGCCCGTTGCCCCCGGTGCGTCCTCAACGGCCTTCTCCGGAACGGACGAAGGCCCCGGTCGTAGAACGACCGGGGCCTTCGATTCCTGAGCGGACGACGAGGCTCGAACTCGCGACCTCAACCTTGGCAAGGTTGCGCTCTACCAACTGAGCTACGTCCGCATTTCGCTGCCCTCTCGGGCGGTGCGAACACCACTGTACCTGATCCACTTGCGTGGTTGGTAAGCGATGAGAGCGGGTGACAGGAATCGCACACTGCGCCTCCCCCTTGGAAAGGGGGCGCTCTACTACTGAGCTACACCCGCGCGACCATCCACCGGGTCACTTGCGTGACCGGTAAACGGTGAGAGCGGGTGACAGGAATCGCACACTGCGCCTCCCCCTTGGAAAGGGGGCGCTCTACTACTGAGCTACACCCGCGCGTTCCGGGGAGTCCGGCCTTTCGGCCTCGCCCCTCGGCGTGCTCCAGACTCTAGCGGATCATGGGGGGTGCAACGCAAATCCGGTTCCGGGGGAGGCGGTCAGGGCCCGGGTGCGGGGGCGGCCGGAGGGGCCGCCGGCGGCCCCTCCGGGGCGGCAGCCGTCACGCCCCTTCCCGGTTGGCCGCGTTGAACTCCTCGTAGACCTTCTTGGGGATCCGGCCGCGCGGCGGCACATCCATCCCATGCGAGCGGGCCCAGGCGCGCACCGCCGCCGGATCCGGTGCCACCGAGGTACGGCGGTAGGTCCGGCCGGAGCGGGCGCGCTTGCGGCCCATCGCCATGTAAGGCGCCAGGATCTCCCGGAGTTTCTTGGCGTTGGCCTTGTTGAGGTCGATCTCGTACGACTTGCCGTCGATACCGAACACGACGGTCTCGTCGGCTTCTCCGCCGTCGATGTCGTCAGAGAGCATGACCACTACGCGCTGCGCCACAAAAAGGTCCTTTCAGCTTGCATCCCCGCGTTGACCTGCGGTGATGTAAGGATTCCGAGGGCTCTCGGTCAATGTCGAATCATTTGTACAACAAAGGTCATTGAGTGGTGAAGCCCAGTTAATTCCGTCAGCGTGCCCGGGTGCAATCACGGCGGCGGGCCCTTCCGTGTTTTTTCCGCGGTTTTTCTTGCCTCCGCAGGGGCCGCCCGGTAAACGCGAGTGGGTTCCGCTGGATATCTATGCGCGTAGATTTTTCCGGACTGTACGCTGGCCGTACCGCTTCAGCTCACGCACCACACACCGGGAGTGCCAGTGGCACGCGTCGTAGTCGACGTCATGCTCAAGCCGGAGATCCTCGACCCGCAGGGGCAGGCGGTGCAGCGCGCACTGCCACGCCTGGGTTTCGAGGGGATCGCCGACGTCCGTCAGGGCAAGCGCTTTGAACTCGAGGTGGAGGGCCCGGTCGACGAGGCCGCCCTCGCCCGAATCCATGAGATGGCGGAAACGTTTCTCGCCAACACCGTGATCGAAGACTTCACCGTGCGGGTCGACTCGTGACCACGCGCGTAGGAGTCGTCACTTTCCCCGGCACCCTTGACGACCGCGATACCCAGCGGGCGGTACGGATCGCCGGCCTTGAACCCGTACCGTTGTGGCACCGCGACCAGGACCTCAAGCAGGTGGACGCGGTGGTCCTGCCCGGCGGTTTCTCCTATGGCGACTATCTGCGGGCGGGCGCCATCTCCCGCTTCTCGCCGGTGATGGAGACCGTCATCGAGCAGGCGAAGGCGGGCATGCCCGTCCTCGGCATCTGCAATGGCTTCCAGGTGCTCACCGAGACGCATCTGCTGCCCGGCGCCATGCTCCGCAACAACCATCTGCACTTCATCTGCCGCGACCAGAAGCTGCGGGTGGAGAACGCGGGCACGGCCTGGACCGCCGATTACACGGCGGGCCAGGAGATCTCCGTCCCGCTGAAGAACATCGACGGCCGCTATGTCGCCGACGAGCGGACCCTGGACGAGCTGGAGGCCGAGGGCCGGGTGGTCTTCCGGTACCTCGACGGCAACCCCAATGGTTCGCTCCGGGACATCGCCGGCATCACCAACGCGGCGGGCAATGTGGTCGGCCTGATGCCGCACCCCGAGCACGCCGTGGAGCCGCTGATCGGCACCGGCCGCACGGACGGTCTCGGATTCTTCACCTCGCTCCTCAAGAAGCTGGTCACCTCATGAGCCTGGATACGGTCAAGCACGCGGCCGAAACCCCGGACACCGCCCAGCCCTGGGCCGAACTCGGCCTCAAGCAGGACGAGTACCAGCGCATCCGGGAGATCCTCGGCCGCCGCCCCACCGGCGCCGAGCTCGCCATGTACTCGGTGATGTGGTCCGAGCACTGCTCGTACAAGAGCAGCAAGGTCCACCTCCGCCAGTTCGGCGAGAAGGCCCCCGAGAACGATGCCCTGCTGGTGGGCATCGGCGAGAACGCCGGCGTGGTCGATGTGGGCCAGGGCTATGCGGTCACCTTCAAGGTGGAGTCGCACAACCACCCCTCGTATATCGAGCCCTACCAGGGCGCGGCCACCGGCGTGGGCGGCATCGTCCGCGACATCCTCGCCATGGGCGCCCGCCCGGTGGCCGTGATGGACCCGCTGCGCTTCGGCGCCGCCGATCACCCCGACACCAAGCGGGTGCTGCCCGGTGTGGTCGCGGGCATCGGCGGCTACGGCAACTGCCTGGGCCTGCCCAATATCGGCGGCGAGGTGGTCTTCGACCCCTGCTACCAGGGCAACCCGCTGGTCAACGCGCTGTGCGTGGGCGTGATGAAGCATGAGGACATCCACCTCGCCAAGGCTTCCGGCGCCGGCAACAAGGTCATCCTCTATGGCGCCCGCACCGGCGGCGACGGCATCGGCGGCGTCTCCGTGCTGGCCTCGGAGACCTTTGACTCCACCGGTCCCGCCAAGCGCCCCGCCGTCCAGGTCGGCGACCCCTTCCAGGAGAAGCTCCTGATCGAGTGCACCCTGGAGCTGTTCCGCGAGCACCTGGTGGAGGGCATCCAGGACCTGGGCGGCGCCGGCCTGTCCTGTGCCACCAGCGAGCTGGCCAGCGCCGGCTCCGGCGGTATGCGGGTGGAGCTGGACACCGTTCCGCTGCGTGACGCGACCCTCTCGCCCGAGGAAATCCTCATGAGCGAGTCGCAGGAGCGGATGTGCGCCATCGTGGAGCCCGGCAAGGTCGGGCGCTTCATGGAGATCTGCGAGAAGTGGGATGTGATCGCCACCGCGATCGGTGAGGTCACCGAGGGCGAGCGGCTGGAGATCTTCTGGCACGGCGAGCAGATCGTGGACGTACCGCCGCGCACCGTGGCCCATGAGGGCCCGGTGTACGAGCGTCCGTACGCCCGCCCCGACTGGCAGGACGCGCTCCAGGCGGACGACGCCAACAAGCTGGCCCGGCCGGTGGGTTCGGATGAGCTGCGCGACCAGGTGCTCAAGGTGCTGGCCTCGCCCAACCAGGCGTCCAAGTCCTGGATCACCGATCAGTACGACCGCTTTGTCCAGGGCAATACGGTGCTGGCGCAGCCGGAGGACTCCGGCATGGTCCGCGTCGACGAGGAGACCAACCTCGGTGTCGCCGTCGCCACGGACGGCAATGGCCGCTACGCCAAGCTCGACCCCTACGCGGGTGCGCAGCTCGCCCTGGCGGAGTCGTACCGCAACGTCGCCGCCACCGGCGCCCGTCCGCTGGCCATCTCCAACTGCCTGAACTTCGGCTCGCCCGAAGACCCGGGCGTGATGTGGCAGTTCGCCGAGGCCACCCGTGGACTGGCGGACGGCTGCCTGGCCCTGGGCACTCCGGTGACCGGCGGCAATGTCTCGCTGTACAACCAGACCGGGGAAACCGCCATCCACCCCACCCCGGTGGTCGCGGTGCTCGGCGTCATCGACGACGTCAACCGCCGTACGCCGATGGCCTTCGCGGAGCAGGGCCAGCTGCTGTACCTGCTCGGGGAGACCCATGAGGAGCTGGGCGGCTCGGCCTGGTCCCAGGTGATCCACGACCATCTGGGCGGTCTGCCGCCCCGGGTGGACCTGGCGCGGGAGAAGCTGCTCGCCGAGATCCTTATCGCCGCCTCCCGGGACGGCATGATCGACGCGGCGCACGACCTGTCCGACGGCGGTCTGGTGCAGGCGCTGGCCGAGTCCTGTCTGCGCGGCGGCAATGGCGCGCGGATCCTGGTCCCCGAGGGGCTCGACCCCTTTGTCTTCCTCTTCTCGGAGTCGGCGGGCCGGGCGGTGGTGTCGGTGCCGCGCAGCGAGGAGCTGCGCTTCACCGACATGTGCGGGGCACGCGGCCTGCCCGCCACCCGGATCGGCGTGGTGGACGGCGAATCGCTGGACGTCCAGGGCGAGTTCACCATCGCGCTGGACGAGCTGCGCACCGCGCACCAGGGGACCATTCCCGCGCTGTTCGGCTGAACCGCGGTGCCGGGCGGGCCGGTTGGCCCGTCCGGCACTACGGTCACTTGGCGTTGACCGGCACCACGGGGTGCCCGCCGGCCCGTCCGGCCGCGTCCGGCCCGTCCGTCCGGCCCGGAATCCGCAGCCGTACGGCCAGGACCACGGCCAGCACCATGGCGCCGGCGGCGCAGGCGAACACGGTGTCCACCGAGGTCACCAGCGCCCTTACCGCATGGGCGTGCGCCTCACCGGACAGCCGGGCGATGGTGCTGGTGGAGCCGCCGGGGACCTTGGACTCGTACATCCGGCTGAGCACCGTGCCGAACAGCGCGGTGCCCAGCGCGCCGCCCAGGCTCTGGAAGAAGCGGATGCCGGTGGTGGCCACGCCCAGCTGCTCGCGCGCCGTGGACTCCATGGCCAGGGTGAGCACCTGGCCCAGCAGCAGGCCGAACCCCACGCCGAGGACCAGCAGTTCGGCGCCCAGCAGCCAGAGGCTGGTGTGCACTCCGGTGAAGACCAGGGAGACGGCGGCGACGGCGTTGGTGATGGTGCCGGTGAGCAGGAAGGTGCGGTGGGTCCAGCCCCGCTTCTTCAACAGGCCGGCGGACAGGCCGGTTCCCACCAGGCCCGCGGCCATCGGGATCATAAAGAGGCTGGAGTCGCTGGCGCTGATGCCACGGGCGATCTGCAGATAGATCATGATGTAGACCACGGTGCCCATCAGGGCGATGCCCAGCATGCCCTGGAGCGCGAAGGCATTGCGCAGCACCGGGTTGCGGAACATGGCCAGTGGCAGCACGGGTTCGGCCGCGGTGGCCTGCCGCCACAGGAAGAGGGCGAGCAGGGCGACAAAGGCGGCGCTCAGTCCCAGGATGGTGGCCGAGCCCCAGGAGTACTCCTTGCCGCCCCACTCGGCGATCAGCAGCAGCGAGGTGGAGAAGGCGGCGGCCAGGGCCGCGCCCGGGTAGTCGATGCGGTGCCGGCTGGCCTGGTGCGGCAGCTTGATCAGTACGGCGGCGAGGACGAACACCGCGACGCCGATGGGCAGGTTGATGTAGAACACCCAGCGCCAGTTGGCGTGATCGGCCAGTGCGCCGCCGACCACCGGGCCCAGCGCCATCCCCGCACCGGCGATCACCGCGCCGATGCCGGCGATGCCGGGACCCTTGCCACCGGGCCCCTTGAGCTGGGCCATCACCACCATGGTGATGCTCATCAGCCCACCGCCGCCGAGTCCTTGCAGCGCCCGGAAGGCGATCAACTGCCCCATGGTGTGGGCGGTTCCGCACAGTGCGGAGCCCACCAGGAAGGTGGCCACCGCTCCCAGGAAGACCCGCTTGGCCCCGTAGGAGTCGCTCAGCTTGCCGTAGAGCGGCAGGGCGGCGGTGGCGGCCAGAGCGAAGGCGCTGATCAGCCAGGGGATCCGGTCGACGCCATGGTCCGGGTCCAGGTCCCGGACGATCGGGACGGTGGCGGCCGAGACGATGTTCTGGTCGAGGACGGCCAGCAGGATCGTCACTATGCACACGGCGAAGGAGATCCTGCGGCGCCCGGTGGAGCTGGACATGGGTGCCCCCTTGAAGTGCCCGCGGTCCACGGGCGGTTGTGGTCGGTGCGTCCCCCGGGACCACCATGGGGCATAGAGCTATACCGAGTCAATTTTTCGGCTGGGTATGTTTTTCGACTCGGACAAAACAGATCTTGCTAAGGTCTTGGTATGGGGACCGAAGGAGTCAGCCTCCGCGAGCGCAAGAAGCTCCAGACGCGGGCCGTCATCTGGAGCACGGCGGCTGAGCTGTTCATCGAGCGCGGCTATGACCATGTCTCGGTCGCCGAGGTCGCCGCGGCGGCCCAGGTGTCCAAGATGACCGTCTTCAACTATGTGTCCACCAAAGAGGATCTGATCCTCGGCCCCATGGAGGTGCACCTCGCCGACGCGGCGCACGCGGTGCGCGACCGGCGGCCCGGTGAGTCGGTGGTGGCGGCCGTCCGGGGCCAGTTCCTGCGGGCGCTGGCCGAACACGACGCCTCGGTGGGGCTCTGCGACAGCGAGGCGGTCCTGCGGGTACTGCGGCTGATCGACCGGACGCCCGCCCTGCGGGAGCGGCGCCACCAGTTCGCCCTGCGCGCCCAGCAACTGCTCACCGAGGAACTGGAGTCGGCGGTGCCGGGCGACCCGCACCTGGTCAAGGTGGCCGCCGCACAGCTGATGGGCGCGCGGTACGCGGTGATCGACCACAACAGCCAGCGCCTGCTGGCGGGGGAGTCCGCCGCGGCGGTCCACCCGGACGCGGTGGCGCTGGCCGAGCGGGCCTTCGCCATGGTGGAGTTCGGGCTGGGCGGCTATGGGGCGGAGGCCGCCGGATGACCGCCAGGCCCAGGGCCCGCGCCTATGACCCGGACCGGACCCGCACCGCCCTGCTCCGTGAGGCCGAGGCGGTACGGGCCATGGTGGCGGAGATCGGCTCCGAGGCGCTCGGCGCGCCAACGCGCCTTCCCGGCTGGACGGTCGGCGGACTGATCACGCACCTGGCCGCCGTGCTGGCGGCGCTGCCCGGGCAGGCCGCCGGGCCCGCCCCCGGCGGTCAACGCCTGGACATCCAGGGCTACTTGGCCGCGTACCGGCGCCCCGCCGCGGTCGCTCCGGACCCCGACCCGGCGGCCCGGCTGACGGCGGCCACCGGGGCGCTCGCCGGGGCGCACCCGGACCCGGGAGCGCTGACCGGCACCCCCCATGGGCCCATGACCGCAGGGGACTTCGCGCTCACCCGGGTACTGGAGACCGTGCTGTACGCCGACGATCTGGCGGCGGCCACCGGCCGTACCGCCGCCCATGACCGGCAGGCGCTGGCCATCACCACCCGGCTGCTGGCCGACGCGCTGGCCGCCAGGGCGCCCGGCGGCTCGGTGGAGGTGCGCATCCCGCCGTTCGCGGTGGTGCAGTGCGTCCAGGGCCCCCGGCACACCCGGGGCACCCCGCCCAATGTGGTGGAAACCGATCCGCTCACCTGGCTCCGGCTGGCAGCCGGCCGCATCGGCTGGGCCTCGGCGGTCGAGGAAGCGGCCGTCACTGCCAGTGGTGAACGAGCCGACATCTCCGCACAACTCCCCCTGCTCGATTGAGCGAACAGTGATTCGCTGTGCCTGCCGGGTGGCTGTGCGTGGTGTGAGACATCCCTGGTCGTCCCCGGTTCGGATGAACCTTCCGGCTGCCATAGACTCAAGGTGTGCCTCGTGGTGACGGACGACTCAACCACGACCTGCTTCCCGGCGAAAAGGGCCCCCAGGACGCTTGCGGCGTCTTCGGTGTCTGGGCTCCGGGAGAAGAGGTCGCCAAACTCACCTATTTCGGGCTGTATGCGCTGCAGCACCGTGGACAGGAGTCCGCGGGCATCGCGGTGAGCAACGGCTCCCAGATCCTGGTCTTCAAGGACATGGGACTGGTCTCCCAGGTCTTCGACGAGACCTCTCTCGGCTCCCTGCAGGGCCATATCGCGGTCGGTCACGCCCGCTACTCCACCACCGGAGCCTCGGTGTGGGAGAACGCCCAGCCCACCTTCCGGGCCACCGCCCATGGCTCCATCGCGCTGGGCCACAACGGCAACCTGGTCAATACGGCCGAGCTGGCCGAGATGGTGGCCGCCCTGCCCAAGGAGAACGGCCGGGCCACCCAGGTCGCCGCGACCAATGACACCGACCTGGTCACCGCCCTGCTCGCGGGCCAGACCGATGACGATGGCAAGCCGCTGACCGTGGAGGACGCCGCCAAGAAGGTCCTGCCGGACGTCCGGGGCGCCTTCTCGCTGGTCTTCATGGACGAGAACACCCTCTACGCCGCCCGTGACCCACAGGGCATCCGCCCGCTGGTGCTGGGCCGCCTGGAGCGCGGCTGGGTGTTCGCCTCGGAGACCGCCGCCCTGGACATCGTGGGCGCCAGCTTCGTCCGCGAGGTGGAGCCGGGCGAGCTGATCGCCATCGACGAGGACGGCGTGCGCAACAGCCGCTTCGCCGAGGCCCGCCCCAAGGGCTGTGTCTTCGAGTACGTCTACCTGGCCCGTCCGGACACCGACATCGCCGGCCGCAATGTCTACCTCTCCCGGGTGGAGATGGGCCGCCGGCTCGCCGCCGAGGCCCCGGCCGAGGCCGACCTGGTGATAGCGACCCCGGAGTCCGGCACCCCGGCCGCCGTGGGCTACGCCGAGGCCAGCGGGATCCCCTACAGCTCCGGCCTGGTCAAGAACAGCTATGTGGGCCGGACCTTCATCCAGCCCAGCCAGACCATCCGCCAGCTGGGCATCCGGCTGAAGCTCAACCCGCTGAAGGAAGTCATCCGCGGCAAGCGCCTGGTGGTGGTGGACGACTCCATCGTCCGCGGCAACACCCAGCGCGCCCTGGTCCGGATGCTGCGCGAGGCCGGCGCCGCCGAGGTGCACATCCGGATCTCCTCGCCGCCGATCAAGTGGCCCTGCTTCTTCGGTATCGACTTCGCCACCCGCGCCGAGCTGATCGCCAACGGGATGACCGTGGAGGAGATCGGCAAGTCGCTGGGCGCCGACTCCCTGGCGTACATCTCCATCGACGGCATGATCGAGGCCACCTCCATCCCCAAGGGCAACCTCTGCCGCGCCTGCTTCGACGGCGAGTACCCCATGGAGCTGCCCGACCCCCAGCTGCTCGGCAAGCACCTGCTGGAGACCGAGCTCGCAGGCGGCCCCGACGCCGCGGACGCCCTGCGCCGTCCGTAATCACGACACGAAAGATCTCAGGAATATGACTTCCGAGACCACCGGTGCCAGCTACGCAAGCGCGGGCGTCGACATCGAGGCGGGCGACCGCGCCGTCGAACTGATGAAGGAATGGGTGAAGAAGGCCACCCGCCCCGAGGTCGTCGGCGGCCTCGGCGGCTTCGCCGGCCTCTTCGACGCCAGCGCCCTCAAGCGCTATGAGCGCCCGCTGCTCGCCACCGCCACCGACGGCGTGGGCACCAAGGTGGACATCGCCCGCCGGATGGGCGTCTACGACACCATCGGCCATGACCTGGTCGGCATGGTGGTGGACGACCTGGTGGTGTGCGGTGCCGAGCCGCTGTTCATGACCGACTACATCTGTGTGGGCAAGGTCTTCCCCGACCGGGTGGCCGCCATCGTCAAGGGCATCGCCGAGGGCTGCGCCCTGGCCGGCTGCGCCCTGATCGGCGGGGAGACCGCCGAGCACCCCGGGCTGCTGGGTCCCGACGAGTTCGATGTGGCCGGCGCGGGCACCGGAGTGGTCGAGGCGGACCGAGTGCTGGGTGCCGATCTCATTCGCAAGGGTGATGTCGTCATCGCGATGGCGTCGTCCGGACTTCACTCGAACGGGTACTCGCTGGTCCGCCATGTGCTCTTCGACCGGGCCGGCTGGGCGCTGGACCGCGAGGTGCCCGAGTTCGGCCGCACCCTGGGCGAGGAACTGCTGGAGCCCACCCGGATCTATGCGCTGGACTGCCTGGCGCTCACCCGCACCGCCCGAGTGCATGCCTTTTCGCACATCACCGGCGGCGGACTGGCCAACAACCTGGCACGAGTGATCCCGGACCACCTCCATGCGAGCGTCGACCGGTCGACCTGGGCCCCGGGTGCGGTCTTCGACCTGGTGGGCCGGCTGGGCGAGGTGGCCCGGCCGGAGCTGGAGAAGACCCTCAACATGGGTGTCGGCATGATGGCCGTGGTGCCTCCGGAGTCCGTGGAGGTGGCGCTGGCCACCTGTGCCGACCGGGGCCTGGACGCCTGGGTCGCCGGGGAGATCACCGAGCGCGGTGGGCACCCCGAAGCGGTGGCGCTGACCGGTGACTACTCAGCCTGACCCGAGCCGGGCAGCACAGAACCCGGTCCGGGGCCAGGCCCCGGACCGGGTCAGTGAGAGTCTTCGCGTCAAGCGCGGCGACGGTATGCGGAGTGCTCGGACGGAGCGGTGTGCTCGTCCTCGTCCTCGTCATCGTTGTAACGCGCCGCGTACTGGGCGTACGGGTCGTCGTCCAGCTCGTCTTCGAGCGGCTCGCTGTTCGGCGGCTGCTTCGTCGACGGCTGCGTTGCGCCCAGCTCATTGGCCAGACGTGAGAGGTCGGTCCCGCCGCTGTTGTACTTCAGCTGGCGGGCGACCTTTGTCTGCTTGGCCTTGGCCCGGCCGCGCCCCATGGCTCGACCCCCTCAATGACGGGGCTCGACGGCCCCAGAGTCTTGACACGCGTTCATTGCTCAGAGCGGATCCCCGCTTAGGGATCCGGCCTGTAGGACTTCAACGGTACCTGCTTCCGCGGCCGTACGGTACGTCGCCCGCATGACGTGCCACGGAGCACAACCCGCGAGGAGCCCTGTCCATGCTGGTCAGCCGCGATTTTAACCGGTTCTTGGCGACGACCCGCCGAGGGGTGGTGAGAGAAGTCTCCCTTGCCACCCCCCGGCGGTGTGTCTGTGGGGACCGCTGTGCGGCTCCCATGCGCCCAATCGTTACCGCTGGGTCTGGCGGGGCACCCGGGTTCCCCGTGCCTCGGCCATCCGTGCCTCCGCCAGCCGGTCGGCGGCGACCGCCGGCGGTACCCCGTCCAGGCGTGCCCGGTCGAATATGGCCAGCGTGGTGTCGTAGATCGTGGCCGCCTTGGCCTTGGCCCGGTCGAAGTCGAAACCGTGCAGCTCATCGGCGACCTGGATCACACCGCCGGCGTTCACCACATAGTCGGGGGCGTAGAGGATGCCCCGGTCGGCCAGGTCCTTCTCCACCCCGGGGTGGGCCAGTTGGTTGTTGGCCGCGCCGCAGACCACGGTGGCGGTCAGCGCGGCCACCGTGACGTCGTCCAGCGCGCCGCCGAGCGCGCACGGGGCGTAGACGTCCAGCGGGGTACGGACCAGGGCCGCCGCGTCCGGCACCGCCGTCACCTCCGGGTGGCGTCCGGTGATCCGGGCCACCGCGTCCGCCCGCACATCGGTGATCACCACCTGGGCGCCGTCCTCGATCAGGTGCTCCACCAGGTGGTGGCCGACCTTGCCGACGCCGGCCACGCCCACCCGGCGGCCGCGCAGGGTGGGCTCGCCCCACTGGTGGGCGGCCGCGGCCCGCATGCCCTGGAAGACGCCGAAGGCGGTGAGCACCGAGGAGTCACCGGCGCCGCCCTGCTCCGGCGAACGGCCGGTGGCCCAGCGGCACTCCCGGGCCACCACGTCCATGTCCTGGACATAGGTGCCGACATCACAGGCGGTGACATAACGGCCGCCGAGGGAGGCCACGAACCGGCCGTAGGCGAGCAGGAGTTGTTCGGTCTTGATCTCATCGGGATCGCCGATGATCACGGCCTTTCCGCCGCCATGCTCCAGACCCGCCAGGGCGTTCTTGTAGGACATCCCGCGGGAGAGGTTGAGCGCGTCCTGTACCGCCTCCTCCTCGGAGGCGTAGGGGTGGAAACGCGTACCGCCCAGGGCGGGGCCCAGGGCGGTGGAGTGGAGGGCGATGACGGCCTTGAGGCCGGTGGCCCGGTCCTGGCAGAGCACCACCTGTTCATGGCCCGCGAGGTCGGACCGGAACAGGGTGTGGAGCACGCTTTCGGTGCCCGGGGAGTGCTTGGGGGAGGTGGGACGTACGTCAGTCACGGTGGTGACTCCATAGGTCGCGCGGAGTTGCCCTCCCGGGGTACCGGAGGGCCGGTTGGCACGAGGGTAGGGCCTGTACGGCCCTCGCACGGGTGCGGTGCTGAGGATCACTCTCCCGGGCTCCGGCGTCATGGGACGATTTGCACCGGGTGGGGAGCGGCCGGCCAACTCCCCGGTGTGATCCTCCGGCTTGAGGGAGCGAGTGTGGGTCTGGCGTCGTCGGTGACCGTCCCGTACGCGGCGTATCTCCGGGTTTACGAACCGCTGGGCGCCTTCCCCGAACCGGAGCGTTCCCACTGGGCCGGCTATGCCCGCCGCGAGGAGCTGCCCACCGCCCAGGACGAACTGCGCCGTTCGCTGGCCGACTTGCTGCCCACCCCGCCGGTGCCGGTGCCGGTGCACGAGATCGGCGACGCCTTTGTGGCCGTGCTGGACGGCGTGGTCTGCGTCTGCCCCTGGCGCACCCGGTTGCGCGGCTGGCTGGCGCTGGAGGAGCTGGCCGAGCGGTTTCCCGGGCCGGTGCTGGACGCGGTGCTGCCGCCGGTGGTGCGCCGCCAGGCGGAGTCGGACTACGCGCGCTGGCAGGAGCGCAATCCCGATGCCCGGCCGTGGATCCGCACCGCCACCTGGCAGGTGCCGCTGCGCTGGTTCGTCCTCTTCGCGGACGAGGAGCGGGAGTACGGCAAGGCGCCGCAGGACGGCGGGGGTTCCGGGGGCGGGCTGCGGCTGCGCTACCGCACTCCGATGGTGCAGGCCCGGCGGCGGGTGGCCCGGGGGCTGCGTACGCTGCGGGATGCCATCGAGGAGGGGCCGTTGATCGACGGCCTGGTGGAGGTGGGGCGCTGGCTGGAGGAGTTCCATCCGCGCTCCTTGGTGGAGCTGGACTATGGCGGTCTGGTGCATATGGTTCCGGAGGCGGAACTCGCCGACGACCGTTCCGCCGCGGACACCGCGGAGGGGCTGGCCGCGCTGCGGGCCGGCGACGGGCAGCGGGCGGGCGAGGCGTATGAGCGGCTCACCGCACGCTGGCGAGCCGTCCGGGACCGTCAGTTCGCCAACTGACGCCGCCCGTCGGCGAGCTGAGGCCGTTGTGATTTCCGCTACGGACCTAGGTCCTGATCCGGACCATTGGAGCAACCGTGATCTAACGCACTTACTTCAGGTCTTGCGCCCATCGCCCACCCTCGTGGCAAAATAGGACAAGGAGTCCGGGAGGGGCTCCTTCTATCCGTGTACGGGTGGATTGATCGGTATTGCGCTCCTTGACGGCCCTGATGACCCCTGATCCCGCTGTGACTGATCGTCACGACTGCGTGACTGTCCGCTATGACATGGTCCATTGGGTTCCGCCGAGGTTGAACACCTGAGAGGGCAATTCCATCGGTTTGGCCGACGTGGCTGGACAGATGGTGTAGTTGTAGTGCCGAGGACAAGCCGTTCGTCCTATAACCGACTCGGCCTGCGTCTGCCATTTCGGGCAACGTGGGTCAAGGTGCAGAATTTAGAGGAAAGAACCGATCCTGAACTCGGTTCTCCCGAGGAGGCCGCTCATGACCGCTCGCACCCCTGATGCCGAGCCGCTGCTGACCCCGGCTGAGGTTGCCACGATGTTCCGCGTGGACCCGAAGACGGTCACGCGGTGGGCCAAGGCAGGCAAGCTCACGTCCATCCGCACGCTCGGAGGACACCGCCGATACCGCGAAGCGGAGGTCCGCGCCCTGCTGGCGGGCATTCCGCAGCAGCGCAGCGAAGCCTGAACAACTGAATGACGGGGCGATTTCCGGGGCCCCCAACCCGGTGACCGCCCAACTGGTACGTGAGAGCGCGCTGGACTCCGCCGGGTCCAGCGCGCTTTTCCATGCCCGCGGGACGCCGGTCCGCCGACTGCGGGGTGAGGCGGGGGAGTTGGTTGAGCGGTCGGTGCAATTGCACATATTAAATTGACCCGTAGTGGGCGGGGTCTGAGTTCCCCCCTTACGTAAGGATTTACGGTGACTACCGTCACAGTGCGAGGTTCTTGCTGCTCGCCGTGGGAAAGCGGTAGAGGTGGCCGACGGCGCCGACTGCCTTGCCGGAGGCCCCTGTTGGCCCTCCAGGGCCCCTATCGGCCGCGCCGGGACTCCTCGGTGCCCTCCTGGGCCAGCCGCAGCAGCCGGTGGCAGACCGGGCAGTGCCGGGTCAGGTGCCGGTAGCCGGTGGCGGCCGCGAGATGGGCCCGTAACAGGGCCCGGGTCTCATGCCGGATGCCGTCCGCCGTGCGGGTGCCCTCGGTCCGGGTGGTCATCGTCATCGAGCGCAGCACCTCCCACTGAGTGGGTACCCCTGGCACGTGTCGCAGTCAAGCGCGGAAACAAGAAGGCCCGGATCGGAGATCCGGGCCTTCAACTATGCGGTCCTGACGGGATTTGAACCCGCGGCCTCCACCTTGACAGGGTGGCGAGCACTCCAAACTGCTCCACAGGACCTTGCTTGCCGCTCCGCTTCCGCGGGGCTGCGAAACAAGACTCTACAGCAGGTCAGGGGGTGCGGTCGAACTCGATCTCCCCGGCCGCCCGCCGGCCGCTCCCGGTCAGGGGGCGAGGGCGTCGATCGCCTTGACGATCCGCTTGTCCGAGACCGGGAAGGCGGTGCCCAGCGCATGGGCGAAATAGCTCACCCGGAGCTCCTCGATCATCCAGCGGATGTCCAGTGCCTCCTGGGGCACCGGGCGCCCCTTGGGGAACTGTTCCAGCAGCCAGGCGTGCTCGTCCTGCATCTCCTTGATCTTCGCCAGCCGGGCGGCGTCCCGCTGGGCGTTGGTGGGCAGTTGGGCCAGCCGGCGGTCCGCGGCCACCAGGTAGCGCAGTAGGTCGGGCAGGCGGCGCACCCCGTGCTCGGTGACAAAGCCCGGCTTGATCAGCGCGGCCAGCTGCTGCCGGACATCGGTGAGCGAGGCCAGCAGCACCGGACTGGTGGTCGCCTTCAGCCGGCGCTCGCAGGCGTGCCAGGCGGCCAGCACCTCCTGGGTCTGGCGGATGGTGGCCAGCGTCACATTCACGATGTCGGTGCGCACCGCGTCGAAGAGCTTGCGGAAGCCCTCCTCGTCCCAGGCCGGACCGCCGTGCGCGGCGATCAGCCGGTCCGCCGCACCGGAGACACAGTCCTCGAACAGCGCCTGGATGGAGCCGTGCGGATTGGCGGACAGCGCCAGCTTCTGCTGGTTGCTCAGCTTGTCCTGGGCGAACTTCGCCGGGTTGGACGGCAGATTGAGCAGGATCAGCCGGCGGGTGCCCTGCCACATCGCGGCCTGCTGCTCCGGCTCGGTGTCGAAGAGCCGTACCGCCACCGAGGCGCCCTCGTCGACCAGCGCGGGATACGCCTTGACCGGCTGGCCGGCCCGCTTGGTTTCGAAAGTGCGCGGCAGGGAGCCGATGGTCCAACGGGTGAGGCCGGACCGTTGCTCGGGGCCCGCGGGGGCGCCGGAGGCGGTCTCGGCGGCCTTCTCGAAGGCCCTGGTGATGGCCGCCTGGGTCTTGGGCCTGAGCTTCAGCCGGAGGGCCTCCAGGTCCTTGTCCTCGGCGATCTTCCGCTTGCGCTCGTCCACTACCCGGAAGGTGATCTTCAGGTGGTCGGGGACCTTGGCCTGGTCGAAGTCCTCCGGCTCCACCCGCACCGCGGTCCTGCGGTGCAGTTCCCGGGCCAGGGCGGCGGTCAGCGGCTCCTGCAGGGGCACGGTGGCGTCCAGGAAGGCGGTGGCGTAGTCGGGCGCCGGGACGCAGTGCCGGCGGATCACCTTGGGCAGCGAGCGGATCAGCTCGGTGGCCAGGTCCACCCGCAGGCCGGGGATCTGCCAGTCGAAGCCCTCGGGGGTGACCTGGTTGAGCACCTGGAGCGGGATGTGCACGGTCACGCCGTCCGCGTCCGCGCCCGGCTCGAACTGGTAGGTGACCTTGAACTTCAGCCGGCCCTGGCGCCAGGAGTCCGGGTAGTCGGCCTTGGTGACCGCCTCCGCGTTCTCATTGATGAGCATGGAGTGCTCAAAGTTGAGCAACTCCGGCTCCTCGCGGTGCTTGTGCTTCCACCAGGAGTCGAAGTGGGCGCCGGAGACCACATGTTCGGGCAGTCGCTGGTCATAGAAGTCGAACAGGGTCTCGTCGTCGACCAGGATGTCCCGGCGGCGGGCCCGGTGCTCCAACTCCTCGACCTCGCCCAGGAGTTTGCGGTTGTCGTGGAAGAACTGGTGATGGGTGCGCCAGTCGCCCTCCACCAGGGCATGGCGGATGAACAGCTCCCGGCTGACCTCCGGGTCGATCCGCCCGTAGTTGACCTTGCGCTGGGCGACGATGGGCACGCCATAGAGCGTCACCCGCTCATAGGCCATCACCGCGGCCTGCTTCTGCTCCCAGTGCGGCTCGCTGTAGGTGCGCTTGACCAGGTGCTGGGCCAGCGGCTCGATCCACTCCGGCTCGATCCGGGCGTTGACCCGGGCCCACAGCCGGGAGGTCTCCACCAGCTCGGCGGACATCACCCAGCGCGGCGGCTTCCTGAACAGCGCCGAGCCGGGGAAGACCGCGAACTTGGCGCTGCGCGCGCCCAGGTACTCGTTCTTCTCGGTGTCCTTCAGGCCCAGGTGGGAGAGCAGACCGGCCAGCAGCGACTGGTGGATCCGCTCCGGGGCGGCGTCCTCCTCGGCGATGTGCACGCCCATGGTCTTCACCACCGTGCGCAGTTGGGCGTAGATGTCCTGCCACTCGCGTATGCGCAGGTAGTTGAGGAACTCCGACTTGCACATCCGCCGGAACGCGGAGGAGGACAGCGCCTTCTGCTGTTCGCGGATATAGCGCCACAGGTTGAGGAAGGCCAGGAAGTCGCTGGTCTCGTCCTTGAACCGGGCGTGCTGCTGGTCGGCCTGCTGCTGCTTGTCGGAGGGCCGCTCGCGCGGGTCCTGGATGGAGAGCGCGGCGGCGATCACCATCACCTCGCGTACACAGCCGTTGCGGTCCGCTTCCAGCACCATCCGGGCCAGCCGAGGGTCCACCGGCAGCTGGGAGAGCTTGCGGCCCAACGGGGTGAGGCGTTTCTTCGGATCCTTCTGCTGCGGGTCGAGCGCGCCCAGCTCCTGGAGCAGGTCCACGCCGTCCTTGATGTTGCGCCGGTCCGGCGGGTCGATAAAGGGGAACTTCTCGATGTCGCCCAGGCCGGCCGCGGTCATCTGGAGGATGACGGAGGCCAGGTTGGTGCGGAGGATCTCGGCGTCGGTGAACTCCGGCCGGGCGAGGAAGTCGTCCTCGGAGTACAGCCGGATGCAGATGCCGTCGCTGGTCCGTCCGCAGCGGCCCTTGCGCTGGTTGGCGCTGGCCTGCGAGACCGGCTCGATGGGCAGCCGCTGCACCTTGGTGCGGTGGCTGTAACGGGAGATCCGGGCGAAGCCGGGGTCGATGACATAGCGGATGCCGGGGACGGTCAGCGAGGTCTCGGCGACATTGGTGGCCAGAACGATCCTGCGGCCGGTGTGCCGCTGGAAGACCCGGTGCTGCTCGGCGTGGGAGAGCCGGGCGTACAACGGCAGGATTTCGGTGAACCTGAGCTTTTTCTTCTCCAGGGCGTCCGCGGTGTCGCGGATCTCCCGTTCGCCGGAGAGGAAGACCAGGATGTCGCCGTCGCCCTCGCGTGCCAGCTCGTCCACCGCGTCGCAGATCGCGGTGATCTGGTCGCGGTCCGGGTCCTCCGAGCCCTCCTCCAGCAGCGGCCGGTAGCGCACCTCCACCGGATAGGTCCGCCCGCTGACCTCGATGATCGGGGCGTCCCCGAAGTGCCGGGAGAAGCGCTCCGGGTCGATGGTCGCCGAGGTGATCACGACCTTGAGGTCGGGGCGGCGGGGGAGTAGCTGGGCCAGGTAGCCCAGGATGAAGTCGATGTTGAGGCTGCGCTCATGGGCCTCGTCGATGATGATCGTGTCGTACTGGCGCAGCTCGCGGTCGGTCTGGATCTCGGCGAGCAGGATGCCGTCGGTCATCAGCTTGACGTGGGTGTCCGGGCTCACCTGGTCGGTGAAGCGGACCTTCCAGCCGACGGACTCGCCCAGCGGGGTGCGCAGCTCCTCGGCGACCCGCTCGGCCACCGTGCGGGCCGCAATCCGGCGGGGCTGGGTGTGCCCGATCAGGCCCTTGACGCCCCGGCCGAGCTCCAGGCAGATCTTGGGGATCTGGGTGGTCTTGCCGGAGCCGGTCTCACCGGCCACGATCACCACTTGGTGATCGCGGACCGCGGCCAGGATCTCGTCCCTCTTCTGGCTGACCGGCAGCTGTTCGGGGTAGCTGACGGCGGGGACGGCGGCGCGGCGCCGGGCGATCCGCTGCTCGGCCTGGTCGATCTCGGCCGTGATCTCGGCGAACACCGCCGTGCGGGCCTCGGGCTTGTGGATGCGGCGTGCGCCGTCCAGCCTGCGGCCGAGCCGCTGCGCATCACGCAGGGAGAGCTCGGGCAGGCGCGCGGCGAGGTCGGCGACGGTGGGGGCAGGCTGCGTAGACATACGGGGTCCAGGATCGCACCAGGCCCTGTGAAGCGGCGAACCCATTTAAGGGAACGAAAAGAGCCCCCCGTCCGAAGACGAGGGGCTCTGCCCGTGGCTGGGGCCGGGGTCGAACCGGCGACCTTCCGCTTTTCAGGCGGACGCTCGTACCAACTGAGCTACCCAGCCTAGGGGTATCCCCCAGCTCGAAGAGCTTGGGGAACGATCTCCGAGGAGATCGCAGCGGTCCTGACGGGATTTGAACCCGCGGCCTCCACCTTGACAGGGTGGCGAGCACTCCAAACTGCTCCACAGGACCTGGTATGTGCGAGAACCAGTCTCGCACACGATCAAGCGTGCCCCCAACGGGATTCGAACCCGTGCTACCGCCTTGAAAGGGCGGCGTCCTGGGCCACTAGACGATGAGGGCTGATGGCCCACCTCTGCGCTGTTCAGCGCCTCGGGGACGTGAGAAGCATATGGGATGTGGGGTGGGAACGCCAAAACGGTTTGCCGGGGCCGCTGCCGCCGCCCGGCGGGAAGACCCCCGCTGCCGCAGAATGGCCAGCGTGCTGGAGATGACGCGCGAGGAGTTCGAGGAGCTGGTCGCCGAGGCGCTGGACCTGATCCCGCCGGAGCTGACGCGGCTGATGGACAACGTCGCGGTGTTTGTGGAGGACGAGCCGGCGGCGGACCGTCCGGGGCTGCTCGGGCTCTACGAGGGGACGCCGCTGACCGAGCGCGGTGAGTGGTACGCCGGGGTGCTGCCGGACCGGATCACCATCTACCGGGGGCCGATCCTGCGGATGTGCCACTCCCGGGAAGAGGCCGTGGCACAGGCCGAGGTGACGGTCGTTCATGAGATCGCGCACCACTTCGGCATCGACGATGAACGGCTGGACCAACTGGGCTATGGCTGAGGTCACGTCCCATGCGCCCGGGGGCCGCGTGTCCTGGGCGGGGCGGGGCCAGTTGGGCAGGGAGCCTGTCCCCTTGTGACCCGAAGGCGGTCCCCCATGCGCGTGATCCCCGTGCCCGCTGTTTCTCCCCTGCGCAGGGCGCACTCAACGGGAATCCGTCTCGCGGCCGTGGCCGTGGCGACCCTGGCGCTGGGCGGATGCATGAGCGTCAGCGACCCGGGCCGGCCCGCGCCCTCCGCCTCCGGCAAGCAGCGCGAGGCCGGGGCCGAGGCGGACGACGGGCTGCCGGTGGCCGGGGAGCGGCCGGGGCGGGCGGACGCCAGGGCGGCGCACGGCCCCAGCGGCAGCCCCTCGGTCAAGGGGACGCACTCCGGCTCGTCCTCCGCCGCGCCCTCCGCCGACGCCTCGGACGACGCGGTGCCGCCGGGCCGGCCGGGCAAGCCCGGGGGGCCGGCCAAGCCGCCCGCCAGCGCTCCGGCCCGGCCGCCGGCGTCCTCGCCGCCCGCCCGGCCGCCGGTCACCCCGCAGCCCCCGCCCACCTCGCCGGCTCCGCCGCCGCCCACCGCGACCTCGCCGGCGCCGCATCCCACGCCCCAGGCCGGGCCGGTGGCCTAGGTCCGGTACGTCGCTGAGCAGGCGGCTTGCGTCCGGGGGTGGTAGGTGCGTATGGTGGTAGATCGTTTGATCCCATTTGCCCGGCGCCGCACAGAAGCGCGCCGCGTGGCGCGTTCCTTACCTTGCCGTGGCTGACCGCATCGAGGCGGTCATTTGTGAAGCCGACACGGAGCTTGGGCGCGTGCCGAAACTCCGGAAGGTTTCGCATTTCGCATGTCTATTTCCACTGAGCAGAACGTCCTGCCCGAGGCCGTCGCCGAGACCGAGCTCGAGCTCGAGACCGTTGAGACGGCTGAGGCCGGGACGGTCGAGACCGAGGCGGCCGAGGAGCCGACCGTCACCTTCGGTGACCTGGGCCTGGACGAGGCCGTGGTCCGCAAGCTGGCGCAGAACGGTGTCACCACGCCCTTCCCGATCCAGGCGGCCACCATCCCGGACGCCCTGGCCGGCAAGGACATCCTGGGCCGTGGCCGTACCGGCTCCGGCAAGACCCTCTCCTTCGGCCTGCCGCTGCTGTCCACCCTGGCCGGCGGCCGCACCGAGAAGAAGCGCCCGCGTGGCCTGATCCTCACCCCCACCCGTGAGCTGGCCATGCAGGTCGCGGACGCCCTCCAGCCGTACGGCGATGTGCTCGGCCTGAAGATGAAGGTGGTCTGCGGCGGTACGTCCATGGGCAACCAGATCTACGCCCTGGAGCGCGGCGTGGACATCCTGGTCGCCACCCCCGGCCGCCTGCGCGACATCATCGACCGCGGTGCCGCCTCGCTGGACAAGGTGCAGGTCGCCGTCCTGGACGAGGCCGACCAGATGGCCGACATGGGCTTCCTGCCCGAGGTCACCGAGATCCTGGACCAGGTGCCGACCGGCGGCCAGCGGCTGCTGTTCTCCGCGACGCTGGAGAACGAGATCGACACCCTGGTCAAGCGCTACCTGGTCGACCCGGTCACCCATGAGGTGGACCCCTCGGCCGGTGCGGTCACCACCATGACCCACCACGTCCTGGTGGTGAAGCCCAAGGACAAGGCTCCGGTCACCGCCGCCATCGCCGCCCGCAAGGGCCGCACCATCATCTTCGTCCGCACCCAGATGGGCGCCGACCGCGTCGCCGAGCAGCTGCTCGACGCCGGGGTGCGCGCGGACGCTCTGCACGGTGGCATGACCCAGGGCGCCCGTACCCGGGTCCTGGAGGACTTCAAGGGCGGCCGCGTCAACGTCCTGGTCGCCACCGACGTCGCCGCGCGCGGTATCCACGTGGACGGCATCGACCTGGTGCTCAATGTGGACCCGGCCGGTGACCACAAGGACTACCTGCACCGCTCCGGCCGTACCGCCCGGGCCGGCCAGTCCGGCACCGTGGTCTCGCTGGCGCTGCCGCACCAGCGCCGCCAGATCTTCCGTCTGATGGAGGACGCGGGCGTGGACGCCTCGCGTCACATCGTCGGCGGGGCCGGCGCTTTCGACCCGGAGGTCGCCGAGATCACCGGCGCCCGTTCCCTCACCGAGGTCCAGGCCGACTCCGCGGCCAACGCCGCCAAGCAGGCCGAGCGCGAGCTGGCCAACCTCAACCGCGAGCTGGAGCGTGCCCAGCGCCGGGCCACCGAGCTCCGCGAGGAGGCCGACCGGCTGCTGGCCCGTGTCGCCCGGGAGCGCGGCGAGGACCCGGAGGCCGTGATCGCCGCCGCTGCCGAGGAGACCGCCGCCGAGGCGGAGCGGGAGGCCGAGGAGGCCGCCGCTGCCGCGGTGCCGGCCCAGGCCGCCGCGCCCGCCCAGGAGCGCCGTGACGAGCGGGGCAACTACGAGCGCCGGGGCGGCGGTTACCGCCGTGACGACCGTCGTGACGACCGCCGCGAGGACCGGGGTGGCTTCCGCCGCGACGACCGTCCGTCCGGTGGCTTCCGCCGCGATGACCGTCGTGACGACCGCCGTGACGACCGTGGTGGCTTCCGCCGCGAGGAGCGTCCGGGTGGCTTCCGCCGGGACGAGCGCCGCGATGACCGCCGTGACGACCGTGGCGGCTTCCGTCGTGACGACCGTCGCGAGGACCGTGGCGGGTTCCGCCGCGAGGACCGTCCGTCCGGTGGCTTCCGCCGCGAGGACCGGGGTGGCTTCCGCCGTGACGACCGTCCGTCCGGTGGCTTCCGCCGCGATGACCGTCGTGACGACCGCCGTGACGACCGTGGTGGCTTCCGCCGCGAGGACCGTCCGTCCGGTGGCTTCCGCCGGGACGACCGTCCCGCCGGCGGCTTCCGCTCCGGTGGCGGCGACCGTCCGTTCAACCGGGACCGCCGCGACGACCGTCCGTCCGGTGGCCACCGCGCCGGCGGCGACCGCCCGTACGGTCGACGGGACGACCGTCACTTCGACAACAACCGTGCCGGTGCCTCCAGCGACCGGCGTGCCGACAAGCCGCGCTGGAAGCGCAACGGCTGACGGCCCACCACCCCGTAAGAGCCCGCACGGCGCACCCGCGCCGCGCGGGCTCTCGCGCGTGGCGGGCGGCGCAAACCACTGCGGGTCCGGCGGGCGGCCGGGCTATGCTGCGGGGGCGGGCCGTTAGCTCAATTGGCAGAGCAGTGGACTTTTAATCCATTGGTTGTGGGTTCGAGTCCCACACGGCCTACCTGTACAGCGCCCCGTCCGGCACCCGCCGGGCGGGGCGCTGTTGTGTATCGGACGACAAACTTGTAGACAAAGGATTCCCGCACAGGATTGCGGAGGTTAATATTCCGTTCCATCCTTGCTTTGGGCGTGTCACGACAACACTGCCCAGGAGTACTCCGAAATGCCTCGGAAGTGACATGGGAACAGGTCCATGTACCCCCCGTATGTTCCCATCGCCGCATCTTGACCGGTCTTCCTTGAGGCGTGCTGTTGCCGCGATCTAGCGTCGAGCCATCGGGGGAGGCGTCAAGCCATACGGAACCTCTCGGCGATTTCTACCGGCAACAGTCTGCGTAAGGAAAAGCACGGTGAAGTTCGACATTCTCGGCCCGCTGAAGGTCACCGACGACCAGCGGGATTTCACGCCCAGTGCGGCGAAGACACGGCAGGTGCTGGCCCTGCTGCTGCTGCGCTCGGACCACACGCTCAGCCTTGACTCCATCGTCGAGGAGCTGTGGGGGGACAATCCGCCGCGCAGCGCGGTGACCACCTCGCAGACGTACATCTACCAACTGCGCAAGGCGTTCGCGGGACAGCCGGGCGGGGACGCGGACGGGCAGATGATCCGCACCGTGGCGCCGGGGTATGTGCTGCGCACCGAGGGGGCGCGCGTCGACATCCGGGAGTTCGAGCAGCTGGTCGACCAGGGCCAGACCCTGCTGTCCCTGGGGCAGACCGACAGAAGCGTGGAGGCGCTCAACCGGGCACTGGCGCTGTGGCGGGGGCCGGCGCTGTCCAATGTGGACAAGGGCCCGCTGCTGCAGGGCTATGTGGCACACCTGGAGGAGCGCCGGATCGCGGCCCTGGAGCTGCGGGTCACCGCGGAGATGGAGCGCGGCAACCACCGCGGCGTGATCGCGGACCTGCGCAAGCTGGTCACCGCGCACCCCTACAACGAGTGGTTCCACGCCCAGCTGATCATCGCGCTCAACAAGTGCGGCCGCCGGGTGGAGGCGCTCCAGGCGTACCAGACCATCCGGCTGCTGCTCAGCGAGGAACTGGGCCTGGACCCCTCGCCGGACCTGCAGCGCATCCACCACGAGGTGCTGTCCGGCACGGCGGCCGGCCCGCTGCGCGCGGCCGCTTAGCACGGCCGGGTAACGCGCACGCGGCCGATTCTCCAGCCGCGTTCGAGCGGTGCTCCTGACGATGACCCCATCGTTCGATGAGGAATCGTTTCTATGGAGGAGGCGGCGTGCGCTGGGAGAACGTCTATGTCGCCGGTCTGGGCACCTGCCTGGCGGAGCCCACCTCGATCACTTCGGCCGTCGAGGCCGGCCTGGTCGACCGTGGGCTCGGGCAGGCCCTGACCGATGTCTATGACTATCTGTCCGTGATCATCGCGGAGGATGTCGCGCCGCCGGACATGGCGGTGCACGCCGCGCAGGCGGCGCTCAAGGACTCCGGGCTGGCGCCGTCGGACTTCTCGCTGCTGCTGCACGGCAGCACCTGGTTCCAGGGACTGGACATCTGGCCGGCGGCCTCCTATGTCGCCCAGCGCACGCTGGGCCCGAAGGTGCCGGCCATGGACGTCCAGCAGCGCTGCAACATCGGGGTGAGCGCCCTGGACCTGGCCGCCGCGCATCTCACCTCGGGCCAGGGCGACGCGGTGCTGATCAGCATCGCCGACCGGTTCTGCGGGCCGGGCGCGGACCGGTGGCGGCTGCGGCACGGGACGGTGTACGGGGACGGCGCGGCAGCCGCCGTGATCTCCCGCACCGGTGGCTTCGCCCGGCTGCTGACCACCGCCACCCTCGCGGACAACTCCCTGGAGGCGCTGGCCCGGGGCGACGAACCGTTCCGTACCTCGCCGCGCGAGGCCACCGACATCATCGACCTGGCGCTGCGCTCCGACGCCGGTGCCACCCGTTTCGAGGAGAGCGAGGCGGTACTGCGCACCTTCCGCCTGATGCAGCGGGTGGTGCGCAAGGCGCTCAGCGAGGCCGGGCTCGGCATCGACGATGTCCACAAACTGGTGGTGCCCGCCAATGGCCGGGGCGAGAACGGCCACCATGTCTTTGAGCTGCTGGGCTTTGAGCGCGAGCGCACCACCTGGGAGTACGCGCGGCGCACCGGGCACATCGGCGCGGGCGACTGGTTCGCCGGGCTGGCCCATCTGGTGGAGACGGAGGCCGTGTCGCCCGGTGACCGGGTGGTGCTCTGGTCCGCCGGCGCCGGGTTCACGGCCACCGCCGCGGTCCTGGAGATCACCGACCGGCTGGCCGAGAAGTGAGAGGCCCTGGGATGACCCTGCACGAGCTGCTCGCGGACACCGTCGCCGCCCATCCGGACGCCACCGCCGTCACCGACGCCGAAGGCTCCTGGAGCTATGCCCAACTCGCCGCCGAGGCCCGGAAGTTCACCGGGTGGCTGCAGGAGAGGGGAGTGGGTCCCGGCGACCGGGTGTGTGTACGCCTGGGCAATGTGCGCGAGTTGGTCGCCATGCTCTTCGGCACCGCCGCCAATGGCTCGGTGTTCGTTCCGCTGGGCCCGGCCCTCAAGCGCTACCACCTGGAGTCGATCCTGGCCGACTGCGAGCCCGCGGTCACCATCGCGGACGGTGCGGACACCGCGCTGCCGGCCGGCCTCACCGGCCGGGTCGTGGACGCCGGGACGGTACGCGCGGAGCTCGACGGGGCGCCCGAGCCGGTGCTGAAGCCGGTGGGCGAGGACGACCTGGCGCTGCTGATGTACACCTCCGGCAGCACCGCCGCGCCCAAGGGTGTGATGTGCCCGCACGGGGCCGCGGTGTTCGCCACCCGGGCCATCGCCGAGCGGCTGGCCTACCGGGCGGACGATGTGGTGCTCACCGCCATCCCGCTCTCCTTCGACTACGGGCTCTACCAGGTCTTCCTGTCGGTGCTGGCGGGCGCCGAGGTGGTGCTGACCCAGCCCGACGCGCACACCCGGCTGATCGGGCTGCTCTATGAGCACGGGGTCACCGTGGTGCCCCTGGTGCCCTCGCTGGCCGAGATGCTGCTCCGGCTGTCGATGCGCAACCGGCGCGAACTCCCGCCGCCGGTACGGCTGTTCACCAACACCGGAGCCGCCCTGGTCGGCCCGGTCATCCAGCGGCTGCGCGAGACCTTCCCGCAGGCGCGGGTGGCGCCCATGTACGGCATCACCGAGTGCAAGCGGGTCACCGTGCTGGAGCCGGACGGCGACCTCCAGCGGCCCGGCTCGGTGGGCCGGGCGCTCACCGGCACCGAGGTGCTGATCCTGGACGAGGAACTGCGCCCGCTGCCGGCCGGCGGGACCGGGCAGATCGCGGTGCGCGGCCCCCATCTGATGGCCGGCTACTGGCGGGCCCCGGAGATGACCGCCGCGCGCTACCACCGCTCGCCCGACGGCACCGAAGTCACCCTGCTCACCGGCGACTACGGGCGGCTGGACGCCGAGGGCCACCTGTACTTCGAGGGCCGCCGGGACGACCTGTTTAAGCGGCACGGGGTGCGCACCAGTGTCTCGGAGATCGAGGCGGCCGCCCTGGATGTCGACGGCGTCACCGAGGCCGCCGTGCTGCCCCCGGAGGGCGAGCGCGACCTGACCCTGATCGCGGTCACCACCCTCACTCCGGACCAGGTGCTGGCCGCGCTGGGGGAGCGGCTGGAGCAGGTCAAGGTGCCGGCCGTGTGCCTGGTACGCGAGGCACTGCCGCTCACCCCCAACGGAAAGACCGACCGCAACCGGCTGCGCGACGAACTGCGGGCCGCCGGCCCGTCCCAGGAGAGGACTGCCTGATGCTGGACAGCGAATTCGAGAAGACCCTGCGCTCGGTGCTGCGCGACTCCGGGGGCCCGCTCGACGCGGACACCGACCTCAAGGACCTGGGGCTCAACTCCATAGGCACCATTGAGCTGTTGATGCGCCTGGAGGAGCAGTACGGGATCGAGCTGCCGGACAATGAGCTCAATGGGGAGACCTTCGCCACCCCGGGCTCGCTGTGGAATGTGGTCGAGTCCTACCGCGCGAAGGCCTAACCGGTGGACGGACGGCTCTTCCGGGATTTCTTCGGCTCCTTCCCGACGGCGGTCGCCGTGGTCACGGCGGTGGACGCCGACGGCAGGCCGCGCGGCATGACCTGCAGCGCCCTGTCGGCCGTGTCCGCCGAACCGCCGCTGCTGCTGGTCTGCCTCAACCGCGGCTCACAGACCCTGGAGGCCATCCAGACCTCCGGTGCCTTTGCGCTGAACCTCCTCGGCGCCGACGGGGAGGCACCCGCCAAGGTGTTCGCCGGATCGTCCGACGACAAGTTCGCCGGGGTGCGCTGGCGGCCCGCCCCGCAGGCGGGCGGGGCGCCGGTGCTGCTGGATGTGGCGTATGCGCACGCCGAGTGCTCGGTGGTGCGCACCGTGGAGGCCGGTGACCACCTGGTGGTCATCGGGCGGATGGACGCCTGTGCGGTACGGGCCGAGCCACCGGTGCTCCACCAGCGCGGATCCTTCTGGCCCTGGGCGCCGGAGCGGGTGTCCGCCCAAGCGGGACAAGCGCATTCCTGAACGGCTGTGAGGTGACTCGATCCCGGCTCCAGAGCCGGGTCCGAGGATCGGTGGCACACACGGAGTCCCGATTCCCACAGAGGTGTCACGCCATGGTCGCTCCAGCGATAGAAACGACCGGGCTTTCCAAGGTTTACAGGGCGGCGGGTCAGTCCGTCACCGCCGTCTCCGGCCTGGACCTCGAGGTCCAGGCCGGAGAGCTGTACGGGCTGCTCGGCCCGAACGGCGCCGGAAAGTCCACCACGATCGGCATGCTGACCACGCTGGTCAGCCCGACCGGGGGCAAGGCGACCGTCGCCGGTGCCGATGTGATCGCCAACCCCTGTGAGGTGAAGCGGAGGATCTCCGTGGTCACCCAGAACTCAGGCCTGGACCGAGGGTTGACGCTCAGTCAGAACCTTGAGATGCGCGGCCGGCTGTTCGGCATGAGCGGCCGGGAGGCCCGGCGCCGCGCCGGGGAGCTGCTGGAGATGTTCGGCCTGGCGGAGCGGGCCAAGGCCAAGGTCGGCTGGGTGTCCGGCGGCCAGGCCCAGCGCCTGAAGATCGCCCGGGCCCTGATGCAGCGGCCCGATGTGCTCTTCCTGGACGAGCCCACCACCGGCATCGACACCCAGGCCCGGCTCAACCTCTGGGACTCGCTGCGGGAGTTGCACGACGCGGGCCAGACCATCGTCCTCACCACGCACTATCTGGAGGAGGCCGAGTCGCTCTGCGAGCGGGTCGCGGTCGTCGACGGCGGCACCCTGCTGGCCTGCGACACGGTGGAGGGTCTGAAGAAGTCGGCGGGCGCCGACACCGTGTTCACCATGGACTTCGACGGTTCCGCCGAGCCGGTGGCCCCGGCGGCCGGGAAGCTCCCCGGCGTCGGCAAGGTCGAGACCGACGGCAACCGACTGCGGGTCCACTCCACCGCACCCGACGGCCTCTTCGCCCGCCTCGCCGACGCGGGCGCCGAACAGGGGCTGTCGGTCAGCAACGCCTTCTCCACCCCGCCCAGCCTGGAGACGGCCTTCCTCGCCATGACCGGAAGGGACTTCTCTGCATGAGTGCCTACGCCGCCCTGGACGCGGGCGGGCTCCGTACGCGGTCCACCTACCGCGCCGCCTTCCGCGCCCTGTTCTGGCGCGACCTGCTCATCTGGCGGCAGGACGCGGTGATGCTGCTGATCAAGGTGATGCTCCAGCCGGTGCTGATGACCTTCACCTTCGCCTATGTGCTGCCCAAGATCGGCCATGGCATGGGCGGCGGCGGCGCCGCGTACGCCACCACCCTGGTGCCCGGCCTGGTGGCCATCGCCATCGCCAACCAGGCCATCACCGGCGTGATGATGCCGCTGCTGATGGAGCTGGCCTACAAGGACATCGAGGACCGGGCGCTGGCCCCCATCCCGCTGTGGTCGGTGGCGGCCCAGAAGATCCTCTCCGCCGCCTTCCAGGGCCTGCTCTCCGGCCTGATCGTCTTCCCGGTGGTCATGCTGGTGCACGCCGACGGCCAGGCCCCCCAGGTCCATGTGCACAACTGGGCCATGCTGATCGCGGTGTTGGCGTTCTCCTCGCTGCTGGCCGCCAGCATCGGCCTGCTGCTGGGCACCATGATGGACATCCAGAAGGCCAGCACCCTGATCGTCCTGATCATGCTGCCGATGACCATGTTCGGCTGTGTCTACTACGCCTGGTCGGCCCTGGACCCCATCAAGTGGCTCCAGTACACGGTGCTGGTCAACCCCGTGGTCTATATGAGCGAGGGAATGCGCGCCGCCCTCACCCCGCAGCTGGGCCATATGCCGGTCTGGGCGGTGCTGGGCGTGCTGGCCGGCGGGTCCGCCGTCATGGGCTGGATCGCCTGCCGCCGCTTCGTCCGCCGGGTCCAGAGCTAACCGAAGGGAGCGAGCGAGATGACGCCACTGGAACTGCCCACCGACCGCCCCCGCCCGGGCACCGCCGCCACCGGCACCGGTCGGGCCGGCCTCACCCTGCCGGCCGGCCCCTGGCGGCGGGAGACCCTGCTGACCGCCTTCGCGGTGCTGCTGGCCCGGCACACCGGCCAGTGGGAGGTGCCCCTGGGCACCGAGGACGGCACCCTGCTGCCCTGCCCGCTGGCCGCGGACCTCGCCTTCGAGGAGGCCGAGCGCCGGGTGCGCGAGGCCGTCCCCGGCCCGTCCGCCGAGCCGTGCCCGGTGGCCTTCGGGCTGGGCCCCGAGGCCCGGACCCCGGCCACCGAACTGGCCCTGTGGCTGCGCCCGGAGCCGGACGGCACGCTGAGCGGTGAACTGACCTACGCCACCGCCCTGTTCGACCAGCAGACCGCCGAGCGCCTGGCAGCCCGGTACGTCCACCTGCTGACGGACGCCGCCCGCCGCCCCGGCGCCGCCCTGCACCAGCTGGAGCCGCTGCCCGCCGACGAACGGGAGCTGCTGCTGCACGGCTGGAACGACACCGCCGTGCAGCGCACCTGGACCTCGGTCTCCCAACTCATCGCCGAGCAGACCCGGTCGACCCCCGAGGCCATCGCCCTGGTCGACGCCGGCACCCCGGAGGGCGCCGGCTGGACCTACCGGGAACTGGACGAGCGCGCCGAGCGCTACGCCCGCCGGCTGCGCGCCCTGGGCGCCGGGCCGGAGTCGCTGGTCGCCGTGGTGCTGGACCGCACCCCCGAGCTGGTGGCCTGTGTGCTGGGCGTGTGGAAGGCGGGCGCGGCCTATGTGCCGGTCAACCCCGAACTGCCCGCCGACCGGCTGCACTTTATGATCGAGGACTCCGGGGCCACCGTGGTGGTCACCGAGCCCGCCCACCGGGCGCTGCTGCCCGAGGGCTATCCGGGGGCCGTCCTGGAGACGGGCGCCGCCGACGCGCCCGAAGCGGACGGGGACACCGCGCCGGACGCCGGGAACCTGGCGTACCTGATCTACACCTCCGGCTCCACCGGCCGCCCCAAGGGCGTCCTGATCGAGCACCGCTCGCTGGCCAACCTGCTGTTCGCCATGCGCGACCAGACCGGCTCCGGCGGCAACTGGCTGGCGGTGACCTCCACTTCCTTCGACATCTCCGGCCTGGAGCTGTACCTTCCGCTGGTCACCGGCGGCCGGATCGTGCTGGCCGGCCCCGAGCAGACCCGCGACGGCGGGGCCCTGCTGAAGGCGGTGGAGATCCATGGGGTGACCCATGTCCAGGCCACCCCCTCCAGCTGGAAGCTGCTCCTCCAGGCGGGCTTCGACGCCCCCGAGGTCACCGCCCTGGTGGGCGGCGAGGCACTGCCGCTGGACCTGGCCCAGGCGCTGCGTCCCAGGGTGGGCCGGCTGCTCAATGTCTACGGCCCGACCGAGACCACCATCTGGTCCACCAGCTGGGAGGTGCCCGAGAACCCCCAACGGGTCGCCATCGGACGGCCGTTGCAGAACACCACCACCTATGTGCTGGACGAGCACCGGCGGCCGGTACCGCTGGGCGTGGCCGGCGAGCTGTGCATCGGCGGCACCGGACTGGCCCGCGGCTACCGCAACCGGCCCGAGGAGACCGCCGCCCGGTTCGTGGACGACCCCTTCGGCCCGGCCGGCGCCCGTCTCTACCGCACCGGCGACATCGTCCGCATCCGCCCCGACGGCACCCTCGAGTACCTGGACCGGGCGGACAACCAGGTCAAGATCCGTGGCCACCGCATCGAGCCCGACGAGATCGCCGCCGTGCTGCGCACCCACCGGGGCGTGGCCGACGCGCTGGTGGTGGCCGCCCGGATCGGCGAGGACCGGCATCTGGTGGCCTACTGGATCCCGGCCGACCCCCAACAGCCGGTGGACGGCGCGGAACTGGCCGCCCACTGCCGCGCCGCCCTGCCCGAGTACATGGTGCCGATCGGCTTCCTGGCGCTGGACGCCTTCCCGCTCAACCTCAGCGGCAAGGTGGACCGCAAGGCCCTGCCGGTGCCCGACCTGGCGGCACTGGCCGGCGAGGACGACGGCGAACGGCCGCCGCTGGACGGGCCGGTGGCCGAGCGACTGGCCGGGCTGTGGAGCGAGCTGTTCGACGGACTGGCGGTGACCCACGGCGGCCACCACTTCTTCCGGCTCGGCGGCACCTCGCTGCTGGCCGCCCGGCTGCTCACCGCCATCCGCGAACACCTGGGCGCCACCCTGCCGTTGAGCGCGGTGTTCGCCAACCCCACGCTGGCCGGCCTGGCCGGCATCGTGGAGACGGCGCTGGGGGCCGCGGCACAGGAGGACGTCCAGGGCGACGAGGGCGAGGTGCGACTGCCCCCGCAGCCGGTCAGCTACCTGGAGGACGAGGGCGCCACCACCAACCGCTATCTGTGCCGGGTCACCTGGTGGATCGAGGGTCCGCTGGACCTGGCCGCACTGGCCGCGGCCCTGCCGGACGTCCACTGGCGGCACCAGGCGCTGCACGCCCGCTATGACATCAAGCGCGGCCTGGCCCTGCTGCCCGCCGACGGCGACACCGCGCCCCGGCTCACCGAGCTGCCCCCGGTGGCCACCGAGCAGGCGGCGATCGACACCGCGCTGGCCGAGCTGTTCGAGCCGCTGAGCCCGAGCACCGGCCGGGTGTGGCGGGCCGGCGTGGTGCGGGCCGAGGACACCGGCCGGACGCTGCTGTGCGTGGTGGCCCACCACGCCGCCTTCGACGGGCTGTCCAACGCCCCGTTCGCGGCCGACCTCGGAGTGGCCTACCAGGCCCGGCTGGAGGGCCGGGAGCCGGTCTTCGACACCCCCACGCCCACCCTGGCCCAGCACGCCGCCGAGTTCCACAAGGGCCTGGCGCTGGCCGACCTGGACGCCCAACGGTCCTTCTGGGCCAAGGAGCTGCGGCGGATGCCGGAGCTGGTCTTCCCGCAGTACCTGCGGGCCAAGGGCGCCTCCGGGCCGCTGGCCGAGGTCTCCGGCACGGTGACCGCCGCCGAGCTGGCCCCCTGGGACGAGCACGGCCGGCGCACCGGCGGCACCCGGTTCGCCCTGCTGGCCGGCGCCTACGGGGCGGCGCTGGCGCACTTCACCGGACACCGGGACCTGAGCATGCTGGTCCCGCTCGCCAAGCGCACCGCGCTGGAGGGGATCACCTGCCGCATCGACGCCCTGTGCGTCCGGCTGCGCTCCGCCGGCGAGCCCGGCTGGCTGGACGCCGCCCGGGAGACGGTCTCCGCCGCCCAGGCGGCCCAGGACCTGGTCTTTCACGAGGTGATGCGGGGCGCCTTCATGGCCGGCAGCGGGCCGGCGGTACTGAACCTGCCCATGCTGATCCTGCACGACGAGGAGGTGCCCGACCTCCGACTGCCGGGCTGCCGCACCGAGTTGCTGCACATCCCCCCGCCGACCACCGCCAACGAGGTGGAACTGGCCGCCCAGCCCCAACCGGACGGCGGGCTGCACCTGATGGTGAGCGTACGGGCCGACCGGCTGCCCGAGTCCTTCGGGCAGGAACTGCTCGACGAACTGGTCCGCATCCTGCGCGCCGGGCCCGGCGCCGCCGCGGCCGTCCGGGAGGGCCAGGACGTCCAGGAAGGAACACACTGATGGATCTCGGACTGACCGGCCGGACCGTGTTCGTCACCGGGGCGACCGGTGACATGGGCCGGGTCCTGGCCAAGGCATTCGCGGACGCGGGCGCCTGTGTGGCCGTCGGCTTCAACTCCGACCACGAGGGCGCCGAGAAGCTCGCCGCCGAGCTGGGCAACGACTCCTTCCCGGTGCGCTACAGCCTGGACGGCCCAGGCTCCCCGGAAGCCGCCCAGCGGGAGATCGAGCAGCGGCGCGGCGGGGTGGATGTGCTGGTCCCGCTGGCCGCCAAGCTCTCCGGCCGGCGCCCCGACGCGGAGTACTTCGCCACCGCGGAGCCGGCCGAGTGGGTGCCCTTCGTCCAGGACAACCTGCTGCCCACGCTGCGCACCGTCCAGCTGGCGCTGCCCGGGATGAGGGAGCGCGGCTGGGGGCGGGTGGTGCTGGTCTCCTCGCATCTGGTGCACGACGGGCGGCCCGGCATGGAGTTCTACGGCGCGGTCAAGGCGGCGCTGCACGGCTTCGCCCGCAGCCTGATGTGGGAGGCGGGGGGCGTCCTGGTCAATGTCGTCTCCCCCGGGGTGACGCTCACCGAGCGGGTGCTGAGCCGGATGCCGGAGGCGATGCGGGAGGCGGAGCGGTCCAGGACGCCCAGCGGGGCGCTGACCCGGCCCGAGGACATCGCCAACGCGGTGCTGTTCCTGGGCTCCGCCGCCAACGGGAACATCACCGGCGAGGCGGTGACGGTGGCGGGCGGCCGCTGAGTTCTCCGCCCCGGTCCCGCCCCGTCGTGCCATGCCCGGGGCGGGGCCGGGGCGGTCCGCCGTCCGCACCGTTCCGTGCCCCCGACTCCCGAGGAATGTCATGCGCATCCTGTTCACCGCCATCTGGCCCACCCATCTGATGCCGCTGGTCCCGCTCGGCTGGGCGCTGCGCGCCGCCGGGCACCAGGTGCTCGTCGCCGGGCCGGCCGATGTCGCCGCGACCGGCGTCAAGGCCGGCCTGCCGGCCATGGAGATCGACGAGACCCCGCCGGCCGGCCCCCCGCCCGTCACCGTCGCCGACCGGGCCCGCCGCCGGGTGGACACCTTCCTGCCCGGCTACCGGGCCGCCGCCGAGGCGTTCGAGCCCGATCTGGTCGTCACCGATCCGCTGGAGTGGAACGCGCTGATCGTCGGGGGCCTGTTGGGCGTGCCGGTGGTGCATGTCCGCTTCGGCCCGGGCGAGTTGCCCGACACCGCGCTCCGCGCGGCCCGCGAGGCGCTGCGGGAGACCTGCCAACGGCTGGGCCTGGCAGGTGGGTTGCCGGGCCCCGATCTGATCGTCGACCCCACCCCGCCAGGACTGCAGACGCAGGGGCTGAGCCCGGCCCAGCCGGTGCGCTATGTCGTCTACAACGGCCCCGGGGTGCTCCCGCCCGCCCTGGCCGCCGGGCCCCGGCCCGGTCGCCGGCGGGTGCTGGTGTTCTTCAGCGTCGACGGGCTGACCGACCGGGAACCGGTGGTCGACCAGGTGGAGACGCTGCTGCGGGCCTGCGGTGCGCTGCCCCGCACCGAGACCCTGGTGGCCGCCTCCGCCTGGCTGCGCGAACGCCTGGGTGAGAGCCCCGCGTTGGCCGGCGGCTCGGTACGGGTCATCGATCCGGTGCCGCTGCATCTGCTGCTGGACGACTGTGCGCTGGTGGTGCACCACGGCGGGCACGGGGTGTCCGGCACCGCCGCCGTGCACGGCGTGCCGCAGGCCGTGGTCATCCCGCCGATGCCCGAGGGGCCCCGGCGGGAGCTGCTCACCGACTGCGCCGAGCGGGTGCGCGCTTGCGGGGCCGGCCGGTGGCTGGACGACCCCGCCGTCCTGGCGGACCCGGAGCGGATCACGGCCGTCCTGGCGGAGGCCCTGGACGACCCGGCGCACCGGGCCGCCGCGGACCGGCTGCGGGCCGGTGTCCTGGCCCTGCCCACCCCTGCCGACCTGGTCGGCACTCTGGAATCCCTGTGCAAGGAGAGAGCTGGTGCGGATACTCATCGGGGCTACCTGGCCCACTCATCTGATGACCATGGTGCCGATGGTCTGGGCACTGCGCTCGGCGGGTCATGAGGTCCTGGTCGCCGGGCAGGAGGATGTGGTGCGCGCGGCCGAGGCGGCCGGGCTGCCCAGCGCCCTGCTCGGTGACCGGTCCGGTGACTCCGGCCGGCGGACCGCCCCCGGCCATCTGGGCGGCGGCCGCGCGGTGCAGCACGGCGGCGCCTGGGACTCGCGCTGGGAGACGCTCGGCAAGCGGTGGCTGGGCAGGGCCGACGCGGTACTCGACGACTACCTCGCCCTCGGCCGGCGCTGGCGGCCCGATCTGGTGCTCTGTGACCCCATCGAGTTCAGCGGGCTGATCGCCGGTGGTGTCCTGGGCGTGCCGGTGGTCTTCCACCGCTACGGCCCGGACCTGCTCACCACCCAGGCCCTGGAGGCCGCCCGGGAGATCCTGCGCCCGGTGGCCGTCGAGGCCGGCCTGGCCGCCCTCCCCGAGCCCGCGCTGATCATCGACCCCTGCCCGCCCGGCCTCCAGCACCCGGAAGCGTCCCCGGCCCGCCCGATGCGCTATCTGCCCTACAACGGCACGGGCGCACTGCCCGGCTGGCGTTCCGAGGGCAGCGAGCGGGTGCTGATCTCCCTGGGCACCCGGTCCCTGGACCTGGAGGGCCGCGGGGATGTGCTCGCCACGGCGCTGCGGGCCTGCGAGGGGCTGCAGACGGTGGTCACCTGCATCCCCGAGCACCAGGAGGCGCTGCGCGCCCAGGCGCCCGCCTCGGTCCGTATCGTCGATCCGGTGCCGCTGCACCTGATCATGGACGGGTTCGACTGCCTGGTGAACCACGGCGGCGGCGGAACCTTCCACACCGCCCTCTACTACGGGGTTCCCCAGGTGCTGGTCGCGGCGGACCACCCGGTGCTGCGGATGTCGGGCGAGCGGCTGGCGGAGTACGGCGCGGGCCGGATGGTGCCGGCCGAGCAGTGTTCCGCGGAGCAGGTCCGGGAGGCGGTGCTGGACGTGCTCCGGAACCCGGCGTACCGGGCGGCCGCCGGACGGCTGCGCGCGGAGATGGCGGCCCAGCCGTCGCCCGCCGAACTGGTCGGCACCCTGCTGTCGTTGGCGGGGTGAGCGGTCCATGGAGCACATGGTGCTGCTGGGCGGCCACGGCTTTGTGGGCCGCCATATCCGGGCCGCCTGGGGTGGCGAGGTCACGCTGATGGGGCGTGGGGTCACCGCCGGCGGTGAGCGGGCGATGGCGGAGCTGCTGCGCGAGGCCAAGCCCTCGGTGGTGGTGAACGCGGCCGGTGCCGTATGGGGTGCCGACGAGGAGGCGATGGAACTCTCCAACGCGGTCCTGGTCGAGCAGCTGCTGGCCGCCCTGGCGGCCGTCGGCGGCCGGACTCCCCGGCTGGTCCAGCTGGGCACGGTGCATGAGCACGCGGCCGTCTCCGACTACGGCCGCACCAAACTGCGGGCCACCCAGGCGGTGCTGGCGGCCACCCGCCAGGGCCTGGTGTCGGGCATGGTGCTGCGCCTGTCCAATGTGGTGGGGCCGGGGCTGTCCGAGCTGAGCCTGCCCGGGGCCACCGCGGCCCGGCTGCGCGCCGCCCAGGGCACCGGCCGGCCCGCGGAGCTCCATCTGGTGGCCCGGCCCGAGCGGCGGGACTTCATCGATGTGCGGGATGTGACCGACGCGGTCCTGGCGGCGGCCGGCTCCGATGCCGAGGGCGTGGTCGACATCTGCCGGGGCGAATCGGTCGGCATCCAGGCCGTGCTGGACATCCTGGTCGCCATCAGCGGGGTGCCCACCGAGATCGTGACCGACAGCGGCGCCGGCTATCCGGCCCGTGGTGCCGCCCACACCCATGAGTACGACATCACCGCCGCGCGGGAACTGCTGGGCTGGCGTCCGCGCCGTGGCCTGGCGGACATGCTCGGTGATCTGTGGCAGGCGGCGGTCTGAGACCGGGTCGCACCACACACGGAAGGGCCGGACCCTCTGGGGACGCTGTTGGTTAAATCCGGGCCCTGACGCTTCGCCCCGTCGTTATGCGACGGGGCGAAGTGCTGCCAGGGGGCTGGTGCGGGTGCGGGCTCGG